>JAKAHY010000008.1 GCA_021814695.1 bacterium
CGATCGCTCCCAGCATCATAAATACATAAAAATACATCATTCCAAATACGCCCTCGGCCCGCTCAACGTCTCCAAAAAACGCCCGAAAAGTATCTAAAGCAAATACCGAACTGATTATAAATATCGCAAAGAAAGACAGGGTAAATATCGTTATCGGGTTTTTTATTATTTTTTTGAAGCGCGCATATTGTTCTTTTCTGAACTGGTCGGAAAAAAACAGATATGAAGCGTAAAGGATGGCAGCAATTGAAACCGCCAGCCGGACCAACATAGTTTTTCCGGTTATGTACGGAAAATAAACCGAAGAGTCGACTATAAGAGGCGTGAAGGCTAATAAATACAAAAGCCATTTGATCGCTGTTTTCATATGGACAAATGATATTACAAAAGAGAGTCTCTATCAAATAGCGATTACTTGTCATCCTAGCGCTTTTTCTTGTCATTCTGGATTAAATCCAGAATCCAGGATTATATCTTTTGACTCTGGATCCTGAATCAAGTTCAGGATGACAGAGGGAGATTAGAATGACAGAAGTATTTTATTCCTCCTTTGTTAAAGGAGGTGGCGAGTCAACGAGCCGGAGGATTTGTATTGATAAATCCCTCCCTGCTTTACAGCAGTACTCCCTTTAGAAAAGGGAGAATAAATCCCCCCGCCCCCTTTAGAAAAGAGAGAATAATACAAACAAAAAACTCCCCGAAGGGAGTTTTTTGTTTATGGCTTTCGCCATTACAACATTACTGAACAATCACGACAGGGTTGGTAGAACCCGGAATCGCGTTGGTCGGCAAGTTGTATGAAGCTGACGGAACCTGTCCGGAGACTTGTCCATCGCCCCATTTCCAGCTGGTCAGGTTGACCTGAGCAGTGATTGACGCTGTCGCGCTGGCTGGCTTGGTCGTGAAGTTGTTCACGTCTGCGTAGACGTAAAGGGTCTTCGTCTGACCAGGAGTCAACGTTTCACCAGTCAACGCAAGCGTTGTGGTGACTCCGTCAACAGTGCTTGTCGCACCTGCCGAGCTAACAGTCAAACCGAGGCTCGGATCCCAAACTGAGATCGTGGTCGTGGTGTTTGACGTGCTGGCATTGCTGATTCTCAATCCAAGGTCGATTGAAGAGAGCGAAGCTCCGTTGCCGCTTCCAGCGGTAAAGCTGTAAGCACCAACGAGGTAGTTGCTGTACGAACCACCGTAGGTAACACCGGAACCGGTAGCACCGTTCAAAGTCGTTCTAAGAGCAGTGAACGTCTTGCTAGCATCGGTTGATGTGACTGAAGCGGTTTGCGATGAAGCAACACCCTGGTAATCAACTTGGCTGATATTGACAGTGGCTGTCGGAGCGGTCGAAGTTGAAGTATAAACGCTGCTCAAATTGTTGTAGCTATTTGCATCAGCGATGACATCAACGTAGACAGTTCCTCCAAGCGCAACCGGAATGTTAACTCCGGCCCATTCAAGTGAGTACGGAGAGGCTGTACCGGTAAGGTTAAGCGTTCCGCCGTACTGAGTTGAACCAACCATCAATTTGAAGTTGGTGAACAAACCGGTCAAGGTAGACGTCGATTTCAGCCAAACGTTGTTGACGTTGACAGCTTCGGACGTGTTTCCAACTAACTGGTAGGTCGCCAATTTGATTCCGGTGGTACCCATACCAACCTGCGTAGCAGCTGGCATGTTGTATCCGGCATAGGAAAGCGTACCTGCAGCAACAATGCTCGCGGTTTGGGAAGCAAGCGGGCTTCCAAGGCCAGTCACCGAAGTGATCGACTGATTGGTAGCTGTTGCAAGAGCCGAAACGCTCGACAAGCTAACTGCAGTTGACGTAGTAACAGACAAGCCAGTCTTGGCATCAGCATAGACGTCAAGAATGAGCTGTCCTCCGGCAGGAATCGTTATCGGTGCGCCGGCGCTGACTGTGAAGGATCCGCTGTTGACCGGAGTCGACTGGACGGAACCAATCACGGTTGAGCCGTTCTTAACCGTTACGTTCTGGAAGAGGGTAGCAGCATTGCTGCCGTAGTTGAAGCTGAAGTTTGACACCTGCACCGCTGAAGCGGCACCGGCAGTCAAAGTGAATGAACCAACTTTAGCTGCGAGCTGTCCTGATACAACGTTCATATTTGACACACCGCTGTTTAAGGCAGCCGTCAAAAGCGCAGTTGAAGCGCTCAAAGCATTACCATTGCTAGCCAATGTTCCGGATGTCGGAATTGCCACCAATGAGGTGTATCCTTGTCCGCTAACAGCCGTCACTCCACCAGTCAAAGTACCGGTCGCTGTTGAAGCGATATCGGCAATGATTGATACGACGCGAGTCGTGTTGGCGGGGATCAGGTAGTTAAGGTTGGTGTAAGCAGTCTGGTTACCAAGCGCCGAAAGGGTCGCAAAGGTAGTACCAATCTGCGTTCCCTGGTCATCAACCGCTTTAAGGTTGGTGATCTGGCTAGCAGCTAATCCGTTAGCACCAGTCTGGACCAATGTTAAGTTGGTGACTCTGACAGCTTCTCCAGCTGAGGCAAAGTCAATCTTAGCAATCGTCTGGTTGGTACCTCCGGGCAACAAGTAGTTTACCGGTGACGCTGAGTCACGAGTCAAAGTCAAAGTTCCCTGCTGAACGTTGACATAAGCCATGTTCATCGGGAAAGCCGTGTTTCCAGTCTGCGTCGGCAAAATGCCGATGTTGAACATCAAGTCCTGCGCAACGATATCATAGTTGTGCTGAACCGAGAACTGGAAGTAGCGGTTAACTCCGCCGTTAACATCAGTGTACAAGTAAAGCTGAGCAGTTTGTCCCGAGCTCAACTGAAGCGGGTTTGACGTAAGGTCAAATACCACTTGGCTACCCGAAACTACACCAGTGCCAAGCTGATTGGCTCCGTTGTAAAGGTAGATGTTGCCGAGGTCGGAAGTCTGCAAGCTGGCCGTCAAAGTGAAGGCAAGCGAGCGGAGCTGAACTGCCTGGTTGTTGGCCTGAACAGTGAACTGACCTGCCAAGAACTTTTGGGTTCCGGCATTAACAGTCAAAGCCGAGCCTGACGTGTTGTTTGCGGTTGAGCCGTTGGTAAGAGTGATTCCACCGAGGTTAGAAACGACGGCTGAAGTCATTATATTTCCGGCAACCGGGAACGAACCGGCCACAGTTGCTGAACCCGCGTTTATATCGGAAGCAGCATTAACTGAGAACTGATAAGTTCCTCCTCCGCTGGTTATGTTGGAGGACAAGCTCATAGCAAAGGTGATTTCTTTGGTCGTTCCGGCTTTAACCGTGAACAAACCGCTGGGACTGTTGAAGTTAATAACTCCCTGGTTGATTCCCAAGTTAGTCGTAACAACATGGCTGCCATCCATAAGATAGACGTTAGTCAAATCCTGGTCGGAGCCCAATCCACCACGCTTTACATTCAATGAAGAAACAGTTACATCGCTGGAACCGGCCGTGAAGTTAAGTCTCAACATCGGGACTGCTTCGGCTGCTCCTGCGGGTGACGTCGGGTTAACCGGAATGCTTGAAGCAGCCGGGTTGTCCGATGCCAATGAAACGCTCAATCCACCACCAACCGGGGTAACAACACCACCAGTTGATCCTCCGGTTGAACCACCGGTTGATCCGCCGCTAACAGGCGCTCCCATTGAAGCGATGTAGGCGCGGGTTTTAGGACCGAAATATCCTACTGAAGGAGTAACTCCCATGGCCGCTTGCCACTTCGCCAAGGCTGTCTTGGTCATAGGACCAAAGTAGCCAGTCGGAGCGGAAACACCAGTGAGGTATCCTCCGTTAATTAACATTTGCTGAAGGGCAGATACGTCTTCTCCCTTACTTCCGAGGGTGAGGTCCTTGGTGTAGTTATAGGAAGATGAGACGGTCGTGCCACTGTTTGCAGTAAGCTGCGCTTTCAATGCATTGATCTGAGCGAGCAAAGCCGCGATTTGGGCCTGCAAGTCAGAAGTGGTCTGCGCTTTTGCCGAAGGCAAAGCGACGACAACCATAGCGATTGCTAACGCAACGACTGCAAATTTTTTAAATGCAGTACTCATTTTACAGAATTAATAGGTAATCAATTTTATTTTTCGACAAAATTCAGATAATTTTTTGAGTTTCTGAAAGCCATCCTTTTATTATTATCGACCCGCTGCTTCATCGGTGAGGACGCATCAGCAAGCTAATAATCAGAACGACTCTTGTTATGAATTTAGGTACGGATTAGTACCGATTAGACGGATTCATACGGATTTTTTATCCGTATCCGTATCAGTCCGTATTAATTTGTTCAATCCGTACAATTTCGTATTACTTTCTAACGTTTGTGAGGCAACTTAAAACATTTTATCCGGTGCAACTTTGACTATCGTGCTTTCATTTGTTCGTGGGCCCGTAGGCCAATCATGACTGCTTTGCTTTTCGTATCTAATTGTTTTTTGTTCAATCCGTATCCATCCGTTTTGATCCGCATGAATCCGTATCAAATAAAAAACTCACTTTTCAGTGAGGCGCTCTAAACACAACTCGCACTAGCTACTATAAATAGTGACTAGTTAAGAGGAGTAGTTCCGCCTCACCCCCCGCTTCATTGCAGGGGACAGAACTTATTCAGTTATATTTCCAGTATACACGCTCCCCATAAAATAAGTCAATCCCGCACCTTTTTCCCGCTTGGGCCTCTGCCCAATATTTGAAAAATGCGGGCAAAAGGTGCGGGATCAAGAAAAAGACCTATCTTTGGGAGTTCAAATTAATTAAACGAGGTAGAAGCAAGATTGTTACATCAAAAAAGGCCTAGCTAGCCTTTTTATTACTTTTTAAGCCTAAAGAAGGAATTGGGGCCACCGGTCCCTATCCGCTCTATAATACCCTTATCAACAAGCCTTTGGACGTCGTACCGGATGGTCCTTTCGCTGATTCCCGGCATGGATTGGATAACGTCTTTTATATGGCAGAGCGTCCGTTTGGAAAGAATCTTCACCAAAATCTCATTTCTCTCTTTAAAACCTATAGACGCCTCAAATCGGTTATTTCCGGGTGTTTTTGGCTGACTATCGGCCGACTGGCTCTTATTTTCATTCAGTTGAGCACTTGCCGGACTTTCTTGCCGGACTATTTCTTTGGATTTAGCATCCCTTGCCGGACTTTGATTTTGGCTGGGAGCCGGAGCATAAAATATCTCTTTTTTCTCAAAAACAGCTGCCGATTGAACCTCAGCTATTGGAGTGGGGTTTGTTTTTGAAAATTGTTGAGGCTTGTCCTTGCCGGACTCTTGCCGGACTTGCTTGTTAACCTCCGGAACGTCTTTGGCTTCTTGGTTTAGAGGAGCCGAACCATCTGCCGGCTGTGATTTGTTTAGGGAATCGCTTATTGATCTGATTATCTCCGAAATCCTCATCGGCGGACGGGAAAATGACTCCTCTATATTTGGAGCGGTTTCGGGATTTTTTGCCGATTCAATCATCCGCATCTTGCAGTCATTGAGTTCCAATATCGCCGAACGCAAATTCCCTATTTCCCGAAGGATAACCGAGGAGTTGACCTTATTGATGTCTTTTACCTGAGCGCCAAGCCGAACCATTTCCTCAAGCCCGTCTAAAGACGCCAAATCTTTGGAAGCCAGGTAATCCACAGCCTTGTCCTCCAGGACCTGTTTTATTTTGAGGCGGGTGGCGTGTTCAGCAACGCGAAATACGGCCCACACGACCTCAAACGATCTTTGAACGAAAAATTCCTGGCTGAACATGTTGGTCTAAATCTAAATCATTGATTGCCGCCGTGTCAATCTTTTCTTTTTTGATATTCCCTTTTTCCTTTTGTCCAGGTTATTTCACGATCGTGAAATAACCTGGACAAAGTACTTATCCACACAAATCAAAAGAAATCCAATGCCATGATTGTTATAATTAAATTAATCAGATAAATCTCAGAAAATGACCTCACTTATAACAAAAATAAGTTGTGCCGTAATTTCATCCGAAATATCTATCACACAGACTTTTTAACCACCCACCGTCCCGTCCGACGGTGGTTTTATTATTAATATTCATTTTGCACATGGACGATATCTCAGGCTATAAAATTAAAGACGATTCCGAGGACAACTCCCCCGACTCTCTTCCGCCAAAGATGAATAAAAAACGCTTATTTAAATTTACCCTTATTTTTGTCGGGATTATGATTTTGATCGGAGGTGGATATCTGGTTTGGAATAATTATCTAAGCCCATCGGCTCAATTTGCCCGCAGGGCGGCTGCAAACTATCAAAAATACCTCGACCAGCAGAGCAAGTACGAAGCGGCGATGACTGCTGATGCTTATGGCGGCCAAACTCCGGAAGAGACCATATCTATGTTCAAAGAGGCTCTTATAAAAAAGGACGTTGAATTGGCCAGTAATTATTTTTTGCTGGACGAAGACGGAGAAAAGAATCCGTTGATAAAACAAAATCTGCAGAAACTTTTTGACAACAACCAGATACAAAAAGTGCTTGATGTAATAAATAATTTAAAACCATCACAGCGTGACACCGGAGATGGCGGGTTAAAAGAATTTGTAGTCTTGACCCAACAAGGATTTGTAGACTATTCAATGACATTAAAACTCAATAAATACTCAAACGTATGGAAAATAGAAAGTTTGTAATATTTTTGGCCCCGGTAATCGCACTGGGGCTTTTTCTTGCCTGGCCGAAAATAAGCTTGGGATATGATACCGGAACTCACGAGTTTTTGACCGATACAGCAATCCGACTTTATGACAAAAATTATCCCCAAAATAAAATAGATTCGGCTTTAAATTCATTTGTTTTGGATGGAACAAGGAGAGAGGACGACCCTCCCCGGTGGATGAACCATTTTTATGACCCCGTTTATGAACGGGGACTTAGCCAGGATAATGCAATTGACCCTCTATATAAACTTGGTAACTGGCAGGAATCAAAGCTTTGGGCGCAGGATGGGACAAACCAAAATAATATAAAATATTCTCCTATAATCGCGACAATACTTTCTTCAATTCAATCGGGAAAGATAGAAAAATTCTTTCCGACAGCTGATTTTACCTGGAACGAAGCTCTCCGTTATTGGATCCAGGGCGATAAGGAGATGGCAATGTTTACCCTGGGCCACATTTTGCATTTAGTTCAGGATGTTTCAGTCCCGGACCATACCCGAAACGACCCCCATCCGGGAGATAGTCCTTATGAAAATTATTCGGCTCAATATACCCTTTCCAACCCCGATAACGATCTGTCTCAATCTGTATCCAAAAACCCCCTTGTTTCTCTTTCCGATTTAAATTCATATTTTGTTCAACTGGCAAATTATTCCAATAATAATTTCTACAGCAAAGACACTATAGGAATACAAAGCGGCTATTCTTCGCCTAGCTCAGAAGAGTATAATCCCGTAAATATTAATGGTCAGATGGAATACTATGGTTTGAAAAAAGATAATTTAGGCAATGAATATCTATTGGTATTAAAAAAATCTCTCAATAATAATTTGGTAGTAACAAATAATAACGATGTCATTATTGATGATGGAAAGATAGAGTATGACTACTGGAGACTCCTTTCTCCAAAAGCAGTTGAATACAGCGCCGGAGTAATAAATCTCTTTTTTCAAGACGTTGAAAAAAATAAAAATAATCCCGAATTTACACAAAAAGAAAAACCTTCTTTTTTGGGACAAGTTACCCAAACAGTTCAAAACGGATACAATGCGGCGAAAAATTTTGTATTAGGAGTTTTTGGATCCGGACAATTTGAGCCGATAGCAGAAGTCAATGTTAACAACCCGGCCGATACCTCAAACGCCGACCAAAACACAAATCAGGGAAACAGTGCGATCACGTCGGAGAATCCACAACCAAACGGCCAAAATAATATCAGCGGAAATAAAACCGAAAAAACATACAAAGTAACCAGAGTGATTGACGGCGATACGATAGTTTTGGAAAACGGAACCGTTGTGCGCTATATCGGAATTGACGCTCCGGAACTTTCCGATACCGAAAGCAAAAGCGATTGCCTGGCAAAAGAGGCCCGGGAGAGAAACAAACAATTAGTGCTCAGTAAAGAAGTCCGGCTGGAATCTGGTCCGCAAAAAACCGATAAATATGACCGAACTCTGGCCTATGTTTGGGTCCAGAATATAGACGCCAATGCCGTCCTTATAAAAGAAGGGTTCGCTTATGCCTATAATTTCAAAAATGCCCATCCAAGAGAAGACGAGTTTGCCGAGCTCCAAGAAGAGGCCAAGAATGCAAAAGCTGGTATTTGGGGAGAATCCTGTGCCGCCTCGTCCACCAATAAAAGCAACAAAACATCAACCAGCACTCAAAGTGAGCCGCCCAAAACAACTGATCCCGCTAAACCCGTGGCATGTTTGTATTCAACAACTCAGCCCCCATCCCATTCCGGAATTCAGATAAACGAAGTTGCTTGGATGGGTTCGGCAAATAGCGCCAGTGACGAGTGGATTGAGCTCAAAAATACCTCAAGCTCGGAAGTGAATCTTTCCGGATACTGGCTTATCGGCAGAGATAATCAGATAGAAATAAATTTAAGCAGCGGAAGCTCCACATCAATTGGGCCTTCGGCATTTTATTTGCTTGAGAGAAGCAACAATGAGTCCGTTCCCGGAGTCACGGCTGATATTATTTATTCGGGATCGCTAGGAAACTCAAATGAGGGGCTCAGATTATTTTCTCCAGGATGTATCCTTGTCGATGAAGTTTTGGCATCATCCTCATGGCCAGCTGGAGATAATGCTACGAAAAAGACGATGGAAAGGGACCGACAAGGCTTTGGCTGGCACTCATCGCTTGGAGCTGGTGGAACACCAAAACAAGAGAATTCAATTCCATCAGGAATCACTTGGACCGGGAGTGGCGGTGGATACACGTCCCAAACTAATTCTGCGGCGTTATCTACCGCCTCTTCGTCTGATACCACTCCACAATTCTTTCCCGTTGCAATCAATGAAATAATGTATAACCCGGAAGGTACCGACACAAACCGAGAATGGATAGAAATCCTAAACACCGCATCAACATCTGTAGATATTTCCGAATGGAGACTTTTTGAGAATGACACCGCTCATAGACTAAATTTAATCTCGGGAAATTTTGTGTTGCAACCCGGAGAATTTGCCATAATTGCCGATGATGGAGATCAGTTTAAAATTGATTATCCTTTTTTTTCGGGAAATCTATTTGATAGTTCATTCTCATTAAATAATGAAGGTGAGGTAATTTCTTTAAAAAACGGGGATCTGAAAATTGACGAAATTTCATACTCGCCTTCCGGCGGCGCCGATGGTAACGGAAAATCGCTTCAGAAATTTTCCGATAACTGGGAAGAGTCACTGCCCACTCCCGGAAAAGAAAATTTAATTGATGCCTCAACCGACCGCTTTTCACATGCCCCATCACATTTATTAATAAGCGAAATTCAGGTTGATGGCGAAGGTCCGGATGATGAATTTGTTGAAATTTATAACCCAACACTAAATCCCATTTCGCTTTCGGATTATTCGATCCAGTATATTAGCGGCAAAGCTACAACAACAAAGAATGTTTATAAAAAAATAATTGATGCTCCATTAACCGTCGCTCCTTTTGGTTTTGCTCTTTTTGCAAATAAAGCTGGAATTTTCTCTCAAAATTCAGATGTAAATTATTCATTTTCTCTATCCGGAGAATCCTCCGGTGGTATAATTTTGCTTTCAAATTCTTCCGGAACAATAGAATCGCTGAATCAGAATGAAATAGTCGATTTAGTTGCATATGGAAACACGGAAATGCCCGGAATTACTAAAGCTATAAAACCGGAAAATAACCAAAGCATCGAGCGTAAGGCATTAAGTAATGACTACTGCACCTCTTCTCAAAATAAAGGAGAGTTTCTGGGAAATGCCTGCGACACAAATGATAACGAATACGACTTTGAATTACGTTTAAATCCCCGCAGACAAGGACTATCCAACCTTGCTGAACCCAGAACAGCTCCAAATCCGGCTCAAAACCTTTCTATTTCATATGCTCCTGGATCAACTAATATTTCAGCCTCATGGCAGGCTCCAGCCGAAAATGGCGCCTTTGGACCATTCACCTACAAAATAATTGATTCCGATACCGATACTGTATTAGCAACAACTACCGCGCTCACAAATGAAACTTTAATTGATGAAGTCGGGAGAGATTATGCTATTGCACTGACAGCTGCCGACAAAGAAGGATTGGAATCGCTGACAGCCACCAGCTCAATAACAGTCCCTAGTTACATAAAATCACTGAGTATATTCAAAAATCCCCAAAGTTCAAACGATTACGTATTGGAAGGAAGTTATGATCAGCTACCACTGATTTCCAATCCGAATGCAAACGGAGATATCCTCGTATTTTTTATAAACAAAGATGCCCCAAAAGAACCCAGCCTTGCGGGAGGCTATCCTTCAGGAGAATCTAGAGACGGACTGATTCAAGCCGACTATCGCCATTGTTCCGGAATTTCCGGAAGCCGTGATTTTTTGGCATTAACACAAAATCCTTGTCCCCAGGGAGGAATGATGACCGAAGCGCTACCGCAAGAGTATCTGGAGGATAAAATATTTTCCCTAAAAATTTCTCCGGAGAGCTCTTTAGTCTCATCGGATTATTTCACGATAGCATTCTATACGTTTGAACATTCCAATTTGTGGAGTGGAGGAACCGATATTTACCGGATAGCGGCGGTCGATAAAACAAAATATTATTTTAGCGATATTACTCCTACACACTCATCTCCGATTCAAATCCAAAATTTTACTGCCGAACTTCACGAACAGGATTCGACAAACAATTCCTATGCTCTGCTTAAATGGGATGACACGACCGATGCCGACAGCATCGATAAGTCTCTAATGTACGAATACAATATTTCAAAAAATAATACCTCGCTAGATGACAGCGGGTGGATAGAAATTAAAAGAGAACTCGCTCAAACATCCGATGGACAAGGAGGGGTGACAACAACTCAGATCGGACCGCAAATCCCCTTGCTGGAATCCGGCAATTACACTTTTTATCTGCGTGCTAAAGACGAGCTGGGACTCACATCGACGTCTTCAACTTCAACCGTAGAAATTATTATTCCTAGTTTTATTACCGGAATTCAAGATGAGACTTGCAACTACTGTAACACAACAAATTTTGCCACCATTCAGGGATCGGCAAATCCTTATATGGCAGGCCAAGTATTCACCCTGCAATCTCCAACTAAAATAAGCGAAATTCAGATAGAGCTTCACAACTTCGCTGCGCCAAGCGATATGAATATCCCGCCATCAAACTTTGACGCAAAAATATCCATCAATTCCATGGACGACTCAAGTGATCCCAATGTTGGACTTCAGGAGATATTTTCAACAAACGTCACAAATCTTCCGGCGCTGACGTTTCCAAACAAAAACTATACAACCGTCAAAATTCCGTCTCCAGTAAATCTGCAACCGGGAACTTATTTTATAAAATTAGAAACAATTGGAGGCTCCCTAAGTCATCCCTCACAAGGAATTGCTTTTTCAACGGTGGGATCGGACAAATATTCACAAGGACGGGCATATTTTGTCTATTCTACGGCCGAATATCCGCCTTCTTTATGGTCCCCGGTAGAGCTAAATATGTATTTCCGAATATTTGGCGCCAGTCAGTGATTAAAAAGCTGACTTATCTATGTCCAGGTTATTTCACGATCGTGAAATAACCTGGACATGACTAGAAATTAATTAAGATACTAAAAGTCGATAAATTATCATTAAAAATTAATCACTTGGATAAAAATGAAGAGAAAAAGAAACCATAAATATCTGCTACTCGAGGCTCTTTCGGAAGCAGCAGGAGAGACAATGGATTTTGCTACAGCTTTTATTTGTGCTGGGTATGGAGCATCGATGAGAAATTTGGAAATTACCAGAGATAAAATCAGCAGTAAAAATTTTAAATTAAAACAAGAACAAGAAAAAACCAGGGCTTCAAAAAAATGCCTTTATGAGCTGGTAGCTGATATGAAAAAAGATGGTCTTATCGAAAAGAACGGGTTAGGTAGAAAAAAATTGATCACATTAACACGGACTGGAAAAGAAAAAGTAAATAACGGCGACATCAAAAAACCAAGCACTTCTTACACGAAAGAAGTCAGTAAAGAGCCAATTATTTTTGTATTTGATATTCCGGAAAAAGAGAGGAAAAAGAGGGATTGGCTCAGAAGATCGTTGAATCATTTAGGATTTCATATGATCCAAAAAAGTGTCTGGATTGGATCCGTTAGATTACCGAAGGTTTTTCTTAGTGATTTGAGCGAACAAAATTTAATATCATATGTTGAAATTCTCTCGATTAATAAATCCGGGACTATCAAAAACGTATTGTAGTTAGATTTATTTATAGAAGTCTTTTGTCCAGGTTATTTCACGATCGTGAAATAACCTGGACAAACATTTTTCTGCCTTTTTCAGACAAGCCCGTTTCAGACAAACCCGCGCATTTGCGCGGGTTTGTTGTCTCTTTTTCAATTCCTTTTCGATTACTTTTTGTCGATTATGTTTATTCCTTTTTGCCTTTCTCGTGCTTCAAAGACTTTATCAGCTTGACGGTAAAGACGACAATCAGAACCAGGATAGCAATAGGAATCGCCAGACAAAATATTCCGAAGATTGCCGCAATTATTCCGAAGAACCAAATCCAGCCGGACAGGTGCCCGTCCCTCCACATCGGATTTTGGGCACTTATAAACCAATTTCCGAAATCTCCCTTGTTCCAACTGGTGCTTGTTCCATACCCGTAATAGCCCATCATCGGCATTTCCCAATTTCCCTGATCCTTGGACCAAGCTCTGCCCATTACATCCCTCATTTGGTTGAAGAAGGAGTCGCCTCCTATCTGGCGCATATTTTGGACATATTGTTCGTAATTTGGGCCCATCATACTTTGCATCCACTGATCACCGATAGCGCCGTAGTCGGTTGAGGTGGCGGTGGTTCCGACATAACCCCAATTACCCATCATTTGAGCCGAAACAAGCATCGGCAAGGCCAACATAACCAATCCACTGATAATAAATAATTTTTTCATAATTTTTATAATTGATAGTTACTAATAATTCGACCCTATAATTGTACTCTTTTTAACCGCAAAGAGTTAAGGACAACCGAAAGCGAAGAAAATGCCATCGCTCCGCCGGCCAGAATAGGATTGAGCAGGATTCCAAACACCGGAAACAGAACTCCGGCAGCCACCGGAATCAAAATTATGTTATAAGCATAAGCCCAAAAAAGATTTTGCTTGATGTTGGATAATGTTTTCCGGGAAAGCATAATGGATTTATAAATTCCCGCCGGATCTCCTGAGGCAAGAGTAATTCCGGCCGATTCAATGGCAATATCGGTTCCGGTACCGATGGCGATTCCGACATCCGCCTGAGTTAATGCCGGAGCATCATTGATTCCGTCTCCCACCATCGCCACGATTGCGCCTTTTTGCTGCAGTTCTTTTATTTTTAAAGATTTTTGCTCGGGAAGAACGCCGGCTAAAATATTTTCAATACCGACGTCTTTGGCGATATATTTGGCGGTTTTTTCGTTGTCGCCGGTTATCATCCAGACATCAAGACCCATATCTTTGAGCCGAGAAATAGCCTCTTTGGCTCCTTTTTTGATGGTATCGGCAATTCCGATAATTCCTTTAGGACCGCTTCCATCGGCCAGGATAAGCGCGGTTTTTCCGCCCTCCTCAAGACCGATAAATATCTTTTCTATATCGTCCAAACCGATATTGGCGTCCGAAATAAGTTTTTTGTTTCCGAAATAATATTTTTTTCCTCCGACGGTTCCGAAAATTCCCTTACCCGGGACGGTTTGAAAATCATTTACCATCACGGACTTGATCCCCAACGATTCGGCTTTTCTTACTACCGCCAAATCAAGAGGGTGGTTCGTATTTTTCCCAAGGCTGGCGGCAATCTGCAAAACAAATTCCGGACCGGAAGATAGGTGAGGGACGATGTCCGTAACTACCGGTTGGCCGCTGGTGATAGTTCCGGTTTTATCCAAGACAACCACATTTGTTTTACCGGCAACCTCAAGCGCCTGGGCATTTCTGATAATAATTCCTTTTTCGGCTCCTTTACCGGTACCGGTTATGACTGCAATCGGAGTTGCCAAACCTAATGCGCAAGGACAGGCAACAACAAGTACCGCCACCATATTTACAATAGAATACGAAAGTCTGGGTCTGGGACCGAAAAACATCCATATAACAAATGTCGCGACGGCAATGGCAATCACTATGGGAACGAATACTCCGGTAATTTTGTCGGCTAAGCGCTGGATCGGGGCTTTCGATGCTTGAGCTTCTTCAACAACTTTTACTATCCTAGCCAAAAAAGTTTCGTTTCCGATTTTTACCGCTTTCATCTTAAAAAGTCCGCTCACGTTGATTGTCGCGCCGATAACCTTATCACCCTCTTTCTTATCCAGAGGCAGGGATTCGCCGCTAATCATAGACTCATCCAACGACGCGCTTCCTTCAATAATAATTCCATCAACCGGAACTTTTTCCCCTTGTTTGACCAAAAGCACATCACCCACCTTAACCATAGCAATATCCATATCATGGACATTACCTTTGTCATCAACGTGATGAGCGGTTTTTGCCTGGAGCTTGAGTAATTTTTTTATCGCTTTGGATGCCGAGCCTTTAGCTCTGGCCTCAAGATACTTTCCCAAAATAATAAGCGTAATAACGACAACAGCGGCATCAAAATATGGGCTAAATTGCGCAAGTAAAGACACGCTGAATTGAGGTACCAAACGCATAATCACAATCACCACACTGAAGAAAAAAGCCGCCCCCGTTCCAAGAGCCACCAAGCTATCCATTCCGGGGCGCATATTTTTAAATTCAAAATACATTCCCCGCCAAAACTGCTTACCTACCCAAAACTCCACCGGTATCGCCAGCAAAAGCATTATAATCAATGAAAGTTGCGAAGGGATAAATGCAGCTGTCCGGCCACCAAAACTCAAAAATAAAACGACGACAGACACTACCGCACCGATTATAAATTTTTTCTTGAGCAAAGATATCTGGCCCTCGCTTTCCATTTTGGCATGATCGTGTCCGGAATGTTCGCCATGATTCATCTCCATTCCATAGCTCATATGCTCATCACTTTTTTCTTCATCCAGAAAATAACCGACATCTTCAACTGTTTTTTTAACATCCTCTTTAGTAACCGTCCCATCGTGTTCAAGAAATACTTTTCCTGCGGCATAACTAACTTTTGCATCTTTAACGCCCTCAATATTCTTTAAGGCTTTTTCGATAGACGTAGCGCACGAAACGCAATCCATTCCCTTAACTAAATAGGTTTCTTTGGACATATGATCATTATATATCGTTATACTATTATATCCCTAAAAACAAAGATGACCCCAAAAAACTGGGGTCAGATATCTCACAAAAATTTATCAGACTCCAAAAAATCTGAGATTTCTATAAAACTACCGAACGTCTTTTTTGCCCCGGAGCTTAAGAGCCGCTTGGAATCATATGAAGTGGTTATGCCGATAGGATAAGCTCCGGCGCTTTTAGCGGAAGCGATACCGCTTTCAGAATCTTCGATTACCGCACAACTGCCTATGGGAACACCTATGGATTGGGCCGCTTTTAAATAGGGCTCCGGATCCGGTTTTCCGTTTTTTACGTCATCTCCGGTAATAACGGAATCAAAATATTTATCCAGACCGAACATATCAAACATTAATTCCTGAATCACCCGCTTACTGGAGGTAACCAGCGCCGCTTTGGATACCCGCGGACGCATCCACTCCAAGAATTGGGCCGACCCCGGTATTAATACGGCCTCTTTAGAAGCGAGTGCCAGATAATTTTCGGTTTTATGGCTTATGAGATATTCGATATCGAGAGGCGCTTTAGAATAATTGGAAACAATATATTCAAAAATAGTACGGGTAGTTTTCCCGCGAAAATAATCCCACTCGCTTAATGGCACGGAGAGATTGTTGGCGGCGCAGGTGGCCAGTTCCGCCTTGGAGTGGAGATGTTCGGTATCGACGATAACTCCATCCATATCAAAAAGAATCGCTTTAAACTTCATATCGATAGGTTAAATAACCCCGTTGTGTTATTTAACGCCGTTTTGGAAGCAATTTCAACAGAGACTTCTTTTATTTTAGCCAGTGCCTCAATCGTTGAAGTGATGAATGCCGGCTCATTGCGTTTTCCCCGATAAGGGACGGGGGTTACAAAAGGCGCGTCAGTTTCAACTAATATTTTTTCAAGCGGAATAAATTTTAACATATCGTCAAAAGAGCGGTTAAAAGTAATGAGGCCTCCGAAAGTAAATGAAAAATTAAGATTCAGTAATTGTCTGGCATTTTCGATTGTGCCGGTAAAGAAATGCAAAATACCCGGCTCAGGCAAAAGATCGTTTTTATTAGCCATTAAAACATCTATTGTATCGACAAACGCCTCACGACAATGGATAACCAGAGGTTTTTTAACATTATTTGAAAGCCGGATGTGATTTTCAAAAATTTCTTTTTGTTTTTTTTGAATATCAAAATCTTTATCTCTGAAATAATCCAATCCGCACTCTCCTATCCCGACCACATTCGGGTCAGTGGCCAATTTTTTTATTTCTTCCAATTTATCGAAATCTTTCGGTTCTGTCGGATGAATTCCGACGGCAGCCCAAACTCCATTTTCGTATTTATACGATAAATCCACCGCATCTTTTGAAGATTTGAGGTCGGCCCCGGCGTTAATCATTCCTATCCCGCTCGCAAGCGCCCCGGCTATCATCTCATCTCTATCTTTGTCATATTGCTCAAATTGAACATGAGTATGAGCGTCAATTATTTTTATTCTATTACCTTCCATAGATAACTATTCGAGTAGTTCAAAAAGTTTGGGGATATTTTTGAGCTGAACGTATTTTCCTTTAAGAGTGATATTTTTGGTGATAGATTTTGAAGTTTCGGGTAGAAACGGAGAAAGTAAAATACCGACGCTGTTTAAAAGCGCAACCAAGTTGAATAATATCTTTTCTTTTTCGGCATCGGGAAGTTCTTTGCTCCAGGGTTTTTTGTCGTTGATATAAACATCACCGAAAGAAATCAGAGACCAGAGTTCCGAGAGAGCGTCGTTGAATTCAAACCGGAATAAGTGCTCGTCAATATTTTTTTGGACCGTTTTTATTTTCTGTTCGAGCAAAAGCTCCATATTTTTGAAATCGTTTCTGATAGGATGGCTGAATTTTCCAACCAATCCCGCTACGCGCGCAGCAAAATTTCCCAACCCATGCGCTAAATCGGCATTATGACGATCTTTAAATTTAGTCTCCGAATAATCACCATCTTCAAACGGAGAAACTTCTCTCAAAAAATAATACCTGAAGGAATCGGTGCCATATTTTTCAACCAAGTCATTGGGAGAAATAACATTACCGATTGATTTCGATATCTTCTGACCCTCAACGGTTATAAATCCGTGGGCAAAAATCTTTTTGGGAAGCGGCAATTTTGCAGAAAGCAACATAGCAGGCCAAATGGCGGCATGAAATCTGAGGATATCTTTGCCTATCGCATGGACATCTGCCGGCCACCACTTTTCGAATTCTTTTTCATCACGCGCATATCCGATAGCCGATATGTAATTGGTTAAAGCATCAGCCCAAACATAAATAACCTGAGTGTCGTCTCCGGGCACGGGAATTCCCCAGGAAAGCTTTTCTTTGGGCCGGGAAAAACTGACATCTTCAAGCCCCTTTTCCATTAGAGAAATTATTTCTTTGGACCTGAATTCCGGAAAGATTTTAAGTTCGCCTTCTTCTATCTTTTTTTTAAGTATTTTGGAATAAGCGGACAGACGAAAAAAATAATTTTCTTCTTCAACCAGCTCCGGCTCTTTATTATGAATGGGGCACTTTCCTTCGATTAAATCGCTTTCGGTCTTGAACGACTCACATCCCGTGCAATAAAGCCCCCGATAGGCACGCTTATAAATATCTCCCGATTTAACTAGTGCATCCCATATTTTAAACACACCGGGCCAATGTTTTTTAGAATCGGTGGTTCTAATAAATTCATCCCAGGACAAATTAAGCACTTTTTTAAGGTCTTTGAATTTTTTGCTGTTGGCATCGGCTAATTTTTTTGGAGATAAACCCTGATCAGCGGCCATCTTTTGGATTTTTGTCCCATGCTCGTCGGTACCGGTGAGAAAAAAAACTTTATCTCCATTAACTCTGGCATAACGGGCCAAAACATCCGCCTGAATTTTTTCCAAAGAATGCCCTATGTGTGGAGGGCCGTTAACGTAGTCGATAGCAGTCGTAATGTAAAACTTTTTGTCCATGATTGTGTACGTTACCACAGAAACCGGCATCTGTCACCATTAAAAATGCCCCGTCTTGCGGAGCATTTTCAGGAAACTTCTTTGGGATGATGTTTTCTCACGGACCACTCATCAATTACCTCTTCAAAAATTATACTCACGGGGACGGCTACCAATACTCCGACGATTCCGGCAATTTCTCCTCCGGCCAGCATTGCAACCAATATAACAACCGGATCGGTTCCTATCGCCTTACTCATAACTACCGGTACTAAAACATGTCCCTCCAACTGTTGAATGATGAAAAATACCATAACTGCCAGAAGCGCTGTCGTAACCGACTGAGGAAGTGAAATAAGAAATACTATAGTTCCCACCGCAATCGGACCCACATAGGGAACAAGTTCAAGAATCGCCGCCAAAAGCGCTATTACCAGAGCATAATCAATTCCGAGAATTATCAATCCGACAAAAGTCAGAGCGCCAACTATGAGGCTCAAAATTATCTGCCCCGAAAGCCAGCGTCCGAGCTTGCGACGCGTCCGAATATAGAGATTAACCGCATAATCTTCTTTTCCTAAAGGCAAAACGGCACGGATAAATCTCTCGACCCCGTCACGATTTAATGTCAGATAAAAAGATAATATTAAAGATACCGCTATAAAGAATACGTTGCCGATAAAATTGGAAAAGAATTGGGTGAAGTCGGCTCCTCCGTAAAAAAGAGTGTTCAAAAGATTAGTGATGCTTTGGTCTATCTGGGAAACTATCTGAGAAGAACCAAACAAGTCCAAAATAGGAATCTTGAGGTCGTTTAGGTGAGTTAAAAGATATTTAAGCTGAATGAGCGTCACGGGGACGATGGTGTAGAGCAAAAGCGCGACAACTGCGGCGCCGACAAGATAGATCATGAGCACGCTTAAAACTCTGGGTATTTTTTTCTGCTCAAGATACGTCACCGGACCATGAAGGGCCGAGGAAAGAATTATACCCACCAAAAGCATGCCCAAAACATTGCGCATATAAAAAAGAGCTATAGCAAAAATCACCATAAGCAAAATGCGCCATAGCGTGCTCCAAGTTATATTCAGTCCGGTCTTGTCCATTTAAACCAATAGTACTTCAAAAAACGTTACAAATAAAGGATTTTTTTAAATTTATCGGTCGATTTATAAGGGCCGACGATAGCAAAATTTAAGCGATTATTTTGAAGTATCTGCTTTGCTAAACGAGCGACTTGGCCTTTCGTTACCGATTTGAGCTTTGAGATAGCTTGAGATGGGGTAAGAATTTTTGAATTTTCAGCCTCCTGCTCTCCATAATAGAATGCCAGGTCACTGGAAGTCTCCAGCGAAAGCATAAAAGTCCCGATTCTGTGCTCTTTTACGTGGGCTAATTCTTTGGCGGTGATGCCATTATTGGAGATATCCCGTAGCTGACCCATAATTGCTTCTATAACCTGATAAACCTTGGAGTGGTTAACGCCGGCAGAAATATCCAGATATCCGTGGGTAGCATATAGATTCGTCGATGCTCCAATATAATACGCCGCTCCAAGTTCTTGGCGCACTTTTTGGAAAAGTCGGGAGGTCATACCTCCGCCCAAAACGTCCGCCAAAACTCCTAAGGCAAATCTCTTTTCCGAAGTAACCGGAAATGCTTTGAAGGCCAGGACGAGATGAGATTGATCCAACTCTTTATAGAGCGAAACCAATTTTTTGTTTTTCTGAAAGTCTGTTGTTTGTTTACTTTTTATAATCTTCCCCTTCTTTACCGAATTGAAATATTTACCCGTCAAAGATCTGGCTTTTTTTAAAGAAATATTCCCTGCCAAAATAATTATTGTCTTGGGACCGATATAATGTTTACTGCGGTAATCTATAAAATCCCTACGGGACATTCTTCTGATGTTTTCCTTAGTGCCGCTGACGCTCCATCCTGCCGGTTGATTTCCGTACATCGCAGCTTCTATCACTTGAGAAACTTTAACCTGTGGCTGATCTTCATACATATTAATCTCTTCTATAATTACGCCTTTTTCCTTTTCTATCTCTTCGGTTAAAAAAAGAGGATTTAAATACATATCGGAAATCAAGTCCATAATTTTCTCGGTATTGGGCCAGGCGACTTTGGCGTAGTAACCGGTCAAATCGCGGGAAGTAAAAGCATTATAAACCGCTCCAAGAGCTTCAAATTCCGTGGAAATATCTATCGGGCGCGGACGCTTTTTTGTGCCCTTAAAATACATATGCTCCAAGAAATGAGACAGGCCATTTGTGGATTTGCTTTCATAAGCCGTTCCTGCCTGAACCAATACCGCGGCAGTTACCGAGGGACTTTGGGGGTTAGGGATTACCAGGACCCTTATGCCGTTATTTAAAGTAAAATGTTTAAGTTTAACCATGCTTCAATATTAATGGAAAGATCCGAATATGAAAAGATAAAAAAAGCGGCTCATCAATAGAACCGCCACATAATCCTGTCGAACCAATTTTGGACCACAACTTTGGAATAATAACTTTCAAAATCCCGATCCCTGATTTTACCCAGGAAACTCCGGACGGCTTCAGGACTCGTTGCCGTTCCGTAAGTTGCAAAATAGGTAGGCCGTTTCGGGTCGGGTTGATGAGCATAAGGTATCTCATACCCTCCCGTAGCAATTCCGGAAAGTTGTCCTCTGGAATTAAACAGTCCGGCTCCCGACTCCCCCGGAATGACGGGCTTGTCGATATCCAGAGAGCTGCCGTTATGACGCTTGACCAGATAACGATTCAGAGTGCCTTGCCGACTATTGGCGTTGGAACAATCGTACAGATCATCAAACGGAAATACCGATTGTGCAATTTCCAAATCCTCCATCGTCTTCCGGTTGGTGTTCACCTTGAAAAGCGCGAGGTCGTCTTTGGCGTCAACTCCCACGACGTGCAGCTTTTCGCCCTCAAGAAATACAAATTCACCATTCTCGAAAATATGCGCGCAGGACAAGACAAATTTATCATTGAGACGAACTCCACTGGCATATGCGATATCATTTCCATGCTTGCCCTTAGTAACCAATACTACGCTGGAATTTTCCGCCGAAAGAATTCCTTTCGTAGGAGATCCCACAAAATAAGGAAGAGCTAGAAGGAAGATGGCCACAACCAGCAGAAAAATGGTTACAACCTGCAAGACACTAACCATCGGTAACCGTTTCACGGGAGCCTCCTTTATGTCCTAAACGGATAATGAATTAAATTATGATTTATGTCAATAATACAAAAACGGCGCCGGAAATGGCGCCGCCTATTATAATAATCTTATTTTAATTTATTTAAGAGGAACTCGGGCACTCTCTCCACTTCAATTCTTTCCTGGTTCATAGTGTTTCTGTCCCTCACGGTAACCGTATCGTCCTCAAGCGTCTGGAAGTCAACGGTGAAACAATAAGGCGTTCCGATTTCATCCTGGCGGCGATATCTCTTTCCGACATTCCCCCCATCATCAAACGCGATCGGATATACTCCGGATTTTTTGATGCCATGGAAAAGGTCCTGTGCTTTTTTGACAAGCTCCGGCTTATTGGCCATAAGCGGAAATATTGCCGCTTTGTAAGGGGCGAGTTTGATGTCAAAATCCAGATAAACTCTAGTTTCTTTTTCGGTTTTTTCTTCTCTGTATGCCGAAATAAGCAGCGCCAACAAAGTCCGTTCAACGCCAAGAGAAGGCTCAATAACATGCGGAAGAAATTTTTCACTTGCCTTTTCATCAAAATATTCCAGATTCTGGCCGCTGGCCTCCTGATGACTTTTTAGATCAAAATCCCCTCTGTAAGCGAGCCCGTAAAGTTCTTTTTTACCGAAAGGAAATTCAAACTCTATATCAATAGTTCTTTTTGAATAATGAGCCCTTTCGTGTTCGGGAACTTCAAGATATGAAATTTTGGATTCATCCAATCCTACCAGCTTCATCCACTCCTTCATTTGCGAAAGCCAATATTCGAATCTATCTTCCCATTCGTTCGGTTTTATAAAATATTCTATTTCCATCTGTTCAAACTCCCTGGTTCGAAAAACAAAGTTTCCGGGGGTAATTTCGTTGCGGAAAGCTTTTCCTACCTGAGCGATTCCGAACGGAAGTTTGGGAGACATAGTATCCAAGATCTGTTTGAAATCGACAAACATCGCCTGAGCCGTCTCGGGACGAAAATAGACAATATGAGCTTCATCTTCGGCCGGACCCAAAAAAGTTTTGAGCATGAGATTGAACTGTTTAGGCTCCGTAAATTCAATACCGCCACAGGAAGGACAAATATAATTTTCTTTTTTGTCCTTTTCAAGAATATCCGCCCTGTATCTCTCATGACACTTTTTACATTCCACCAACGCATCTGAAAATCCCCTCAGATGGCCCGATGCTACCCAGGTTTTGGGATTCATCAGAAGAGCCGCATCCAGTCCGTACATATCATCACGTTTCTGGACAAAAAATTCCCACCAAAGTTTTTTAATATTATTTTTAAGTTCCACTCCAAGAGGCCCAAAGTCCCAGGCATTTGCCAAACCGCCGTAAATTTCGGAGCTGGGAAACACAAATCCCCGCCTCTTGGCAAGGCTGACTATCTTATCCATCAAATCACCTTCTTTTTTATTTTCTTTTGTCATTTTTTATGATTCCTAATTCCTAATTACTGATTACTATTTACTGATTACTCCTTATGGCTGCACCTTGTCATATCCCAATGGAAGTGACGCATCGGAAATATCCTTAGTTTCGGTAGGATTAAGTGTAAAATCAACCTGTTTTCCAGTAAAGGCCTCCGTTGCGGTTACGTGAACGGAGGATACCAATTGCAGTCTGGCGCCGACTTGATTGACGGAAGGAGTTACCGAGACCTGAAAAACCGACTGCGGCCCCTGGCCTATCAAGCCTTGATTGGCATCAATAGAATCAAGCGCCCAGGTAACCTCCTGAGTTCTGGAATTGTAACTGGGAACATTGTTCGTATTGGCGGTAAATTTTCCGGTCCATTGGACCCCCGGCCCCAAAAAAGCGCTGACGGATATATTAGTAAAGTCCGCGGCGGAAGCAACAAAATTCCAATGAATCGTGTAATTGGTTTGCTGTCCGACTTGCGGAGGAATCGGTCCCGAATTCGTTATATCCTGAAGCGGTTCTTTATAATAGGCGGTCGGCATAAGTTTTAAAGTGCCGCCGATCTTATTTTCCAAAACAGCATAGCCGATTGTTTTTTGGGCGATAACGCCGTAGGGAACGGTCGGTGAAGTTATCTGACCGGTGGCGTCTATAACGAAGTTTTTATCCGATAGTTTTGTAATCGGATAATTTTGCCTTAATTTAACTTTAAAAGAAACCTGGTCTCCTGAACGCGATTTTATTTCTTTGAGAGTAGCGAGATTGGCCGCCGTCCATGTAATCGTACGCGACCCATAATCGAAGTACCCGGAGCTATCCACCGTAGAATAATCAAACATATCTCCTTTAAGAGCGACCGACAAAACCGCATCCGAAAGATTTATGTCCGCATTATTATTAAAAGAAACTCTGTAGCTTAGCTCGTCTCCCGGATAAACAACCGGATCGGAATTATCCAATTCAATTTGAAGTGACAGCGGCGAGGGCTCAATCGAAAGCGATGCCGTTTTCACATTTATGTCATAATTTTGGCCGCCGATAGATACTTGAGCATGGGCTTCAATATTAAAAAAGGAAGACTCCTGGCCCATAACCGATCCGGAAAATGTAATATCATTTGATGCCTGGGGATCAATGGATCCCAAAAACAATCCGAAATTGGTGAGTGCAGGCTGGGAGTTGTTAATATGGAACGTATCGGGGACCTTAAACTGAATTTGGACATTCTGAAGAGGTTGATCGCTTACATTTTGATAATGAAGATTAACTTCAAAATCTTCTCCGTTTAAAACTTTATCCGGAGTCGATAGATCAAGAGCAATCACCGGATCGCGGGCAAGAACGCTGTAAGTAGCCGCCTTTTCAAAACGACTGGACAAAGCGGCCGCCTCATAACTATAAGAAACTCTTCCGGAAAACTGGTAGGTCTGGAGAGGTGACCCGATTATCGCCACATTAAAATCTTCTTTGATGGATTCTCCCGCATTAATCGCGTCGATATCGACAGTGACAATGCGCTTGGTGGAATCTGGAATATATATCACTCCATCAGGCAACGATAGCGTCACTTTGGGAGCGTTTAGAACTCTTGAAGCTAAATTGGTAAAAGTAACCGAAACGGTAAAAGGCGTCCCAACCATAACTTCCGAGGGGCCGGAAAAAGATACGGAAACATCCTTGGTAGTAAAGTATTGATACAGATAAAAACCGGAAAATCCTACCAGAATCAAAATTACCGCACTCAAAACGGTGATGATTACTTTACTGTATTTGGCGAACTTTCCAAAAAACCCACCGCCTTCGGAGACGGGTATTTTAGTAGATTTCCAAGGGTTTTTAATCTCGGACGAAATATTCTTTTGTGATTCCTCTACAACTTTAGATTTATCCCGCTGATAACTTTTTTGGCCGTAGAGTTCTTTTTCCAAGTCCTCAAGAGACACGTTCTTAAGAAAGCCAATTATTCGATTCCGATTTCTAAAGACAATTAGCCGTCGGAATCGCTTATGAGTCTATTATAGATATAGTAACCTATCGGGCGGTAATTTTGAAGCGCAGGAGGAGCATAAAAAGATTTGGTCCGTTCCATGAAATGCGGCAATCTCCTTAGAATGACACGAGAGACAGTCGGCTTTAGCGGGATCAAATCCCATAATAACCAGTAACCCTTTAGCGACATCGGAATATTCGTAACGCCGGCTAAAAACATGCCGGATATAAGCCCACAATTTTCTGTCTGTCTGGAATTCAAACAAAAATAAATTCAAAAAACCGACTATAGGAAGCATATCGGATCGACGCGGAGCGTCGAGGCCCGAAAAATCATCATCATAAAGACAATCCACAATAGCCCATCCATCCCTGGGGCCTTGGCGTTGAATAAACCTTACTTTAATGAACGTAAGTGGCTGCAGATGTGCCGAAAGTTTTGAAGTTGGCTTGCGGACACTTTTGGCAAAGGCCACAATCTTGCCGAAATCTTCGGTAAATAAGGAAATGATGCCATCAACTTCGCCGGCATTTTTACGCTCAAGCACCAATGCTTTGGAATACAGTTCTCTCATGAGGTTCACTATACATAATCTTAAAATAATCTTAAAGATTACCTTATTTTTTATTAAAACCCGCGTTTTTGCCATAAGGCCAAGCGCCGCCAATGGAACATTTTGAATTGACTTCCAAATGGATTAGTGCGTAGTATTAAACCAGATTCTTTGACACGCGGAGGCAATATGAAGAACGACGGGGCGTTCGTGAATTTGGATCCTGATCTGTTGGGGGAAGAAGCGAGAAAGCTTCTTGATTTTCTCAAGAGCCGCGTCTTGTTTCAGAACGAAGCACTAACTCAGTTAGCGAGAGCGTATGATTTTGCCGAATCACCTTTGAGGCAACCTCATACAACTTTTCTTCAGATGATGTTTATCGGATGTTCGGGCGTGGGAAAGACCGAAACCGCCAGAGCGCTGGCAGAATTTCTCTTTGGAAGCAGGCTAGCAATGACAAAAATCGATTGCGGAAATCTTAACGAAAAATATAGCGGGAGCATGCTTGTAGGCTCTACTGCCGGATATATGGGATATGATCACCCCACCGACCCTAGATACAGTAATCCGCCCCAATTTTCCCAAAAAGTGATCAACAAGCCTGCTCTTGACCATTTGATGAGAAATCTCAAATTCATCGACCCGAATAAGTATTTGGAACTTGAGGATATCTCAAAACAGGCCAAAGAGATCAAGAAAGGCCTTGAAGGCACTCCAACTCCCGAAGTAGTTGTGGCCATTGGACAACAAGTCACTATGCTTGAAGAGCGACGCAGAGGCGTAATTGAGCGCGCAGTTCTCCAGCACCCTCTCAAGCAAGTAATTTTACTGGATGAATTCGAAAAGGCCCATACGTCGATTCGCGATATGATTCTTCCAATTCTGGACGAAGGAAGAATCCAGATGGCTAATGGCGAATTTACTTCTTTTGAAAATGCTCTCGTGATTATCACAAGCAACGTCGGTTCCAGAGAGCTTGCGGAGAGCGCCAGAGGAAAGCATCCGATCGGATTCGGGGAGCATTCATCGAGTACGGAGGCCTCCGATATCGCAAGAAATGCCGCGCGGAATATATTTCCTCCTGAATTCATGAGCCGGATGGGAAACAACATATTTGTTTTTAATCCGCTTAACCGCGCACAACGCCGGGCCATTCTGGAACAAAAGTTCCGGCAACTGCAGCGATTTTGCGACGAGAGGTTCCCGGTGACAATCTCCGTTTCGGAAGAGGTATTTGAATTCCTTCTTAACCTCTGTGAAAGAAATCCGGAAGAGGGCGCCCGAATGCTGGAAAAGACTCTCCATCAGCACGTAACCAGCCTCATCGGGGGGCTCATCAACTCCGGCCAGATCGATAAACAGGACAGGGTCGTACTGAGCCTTGAGGGAAGTCGGATTACAGCCATTCGCGACAACAGCAGCTCCAAATATGGGTCATTCGAATTTCAGGAAGCGCCTACTCTGCCAAACAGTGTCGCAGATGTTTTCGATTCCAACTGAAATATATCAGCTCCAAGCCAACTCTTTATGTTGGCTTTTTATTTTCTACCGGTAAAAATTAATTGACATATAATTAAATAAATGTTTTTCTACTATCAGAACAAGGGGGGTTGTAATGGCTTTCTGTGAAAGCGACCTTTCGAAAGTGCTTTTTATCACAACCACCTGTGAAAGATGCGGTAATCCGTTTCCGCTCAGATATCTGGGGATTGAATTCCGATACACGCTGCGCGGGGAGTCGTCTTCCAAGCCGAACTCTCCGGAAAATAAGCTGGTTGCCGGGGAAATCATATTCTCGGTAGCGGGAAAATGCGAAACGGAAAATTGCGGATACCGGGAAGTTCAGAGGTTTAACTCCCAACAATTGCTCGAGGCCGCCAGTAAATTAGCGGAAGATGCCGAAAAAAGGGGCGTGGAAAGCTCTGATATCCTGATATCTTCCCACAGCACAAACGGAGGTCCTCAAATAATGTAATCTTGCCGGCAATAGCCGGTATTATTATCAAAGAAACCGCTTATCACAGTGCTAAGCGTCGGGTTGACTTTTTGTAAATTAGGAGTATACTTACTAGTAGATCGTGCGAAAGGCGCGGTTTTTTGTTGCAAAAGATAAATTTCGCACTCTAAAAACAGAATAAATCGGCCATTTAAGCCCTTTTTAGGCTTAAAAGCCGAGATGCATAATTAATAAATACATATGGGTAAACGCAGAAATTCAATAGTAGCGTCAATTCTTATTATTGGTGCTTTAGTATCGGGATATTTAGCCAGAAACGTCAGTTCAAATGAGGTTATCTCCAGTTTTCAGGGCAGTGAAGCCAGGGCCCAAGAACTTAATCCCGACAGAACCATAGCTCTTGAAGCTAAATCCGGTTTTGCGGGTGATGCATTGGCAGAAAGAACGATAATCCCCCAGAATTCGGGGAATAGGTCACATCTCCAAGTCTGGGCTACCGCTTATTCAAGCGAGCCTTCACAAACCGACAGTACGCCATTTGATACGGCAAACGGAACCAGAGTTCACGACGGAATTGCCGCCGCCAACTTCCTTCCGTTCGGTACTCAATTCAAAATTCCCGCAGTCTACGGAGATAAAATCTTCACGGTAGAAGACAGGATGAATGCCAAATACAACAATCAAAGCATCATTGATATCTGGATGCCGACAAGAAAAGACGCTGTAATCTTTGGAAAGCAATCCCTCACGTTGGAATTGCTCTAAATCAAAACCGCCTCAAAGGCGGTTTTGATTTTATCCGATATTTATCGTTTCAAAATTAAATTTTATCGGCAATTGACGGATTTCCTCCGGACAATGCTTTAATGGAAAGTCCGATTTTTCCGTTCTCATCCACTTTAACGACTTTGGCTTTGACGGTCTGGCCTTGTTTTAGAACGTCGGTGATTTTATTTACAAATCCGTTTTTGACTTCGGAAATGTGAATCATTCCGTCCCGACCGCCTCCCAAGTCGACAATCGCTCCGAAATCCAAAAGTTTTATAACCGGACCTTCAATAATATCCCCGATTTCAAATTCTCTGGTCATTCCCTTAATCTGATCCACGGCTTCCTGAGCACTCTGCGGATTAGTTGCCGCAACAAATACTCGGCCGTCATCATCTATATCAATGGAAACAAGTTTATATTTTTCGATAAGACCATTAATCATTTTACCCCCGGGTCCGATTACCATACCTATCTGGTAGGGCTGAACTTGGACGGTCATAATAATTGGCGCGTAAGGAGAAAGTGCTTTTCTGGGTTCTGGCAAAACAGAAGTGATGACGTCCAAAATTTGAAACCGAGCTTTTTCGGCCTGGTCAATTGCCTTAACGAATATTTCTTCGGTTATGCCTTCTATTTTTACGTCCATCTGCAGCGCCGTTACTCCAGTTTTGGTACCGGCCACCTTCAAGTCCATATCTCCATAGTGATCCTCGGGTCCTTGGATATCGGTTAGTATTTTATATTCTTCTTCTTTCCTGTCGGAATCATAACCCTGATGAGTCATAAGGCCCATAGCAATTCCGGCAACCGGTTGTTTTATCGGCACTCCTGCATCCATCAACGAAAGGCATCCGGCACAGGTTGTCGCCATTGAAGAAGAACCATTTGAGGCCAACACTTCGGAAACGACACGGATAGTGTAGGGAAATTCTTCTTGGGAAGGAATCATGGATTCCAAAGCTTTTTTAGCCAACGCTCCGTGGCCGATTTCTCTCCGGCCGGGCATTCCCATTCTTCCGGTTTCTCCGGTTGAATAAGGCGGAAAATTATAATGGAGCATAAAGCGACGCTTCATTGAAGTTTCCATGGTTTCAACCATTTGTTCGGATCCGGGCGCGGCTAATGTTGTGACCGCCAACGCCTGAGTTTGGCCCCTGACAAAGAGAGCCGACCCGTGAAGACGTTTGAAAAGACCGGCTTCGGCATAAAGTGAGCGCACCTCATCCAATTTTCTGCCGTCAGGCCTTTTTTCTGTTGCTAAAATATTTTTATGGACCACCTCATTAATCAGTTTTTCCCAAATAGCATCGACGCCCGAGAGGTCTTCAATTTTAAGTTCGCGCAGATGGTCAAAAAGCTCCGCCTCAAGTTTTGTAAGAGCGCTTTCCCGCTCTTCTTTATGCGGCGTATACAAATCTTCCTGCAAACGAGGGATAACAAAATTTCTGACGGTTTCTTCCATTGCCGGATCATCGGTTTTTAAAACAACTTCTGTTTTGGGACGGCCAATTTCTTTAACTATAGAATTTTGAAAAGATATAAGATTTTTTATCTGTTCAAAGCTTTGTGAATACGCTTTTTGGAGATTTTCCTTGGAAGCATTCTTTCCTCCAAGTTCAATCATATTGATCTTGTTCTGAGTTCCCGAAAAGAAAGATTCAAACCCCCCTTCTTCGGAAACGCATTCTGCAACCTGGGCATTGGTCGGATTGAAGATGAATCCCTTTGAAGGACTGAAAGCAATGCGAATTCCGGCTACCGGGCCTTTCCAGGGAATATCGGAAATGGAAAGCGCCAGAGATGCGGTTATGTGAGCTAAAAAGTCCGGGTCGATTTCCTCGTCATAAGACAAAATAGTGACCACCACTTGGACATCGCGCCTTAATCGTTCATCAAAAAGCGGCCTAATGGAACGGTCAATGAGTCTTCCGGAAAGAACGGCAAAATCGGAAGGCCTGCCTTCGCGACGGATAAACCGGCTGCCGATAATTTTACCGGCGGCATAAAACCTCTCTTCATAATCGACTGTCAGCGGAAAAAAATCCGTAGATCTGTCGTTTCGGCCCATCACCGCGGTCACCAAAACGGAAGTATCGCCGTACTGGCCGATAACCGAAGCATTAGCCTGATTAGCTACGTCCGATACGATAAATTTAAGTTCCCGACCATGGAGCGAAAGGGAGTACTCCTTTTTATTTTGTAGTTGCATATGTTTACTGGGCTCCATGACCAGTTCAAACCTCGGAATTGGATCTGTGCTTTGGCACCCGATGCAGTTCTGAGCTTTGACGCCTGTGTCCGAAACCCTGATTACTTTTAATTTTTGTTAATTATTTTTTCGACTGTATTTCGTTTTTAATAATACTTTCGGATTCTGATCCAAGTCAATATACTCGTCAACCACCTCTTTTAGCCGGCCCGACGTGCTTCGTCCGAATGATGCCACCTCAACCTGTTTACCCTTGCCCCATTTTAAATATTCGACCAAAGGAACAAAGTCTCCGTCTCCGGTAACAAGAATAACAACATCCAATGCATCGGCCGCCCGAATCGCATCTACCGCCATTCCCACGTCCCAATCGGCTTTTTTGGCACCTCCGGCAAATATTTGGAGATCTTTAACGCGCAGTTCTATTCCGCTTTTTTCCAGAGCTTCAAAAAAATTAGCCTCCGGAGATTTGTTTGTAGGATCGGAAAATCTCGATTTTTCGGAACGAGGCCCTTCGCCCGCGGAGAGATCACTTTTAACCACGTAGCCGATAGCGCGTATCAATATGCGTGAACCGACAATGCTTTTGAGCATTTCCGAAAAATTAACCCGCGCACCGTATAAGTGCTTGGCCGAATGGTAAAGATTTTGAACATCCACAAAAACACCAACTCTCTGGTCTTTATATCTCATTGGAAGTTAGAATTTAATATTTAAGATAACCGGCGAAGTTTATTTTTTGAGACCCAATTTTTTCACCAGTTTTAAATAGGCCTTTTCGTCTTCTTTGGCTAAAAATTCCAAAAGCTTTCTGCGGCGAGAAACCATTTTCAAAAGACCCCTTCTGGACGAATGGTCCTTGGGATTTTTCTTCAAATGTGATGTCAATTCGTCGATTCCGCGGGACAAAAGACCGATTTGAACTTGGGCCGAACCGGTGTCTGTCTCATGCGCCTGAACATCCTTTATGATTTTTGATTTAACTCGAGGTGTTAACATTTCTTATAAAATACCTTTTTTATTCCAAAAAGTCAATAAAAAGAGCCGCTGGATAAACCATGCGGCATAATACTGAAAGCTGGGCGTCTCATTTTCAGAACAACCGGTCTTTGTCGAACATTTCGGCAAAAATTGCCTTCTCAACCTCCATTTGAAAAATAACCGGATTGAAATTTCCATCGGAATCGGTGGCTTCCTGCTTAGCCGCTCTGATTCTGCAGGCAAAAGGCGTCTGACGAGTGAGCTCAATCGCTCTTTCCTGAGTGATGCCCTTTTCAACAACCTCTTGATAAGCCGCCATCTCCGGCGTATACGCTTGGATAAATTCTTCCTCACTTGGATATGAAGTCCAAGTAATGATGCCGTGGTAACCGCCCGCTTTCTTTGTATAGCGGAAAACAACGATGTAGCGGTTAGCGTCTTCCATCTATACTCTCCTTTTTGAATCTTATGCTGGAAATAAAATACCATCGACCGTCACTCACGTCAATGTGTTCAATATATTTAGCGCAGATTGTTTTATCTGTCGCAAAATGAAAGGAAAGGATATAGAATTGATATATGTAGATATGAATTGAGATAGGCGGTTTAGATACAATCTATCTCCATTTTATATCGCAAAGCACGTCTCAATTTATATTTATGAATTCTATCGACTCTTATATAAAAGAATATTTGGATTATCTTGAGGTTGAAAAAAATCGCTCTCCCAAAACGGTTGAAAATTACCGCCGATATTTGAATATGTTTGCAAAAACCGTCGGCGCTAAAGATTTAAAGGATATAAATCAGGACTCAATCAGAAGATTCCGTCTGACGCTGGCAAGAAAACCCGGGGAAGAGAGTGAGTTTCTAAAGAAATCTACCCAGAGCTACTACGTGATCGCAATCAGAAATTTTTTGAAATATTTGGTTAAAAATAACATTAAGGTTGCGCTCCTTCCCGAACAAATAGAACTCCCCAAAATCCCCCAGCGACAAATAGAAATAATAGAATATACGGATTTGGAAAGATTTCTAAACGGTCCGCAGGGCGATTCTTTGCGGGCAATCCGAGACAAAGCAATCCTAGAAATGTTATTTTCTACCGGTTTACGTATTTCGGAATTGTGCTCGCTTTCACGTTATCAGGATTTTGAAAGAGGGGAGATTACCGTCAGAGGCAAGGGTAGTAAATTGCGGGTAGTGTTTCTGTCCGACAGGGCCCGTTCGGCGATAAAAAAATATTTGGATAAAAGAGGGGATGCCGATGAAGCTCTTTTTATAAGCTTGTCCAAAGCTAAAAATCCGAAAGTTTTGGGGAGAATCATTCCCCGCACGGTCCAACGCCTGGTCCAGTTTTATGCCAAGAAAGCCGGAATTTTAGGTAAAGTAACACCTCACCAATTGCGCCATCAGTTTGCCACCGATTTATTGATGAACGGCGCCGATATCCGTTCGGTTCAAGCGCTTTTGGGACACGCCAATATTGCAACCACTCAAGTCTATACCCACGTCACTAATAAGGAGCTCAAAGAAATCCACAAATCCTTTCACGGAAGACGGAGGATACGCTAAATCCTTTGTCCATGTTAATTCACGATCGTGAATTAACATGGACAAGAACTGCCAAAAATCCGGGCGATAGATTCGTGGATTTAATTAATATTGTGCTCCCGGGAGGAAATTTTCACACTTACCCCCGACCCCCATATAAGAAACCTTCCGGTTTCTTACGTCGCTTCGCTCCTATTTTCCAACACGGGGGCTCGCATTCAAACCTCGTGCTCACATAACAAAAATAGGCCGTCGCCTATTTTTGTTATGTGCTCCCGGGAGGATTTGAACCTCCAACCCTTGCGGGACATGGTCCTAAGCCATGCGCGTATGCCAGTTCCGCCACGGGAGCAAGTACGCTGGTATCGTAATCAAAAAATAGTTTTTGTGCAACGCAAAAAGCCCTTTTGGGGCTTTTTGCAAAGGGTTCTAGATTTAATTACTGAGTCAAACCCGACTGCAACGAAGTGCGGACCAAGGTTACAACTCCATACGCAAGAAGTGCCACGGCAATACCGACAACTGCATAAAGCAATTGTTTTTTGGCAGTCCCCGTCTTTACCGCGTCTCCTTTGCTGGTAATGAAATTAAATGCGGCCAGAAGAATAAAGAGCACTGCAACTATAAAGATGATGGTGTAAATCCATCTTACGATGGTGATAAGAACATCAACCCATCCAGAAATAGATGTTGGGCCGACAGTATTTACGATCGGACCGGGAATATCTCCGGGGTTCACGGCAAAGGCGCTTGTGCCAATACCCAAAGCCAATACGGCAACCATCAATCCTATTGTAATAAGCGATTTTTTACTCATAGTAATTCAATTTTTACGACCTTTCGTCTGTATTTTGATTATATAATAATTCTTAATAACTTAGAAGCCCTAAGCTCTCTGCTGAAGAAATCTCTGCAAAACAAGAGCCACTCCACTGGCAATCAAGGCTACTACGATAGCGATAACGGCATATTTGAGCTGTGCTTTTGCCGTCTCAACTGCTTTGGGATTGCTTCCTCCCTGAACGAAGTTGTAAGCAGCTACGAGAATAAACAGAACGGCAACAATATAAAAAATTGTGTACGCCCACTGCACAATACTGATGAGAAGACTGGCCGCACCGGTAACGCTTTGAATAGGCGATTGTGTATTGCCTGTATTGAACGGGGAAATAATATCACTCTGATTAGGATTGACCGTTATAGCATAAGCACCAGCCGCAAACATCGAAAACATTGAGAACATAATTGCGATTGCTAAAATTTTTTTCATATTTTGAATATTTTATAAATTGGGATTTTTCTAAATT
>JAKAHY010000012.1 GCA_021814695.1 bacterium
TTTGCGATATTTATAATCAGTTCGGTATTTGCTTTAGATACTTTTCGGGCGTTTTTTGGAGACGTTGAGCGGGCCGAGGGCGTATTTGGAATGATGTATTTTTATGTATTTATGATGCTGGGAGCGCTTTTGTTTGAAAAGAAAGATTGGATGAATTTTTTCAGACTGACTTTGGTTTCGGGCACGATTCTTTTTGTCCATGAAATGATTCAGTTTTTTGAGGGGACTGTTAGGCCGTCTTCTTTTACCGGAAATCCGATTTATCTGGCCGTGTTTTTCCTTTTTGTAATAATGAGCGCGCTTATAATTATTGTTGATGAAACTAAACATCGCCTTAGTTATTGGCGCATTCTTGCCTGGCCGATTATTCCGCTTTCAGTTGTCGGAATTTTCATAACCGAATCGCGCGGAGTTATCGTGGGAATTTTTGCGTCAATTCTGGCGTTGGCGGTCTACTTTGCTTTCAAAGGCAAAGAAATAAAAGTTTTTGGAAAAATAAATCTGAAAACCGTTTCGCTGACTCTTATGGCTCTTGCGGTATTGGTCGGGGCGATCTTCTTTGTGACCCGCTCCAGTGATATTTGGAACAAAATTCCCGGATTTGATAGGTTAGCGGCCATCTCTTCTACCGATATAAGCACTCAAACCCGTTTGATTGCGTTTGGTGTCGGGCTTCAGTCAATTAATCCGGCAAAAAACAGCCTCAAAGAATTTCTTATCGGATGGGGTCCGGAGAATTTTCACATCGCTTATAATATTCATTTTGACCCGAGATATTTTGAATTTGAGGAGCAATGGTTTGACCGCGCCCACGACAAACTGATGGACGTTGCCGTAATGAACGGAATGGTCGGGCTTATTGCATATCTTGGCCTCTGGGTTTCGTTGTTTTGGATGTTAGCCAAGAAAAAAGATTCCATCGGCGAATCGGCAGTCCTGATATTTTTTGGAGTGGCCTATTTTGTCCAAAACCTGTTTGTTTTTGATTCTATATCCACATATACTCCGTTTTTTGTGATGTTGGCGTACGGAATATATCTGACTTCAAAACAATCCGAGATTGTCCACCAGCCGTCAAATTCCATGACCAAAGGAGAAATATCGCTTATAGCCGGGTCTTCTGTTGTCGCCGGATTCATCACTTTTGCGGCGATAGCTTTCTTTCTGGTCCCGTATTTCCAGATGCAATCATTTTTGAATGCATGGCGTTCCGGAGAGGCTCAGCAGGTGATAAATAACCTTCCTTACGCGCTTTCCCCTTACACCTATGCCCAGGAAAATATAAGGCCGTCTCTTATTAACTATCTTTCCGGCAGCGCCAAACCGGACAATCAGGTATGGACAAATCTTTTCAACCGCGCGCTTGATGCCGGAAAAGAAATGGTTCAAAAAGAACCCTATGAACCGCGGCACGATTTAATAGTGGGTAAAACACTTTTGGCTTACAGTTCGTTTACTAACGACAAACAATACGAAGCGCAAGCGGAAGAATATTTTAAGAGAGCGTATGACTTGGCTCCAAAAAGACAGGACGTCCGGTTTCTCTATGCCTATTGCCTTGCCTTTGAGGGAAAAAACGACCAAGCCGTACAGCTTCTGCGCGATACTGTGGCGCTTGATCCGAAAGTTGGAGACTCTCATTATTTCCTTGGGATCACGCTTTCAACTTTGGGCGAGTCACATTTCCCGGAATCTTTTAAGGAACTTGAAATCGCTTTGAGCTCGAGCAACTTCACGCATCTTTCGGACAATAAAGAAGCGCTGACTTCGGCATATGAGTCGTTTGTAAGATATTTTTATTCCAAACGTGATGCCGCAGATTTGATCCAGGCGGCCACCCGTTTAATTATCATAAATCCCGATCACAAAGACGCTTATCAGAAAGTTATAGACATTATAAAAACCGGAAATTGGAATGCGCTGCAGTTGCAGTAGGATCTGGACAATCCGAAAAATCGTGATAGAATAAGGTCAATTCAAACTATGAAAGTTTTAGTAGTCGGTGGAGCCGGATATATAGGTGGAGCCGTTACGGACGAGCTTATCCGAAGAAATATACCCTTTACCGTTTATGACAATTTATTGTACGAACAACACTATCTGAAGCCTGTGGATTTTATCCACGGTGATGTTCGTGACCAGGAAAAGTTAAATAAACTTTTACCCGACTACTCCCACGTTATCTGGTTGGCGGGTATTGTAGGAGATCCGGCTTGTAAAATCAGGCCAGACATAACCAAAGCGGTAAACCAAGACTCGGTTGAATGGCTGGCTAAAAATTACGACGGCAGGATAGTCTTTATGTCCACTTGTTCGGTTTACGGACAAAACGATGACGAGGTAAACGAAGACACTCCGCATAATCCGCTTTCCCTGTATGCAGAAACAAAGTCTAATGCCGAAAAATTTTTGAAAGACAAAAATGCTATTATTTTCCGCCTCGGAACTGTTTTTGGAGTTGCGGACACTTATTCAAGACTGAGGATGGATTTGGCGGTAAATTATATGACCGCTAATGCCGTGAAAAAAGGAACTCTGTCGGTTTTTGGGGGCACTCAATGGAGGCCGTTTGTCCATGTAAAAAACATCGGGGAAATTATAGTAAATAACCTGAGTAATTCGGCAACCGGGCCTTATAACATAGCTGCTTTTAATTATCAGATTAAAGAATTAGGAGAAGAAATAGGGAAAATCACCGGAGCAAAAATAGAATATGCCGACCAAAAATTCCAGGATCAAAGGAATTATCATGTCAGCAACGAAAAAGCCAAGAAACACAACGTTCATAGCTTGTCTAAAGTATTGGTTGTTGCCGACGGCGTTAAAGAAATTGCCGATTTGGTAAGCACAAACAGAATAAAATATACCGATAACGACGTTTATTCAAACGAGCGTCATTTAAAAAAACTTAATGAAAATGGAGAATTTAACTAAACCAACAATTATAGAGGGCGGACTGGCGGTTGACGATAGGGGCCAGCTGACTTTTGCTAATGGATTTGGATTTGAAAATGTAAAAAGGTTTTATATGGTAGAAAACCATTCCACCGATGTTGTCCGGGCATTTCACGGGCATTTAAAGGAATCAAAGTATGCTTTTGTCGTTTCCGGTTCGGCTATAGTAGCGGCAGTTGAAATGACTGACTCAAAAAATCCGGACAAAACCAAAGAAATAAATCGATTTATCCTTTCAGCTCGAAAACCGAGTATTCTTTTTATTCCCGCCGGATATGCTAATGGTTTTAAGGCTTTGGAAAAAGGAACAAAAATTATTTTCTTTTCAACTTCAACTCTGGAAGAGTCCAAAGGAGATGACTTCAGATTTCCTATAGACTACTGGGGTTCAAAAGTTTGGGAGGTGGAGAATAGGTAAGGTATAGATATAAATAGATATATGCTGCGCGAGATAGGTTGATCGACAATATATATCCATTTATCTCAATTATTATCAATTTATATCAATAGCATTTATGAAAGTTTTACTCTTGGGTTCTACCGGAATGCTTGGTAGTGCGGTCTATGATGTTTTGAAAGATAAATACCAGCTTGTCTTAACTGCCCGAGACAATAAAAAATTAGAACTTCTCGAGAAAGCTTATGGCGGGACAGAAAAACACGCTTTTGTTGAATTTGATGCCGAAAAAATTTATCAGGATTTTTTGAATAAAAAAGGATATCCGAGTGAATATTTTTCTGATTTCGTAAATAAAGTTGGCGATGTTGATTATGTGATAAATGCCATCGGCGTCACTATCCCGTACTCAATGGAAAATCCGGCGATGACATTTTTTATAAACGGAGCTTTGCCGCATATTTTTGCCAATAAATTTGGAGATAAATTTATTCATATTACTACCGACTGCGTTTATAACGGCAAAGAAGGATTCCCTTATGATGAAAATTCTCCCAAAACTCCGGTGGATATCTACGGACTTTCAAAAAGCTTGGGTGAGCCGATAAACTGCCTGACTATCCGCACTTCTATTATAGGCAAAGAACTGGAAGGCCATACGGGCCTTTTGGATTGGTTTTTGCAGCAGGAAGGTAAAGAAGTTAACGGCTTTGCCCAGCACTTTTGGAATGGAATTACTACAAAGCAATTCGGTAAGGTTTGTGATCAGATAATGTCCGATAGAGAGGCATTTCCAAAGACCGGAATTTATCACGTCTTTTCAAACTCGGTTTCAAAATACGAAATGGTTCAGGAATTCAAAAAACATTTTGGAATAAATTGCACTATTAAAAAAGACGAAGTTAACAAGCTCAACCGGACAATGTCGACTGTAAAAGAACTCAATTCCAAGTTGAATGTTCCGACATTTTCCCAAATGGTGAGCGAATTATAAATTTAATTTTCACTGCCTGGATGAAAAAATTTAAACTAGTCACATTGCTTGGTATCCGTCCGGATTATATCCGGATGTTTAAACTGATAAAGCTCCTGGATCAGAACAAAGATATCGAGCATATTCTGGTTCATTCCGGGCAGCATTATGATCCGGAACTTTTTGGGGTTTTTATGAAGGAATTTAATATCCGCAAACCGGATATTGATTTGGGCGTCGGTTTAGCACTCAAAGAAAAGGGGGTTTCAAACCACGCTTATCAGGTTGCGTTATTGTCTGAAAGGGTTTTTGATATGCTGGAAAAAGTTAAGCCGGATGCGGTTATGTATCTGGGAGATACCAATACCGTACTCTCGGCGGTAACCGTTTCCCGCTCGGGTTATCCGGTAATTCATCTTGAGGCGGGTGGTAGGAGTTTTGATTGGAGAATGCCGGAAGAAAAAAACAGAATTGTCATTGACCATCTTTCGGATGCTTTATATTCATATCTACCGCGCTACAAGGAGCTTCTTTTAGCGGAAGGAATCGATGATTTCAGGATAAAAGTTATCGGCAATATTATTGTGGATGCGGTTAATGAATATATGCCTCAAATTGATACCAGTAAGATAATGGAAGAACTTGGGATAAAATCGAAAGAATTCATAATTTTCGGCCTTCACCGGGAAGAAAATATTACCAACAAAGAAATACTCGAAAACAAACTTTCCGACATTGCCCGTTTTGCCAAAGAAAAAAATATTCCGGTTGTTTGGCCGATGATGCCCAGAACTAAAGCTCAAATAGAAAAATTCGGGCTGCAAAATATTATTGATCAGGAAATTTTTATAAAAACAAAACCGCTTGGATTTTTTGAATTTTTGAATCTGGAAAAAAACGCCCGCCTGGCCGTTTCTGACAGCGGAACGGTACAAGAGGAGACTCTTTTGGTGGGAACTCCTTGTGTTATTGCCCGCCGCTCCACCGAACGCCCCGAAACAATTTGGGCCGGAGCAACAATTCTGGAAGGATTTGAGGGCAAAGATACGCTCTATAATAAAATGAACGAGGCTTGGAATATGAAAACTGATTGGGACAGAAACGTGTTAAATCCCGAAGGAGGTAGCCCAAGCGAGCGCGTTTATGATGATTTGATTGAAAAGACAAAGGAAAATTATTTTGAAACTAGCCGCAATTTCGAAACTTTAAAGGGTAATCAGTTGGTAAAAATAGCATACGGCAAACCATTCGGAAAATGATTTTGCCCGTAGTATAAATTTTTGGATTTTGTGTCATTTATATCCGATAACTACGCGCTTTAAATAATGTTTGTAAAAATGTTCAAAATTGACGATAATAAACAAAAGTATGAAAAAAAATATTGAGACTATTCTTAAAGAAATTAATTCTGTTTTGATTAACGTTGACGAAGCTCAAGTTGATGAATTGGTTAGTGATATTATTAAAGCTAATAAAATCATAGTCTGTGGCGCTGGAAGGGTTGGTATGGCTATTAGAGGATTTGGTATGCGACTGAGCCATCTAGGTCTTAATGCCGGAACGCTGGGAGATTCTAACGTCCCATCAATTGGAGTTGGCGACCTGCTGATTATTGCATCCGGGTCGGGCGAGACTCAGACAATATACGATTTGGCATTAATAGCTAAAAAGAATAAATCAAGGATACAACTCATTACAGGAAATCTTGAGTCAAGGATTGGGAAAGTTGCTGATGCGTGTGTTCTCATAAAAGCGCCTTCAAAAACAAAGCCTGTAGAAAATTTTATATCAATTCAACCCATGACAACTCTTAACGAACAATGCTTGGGAATATTTTTTGATGCGGTGGTGCTTGAGCTTATGAATAAGTTAAATGAGACGCACGAAACTATGTGGAAAAGACACTCTAATCTTGAATAATATTGAATATGAAAATAAATAACTCAAAAAAACCGTATCAGTTAGCAGCGTCTTTAATCTGTGGCAACCCTCTTAAATTGAGGGAAGATGTTGATAGTTTGATTAAAGGAGGAATTGACTCGATCCATTTTGATGTGATGGACGGAGTGTTTGTCCCTCGTTATGGATTATATCCGGAATTTCTTAAAGCGGTCAGATCAATAACGGACCTCCCTATTGAAGTTCATATGATGTCTGAGGAGCCTGAAAAATATGTACGTGATTTTGCCACAGCTGGTGCAACTATAATTTCTCCACACGTCACTGCTTGCAAACACCTACATCACACACTAAAAGTTATCCGAGAAAATGGAGTTATGGCCGGAGTTGTTCTAAATTATGCGGATCCATTGAATGTTTTAGATTATATAATGGACGATGTCGATATGATTATGCTTATGGCCATCAATCCAGGGATTCTCGGCCACAAGCTTATTCCCGGAACCATTCAAAAGATTGAAGATTTAAGGAAAAAAATTGATGGATCGGGTAGAGATATTATTCTTGCTATTGATGGCGGAGTAAATCCAGAAAGCGCTCCTGGTATGGTCAAAGCAGGAGCAAATTATCTTGTATGTGGAACCTCAGCGATTTTCAAACCCAATGAGCCACTAGACGTTAAGATAAAAGAGTTCAGAAATCTAATAGATTCTAAAATAAGCGACGTTGTATAAAGTATTAATAACAACTTCTGGTACTGGCAGCCGCCTGGGAGAGTTAACAAAAAACACTAATAAATCTCTCATCAAGATTGGGGGCAAGGCCGCCATATCTTATATAGTTGAAGCTTATCCAAGAGAAGTTGCTTTTGTTGTCACTCTTGGATATTTTGGAGACCAAGTATCTGAGTTTTTGAAAAACAAATATCCAGATCGGTTTTTTGAGTTCGTAAAAGTTTCACCTTATGAGGGACAAGGAAGCAGTTTGGGATATTCTATGTATTGTGCGAAGGATAATCTGCAATGCCCGTTTGTCTTTCATGCTTGTGACACCATAGTTTTAGAGACGATTCCATCTCCTGATAGAAATTGGTTAGGGGGTTATATTCCAAATCCAGAAGATTTAGGGTTGGATACATCAAAGTACAGAACTCATAAAATTAAAGATGGAAAGATTATTAGGGTTAATGATAAGGGCGTCACCGATTTTGGTTCAATACACATAGGAATTAGTGGAATCAATGATTTTGATGATTTTTGGAAATTACTGGGTGAAATTTTAGGAGAAAGAAAAAATGATCAATCTATTTCGGATGTGCATGTTATAGAGTCTATGCTTCATGAAGGAAAGGAGTTTAAATTAGTTCCATTTAAAACCTGGCTTGATATCGGAAATCCCGAAGCGCTCAATAGGGCTAATAAGTATTTTACCAACGCCATTACTCATTAGGGGTGGCGAGATCGGA
>JAKAHY010000009.1 GCA_021814695.1 bacterium
TGTATACATACCCCTGATCCCAATAGTCGTCGGGCCAGTACCTGATATTGTAGTGGTGCCGGTGGCCACAGAGCTTGCAGACGACATCAATTCTAAAGTGGTCATCGCCCGGGCACTTTACCGCCAGGGTTTCATAGGACGCACCTACATACGGGCAGACCATCTGAACCTTTATCGTTTCCACTCCCGGATCTCCCGGAGTGCATGCAATTTTCGCTTGTGCCGAACTTTGATAATAAGGCACACAACCGACAATAACAGTCGTGAACAATCCGGCAACGGCGAGAAATAGTGAAATTAAGATTGTCTTTTTCACTTTCCCGCTCCTTCCCCGGTTTTTTCCGAGGTGCTAAAGCTATATTATCATTGCTCAAATTGGCGTCAAGTTTATTATGGGCGTAAAAATCGGTTGCACATTGATTTAATCAAATTTGATATCTAATATGGTAATCAGTATTTTGGGGAGGATTAAATGACGGTTGAATTTAACGAACTTGAGTGTTGTGCTCTTTGCAAAGCATTCGAAGAAAATCCTCAATTGATAGCCGAGTTTGATAAATTCATGCCAGATGACAGGATAGAGATTTATCAGGAGATATTGGTAAATACGTCGGGAATGAGATTTCCACTAACCGACGAAGCGGCCGATATTTATCGCTCATTTGCACTAAGCGAACTTAAACGATTGGGGGAGTTGGATCAAAATAAACAACTTTCTTGCGCACATTTGGTGAGCAAACACATTAAATCCCTTCAAGCGGTAGTCAAAAAAATGAATTCGGAGGCAAATTAGCGGCTTTTAGCCGCTCTTTTTTATGGGTTGTTTTTCTGGTAGTATGCGGACATGAGAAAAAGGCTATGGAATTGGCTTTTATATATCACCAATAACGAGAATAAATCCAGACATGAAGAGATGTTTGATTCCTTGTTTTTTATAATAAATACTATTGCTGTTTTATTCGGTGTTGCTATGTTTATCATCCACAGCGAACCTCAGTGGATACCGGTTCTGATAATCGAATATACTTGGGCATTGGATAATATGCGCCACAATCGGCCGTAACAACAAAAGTCATGGCTGGACTAATCTTTTATGTAATTTTAATTCTTATACTGGACGGAATCGTTTCGGCTTCCGAATCGGCTATTTATACGGTTCCGATGCATCGGGTTGAAGCTTTGGCTAAAAAATACAAAGCGGGAGAAACCTTGCGCGGTTTGAAAAAATCTATGGAAAAGCCGATCGCGGCTTTAAATACCTTATCTACTTTTATAACGATTGTCGGAAGCATATTTGCCGGAATTATTGCCGGTAGGGAATTTGGCGATTTGGGAGTAGGAGTTTTTGCCGCCGCCCAAACTCTTTTGGTTATGATTGTCGGAGAAATGGCACCAAAGCGTCTTGGTGAGCGGTATGCCGACAGAGTTTCTCTTGTTGTGGCTCCGGCTGTTGAATTGTTCTCCAGGATTTTGATGCCTTTAACTTGGATTGTGGATAAGATTACTTCTCCGTTCATGACCAAGACCACGCGGACCGTTTCTCAGGAAGATATAGAATTTTTAGCCGATATAGCAACAAAAGAGGGGGCGATCGGGTCGGGAGAGGGTCAACTCATAAAAAGTGTTTTCAGATTAAACAACATAACCGCCGGCGATATAATGACCACCAAACCGATGGTTGATTTTATTGATGGTACAAAAACAATCGGAGAAATGAAGCAAGCTATAGAAAACGCCAAACACTCCAGATTACCGGTTTATGAAGGTGACCAAAATAATATTACCGGCATTGTCCATCAGCGAAATCTTTTGATTGCTCTGGCAAAAGGGGAATTTACCCGCCTTATAAAAGATTATGCCTGGGATATTATGGTCGTTCCCGACTCGCGCCCCATAGACGACTTGCTTAAAGATATGCGGGACAAAAGGAGCCAGTTGGCATTGGTGGTTTCCGATTACGGAAACGTTGTCGGGGTGGTGGGTATCGAGGATATTGTTGAGGAACTTGTCGGAGAAATTATAGACGAAAAGGACGTGGCTCCGGAGTTTATAAAAAGAATTTCAAAAAACGAAATCGTTGCTCATGGACAGACGAGAATTTCATACATTAACCATTTTTTTAATACCGAGATAAAAAGCAAAAAAAATCTTAACGGATTTTTGCTGGAACAATTCGGAGAATTGCCCCAAGAGGGGGAATCTATTGAATACGATGGAATAAAATTTATTGCCGAATCCGTCGGCTCCAGAACCATAGATAGAATACATATAATAAAAAAACCTCTGGCCGAAGAGCCAAAGGTATAAGATCTGTACTAGTGGTTAAAAAGAGTGAAGGTTGTAAGGGATTTATCGCTGATTTTGAGTTCCAGCGTGTCCTTGCCCTCGGACGTGCTTAAATAAAAAATAAAGCCGAAATGGCTTTATTAGTGAACAACAGAAGAGGTCGGATTCGCCGAACCTGTAAAAAGGCGATAGGCGCGGGTTTCGGCAATCTGGATGATATTGCAATATTCAACCTCCACTCCATATTGTTTCAGGCAGCTGCGGGTGATTGCGGTCAGCAATTTTACGACCGGGGTCATTTCCAATTCTTCCCCGTCTTCCAGGCGCTTGATGAGGCTTTCCATATTTTCTTCCTCATCGACTTGCAGCGCTGATTTTCTGATTGTGTCGTAATCGAAATGGGCAGCGACAGCCGGGGCAGCCTTGAGCGCAATTTCTCCGATGGTCTCGTCGGGATGGTATGTCTCCACGACTACGGTTCTTGGATCGCTGATCCGGTAAACGATAAGAGTCTGAACCGTCATCGGTTTTCCATCCTTGGTAATAATGGATTGAGGTTCCAATGGAATTGCCTGGCGGTTAACGATCTGAGGCTCAACCTCGGTTACGAGTCCCCAGTAGAAATAAACTCCCGGTTCCAGAGTTGTCGGCTCCTCCTGTTCAAGCACTCGTTCGGGCCGGTCCTCTTTCCAGAAAGTGACCCACTTTTTGAAAAAGTTACTGAAAACAGGAGTCCGAAAACGCACGTAGCGAACCATAGGAGTAACAATAATATGCCGTGGTAAAACGATATCTCTGATTTCGGTTAGCAAGTCACCCAGAAAGTTCCACAGGGAAGTACCCATTGCCAACACCCCCTCTCAAAAAACTGGTATAATTATAGTGCCATCTAAAGCGAATTGGCAAATTTTAAGGTCGGGTTTAAAATTAAACATATATTACTTATGCTTATTGAATTTTATGGGACAGAGTGTCCACATTGTAAAAATATGGATCCATTAGTTTCTAGGCTGGAAAAAGAAGCCGGAATTAAAGTGGATAAATTTGAAGTTTGGCACAATGAAGAAAATGCCCGAAAGATGGAAGGCTACGACAAAGGCAGATGCGGGGGAGTGCCGTTTTTTATAAACACGGAAACGGACGACACTATCTGCGGGGAAGCTCCATATGAGGAGCTAAAAAAATGGGCCGGCGTTTAGGAAATATGAATACCCCTACCTGATGATTTTTTGATATAATTACCGGTAGTTTAAGATATTCTGGAATCAATTGGTCGATAATAAGTAATTAAGTTAATTAAAATTAATAATAATAAACATGAAAAACAATAAAATTTTGTTTTTGTCGGCATCTCTGTTGGTTATAATGGCGATGGTATTTTTTGTTTCGGGTTCGAGTAATGTTTTTGCCCAAAACGAAGGAGAGGGCGGTGATTCCTCTTCGGCTACCTCGGTTAATGGATCCTCTTCCGGTTTCGGATTAGGCATCGGAACGCCCATAGCCCCGGGCCTTAAGGTGAGAGCGGAAAATGAAAATAAAGTTCAGACTAATTTAAACGAGGCCTTCGACGCGGGTTCCAATTCTTCTCCGGACGCAACGCCTCTTAGCATGAGCATTGGCCCTCAAGGTCAGGCTAGGATAACCAATGGCAGCGTAACGGCAGTTAACGGCAATATGCTTACGGTTTCTGTATTTGGCGTCAACTTCAGCGTTGATTCGTCAAATGCGAATATTGTCGGGGCGACGGCACTGCCTCCGATTCCAAATACCGCAACAAGTTCGGCAACTTCAACCGGCACAACTTCTTCGACGACATCAATCAATGTCGGAGACAAAGTTGTTGTTCAAGGAACCATTGATTCTTCTACGGGGATAATCAAAGCAAATACTATCCGCAATTTATCGGCTCAAGTTCAGTCTAATAGTGATATTGCCAACAGGATTAATCAGTTGTTGCAGATGATTAATCAGCTTAGGGCTCAGCTTGGAATGTAATACTCTTTGTGGCATCTTAAAACATCCCGCAGATGCGGGATGTTTTTTATGAGGATTTATTAGATCACAAGCACATAATTGGAAAGGAAAGACTTATAGTTTTTGTGGTTATTTAAGGATTTGACTATGGCCTCCAAACCGAAACAAAAACGATAATCAGCAATAGTATTCCGCATATGAATAAAAAACGCGCCATTGAGGCGCGTTTTTTAAAGCGTTAATTTATCCATAAGGCGGTCGATAAATGCCGCTTGGGCGGGATTTATTTTTATTTTTGCGGCATGAATATCGAAATATTCAACCCGTTCAATTTCGGGAACACTTATTTTCTTTCCCGATTTCGGCGGCCACTCCATTTCAAACGTATTACTTTTTGATTTACTCACGTCATATTCTCCTTCGCCGGCCCAGGCGTATACGGTTTTCCCGTTTTTTTGAATGACGCTCCCAAGTTCGATAAGATTTTCTGGCGGCACAAAGCCGGTCTCCTCATTAAACTCCCTTTGGGCTGTTTTTAAGAGTTCTTCATCGGCGGAATTTTCTCCTTTGAGTATGCTCCAGGCTCCTTCGTCTTTTGATTTCCAGAAAGGTCCTCCGGGGTGAGCTAAAAGAAATTCAATTCCGGCATCCGTTTCTCTGTAAATTAATATTCCGGCACTTGTTTTGTTCATTGGGTCGATTATATCACATAAAATACCCCTATTTATGATTGACATTTAATAATTTTTGTGATACTCTATTTTGAACCTTCTGAAAAGATCTTTGTAATTATTCAATTTCAACACAAATAATGAAATTACTCACAAATATTCGATTCTATAAAGTTGCGGGAATTTCACAAACTCTTGTATCTTTCGCAAATTATATAAAACAAAACACCGACCAGAATGTCACATTGGTCGGAGTTGACGTCGTAAATGATGCCATCTACAAAAATTCTCCAAAAACAACTACGGTTAATGAGAGGAATTTTAAACTTATAACTTTGGGTGTTTCTTTTACGGAAATCGGCCCCGCAATTAAGGACTCAAAAACTCTTTGCGATATCGAGCAAAAAATGCACCCTCTTATTGAAGCTTATGAAAAGATTATTAAAAAGGAAAAGCCGGATGTTGTGCTTGTAAATGGAACGTATTATTTGCCTTGGTGCTTATATCAGGCGGCAAAACGCCAAAAGATAAGAACTGTTTTGCATTATCACGGTAGCCTTGTAAAAGAAACAGAAAATTGGGATCCGAAATCCAAAGAAATATTCAGGCAGATGGAGTCATCCTTTGATGCAAAGGGAATTTTTTATATTTTCCCGTCGGCATTTGCGAAACAGTCTGTTGAAGCCGATATATTCGGCCATACGATAAAAAACGTCGCGGTATTGCCTAATCCTATACCTCTTCATTTTTTTGACGCTCCGCAAAGAAAAAGTAAAAAAAGAGGCAAGGTTGGTATTGTCGGGAGATGGGCAAGGGTAAAAAATCCCCAGTTCGTCGAAAGATTTGCCAAATATAACGCCAGAAACGGCAGCTCATTTTCTATTGAATCCGTATCGGATATAAGAAAAAATTCGGCTCATTACAAGAAAATGAAGGACATCGTAAAGTTTCGTCATCCGATAGAAAACGAAAAACTTCCGTCGTTTTACAATAAAATGGATGTGATTTTAAGCCCGTCTCATTTTGAAACTTATGGCAACGTAGCTCAAGAGGCCATAGCCAGCGGGACGCCCGCTCTTGTCAGCGCCAACATGGGAGTAGTGGAGACATTTAAAAAATTTGGTTTGGAAAATTGGATAGTAGAATTCAATTCGGCCGCTAAGGTTTATAAAAAGATTTCGGAAGTGGCAGGCCAAACCGTTTCTTCCGAAACCAGAGAAGAGATGAGAGCGAGTCTCAATCCCGAAATTATTCATAAGCAGCTTCTGGATACTTTAAGAGCCTAAAATGTAGTACAAAAAATCGGCCTAGCGCCGATTTTTGATTTTTGTCTTTGCGGGCGTAATATTATGGGATGGAACCGTTAGCTTCAAAAATAAGACCCCTATCTTTAAAAGAATTCATTGGACAAGAGCATTTGGTGGGACCGGAAAAACCCATAGCTGTTGCGATAGAAAAAAAGCATCTATTTTCATTTATTCTTTGGGGTCCGCCCGGATGCGGAAAAACGACTCTGGCAAAAATTTATTCCAAGAGTTTGGATGCTCAACTTTATGAATTATCGGCCGTATCGGCCGGAAAAGAAGATATCAGAAGAATCGTAGAAGAAAACTCATGGGGAAAACCAAAAGTTTTGTTTCTGGACGAAATCCACCGGTTTAACAAAGCCCAGCAGGACTTTCTTTTGCCTTATGTAGAAAGGGGAGTTATTACGCTTATCGGAGCAACAACCGAAAATCCGAGTTTTGAAGTTATCCCGGCGCTTCTCTCGCGTTGCCGGGTTTTTGTTTTAAATGAACTTTCCTCCGATGAAATTAAAAAAATAATCAAAAGAACTGGATATAAACTGGATGCCAAATCAACCGAATGGCTTGTAAATATGGCAAACGGCGATGCCCGGCAGGCGATAGCGATGCTGGAAAATACGCAGCTGCTTTACGGGAAAATTACTCTGGAAAATCTTGTAAACACGCTTCAGTCAAAGTTTTTGCGTTACGATAAAAAAGGGGAAGAGCACTACAATTTAATCAGCGCTTTTATAAAGAGTATGCGGGCCTCTCAACCGGATGCGGCATTATACTATATGGCGCGGATGATAAAATCCGGAGAAGATCCTAAATTTATTGCCAGGAGAATGGTTGTTTTTGCCAGTGAGGATATTGGAATGGCCCAGCCCACCGCTCTGGTGGTTGCCAATGACGTTTTTAGGGCTGTTGAAACAATCGGTCTTCCGGAATGCGGTGAAAATTTAGCTCATGGTGTCGTTTACCTTTCGCTCTGTAAAAAAGACCGCAGCGCCTACAACGCTTATCTGGCCGCTATGGAAGACGCGGAAAAGTTAGGCAATCTTCCGGTTCCCCTTAAAATCAGGAATGCTCCCACAAAACTGATGAAAGAACTGGAATACGGCAAAGGCTACGAGAAATATACCAAAGACGACTTGCTTCCGGAAAAGTTGAAAGGCAGAAAATATTTTTCTCCCAAAAAAGAGGATAAATAAAAAAAGGAGCCGTTCAGCAGCTCCCCAACGCCTTCTTTTCCAGTGCGTCCATTACCACACCGGCGACTTTTTCGACCATTGATGTTTCGTCCATCCGGGTCGTGTCTATAAGGTGCAAATTCGGATTGTCCGGGCGCAATTGCTTGTATGCATATCTATAGCGGGCGGCAAGTGACTTGATGGTCTGAGGATTTGTCGTTTCCCCGAGTTTTCTGCTGAGGGCTATCCTCAGTTCGCGCTCCATCGCCGTTTTCGGGCTGCAGACCATGAAGAAGACCGCGTCCAGGGCAGCTGTCCAGAACGGCGACAGAAAGAATGTCTGGATCAATTTTGTTTCATCGTCCGTCAGCTGATTCTTTTCCTTCCAATACAGCATCCAGCAATATGCGTCGAAAATGCATCTGTCAAAAATCACGACATCATACTGATGGCCGTGGCTCAAGTCGACGAGCAGGGACAGCGCATATAATCCGGTTCTCAAATTATAAAGAGGGGTAGAGCGTGAAATGTGCCGGATGACTTCGGCTCCTTCCTGGGGTCGTAACACTCTGAAACCCTGCCTGCGCAAGAATTTATCCAGTTCGGTGATGGTGGTCGTTTTTCCGGCCGAAGGAGAGCCGGTAAACTCAAGAAAGAACGGCCGGGGTAAAAATCCGTCATCGTATCTTATGTGGCTTTTGAGATACTCCAGAATCTTTTGGGCTTTTTTCTCCAGCGGATTCTGTTTGCTCATCTGTTTTTCCTCTTTCTGTGCTGAATGTATTATATATGCAATTTTATTTTGCTCAAACAAGAGACGGTTTGTGATATAATTTCCGTGTAGTTTTAGAATACTTAAATTATGAGAGTGATAAATTCATACGGAAAAACTATTGTGGATAATCTAAAAATCGCTTTATCTGTAACAGAAAGAACTAAGGGGCTGATAGGAGCGCTTGAACCCTTTCCTTTACTCATCCGAACGCGTTGGGGGATCCATACCTTCGGTGTAAAATTCCCGCTGGATATTGTTATTTTGGATAACGAATACAGAATAAGATCTCTTCGTCCGAGCCTTGTTCCGAGGAGAATATTTTTTTGGAATCCGAAATTTTCAATCGTAATCGAACTACCGGATGGAGCAATAAAAAAATCGGACCTGAAAGTTGGCAATCAACTCGTCCTGGAATAAAGGTAAGGTTTAGAGATATTTTCGGATAAGTTTAGAGACGATTTCTCCTCCTATGACAAAGATTATCAATATAGCCAGAAAACCTATCTCAAAATATTGAATACGGTGCCTTATGAGCGCAAACGATGCTCCGGATGCATATCCCAGAAAACCGATTATGAATATCCAAACGGTTGTGGCTATAAGGTCGGTTTTTATGATTTTCTTGAAATCGATGTGGAGAGTGCCTGCCCGCAACAAAAGCAGATGGTGAAGCCCATAGGTAAATTTGGAAAGGAAGATTGTGTGGAATGTGCGCTCTTTAATATGATTATCAAATTTGGAAGTAAGGCGTTCGGAAAGATTTAAAAACCACAAAGAAAAACGGTTTGTGGGTTCCGAGGTGTGTCCGACAAAATACCACAATAAATCTCCAATAATAGCTCCAGAAAATAGAGCGATAACCGTTCTGTAAAATTCAAAAATTCCGGCATGCACAAGAAAAAAGGAAGTAAAGATAACGGCGTCTCCTTCTATCATCATTGCGACAAATAAAACCAGATAGATAATCGGATGAAGTGTGGATATTTGCGATAAAAAAAGCGATCTCGTGTGCATTGTTTGGTTCATTCAGGCTATCACGGAGATATTATGGTGTAAACCGGCAGACATTTTTTGCTACTTTTTCATTATTCTTATGTCTGATATCATTATTACATGCAAACATATAAATTAATTTTAAGAGCGATAGTAATTATTATTTTAGTCACCGTTCTGGGATTGGTCTTAATAAGAATTATCGGTCCGGAAGATTATTGGCTGTGCCGGAACAATCAGTGGGTTAAGCACGGGAATCCTTCCGCGGCTATGCCGTCAAACGGTTGTGGGTCAGACGAATCGGCCGTGTTATGGAAAACTTACTCGAATCAAAAGTACCAGTTTGAGATAAAACACCCTGAATCTTGGGCCGAAGAGGAATATGCTTTGACCAAAGTAACATCCGGGAAAATATTTGAGGTTATCTTGGCTCAACCGGGGGTTGAAGAAAATCCATCCAGACAAGTTTATTGGCAGATAGATGTCTGGAAAAAAGGAACTTCCGATTCTCAAATTGCCAAAGATTCTGGATTTTCCAGTTTTGATATAAAAAACGTTCAGATTGGAAATCAAACTACTACGCAAACAAGCGCCGGTGGTCCGGACCAAATTCAAGATAAAGCAAGTGTTGCATATCATCTCTATACAATTCAGGGTAGTGACTATATATATTCACTGCAATCAAAAACTTGCCAAGACGAACAATCGGCTGAATGTATGGGAATACTCTCGTCATTTCGCATTCTGCCTTAATTTAAAATTATGCCGCTAATTATAGTTGGACACAGGGGAGCCAGAGGTCTTGCTCCTGAAAATACCATCAAAGCCTTTGAAATCGGATGCAAGTATTCCGATTATGTAGAGTGCGACATTCATTTGTCGGCCGACGGCCGGCTTGTTGTTATCCATGACGGAACGCTAAGAGGAACGGCTCATCAACCCGGATATATATCGGATTATTCTTTGGAAGATTTGAAAAAATTCGATTTTGGGCAGGGTGAAAAGATTCCGACGTTAGAGGAAGTTATCGATGTTGTCGAAAGGAATAAAAAGGGATTAATTATAGAAATAAAAGGATTAACTCAGGAAGAAGCCGATAGCGTGGAACGTAAGTTGGCTGAATTTATGAAATCGCGCAGTTTTTCGGTCCCTATATTTGTGTGTTCTTTTTGGCACAAATCTTTGGAGCACTTTAAAAATGTTTTACCCGAAATAAAGACATTTATTGCCGTTGATGATTCCGAAACCGCCGGAAAATCTTCGGAATTAATTTATAACTCCAACGCAGATGGAATCGGAATCAAATCCGAGCTTATCTCCAAAGAGATAGTTGATGATGTCCATAAAAATAAATTTTTTGTCGATGCCTGGACGGTAAACGAAGAGAAAGAATTCAAGCGGTTAAAAGAACTTGGAGTCGATTGGATTACTACTGATTATCCGGACAGATTTCGGGGGTCTGAATAATAGTTGTGTGCATAATTTTGAATAACTTGTTATAGTCAATAAAAGTAACCCCAATAAACATGGCATCAATTTTTAAGTATGGGCATGATCCGATAGGCCGCATAGAAGGAGACGGCCACGTATTTGATCAGGCTAGCGAGCCTATGGGAAGGGTCGAGGACGGTCAGGTGTATGACAACGACGGCGATTATGTCGGTAAAGTTACTCCCGACGGAAGAGTTTATGATTTTTCCGGAGAGCCTATAGGCCTGGTTGCCGATGATGGCCGCATATTAAACAACGAAAGTGAAGAGCTTGGAGAGTCGGAGTCGCCCCATATGCAGGAAGGGGGAGCCGCATTTTTGCTTCTTTTGAGGTAAATCCGAGATAGTTTTTGTTGGCCCCTATTCCGAGAGTTTTGGAGTGGGGGTTTTTGTGATATAAGTACTATTGTCAATAAATTTATGTTTTGGGATAAACTAAAAAAACCGTTTTTTGCTTTGGCTCCGATGCACGATGTAACCGATGTCGCTTTCAGGGAAGCCGTGGCCCATTTCGGAAAGCCGGATATTCTCTTTACCGAATTTGTTTCCGTTGACGGCCTTTGCCACGACAAATCCAGAGAAAAAATGAAACGTTATTATCTTCAATTCACCAAATTACAGCGTCCGATTGTGGCTCAAATTTGGGGCAATAATCCCGATCATTTTTTTGAAGCGGCAAAATACGTTGCGTCGTTGGGTTTTGACGGAATAGATATAAATATGGGATGCCCGGACAAGAGTGTTATTAAGCAAGGCGGGGGAGCGGCGTTGATTCTTGAGCCTCAAAGAGCCAAAGAAATAATTGAGGCCACAAAAAAAGGTTCGGGAAAACTTCCTGTTTCTGTCAAAACAAGGACCGGTTTTGACGATGCGACTATCGATGAATGGATTCCCGAACTTATTTCCGTTCATCCGGTGGCCATTACCGTTCACGGCCGTACTAAAAAAGAACTTTCCAGAGTTCCGGCTCATTGGGATTTAATAGGCAGGGCGGCATCAATAGCCGCTGGCAGCGGAGTCTATATTTTGGGGAATGGAGACGTCTCATCAAAATCAGAGGGGATTAATCTTGCTGAAAAATATAAATTAGACGGAATTATGGTCGGCCGGTCGGTTCTGGGAAATCCCTGGTTTTTTTCCGACAAAGACGAAGCGGATTACGTTTCCGCAAGAAAACGCATTGAAGCGTTGGGATATCATGCCGAAAAATTTGACGAATATTTTTCTGAAATAAAAAGATTTGCCCATTTTAAAAAACATATCAAAGGATATCTTTCGGGTTTTGATGGCGCTAAAGAATTACGCTCCAAGATTATGGAAGCAAAAAATTCAACCGATTTGAAAAATTTATTGGATAAATATTCAGGTCGGTACATCTGATCGAAAATATTTGCTATAGTCTAATTATGGATTTTGTTTCAGGAATCATAGCGCTACTTGCCCAGTGGATTGCAGAAATTATCCGCGGGTCGGGGTATCTGGGGATTTTTATATTAATGTCGCTTGAAAGCGCCAATATTCCGATTCCGTCCGAAATTATAATGCCATTTTCCGGGTTCCTGGCTTCCATGGGGAATTTTAGCCTTTGGGGTGTAATAATAATCGGATCATTGGGAAATTTATTCGGTTCAATTCTTTCTTATTTTCTCGCCTCTTATATAGTGAAAAACAGGCATAAAGTCGGAATTTTGAGAATGCTTATATCCGATGATTTTTTGGAGAGAGCCAACGGATACTTCAAACGTTACGGAAGCGCCTCGGTATTTTTTTCCCGCGTTCTTCCGGTTATCCGTACGTTCATATCTCTTCCTGCCGGACTTGGAAAAATGAATTTTGCCAAATTCTCATTATTTACCCTGGTCGGATCATTTTTCTGGTCTGCGATGCTTGCTTATCTCGGGTGGGTGTTGGGAAATAACTGGGGGATTTTGGAATCGTATTTCAGAAAATTTGACGTAATTGTTCTGGCCGCTCTTATAGCCGCAGGGACATATTGGTTCATCCACCATTTTAATGTTAAAATTAAGAAAAATAGGACCCGGGTATGAAAAAAAGAATCATAGCATTCAATTGGAAAATGAATCCCTCGGATGCCAAAAGCGCATCGGCTCTTTTTCGTTTTGCCTCAAAGTACGCAAAACAGCCGATTATTGTGGCCCCGCCCTTTGTTTATCTTCCGCTCGTTTCGGGTCTTAAGTCAAAACTTCATTCAAAAAATATTTTTTTGGCCGCTCAAGATGCATTTGTCGGATCGTCGGGCGCTTTTACGGGAGCGATAAGTCCGGCAATGCTTTCCGAGTTCGGAGTTTCTTATGTTATAGTCGGCCATTCGGAAAGAAGATATGTTTTCGGCGAAAGCGATCAACTGATACATGCAAAAATATCCGGACTTCAAGATTTTGGGATAACCCCGATTCTTTGTGTAGGAGAAAGAAAAAAAAGTTCATTTGAGGCTTCGTGGAAAATAGTCAAAAATCAACTCGATAAAGACTTAAAACATGCCAAAAAGAATAATTTGATAATAGCTTACGAGCCGGTCTGGTCTATAGGAGGAAATAAACCCACCGATGCCTCGCACTCCGTTCGTATGATCAGTAAGATAAAATCTTTTCTGCATACTGCATATAGCATACGGGTTCCGGTCTTGTATGGGGGCAGCGTGAATTGCAAAAATATCGACAAATTTCTACAATATAATGAGATTGACGGATACTTAGTCGGTTCTGCCAGTCTGAAAAAGGACCAATTGTCCTGTTTGATTAATAAAGTAATTTAATTTTTTTATGGAAAAATCAAAAGATTTTCTATACAAGGTTCTTGCGTGTTTTGTCGGTGTTTTGGCGATAGTTGTTATTTATGTAGTTTTTTTCGGTCCGCTCGGAAACTACACCGGTTCTCTTATGAGCGCCCGCACAATGTCGGTATCGACATCGGATAAAGTTACGGCTACGCCGGACATTGCCCAATTTTCGTTTTCTGTAGTAACCGAAGGAAAAAATATTTCTCAGATTACCAACGACAATAATGCCAAAATAAACCAGGCCATCGGGATGCTTAAAGAAAAAGGAGTCAGCGACCAGGATATTAAAACAACCGAATACAATCTCTATCCCGTTTATACTCAACCGACCAAAACCTCTACGGGCGATTTCATTCCTGTAATTGCAAAATATTCTTTGACTCAAACCGTATCGGTTAAAATCAGGGACTTTACGAAAATTTCGGATATTTTAGGATCTCTTCCGGGGATGGGAATAAACAAAATTGGGAGCATTTCTTTTTCGATTGATGATCCCGAAACATATTTGACTCAGGCCAGGGAGAAGGCTTTCAAAAAGGCTCACGATAAGGCTGTTGCTATGGCACAGCAGAACGGCGTCAGTATCGGTAAAGTTATCGGAATATCCGATTATTCCCAAAGTGCTTACCCCGTATATCGTGATATGGCTGTGGGTATGGGAGGAGCCGCAACGCCTTCGGCTGCGCCTCAGATTCAGCCCGGTAGCCAGGACGTATCAGTAAACGTTACTGTAGTTTATGAAATTAAATAAAGGTATAAAAATTGCAGTCGTCATTCTTTTAAGTTTGATGACTATTGTGATGTTGTCGGGATCATTTTTCTGATGATTCGGCGCAAATAAGAGCACCATATGTATTCCCAAGTTGAACTTAGGACATCGGACGGGAAAAATCTTTCGGCAAATCTGTTTGAAGTTCAAAACGCCAAAGGGGGTGTGGTTTTCCTTCATATGATGCCGGCGACAAAAGCTTCCTATACCGACCTGGCTCAAAAATTTCAGGATCTGGGATGGGAAGGAATTGCGGTGGATTTCAGAGGACACGGAACTTCCGACGGCGGTCCCGAGGGGTATCTTGAATTTGGCGACAAACAACATCAGGAAAAATATCTTGATATTGAGGCTGCGACTGATTATCTAAAAAAACATAATATAAGTGAGGATAAAATCTCTATAATCGGAGCATCTATCGGTGCAAATCTGGCGTTAAAATATCTCGCCCTAAATGAAAAAATTAAATCCGCAGTCTTACTCTCTCCGGGAATAAATTACAGGGGAGTTACTACGAAAGATTTGGTTACCAAACTCAGTAACGGCAAAAGAATTCTTTTTATCGGAAGCGAAGATGATAATTACACCAAAGAATGCATAGACGAATTGTACGGATTGACTCCTGAGGGGGTGGAGAAACAAAAACAAATCTACAAAGATGCCGGTCATGGCACTACGATGTTCGAGCGTAAGGCCGATTGTGCGGAAATTATAATTAATTTCATTACCAAATAATGTTATCGAAAAAGGATTATCTTTTAGTCGCGTTCATCGGTCTGTGCTTTGGTGTTTTTTTGATTCCGGTTCTCAATAATATTCAGATAGGAATTCCATTAAGCGCGTTGGTTATTGCCGGAATCGTAATTTCATTCACATTATTTGCCGTGATTGCGTTGTGGGTGTCGGGTATGATTGCAAAAAAGATTCCCGTGATATTGCAAATAGCCAAATTTGCTGCCGTGGGAGCTTTTAACACCCTTCTTGATGCGGCTATTCTTAACGTTCTTATTTATCTTACCTCCATTGCCACCGGCATAGGATACGTTGGCTTTAAGGGTACGTCATTTATAGTTGCAAATATCGCCAGTTATTATTGGAACAGATATTGGACTTTTACAATGTCGGACAAGGCGACTACTAGAGAATTCGGTAAATTTTTCGGAGTCAGTGTTGTGGGTCTTTTAATTAATATCGGGGTCGCGGCCTTAGTAGTTAATGTTATTGGCGCTCCGATTGGAATTTCTGCCGGCAGATGGGCAAATGTAGGGCTGTTGTTTGCAACATTAGCCGCTCTTTCATGGAATTTTGTCGGTTATAAGTTTTTTGTGTTTATTTCAAAAAAGAGTGAGTAATCAAAAACTGGTTTTTTGCGGGGTTGATCCCGCACCTTTTTGTTACACATCGTCAGTATATGTATTACGTTTATATCCTAAACAATAAATTAGATGATAAGCTGTATATAGGTTATACAAACAATCTTGCGAGAAGGATTCACCAACATAATTCGGGTAAATCCTTATACACAAAAAGAAGCAAAGTCTGGGCACTTGTTTATTTTGAAGGCTACGCCTCTCAAGACGACGCCCAATACAGGGAGCAACAGCTTAAGGCCTACGGAAAAGTTTATTCTCAACTTAAGAGGCGAATACGGCGTAGCCTTAGTAACCAAAAGGTGCGGGGTTGACAATCGGTTAAAAGCGAGTATAATTGAGCTTGAGTGAGTGATAGGCAGGCCTGGGCGATGATATCGATCTAGGTTTGTCCCTAATTGTTCCCCCCATCCTGCAAAGGGTGGGGGGTTTTGGTTAACAATTATCTTGATTATTGTGCGAAACCTCCCCAAAGTGGTGGGGGGTTTTGGTATGCGGCATTATGATTGCAATGTAGAGTGTTTTTTGTATAATAATTATGGTAGCGGACGAGCACTCACTCAATAAAAAAACAAGGAGGTCACCGCCGCTACCATCGAAAATATCCGGGGAACCAGGAAAATATATCCCCAAAAATGCCGAGCCGCAAAAATAAGGGCTCGGTATTTTTTTACTATTTTTTGGATAATTGATAATATAGGAGTGGTAAAAGAGCGCACTTACCGGTAAGGGTCTTTATTTTATGCAAATTAGAAAAAATGTTTTATTAAAAAATTATAGCGGTTATAAAATCGGAGGACCGGCTGATTTCTTTTGCGAACCAAAATCAAAAAAAGAACTCTTAACGGCCCTAAAGTTTTCAATTAATAAAAATATTCCAATTTATGTATTGGGTGGAGGGTTTAACGTTTTGATTTCGGATAGCGGTTTTAGGGGTTTGGTAATAAAGCCAAAAATTAATTCTTTGGTTATTAAGAATAACAATATAATAGTAGGAGCCGGCGTTGATTTGGGCAGGGCAATACGAGCTTCTTTAAAAAGCGGACTTATCGGACTTGAGGAATTTTCCGGAATTCCCGGAACGATCGGCGGCGCCTTGTATATGAACATCCATTATTATCAGGCGCTCTTAAGTAATTTTGTAGAATGGATAGAGTGCGTTGACGATAAATTGAATTTATATACCGTTAATGCCAAAAATAAAAATTGGAAATATGAATTTTCTCAGATCCAAGCAAACAAACTTATCGTCATTCGGGCATGTTTTAAACTAAAGAAGGTCGGTTCCGAAGAAAAATGGAAAACGATCGGTAAATCCGATGAAATTATCCGAACGCGTTTTTATAAATATCCCAAAGAACCGTCTGCCGGAAGCGTTTTTCAGAACATCGATACCAAAAAGTTCTATGGAGCGCCGGCAATATCAGCAGCTCATTACATTGACCGTCTGGGTATGAAGGGGACAAGAATCGGTGGGGCGGAAATTTCCGGAAGACACGCAAATATGATTATAAATAGAGGAGGAGCTACTGCCAAAGATGTTATCGCGCTGGCTTCTTTGATCAAAAAGCGAGTAAGGAGTAAATTTGGGATAGAATTTAAGCCGGAAGTTCAGTTTGTGGGATTTAAAAAAAATCCTTTTTAATGAAAATTTAATAACTTTTAATTTTTTAGTCAGTCATTTCAAATTTTATTTTTATTTTTTATTTTTTTGGAGTTATCCACTTTTTTTTGTTTCATAATAAAATAAATACTCTATAATTAAAGTAGAAGATTAAATCAATATCGTCAGTTGGGCGGTTGCTAGTCGACAATCGTATGGCTGACTAAAATTAATATTCCTTTTTGCATTTTCGTGGCCACGAAAATGAGAGCAAAAGGAACATTTTTATAAATGGCAAAGAAAAAGATGACCAAGAAGAAAGTAAAGAAGGTAAAGAAAGTAAAGAAGGTCAAGAAAGTAAAAAAGAGTAAAAAAAGATAAGGATTAACCTTGTCAAAAAAGCCTCCAATGTGATTTGGGGGCTTTTTTTGCGGAAAAATCTGTGATATACTGACATCGTTAATGTGGTCCTTATAAAACAATAAGAATATAAAACCAATTATCCATGAAAATTATTATAAAAGCGACGGAATTAGAGCTTAACGACGCCTTAAAAACTTACGTTACCGAAAAGTTCGCCCCAATGGAAAAAATAGTCAAAAGCTTTGAAGCTAACGGAGGGCTCCTATTAAAGGTAGAAATAGCCCGGACAACCCATCATCACAATAAGGGAAATGTTTTCTATGTGGAATGCTCTATTACTATAGGAGACAAAGTTCTCAGGATCGAACAGACCGAGCAGGATATGCACGCAGCGATAGATCTCGCACAAGGAAGGCTAAAAGAGGAGTTGGAGCAGTTTAAAAAGAAAAAAATGGAAAAGAACCGCAAGGAAATAGATAGGATCAAAAACAAATAAAAGATTATCTTCATTAGTATGTCTCTGCTGGATAAAATATTCTCTCCGATAGGGAGTTATAAGAAAATTGTTGAATCAATAAACGCCTTGGAACAAGGCGTTGTTAATCTATCGGATGAAGAAATCAAAAATAAAGGCGAGGCGCTCAAATCTAAAATCAGGGACGGAAGTCTTTCCGTGGAAGATGCCCTACCCGAAGCATTCGCTCTTGTCAGAGAAGTTTCCAAAAGAACCCTAAGCCAGCGCCACTACGATGTTCAGCTTATCGGAGGCATTGTAATGTCCGAAGGAAAGATTGCCGAAATGGCTACCGGAGAGGGAAAGACGTTGGCGGCAACTGCACCGGCATATTTGCACGGCCTTACCGGGAAAGGCGTACACGTTATCACCGTCAACGATTATCTGGCACAGCGTGATGCCGTCTGGATGGGACAAATTTACGACACTCTCGGTCTTTCTGTGGCTTGCGTTGTTCATGACAATGCATTTATGTATGACCCGAATTGGCACATAACCGAGCAAGGAGACCAGATGATAGACAAAGAAAGGGACATAACCGGAAGCTTTCGTGTGCAAAAAGAATATCTAAGGCCGGCTTCAAGAAAAGAAGCATATATGGCCGATATAGTTTATGGCACAAACCACGAATTCGGTTTTGATTATCTTAGGGATAATCTTGCGTACTCCACCGGCCAGCAGGTTCAGCGCAAGCCTTATTTTGCGATAATCGACGAAGTCGACAGCATTCTCATCGATGAAGCCAGAACTCCTTTGATTATTTCGGCTCCGGACACTCAAGCGGCGGAATACTATAAACTTTTTGCCAGAATCGTTCAGGCGTTAAAAAAAGACTCCGACTATACCGTCGACGAGAAAGCCAGAGTTGTTCAGATAACCGACGAAGGAATCGGAAATGTTGAAAAAATTCTTAATATAGAAAATTTATACGATGCCCAAAATCTTAGGCTTGTGCATTATCTGGAAGAATCTCTTAAAGCCAAAGCCCTTTTCTTTAAAGACAGGCATTATGTAATAAAAAATCAGGAAATCATAATTGTTGATGAATTTACGGGACGTCTTATGCCCGGAAGGCGTTATTCCGGAGGACTTCATCAGGCGCTTGAAGCCAAAGAAGGAGTCAGAGTACAGGAGGAACAAAAAACTTTCGCTCAAATTACCATACAAAACTATTTCAGGTTATACGAAAAAATATCGGGTATGACGGGAACAGCCGCTACTTCATCGGAAGAGTTTAATAAAGTTTATGGGCTTGAAGTGGTGTCAATTCCGACAAACAAGCCTTCACAAAGAAAAGACCATCCGGATTATGTATTTAAAACCAAGGAGTCCAAATACGAAGCCATCGTCAAAGAGGTCAAGGAACGGCAAGCCAAAGGGCAGCCTATTCTTGTTGGTACAACTTCTATAGATGAAAATCAGCTGCTTTCTACGTATTTCGGCAATGCGGGTATTGCTCACGAGGTTTTAAACGCCAAAAATCACGAAAGAGAAGGAGAGATTATTGCTCAGGCCGGAAGAGCCGGAGCGGTTATGCTCGCCACCAACATGGCAGGAAGAGGAGTTGATATCGTGTTGGGGGGAAATCCTCCCGAGGCGGATAAAGCGGAAAAAGTAACAGATGCCGGAGGATTATTCGTTATCGGAACACAGCGCAATGAAGCCAGAAGAATCGATAACCAACTTAGGGGGCGTTCCGGAAGGCAGGGAGATCCGGGGGAAACCAGATTTTTCCTATCTCTTGAAGATGAATTGATGAGGGTTTTTGGAGGGCCAAAGATCCAATCATTAATGACAACTCTCAAACTTCCCGAAAACATGCCGATAGAATCCGGTATGGTTGCCAGAGTTGTTGATGAGGCCCAAAAGAAAGTTGAGGGTATAAATTTTGATGTCCGCAAACATCTGTTGGAATACGATACGGTTTTAAACAAACAGAGGCAGACTGTATACAAGAGGCGTCAGAATATGATGGAAAGAATAGAAAAAGGAGAGACAAATGAAGTTGTAAAAGAAATAGCGTCCGAAACGCTCCAAAAAAATAGCCTGACATTTGAAAGGGAAGAATTTGAAAAGTGGGTTAAAACAGCCGGCTTGTCTGAGAGCATATCCGAGGATGATTACGATAAAATAAAGCTAGGCGAGCTGCCAAAAAATATAATCGATAAAATAGACGAAGTTTCAAAAAGTCCGGAAACGGGAATGAGAGTTTTGGCGTCTATCGATATATTCTGGACCAACCACCTGGAAAACTTGGAGGCATTAATGGAATCGGTACGTATGCGCGCTTATGGACAAAGAGATCCTCTGGTTGAATATAAGCGGGAAAGCTTTCAGCTTTTTCAGAGTCTTATTGCAAATTCCAACGAGTGGGTTATTAACAACATCTTTCTTATAAGAAACGAGGTTCCGGCTCAGGCGGTTTCATTCGCGTCAAATAATGACGGACACAAAGAAATCGGCAGAAACGATCCTTGTCCCTGCGGAGCGATTAACCCGGAAACAGGTAGGATATATAAATACAAACATTGCGGATTAATAAATGCCCCTTATCATAAATCAAAGTAGCGGAGTCCTCCGAAGCTTGTTTAAGCGAAGGAGGAGTGTGGAAGTGGAAAAAAATATAAAAAATGCCATGGGGCCTAGAAAATAATTATTAATGTTTTAAAAAACCGGCCTAGAGCCGATTTTTTTCTGTAATTGAATAATAATATTATTTAATTTGACACTGACCAGTGATTCCGCATGTCCTGGTATAAATAGTCATATAGGCGCTGTAGTTGGATAGAGTGCCGCTTGCCACAGTGCATACTCCGGTTGATGCATTCCTATAAGAGTTATACCCAAAATTAGTAGAACAAGAGCCCGTCGCTAGTCCATCTTGGTTATAGTTATAATAATTTCCGGAACTTGGACAAGAAAAACCAGTAGTCACTAAAGCGCTACCGGTACAATTCGATGAGGAATAATACCAAGTTACTGCAGTGGGAGATCCGGTGCAATCTCCAAAATTATTACTGCTTCCGTGATAACCGATAATTGACAAAAGGTTAGTTGAAGGATTGGTATACATAACATTATCACAAGCTAAATTGGAGGTAGATGTGGAAGTGGGATAATATCCTACATATTTTCCAACCAATGTCGTTCCATCGCTTTGGTAAACGCTCAAACTCCCTCCTCCCACAGCCGCATCAACATAGGCTTTATTGGCGGCGTCGGCGCTGCCCGTTGGAGTGGCGACGTTGATTATTCTATTGCTTCCGGCATCAATTGATGCGCCGCTGACATTGGTTGCCACAACAAGTCCGGCGGTTGTGGGGGTATCCGTTCCGATCCCAACATTGGTGGAAGTTAATACCATAGTATTGGATGTATTATTATATCTGAAAGCGAGCTTTCCGGGTAAAATTCCTGTAGTCATGTCCCACCTTTGCCCCCCAGTTCCTTTATCAATAAGAACAACTCTCGCTCCTATGCCGACGGAAGGATTATCTGTAATATTTTGACCAGTCTGTAATGATGCTAACGTTTGTGTATCATTTCCTCCCACAAAAATCATAGGTTTGTTAGCAAGCAATCCTCGGACATCAAGATTAACCTGTGGGGTAGTTGTCCCGATGCCGACGTTGCCGGCAAAATAGTTATAAGCATTTGAGTCCGATTGGAATAATCCAAATGGCTTATTTGTCTGAGTTCCCATAGTGACATTTCCGATATAGACACCATAAGTATTGCCGATAGTGGCGTTGTTGGTAGAAAGATCGGTATAGATACCGGTTGCGCTCGTAACAGTACCCGGTCCGTAGTTTCTTAAGTTGGCATATATAGCAGTACCATTTGAAACTGTTCCGCTGCCTTGATTGCCGAATAGATATTTTATTCCATAAAGAGCTCCTGTAATATTTGCAGTCGTCCCGGAATTAACCCAAATCGAGCCGATAATTCCTGCCTGGCTTACTGCAACGTCGGCTGTTGGAGAAAGAGTAAGGCCTATTTGTCCTCCGTAATAAGACGCGCTGTTTCCGGTATAATTTCCTACGGCATTAAGGAAAACGTTTGATGTTGGGGCTGAGTTGATACCTACATTACCGACAATATAAGCGACACCATTAGGAGAAGGAGACGTCGTTGTTCCAACGCTTAAACCTGTCGCTACACTGACATTTCCCGAAAATGCTCCGTTAAGCCAGCGAGTAGAAGGATTGGCGCCAACACTCCATTTATTATCGGTTCCGGGTATTAAATCATAATCAAATGTTGCTGCATTTACTCTGGAGAAAGCGGAACGCAAAGCCCGTGAAATTGTCTGGCCCGCTGCCGGTTGGACTTCGGATACCGATAAATCTACCTGGACAATATCTCTTCCCGGCGGCTGGGATAATTTTTTAAATTGAAGTGAGTCTACATTTACTTTATCGCTGGTAATGCTTTGGGCAGCGCCCGTTCCTTGTTGAACATAAACTTGTCCATTGGAAAGATAAACCAAGGTCGGGTCGTTTGCCAAAGCGCTCATTCTAAGCTGGAGAGTGCTCGTGGCGACTCCGGAATCCATCTGAATCATGCTTGAATCTCTGACAAGGCGTTGGACCGTGCTCATTACGAAATTCAGTTGGTCGGTTACTTCGTTTTGGGCAGATTCTTGGACTTGAGTCTTGGTAACTGTGGATAAAATTCCAACCAGCATTCCCGAAACAACGCCGATTATTCCGATGTAAATCAACAGCTCGACCAGTGAAAAGCCTTCATTTTTAGTCAATTTTTTAAACATATTTATCGGTATAATTATACCATTTTTAGATAAAGATATGTGAATAACCCTCTAAATCCTCCTGCTCCCTTTCTTTATGGAGGGGGAGCAAATCCCTCCCTGCCTTACGGCAGTACTCCCTTTAGCAAAGGGAGAATTATTTTTTTTATTCCTCCTTTCCTAAAGGAGGTGGCACGAAGTGCCGGAGGATTTGTAGTTATTCAGAAATCCCCTCTGCCTTACGGCAGTACTCCCTTTAGCAAAGGGAGAATAAATCCTATTCCTCCTTTTTTAAAGGAGGTGGCGAGTCCGCGAACCGGAGGATTTCTGACTTTATAGCTTGTATAACTCCTGCTAAATTATTCCTTACCTCAACATCCCTAAATCTGATAATTTTAACTCCGAGTGATTTTAGCGATTTCTGCCTGATTTCATCTCTGTCAATTTTAAAATCGTGACTAGCGGCTCCATCAATTTCAATAGCTAGATTTAATGAATGACAATAAAAATCAACTATATATTTTCCTATCGGTCTTTGACGCAAGAAACGATATCCAAGTTTGTTATTTTTTAACTCATTCCATAAGATAACTTCTGATAAATTTCCTGATTGACGTAATTTCCGGGAGTAATTCTTTAAATGTTTTTGATAATGTAATTTCATGTGTTAATAAATCCCTCCCTGCCTTACGGCAGTGCTCCCTTTAGAAAAGGGAGAATAAATCCCTCCCTGCCTTACGGCAGTACTCCCTTTAGAAAAGGGAGAATAAATCCCTCCCCCTAACGGGTACTTCCTTCATAAAATGGAGAATATATTTAAATTTTCTATCTATTTATTAATGATCACTTTCCCTACAATATCCGATTTGCCTATGAGTCCGAATCGGACGCTATCAATAGAACCTTCCGAAAGATTTCCTAAAATCAGATATGTATTAGCGGGGATGATGGGATAACTTACTGAATAGAGTTTTAAGATTTGTATTCTTCCGGTCGGTATCTGATAAATTTCGCCCCTGCTCGTTTTGAGCGGATTACCGTTGACTATTATTTCGTATCCCTGGCTATCAAGTTTTATAGTCCACTTATCTCCGGGAATTGCCCTGACGATTTTTATCAGAGGATCCGGATTTCCGGCATAGTTATAAATAACGACATCGTTTCTTTTAACCTCATTGCAGGAGTAATAGTTTTTTAACACCGTTATCTTTTGTCCGTCCTCTACGATTCCGCTCATCGAACCCCCGCTGACCGTGTCGGATATTTCCTGTATTTTGCAATTTGCCGAAGGTGATGGAGGTGTGGAAGTAATATTTTCGGTCGGATTGGTTATTATGTCGGATGATGAGGCTGTAATTTGCGGAGCATTTTTATCAAGCGGTTTATTCAGATGCTCAACTGTTATAAATCCATATACAAGAACCGCCGTTGCAAGCAGCAGAATCAAAAAAAGAGAAAGCAAAACTATATTTCGTAATTTCATTTTTGTTGCGAATAACCCGTCTTTTCATTATACTACAACCGTAAATAAGCATGGAGAATACAAGAAATTTCGTAATCATAGCCCATATCGACCACGGCAAAAGCACCCTTGCGGACCGCTTGCTTGAAATTACCGGAACCATAGAAAAGCGAAGGATGAAGGAGCAGTATCTGGACCAATTGGAGCTTGAGCGTGAACGGGGAATAACCATAAAAATGGCTCCGGTAAGAATGGAGTACAAAAATTTCATCTTAAATCTTATAGATACTCCCGGACACCCCGATTTCGGATACGAGGTTTCAAGGGCCTTGGAGGCGGTTGAGGGGGCGATATTGCTTGTTGACGGCACTCAGGGCATACAAGCTCAAACACTTTCCAATTTCTATGCGGCAAAGAAAGCCGGACTTAAAATTATCGGCGCCGTAAACAAGGTTGATTTAAACATTCCTGATATTGATACTTCGATCGAAGAATTAGCTGCGCTTTTGGAAGTTCCAAAATCCGAAATCCATCGGATTTCGGGAAAAACAGGATTTGGCGTGGCTGAATTGCTTGATGATGTTATAAGCCGGGTTCCGTCTCCCAAAACTACATCATCCGGAAATGATATAAACAAAGGCCTCATTTTCGATTCATTTTATGATGACCATAAAGGCATTATTGCCGTAGCGAGAGTGTTTAGTGGAAGTTTTAAGGCGCTTGATGAAGTTCAACTTCTGGCTGTTAATGAAAAACTGAAAATCAAAGAAGTCGGTTATTTTGTCCCCGAACAAAAAAAGGTTACCGAAATCAGCGAGGGCAATATCGGATATTTTGTTACCGGACTCAAGGATCCTTCTAAAATTAAAATCGGAGATACCGTTGTCCATTTTAAAAATCAGATATCAAATCCGAAACAATATTCTCTTCCGGGATATAAAGAACCAAAGCCGGTTGTGTTCGTCTCGTTTTATCCGGATAATGCCGATGAATACGACGAGTTAAAAAAATCCTTAGAGAGGCTGAGTCTTAACGATGCCTCGTTTACTTTTGAGCCGGATTTTAATGAAGTTTTGGGCAGGGGATTTAAGGGCGGATTTTTGGGAAAATTGCATTTTGAAATTATTTCCCAGCGTCTCGAAAAAGAATTCGGAATAAAGACAATCACATCGTTTCCTTCCGTGGCTTATAAAATAAAAACCAAACGAGTCACCAGAACTTTTCATGGAATAAGCAAACCGGACGAACAGGGATATTCGCTCATCTTAAACCCGAGGGACCTTCCGGATGAATATGAGGAAATTCTCGAACCCATGATAAAAGTTGAAATTATTTGTCCCCATCGGTTACTTGGGCCGGTGCTTAACCTAAAGGAGCTTTTCAGGTGGGGGGATGTTAATACGCGGATGTTGGCTGACAAAATTATCATAGATACGATAATGCCGCTGGCTGAGCTGGTCTCGGATTTTGACGACAGGCTTAAGTCGGTATCGGGAGGTTTTGCATCTTTCAGTTACGAAGATGCCGGATTTAAAAAGAACGACCTTGTGAGAATGGACATCGTGGTTGCAGACGAACTAGTTCCCGGACTCTCGAGAATTTTGCCCAGAAAAGGGATTGAATATGAAGCCAGAAAAATGGCCGAACTTCTGAAAGAAACTCTACCCCGACAACAATTTCCGCAGGCAATCCAGGCAAAGACTCTGGGAAGAATTATTGCCAGAGAGACTATACCGGCGATGAAAAAACAGCTTGGTAATTTCGGCAAAAATGGTGGAGATAGAACAAGAAAAATGAAGCTTTGGAAAAAACAACAAAGAGGAAAAAAGAAGCTCTTGTCTATGGCAAAAGTCAGGATTTCAGCGGAAGATTTTAAAAAACTCTTATCCAAATAAAAATTGTTCATTTTCGTGTGTTATACTGAATATCGATGAATCTTAAGCGAATTATCACCATAATTTTGTTGTTTGCGGCCGTTGCCTTTTTTGTGACTGAAATTTTTTTGACATTACGCGAATCAAAAGTTTTGGCATCAAAAGACAGTGAAATATCCAAGCAGCTGGAATCGTTGTCGGCTGAAAAAAGTAAAATCTCACAGGATTTGAATTATTATGCGAATCCTCTTAATTTGGAAAAACTTTTGAGGGAAAAGTTCAACTATAAATTGCCGGGCGAGAAAATGATTATAGTAGTTCCCGGACAACAATAGATATGAAATAGATATGAAAAAAATATTTTTGTTAAATAAAGTGACATTTCTTTGGACAATCCTGATTTTTTCGGGAATTGTGTTTGCTGTTCTTATTATTTGGACTTTCAATCTCTATCCGGTCGCTTTTGTTAATTACCGACCGATTATGGCCTATACATATTTCAATAGCGTTAACGTATCGGAAAAATATTACGGCAATATGATAAACATGTCCGATGCTTCAAACATAAAAACTCTCCGCCAGGCGGTACTTCAGGGATTAATAGACGAAGTTGCCATAGATAAACGCTTAAGCCAGGACATGACGTCGGCTGAAGTTCAAAGTAAAATTGATTCTCAATCGAAGTCTCTTATAAATGACCCGAATGTCCAAAAAGGACTTTCTCAGAGGTCCATCTCTATAAGCGATGCCGAAAAATATTTTTTCCCGATAGCCATAAAAAATGAAATCCTTACGGGACAGCTTGAGCTCGAAGGTAAAGACCTGACCTCCTGGCTTGTTGGCGCAAGAAAAGATCTAAAAGTTGTTATATTGCTTCCGGGTGTGAATTGGATATCCGGAGAGGTTAAATTTGATTAAAAGCCAAAAAAGGATAAAATAATGCCTTGTGCGGGTATGGTTTAGTGGCAGAACGAGACCTTCCCAAGGTTTAGGCACGGGTCCGATTCCCGTTACCCGCTCACTTCTTCGCTCTGGCGAGCTACGAAGTGCAAGCCAGGCGAAAAGTGTCCTTCGAAGCTTTATGCGAAGAAGGACTGTAAATTATGTATTACGTTTACATACTACAAAGTCTAACTGCAAATAAACAGATTTATATTGGAATGACAGAAAATATTGTTAATAGATTAGAGTCCCATAATAGTGGGGCAAGTCTACACACTAATAAGTTTAAACCTTGGAAAATAATTTGGTATTGTGTGTTTAATAATAAAAATAAGGCCGCATTGTTTGAAAAATATTTAAAAACCGCATCAGGTATTGCATTTAGAAGAAAAAGATTAACGTTAATTTAGATTATGAAATTTTTAAGCCAAATTCCGGGGAAAAAACTTTCGGGTAAAACCGTTATTTTACGGTTGGATCTGAATATCCAAAATAACGAACTTAAAAACTCTTTAAGGCTACAGCGTTCGGCAGCGACAGTTATGTATTTGTTGCGCAATAAATGTTCCGTTGTGATTCTTTCCCACAAAGGAAGGCCCGATATGAAATCCAAAGATGCAGTCAAGCTTTCCTTAAAACCGATAGGAAATGAACTCGAAAAAATAATCGGACAGAAAATACATTTCATAAGTTTTGCTGATTTTAAGAATGCGGTAAAAATACTTTCAAATAAAAAACAAGGCGAGGTCTTTCTTGTTGAGAATTTAAGATTTTGGAAAGGGGAGGAAAAAAATGATGTGAAATTTGCCAAAAACTTGTCGAAGCTGGGAGATATTTATGTTAATGACGCTTTTGCCGTCAGTCATAGAAAAAACGCCTCGGTTGACGCTATTACAGGATTTATTCCGTCTTATGCCGGTTTGGAATTGGAATCGGAACTGGAAGCTTTCAAAAAGGTTATTATTAAGCCTAAAAAACCGTTGGTTCTCATTATTGGTGGCGTTAAAATCAGCGACAAGATAGGGGTGATAAAAAAATTCATTACTAAAGCGGATTGGGTACTGACCGGAGGGGGAGTGGCTAATACTTTTTTTGCGGCAAAAGGAATTCCTGTGGGAAAATCCGTATTCGATAAAGACTCTCTATCACTTGCCAAAAAATGGACATTAAATAAAAAGATAGTCTTTCCCGAGGATGTTTCCGTAGATAGCGGAGAAATTCTGGATATCGGACCGAAAACAGTCGCTCATTACTCTAAAATAATTTCCAATGCGAAAACCGTTATTTGGAATGGTCCGATGGGAATGATAGAAAAAGAAAAATATCAGGCCGGAACGGTCGGGTTGGTAAAATCAATGGCCCGATCCAAAGACTTTTCTATTGTTGGGGGAGGGGAAACCACCTCGTTAATTTTGGAAAAAAATCTTCAATCTAACATATCGTTTCTTTCAGTCGGAGGCGGCGCTATGTTGGAATATCTTTCCGGAAAGAAACTTCCGGGTATCGAAGCTCTGAAAAAAAGTAAAAAAGTATAAGTATATAAAAATTTAAATAAATAATTTTTTAATATTCATATCTTTAAATATTTAAATCTTGAAACTAAAATTATGAAACCTATCGTTGTTTTATATCACGCCAAATGCTGGGACGGCTTTGGAGCCGCTTGGGCTGCGTGGAAAAAATTGAAAAACAAGGCCGATTATATTCCTGTTGAACATCAGGTTCCTCCGCCGAAGGGTTTGAAAAATAAAACCGTGTATATGGTTGATTTTTGCTATCGCGAGGAAATTATGAAATCGATAGTAAAAGCGAATAAAAAAGTTGTTGTTATAGATCATCATGCCGGACGTCAGCAAGCGGCATCCGTGGCAAGTGAGAGTGTATTCGACAACGGCCATTCGGGTTCGGTTTTGGCGTGGATGTATTTTCATCCTAAAGAAAAAACTCCTTGGCTTTTAAGGCACGTTGAAGATTCCGACTTGTGGGAATTCAAGTGGCCCCATTCCAAAGAGTTATTACTCGCTCTTGATCTTATGCCCTACACTTTTGAGACGTGGGATAAGGTTGCTCGAGAATGGGAAAAGAAAGACGGAATCAAAAAATATCTTATTGAAGGCAACGCCATAATGGCCTATGTAAGAAATATGGTGGATGAATTAGCCGCATTGGCTGATAAGGTTGAATTCGAGGGACATAAGGTTTTGGCTGTAAACGGGCCGAGATTTTTGCGTTCGGATTTGGGAAATAAACTTGTCAAAATGGGTTCTCCCTTCGGGATAGTCTGGTATTTAAAAGGTAAAGAAGTTCATGTTTCTCTCAGGGCTGAGGGCAAGGTGGATGTTTCAAAAATTGCCGAAAAATACGGCGGAGGGGGACACAAGAACGCCTCCGGGTTTACTTTCGAGGCTCATTTATCAAAAAGTTTTCCGTGGAAACTGGTTAAATAACGTATACCGAATACCGTAGACCGTATGCCGTATGTTAAATAAAAAATAAAATGACTAAAGGCAGCCATAACAGAATAGTAGTGTACACCGACGGCGGTTCTCGCGGGAATCCGGGACCGGCTGCTTCAGGTGTTTATTTTGAAACGCTGGGCAAAAAATACGGCAATTACCTCGGTCAGGCTACAAATAACGTCGCCGAATATGAAGCGATGATTTTTGCTTTAAAAAAAGTTAAGGCGCTAATCGGCAAAGACAATGCCGACAAAACGGAAATTGAAATCAACTCCGACAGCCAGTTGATTGTCAGCCAGCTGAACGGCGACTTTAAACTCAAAGAAGAGAGTTTGTGGAAATATTTTATAGAGATTTGGAACTTGAAGCAGGATTTTAAAAATGTTTCTTTCAACTATATTCCGAGGGAAAAGAACAAAGTTGCCGATGCCGTTTTAAACGAAACTCTTGATGAACACACAAAAAAGGGGTTGTTTTGATTTATGGCAGGTGTATATCGGTTGTTTCGGCATAATTATCAGGATTTAAATACAATAAATAGCTCTTCGGGGTTATTTTTTATTTGTCCAGGTTATTTCACGGTCGTGAAATAACCTGGACATTGACTAAGTTGGTGTTTTTGTAGTATAATTACAAAGCAAGGTAAGTCAGACGGCTACCCCCAGCCACTTGTGGTGAGGGGAGGAAAGTCCGGACACGCCTTCGCTGAAGCTTCGGCGTGCAAGCACGCCATTGATAAAACTTTGGAATGCAAACGCGTTATAGGTAAATCAGCGAAGAGAATGGTAGTGGGTAATACCCATCGTCTGTAAGGATTGAGGTGCGAACAGAGACGTCAAAGTTCGAAAGAATTTTGAGTCCTCGTTATGTAAATAGTGAGGATAGTCCCCATCATGCAAATGAAGGGGGGTGAAACGGCTAAATCCTTACCTGCGTGCAAGGCCGTACTCCAAAAGAGTGTGCCGCTCGAGCCCGAGAGTAATCGAAGGCCCAGATAAATTGCCGCACCGATTTTATCTGCTGCGAGCAGTTATAAAATCGAGTGTCCTTCGTAGCTTTAGCGAAGAAGGACAAATCCACCTTCGTTAAAACTTCGGCGGATGCTCGATTCTATATATTCGCTTTGCTCATATAGAATCGGCACAGAATCCGGCTTATGACTTGCCCGGCAAAAACATCAAGGACTCCGCCACAACGGCGGAGTTTTTGTTGACAGCGTCGCTGACGTCATATATAGATATAACAGATCTTACGAGGATGGAATAAAAAGTGGGTTACCGCAAAGACCAGTTTGTTGCAGGAGTAAGGGAACAGATTGCAGATATGTTTCTTTTGGCGGGTTTGACGGGCGTTTCGGTTGAATCGCGTATGACGCCCGAATATTTTCTGAGAGAGGGCGCAAAACCCCAAATGCCTGCTGTTGTCGGAGCGCTTTTTAAAGGCTGGTTTAGAGTCAGCTCCGATCAAGGAAATTTTAACTTCGGCTTTGTGACAGAAGACGTTCCCATTTTTGACCTAACGGATAGCGGAATTACCGCAAAAGAAATATTGTATAAAATCGGCGACTCGGACGAAGCTGACCAAATCTCCGATGAGGAAATTTTCTTTATGCCCGCGACCGATATGGAAATAGTCCGCGCTTTTGCGGACATCCTGAAATCCAAGAAGCATTAGCCTCTGCCTATCGGTAAGAGGTTTTTATTTATTGTCAAAAAAATATTTTTGAGCTATATTGAAATTCGGGCCAAAAATCGAATATGTATAAGAAATTTCAGGAAACGTTGAGTTTCGATGATGTACTATTAGTGCCGCGATACTCGAATATATTATCCAGAAGCGAGGTAGATACTCGCACGGTTCTTTCAAATAACAAAAAAACATTCTCTCTTTCCATACCTATAATTTCGGCTAATATGGACACCGTTACCGAAAGCGAAATGGCTATTGTTATGGCCAAAATGGGAGGTCTTGGAATAATTCACCGCTTTAACCAGATTCATCAGCAGGTGGCCGAAGTAAAAAAGGTTAAGGAGCAGAAATTGATTGTTGGAGCGGCTGTCGGCGTCAAAGACGGAGAATTGGAAAGAATAAAATCCCTTGTTGAGGCGGGAGTGGACTTATTGGCGCTTGATATAGCTCACGGACATTCAAAATATGCCATTGAAAAGGTTAAGGTTATAAAAAAAGATTTTCCTTCCGTTTTTGTAGTTGCCGGAAACGTCGCAACGGCCGAAGGATTCAAGGACTTGGTTGATGCCGGAGCCGATGCCGTTAAAGTCGGAATCGGCGCCGGTTCAATTTGCACGACTCGTATAGTCACGGGTTTTGGAATTCCGCAGATTTCTGCGATTATGAATTGCGCTCCGGTTGCTAAAAGAACTAAAGTTAGCCTGATATCGGATGGCGGAATCAAATCATCGGGGGATATTGTCAAAGCATTGGCTGCCGGCGCTGATGCGGTTATGATGGGAAACGTTTTGGCCGGAACGGACGAAGCTCCGGGAAAATTGATAACCATTGACGGAAAGAAGTTTAAATCTTACAGGGGAATGGCTTCGCTTCAGGCGAACCTGGACAGGCCCGACACCAAACAAAACAAAGATGAAATAATTGAAGAAGGAGTTTCGGCATACGTTCCTTATAAAGGAAGCGCTGAAGACATAGTCAAAAAAATGATAGGCGGAATGCGTTCGGGATTAAGTTATGCCGGAGCCAGAAATATAAAGGAGTTACACGACAATGCTATGTTTGTAAAAATTACCCAAGCGGGATTGCGTGAAAGCAATGCCCACGATGTTTATCTTTTAAACGGGAATCCGGAAAAATAATATGAAAAGAGACAAAGAAATAAGAGGATTTTTCTTTAAAGAATTTTGGAGATACATGACCAATATTTGGACGGTCCTTTTTATCGGTGTCGCCGTGTCCGATTTTGTATCTAAAGGGCAATATCATTATCTGATGGCGCCATTTGCGGTTATTTATGGAGCGGTTTTGAGCATATTTGTCGGTACCAAGGAGTTCAGCCGCTGGTATGACCTGCATGAAGGCCGTAAACATCCGGGGGAGATATTCGTTGTTTTATGGAGCGTCCTGCTTTTTATAATGGTTGTTTATTCCTGGATTTTTGGGATTGACTACGCGATTCCTTCGGATATAATCTCCGTTTATATTATGGTCTTAACGGTCTTTGCCATCACCCAGAGTTCCAAGACTGTTTACAAGAATAAAAAACACAAATAAAATAAAAATGTTATGAAAGAAAAAGGAGCATTCATAGCAATAATTATATTTTTAACAATAGTCGTCGGCGTGGGTATTTGGGGAATTTTAAGCCAGAACAACGGCGATAATTCTTCCTCTCAAGTATCGGTAACTACTACGGATGGGCAAACAGCCACCGGAACAGTGGACCAAAATATTAACTTAGGAACAAAAAATTTTATGCACAAAGTAACAATCAAAACCAACTACGGAACTATCCAGTTTGAGACCTACGATGCGGATGCGCCCAAGACCGTCGAAAATTTCATCAAATTAGCCGATAAAGGTTTTTATAACAGCTTAATATTCCATAGGGTCATAAAGGACTTTATGATTCAGGGCGGAGATCCCAACGGCAACGGAACCGGGGGAC
>JAKAHY010000001.1 GCA_021814695.1 bacterium
CCAAATTATTTTGTGCCACATATCGGGCAGAATGCGCATTCACTATATTAAGGTGATGCCGGGAGACAGGGTAACTGTGCGCTTAAGTCCCGATGGAACGCGGGGCATTATTATGAAACGATTATAACAATGAAAGTAAGAGCATCGGTAAAAAAAGTTTGTAAGCATTGCAAGACCGTCCGAAGAGAAGGACGCGTATTTGTCATTTGCAAGAATCCTAAACATAAACAACGTCAGGGTTAATTACCGGCGACTAATTACTAATTACTATTTTATGCGTTTACTTGGTATAAATATTCCGGATAATAAGAGAATGGATATCGCATTGCGATATTTTTACGGTATCGGTCCGGGATTGTCTTTGGTTATTTTGAAACATACAAAAATTGATCCGACCAAACGGGCCAAAGATCTGACTCCGGAAGAATCAAACCGCATTAAGGAATTTGTTGAAAAAAATTATAAAATAGAAGGCGAGTTGCGCCAGGTAGTGAGAGGAAACATTTCCCGGTTGAGGGATATCGGTTCCTATCGCGGAGCCAGACATTCCAGAAAATTGCCGGTAAGAGGCCAAAGGACAAAAACCAATTCCAGAACTGTCAGAGGAAATGCCAGAAAGACAGTCGGAAGCGGTAAGAGAAAAGTTGAACTGAAATAATATGGGGAAGAAAAAAGTTATTCAAAAATCAGGCGACGCCAACGTTGAAGAGAAAGTTAAAGCTGCCGGAGGCAGTGGGGCGTCAAAAAAAATAGAAAACGGAAACGTCTACGTTAACGCTTCTTACAACAACACCGTGATTACGGTAACCGATTCCAACGGAAACGTGGTTGCCTGGTCTTCTGCCGGAACACTCGGATTTTCTGGACCAAAGAAGGCGACTCCGTTCGCATCTTCTAAGGTTGTTGCCGCTTTGGCGGAAAAAATGAAAAAAACCGGACCTTTCAACCTTAATATAATAGTGAAAGGAGTCGGATCGGGACGTGACTCGGCCATCAGAACTTTTGCCGCTCAGGGATTTAATATCCTTTCGGTAAAGGACGCGACGCCGATTCCGCACAACGGTCCACGGCCGCCGAAAGTTCGCAGAGTTTAAATTTTTTACTAATTACTAATTACTGATTATTAGTTACTATCCATGAGATTAATTAAATCAAAAGAAAAAAAGGAGCGTTCATTGGGAGCCAAACTCGGACTCAAGGCTCATCGTTGCAATTCTCCGAAATGTGCGATGGTGCGGCGCCCGAACAGGCCCGGTATGCACACGAGGCCTTCCAGAGGAGGCTCGGAATTTAAGTTGCAACTTGCCGAGAAACAGAAAATCAGATACAGCTACGGTCTTTCGGAAAAACAGATGAAACAAACCGTAACCGGAGCGATCGCCAATAAGAAAACCGGCTCGGTCTCGGATCAGATTGTAAAAAAATTGGAAACAAGATTGGACAACGTAGTTTACAGGCTTGGATTTGCTCCTTCCAGAATTATGGCCCGTCAGCTTATCGGACACGGTCATTTTATGGTGAACGGCAGAAAAGTTAATATCTGTTCCTTTGCCACCAAACCCGGAGATGTTATTACGATAAAAGAATCAAGCAAACCGATGGTTCTGTTTAAAGATTTAAACAATGTTCTGAAAGGCGATAATCCGGAGAATTGGCTTACCAGAAACATTCCTAAACTTGAAGGAACAATGAAATCGTTTCCGGATAACGTAGAAATGCCGTTCGATATAAACATGGTTATCGACTTCTATTCCCGTTAATTTATCACTTTATACTTTAAATTATTAAATCTATACTTTATCTATGGAATACACATTTTTAAGTAAGAACGTAGCGGTCAAAAAAGTTTCCGAAACCGCATCAAAGGGCGAGTTTGAAATTACGGGCCTTTATACCGGTTACGGCATCACTCTTGGAAATGCTCTGCGAAGAGCGCTTCTTTCGTCTTTGCCGGGAGCAGCCGTTACCCAGGTTAAAATAAAAGGAGCTAAACACGAATTTTCCACTATCGATAATATTTTGGAAGATGTCGTTGAAATAACTCTCAATCTTAAGAAAGTCAGATTTGCTTTTAACGCCGACGAGCCTCAGGTCTTAACTCTTAAAAAGAAAGGGGAGGGGGTAGTAACTGCCGGAGACATCAAAGGCAATGCTCAGGTAGAAGTAGTTAATCCGGAACAGCATATAGCCACCATCACATCCAAGAGCGGAGATTTCGAAATGGAATTGACCGTAGAAAAGGGACTGGGATATTCGCCGGTTGAGAGCCGAAAACAGGAAAAACTTTCCATCGGAACGATTGCCATAGACGCCATCTTTACTCCGGTTGTTAGTGTTAATTTCGAAGTTGCCAACATGCGCGTCGGAGACAGAACCGATTATAACCGTTTGCTTTTGACTATTGATACCGACGGCACCGTCAGCCCGTCACGCGCTTTGCACAAAGCGGCTAATATCTTAAAGGATCACCTCGAAGTCGTTTCCAATGTCGAAGTCAGCGAAGATTTCGGAGGCAAAAAAGAAAAAGAGCCGGCAAAGAAAGCAACCAAAAAATCCAAATAAGTATGCGCCACCAGAAAGAAGGAAGAAAATTTCATAGGAAAACGGGACAACGTGCGGCTTTCTTAAAAAGCCTGCTTTCGAATTTGATTTTGAAAGGCAAAATAGAGACCACCGAGGCCCGCGCCAAGGAAATCAAACAGAGAGTCGAAAAACTTGTTACTGTGGCAAAAAAACAGAACATCGCTTCTTTGAGAATCTTGATTTCCAGAGTTTCCAAAAAGCCGGCTTTCAAGCTTTACTACGATATCGCTCCCAAATATGCCGACCGAAAAGGCGGATATGTCAGGATCATTAAACTTGGTAAAAGGAGAGTCGGAGACGCCTCCACTATAAACCTTGTTGAATTTGTTTAGTATTGCTTACTAATGACTAGTTACTATTTACTAATTTACTGATTAACATGGCATTATTTCCCAAAATAAAAAAGATTTTAGAACAGCAGGAAGTTTGTGTACTTTCTAAGGCTGGGAATCCCGAATATGTGGTTATGAAGTGGGACGGATTCCAAAAAATAAAGAACAACGGGGATCAATTGGCAAAGCTTCAGGCTCAAGTCGAGGCCGAAAGCGAAGAAGAAAATTACGATATTGACATCAATAAAATTCCCGTTTAATATAAATTCTACCGATATACTTGTTGGATATAAAGATATGAGTGGATATATGTCGTAGGTCAACTATATATATCTGTTTGTATCGCAAGGCATATTCGGAGTTTGTATAGGTCAGTAATAATTAATAATTAATAAAAAATATGGCAGAAAAAGCAAAATTCGAGCGCACCAAGCCACACGTGAATGTCGGAACCATCGGCCACGTTGATCATGGAAAGACCACGTTGACTGCTGCGATCATGCACGTCCTTAAGCTCAAAGGGCTTATCGACAAGGAAGAGAACGTCGATCAAATTGACAATGCGCCGGAAGAAAAGGCTCGCGGAATAACTATCGCGTTGCACCACTCCGAGTATCAGACCGAAAAGCGCCACTACGCGCACATCGATGCTCCGGGACACGCCGACTACATCAAAAACATGATTACCGGTGCGGCCCAGATGGATGGAGCTGTACTTGTTGTTGCGGCTACCGATGGCCCGATGCCTCAGACAAGAGAACACGTTCTTTTGGCTCATCAGGTTGAAGTGCCCCGCTTGGTTGTCTTTTTGAACAAAGTTGACCAGGTAAGCGACCCCGAACTTATTGATTTAGTTGAATCCGAAGTCAGAGAGTTGCTCAAGAAATATCAGTTCCCGGGAGATGAAGTTCCGGTAATCCGCGGCTCAGCCCTCAAGGCATTGGAAGCCAAAACATTGGATGATCCGGCCGTCAAACCGATTGAAGAATTATTGAAAGCTTTGGATGAATACATCCCAGAGCCTGTTCGCCAGACAGACAAGCCGTTCCTTATGCCGATTGAAGATATCTTCTCAATCGAAGGACGCGGAACTGTCGTTACCGGAAAAATCGACCGCGGTATCGTTAAAGTTAACGACGAAATCGAAGTTGTCGGACTTAGGCCCACAGCTAAGACCGTTGTTACCGGAATCGAAATGTTCCAGAAGATGTTGGACGAAGGAAGAGCCGGAGACAATGTCGGTATTCTTTTGAGAGGTCTCAAAAAAGAGGATGTCGAGCGCGGCCAGGTTATTGCCAAGCCGGGTTCAATTACTCCTCACACCGAATTTGAAGCTCAGGTTTATATTTTGACCAAAGAGGAAGGAGGCCGTCACACGCCGTTCTTCAAAGGCTACAAGCCGCAGTTCTATCTTAGAACCACGGATGTTACCGGAGAAGTTGAACTTCCTGCAGGAACCGAAATGGTTATGCCCGGCGACACAATAACTTTTGTCGTTAAGCTTATTGCTCCGGTTGCTTTGGAAGAAACCCAGAAATTCGCTATCCGCGAAGGCGGCAAAACCGTCGGTGCCGGTACTATCACAAAAATCATCAAATAATCTGACTGTATCAGATAAAACCAGCACATTATAATGGCTAAAAAAGTAGAAGAAAAAAATAAAGTCAGATTGAAAATAAAGTCGTACGATCATCGCCTGATTGATACCTCAACCAAGCAGATTATCGACACGGCCATCAGAAACGGAGCCGAAGTCATCGGTCCGATACCCCTTCCTACGGAGTTTCGGAAATACACGGTGAACCGCTCCACCTTTGTGCACAAAAATTCCCGCGAACAGTTTGAAATGCGGGTTCACAAAAGGTTGATTGAGATTCTAAACCCGGGACAAAAAATTATTGAGGCGCTTTCAAACCTCAACTTGCCATCGGGAGTAGACGTAGAAATAAGATTAGAGTAAAAGGACAAACCCCTGCTTAAGAAAGCAGGGGTTTGAGTTAGGATATATGACTGAGGTTGTTAATAAGAACATAACCACTAAAAAAATTTTGTTTTTGATAGTGGAATTAGCGGCATTTATTGCTGCGTTGATTGCAATATATAGTTTTATAAATAGACCCTTGCCTCACGTCTCTTACATAATAACTAATGAAGTAAATGTTTTTGATATAAACAAGAAAGTCCAAGATCTCAAAATTTATTTTAAAAATGAAGATCTTGGCCAGCAGGGTCTTAATTTAAAAATATACACAATAAGAGTTCAGAATGATGGCGACACAGGCGTTCGCTTAGAGGATTATGATCCAAAAGATAACTGGGGCATTAGGATTGATGGGGGTAAAATAATCGAGAGTAGATTAACTGGCGCAAGTTCAGACTATATATCTAAATACATCAACCCTAAATTACTTGCAGACCAAAACATATATTTTAATCAGATACTATTTGATAAAAATGCATATTTTGATATAGATATCCTGGTTCTTCTAGGCCAAAACATTTCTCCTAACTTCATTCATTTTGGTAAAATTGCTGGCATAAATGATGATTCATATGTTATACCTCAGTTAGAAAAAGGGAATCAATCATTTTTGGAAAAAATATTCTACGGGAACCCTATTTTGATAGCGACAAGATTTATTGTTGACGTACTCATTCTCATTTTATTGATTGTAATAGTGGGACTTATAATTAGTGGAATTTCTTTTTTGAAAAGAAGACGTCGAATACATATGGTTGATAAATATAAAAGTACAAACTCTGTATTTATCGATAATACTCTAGAATATATTTTTGATTTATATATTGAAGATGGCGCCAAGGCATTGCTAAGGGCGATAAAAGAACCTAAGAATGCTGTTATCTTGTTGCCATATGAATATCCCGAAAGTAAACATTATCAAACGCGCTATAATATCAGAAACAATGAAAGTATTCGCAATGATTTTTTGGATAAAGCGGTGAAATTTATTGAATTCTTAAATAAATAGAATACAGCCCGTTCGGAGGCGGGAGAGAAATAAAAATAAAAAAGGACTTCGTTTCACGAGGTCTTTTGTTGTCCGTGTTCTGTCCACCTTAGCTCACGATCTTGAATTAAGGTGGACATTGGTTCTAAGTCATAAATACAAATAAATTCATCCGGTTCGGAGGCGGGGGAGAAATAAAAAGGACTTCGTTTCTCGAGGTCTTTTTGTTTGGCGGATTTTGATTTTGTAATAAAAGGTGTAAAATTGTTTCAGAACTTGAGGTGGTTAAATGGCTAGAAATCTGAACGATCGCGACAGAGCTATTACGGATTGGGTTAAGGAAAATCATCCTGAACTGACCAAAGCATTGGAACAGATTATGGATTCCGAGGGTGCTTTCCTGCCGTTTTTCAGGCCGTTTAGGACTCTTTATCTTATGCTGCAAATCGGTTTTGATGCCGGCCGTAAATTTCAGCGTGACAATCCCGATGCTTCGGATGATATGGACGAAGACGATTTTACCTGTGCTTGATTTCCGCCAAACGGCGGTTTTTTGTTTATCGTTGTTTTTTGTTTATCCCCGCTGATTTTTACCAATCCTGTCATTTTTCATCTGTCCACCTTATTTCACGTTCTCGTTACTCTCGTGAAATAAGGTGGACAAGAAGATTGCGCTCGGCCAGGAGGTTTTTTGACTTTGTTTATTATTGTGATATAAACATTTCAGTTGTTTGAAGGAAAAAGAATGCCCAGCAGTCCAAGTGAAAAGCTTTTCTCCGGAACGCCGATTGCTTTTGGTGGATTGTCGAATGAGAAAGAATTGGCCGAGATTTGCCCCGATGAATTCAAGAAGAATAATCCATGGTCAACTTTGGCCATGAACCTATTTTTTGAGGGTGGCAAAATCGGTCACTGGAAGTTCAAGTCCAGCGATCGGGCAACTTGCGGAAGGCAATTGTCTTGTTTCAGTGCATTGCTTGGAACTTTTGACATTCCGCATGAGGATAAAGAGGCTGTTGCCGGATGGATGCTTTCGGAAATGCTCCAGGAACTTCCTGAGTATATCTGTAAATAGTTAACGCCGCATGGTCCGCCCAGCGGTTTTTTGTTGACTATTTTATTGTTCGGCATTATAAATATCTTAGTTGTTTGGTGGAGGTAGAAATGGCCCCGTTCTTGTTCTGGGCCGCAATCATTCTGGCTACTATTACCAGCATCAATGCTCTCAGGGGCAATGAGGAGATAAAACGCTTTTTTGTCGCTTTGCCATTCATTTTGCTTCTGGCTGCGGCAGTAGCCAAGTACCTTGGGTTGTAACCGTTTGGATTTTCCGGCGGTTTTTTGTTGCTTTGAACCTTGTCCACCTTAGCTCACGGTCGTGAGCTAAGGTGGACACAAAGATTTTGATTTTAAATATGTCTTTAAGGAAAATAAACAGGAATTCTGATAAAATATATTTCTATGCAGTGGATAATATTTGCAATAATCGCTCCAGCGCTTTATGCGGTATCAACTTATTTCGATAAGTTTCTCATTTCCAAAAGGGTAAAAGACCCTATGCTTTTGACTATAATTACCGGAATAACGGTATTTTTGGGAGCGTTTTTAATTTTTTTGTTTAATGGTTTTGGTACCATTCCTTACTGGCAGATTTTGATGCTGATTGGAGCGGGGATTATGAGTGAGATTGCGCTGATTCCTTATTACAAAGCGATGTCTCTTGACGATGCTTCAAGGATAATTCCTTTATTTCAGATGGTCCCTGTTTTGGTGCTGATATTTTCTTATTTATTTTTGGGAGAGATGCTTTCATTAGGCCAGTTCGGGGGATTTGTTTTAATTTTGACTGGGGGATTTATGCTTTCGCTCCGTGAATTAAACTTAAAAATATTTAAGTTTCGCCCTGCAATCGGATATGTCGCCCTGACGGCTCTTTTTTATGCCATTCCGGCTATAGTTTTTAAATATGTTGTAATTACTCAAAATTTTTGGGAAACGATGGCATATACTTTTGCCGGAACTTTTGTCGGCTCCGTTTTATTGTTTTGGGTTTATATAAAAAGATTTCTTGTTCAGTTTAAAGAAATATCGGCCGGAACATGGTTAGTTGTTGGTTCAAACGAGTTGATATATTTTTTCGGGAACGTGTCCAGATTTTATGCCGTTTCACTGGGGCCGATTGCCTTAGTTTCGGTTATTGGCGGAACGACTCCGTTTTTCGTTTTGTTGTTCGGATTGGTTCTTTCGCTCTGGTTTCCTTACATAGTTAAAGAGGATATTTCGAAATCCACAATCGGTCTAAAAATATTGGCAACTATCTTTATATTTTTAGGCGCTTGGCTAATCGGATTCGGGGGATGATCTTGGGAGAATTGTAAGCTCTCGTTAATACTGTTTTGTCTTATACGAGCGGTTTTTTGTATTGACAATAACCAATAAATATGCTATTATATTCCAGTTAAAGTATAAGTACATTGATACTGTTTGGCTGCATTTTTAAGAAAGTCTCAGGCGCAATTTCCTGATTTTTTTAAAAATGCAGCCGAATACAAGAGCTGCAGAAACCAACGAAAGGGGGATTGTATGAAGCAGGCAGTCGGAGGCGTAGTCATCGCAATCCTGGCAGTCCTGGCGCTCACCTGGATCGCGCAGGGGAACGACTTTTTCCTCTACAGGGCGTTCGCGCCCAAGTACGAGCAGGTGCGCCGCGAGACCTTCGAGCAGTCGAAGGCCTACAGGCAGGGGATGGTGCAGGAACTGCAGAACATGCAGTTCCAGTACGAACAGGCCGATCCGGCCCACAGGCAGGCGTTGGCCAGCATCATCCTTCACCGCGTGGCAGATGTCGACGGATGCTGTCCCGAGATCATTCCGCCCGACCTGCGCGCCTTCATCGACAAGCTGAAGGCGGAGAGAACCCAGACCCAGTCCAGACCGTCGTGGGAGAAGTAGTAACGAAGCGAGAGAAAGAGAAAGGGGAAAAGAGATGAAGAGAATTCTGGCCGTTCCGTTCGCTGTGCTCGTCGTGATGGTTTTCACGATGGGCAACACCGGTTGCGACGAGAGACCCACGAGCGACAAGATCCAGCGGCAACAGCAGGAAGTTCTGCTGAAGGAGGCGACATCGCAGGTAGGAATGCCTGCGATCAAGAACTTCCGGGAGCGCAAGCTTCTGAAGGACATCTTCGAGCTTCGGGACCAGGATGGGCTGGTCACCTACACCTACGTGTACAACGACATGAAGGGGTGTGCCGTCTTCCTGGGCGATTCGGTCGGGTATGGGATTCCGTATGCGACCCAGTTCACGAGCCCAGAGCGCCCGGCAGGATCCTGGGAAGCGCCCATGCAAGGCAACATCGCGCTACCCCAAGCAGACCCCAACGGTCTCTTCTCGCCGGCTTCGGCCGAAGGCACCTGGGTCCTGCTCAAGGACCCGCACGGGCCGGACGTGAAGCCGATCTACGTTGAGCCCCGTGTCATCGTGTCGCCCTTCAAGCTTGCCGATAGCGTGGTCTGCAAGTAGTCGGTCGGCAGCTCTCGAACATTTCAGCACTCGGCTGGGGGAAACCTCAGCCCTTTTTTATTTACAATTTTTGTATAATCGGCTATAAATCAATCAGTTCGTTGGAGGATAATCAATGCCAAGAGAGGTGGGAAATGTATTTGGAAATATTTTGGGGCGCGTCAGGGTAATGATTAAGATTTATGGTATTGACGAGGAACACGAAGCCGAAGTTGTCGAAGTTGATTTCAACGGAAAACCGACATCGGTGTTTGTCACAGATAGTCTGGTGTGGAGAAAGCTTAATATCGACGACTTTGAATTGATATCCGAAATTTCAAATCCAAATGAGGTAATAAATTAACGGCAGAAGCCGTTTTTTTGACATAAAAAATTATTCGGGTATTATATCTTCAGCTGTTTTAAAAGGGGAGAAAACGTGATGACAAAAAGGAAGTACTGGGCCATTGGACTGATTTTGTTTGCCGTGTTTTTTGTTGGTCTTCGTATGCAAAGCTTGCATCACGGGGGATGGTGGCTCCTGATTTCTTTGGTCGCCGTGGTTGCGGTATTCATTCACTCATTCAGATATTTGCGCCAGATAGTGGACGCTCAGGCGAAGTCGGACGGATCCCATCTAAAGTTTCTGGAAATAATGAAAGAAATTGAAAAAGAAAGAAGGATTCAGGATTCTACGTGGGGCAGAGAATTTGACGACAAAAATACTTCCGATGACTGGGCTGCATATATTATTAAATATGCAACCGGCGAGAGACATTTGCCTGAAACGTCGGAACAGTTCCGTAATAATATGATTCAGACCGCTGCTCTTGCCGTCGCCGCCATTGAATCGGTTGACCGGGGTAGTTGCAAAGTACGTTCGGTCAGTGAAGCTACCGACGGTTACAGTTTCGTCGCGCTTCTTGGTTATGAGGCCGGTCAGGGAATTTGCTGGCCTTTTGACAGGCATCAGTTTATGACCGCAGTCGGGCGTTGTTCTGTAATATGTAAAAACATCCTTGAACTTTATCATGAAGCGCACGATTTTACTCCCAAGCACCTTGATGTCCCGCCCGTTAAGGGTGATTGAAGCAGGTCGTGATTGGGCCTGTTTTTTATTGCCTTTTTCACAGATTACGGATTGACCCCGCACTTTTGAAATACATTTTCAATGTTTTAACTTTTATCAATAATTTATCTGTGTTAACTAATTTTTGGGTTAATTCAATATATGATTAATACTTGGCTTAAAAAGCCGGTATTCCACAAGGTGCGGGATTGACATCAAATGGCCTTTTTGCTACATTTATTTCACACAAAAAATTGGTTGCTTTCCATGAAGCGGCCATCCGCTTAATTGCGGATACGGCTTTTTTATATGGAGATACCAGAAAATAGAATAATGAAAACATGCCGTTTCTAATAGGAAGAAAAATAAAAATGGATCAGATGTGGGATGAACAGGGAAATGTAAATCCTATGACCGTCATTAGCGCCGGTCCGGTTGTGATTACCCAAATAAAAAATAAAGAGAAGGACGGATATGAATCATTTCAGGCGGGCTATGATAATTCGGCAAAACATATTTCAAAAGCACTCGCAGGACATCTTAAAGATCTTGGCAAATTCCGGCACATCAAAGAATTCAAGAAAATAGATGAGAAAGAAAGTTATCAGATTGGTGATACGATTGACGTTTCGGCATTTGCTAAGGGTGACAGAGTAACAATCGTCGGCTATGAAAAGGGCCGCGGTTTTCAGGGAGTCGTAAAGCGCCACGGTTTTCATGGAGGACCCAAAACTCATGGACAAAAGAACAGGCATCGCGCTCCGGGTTCTTTGGGACCGACAGCGCCTCAACGCGTTGTGAAAGGGAAGAAAATGGCCGGACGTATGGGGAATGAAAGAGTTACTCTCAGAAAAGTGCTCGTTTTGGGCATAGATAAAGAAAAAAATCTGCTTATGATCAGAGGCTCGGTTCCCGGTAATGCCAAAAATATCCTATTGATTCAAAAATAATATGATGAAAGTTGCCGTATACAATTTAGACAAAAAAGAAGTCGGAACCATAGACGTTCCCGACAAGATTTTTGGCACTAAATGGATTCCGGACCTGGTTCATCAAGCTCTGGTGGTTCAAGGCGCCAATTCACGCAATATTGTGGCTCATACCAAAAATCGTGGAGAGGTCAGAGGAGGAGGTAAAAAACCTTGGAAACAAAAGGGTACCGGACGTGCCCGCCACGGTTCAATTCGATCACCTTTGTGGAGAGGGGGCGGAGTCACTTTTGGTCCCAGAAAAGAAAGAATTTTTGAGAGAAAAATAAACAAAAAAATGCGCTTCACCGCGGTTCTTTCCGTGCTTTCAAACAAGTTTGCCTCAAAAGATGTTACGATTGTGGACGGATTTTCATCCGCGGCAAAAACAAAAGAATTTTCCAAGAGCATAAAGAATATCTTGACTCCGAAAACCAATACTACTTTTATTTTTTCCGAAAAGAACAAGGGGCTCAATAAAGCAGCCAGAAATATTCCCAAAGTTGAAACTATTTCGCCAAAATCTTTGAACGTTTACGATTTGTTGTGGCCTAAAAATATCGTAATCGAAAAAGATGCGATTGCCGAAATCAGTGGTCATTATAAAAATTTGAAATAAATACGAATATGGCATTGTTTACCAAAAAAACCGCCGATGAAAAGAAAGTTAAGACTCAAAAAAATGAGCCCGTGTTGGCGCATCCCGGTGCAAAATCATCCGGCGCAAACAACCCTAAGAATTTTGAAATCAGAATACAAAAGCCTTTGGTTAGCGAAAAGGCAATGATGCTTGCGGAAAATAACACATATATTTTTATGGTTAATCCGAGAATAAATAAATCCGAAATAAAAAAAGAAATAGAACATATCTATAATGTTGATGTTGTCAAAGTGAATACCGGAAAAATATCGAAAGAACCCACGAGTTTCCGAGGGATTTCCTCTTCAAAATCGGTTGGAATAAAAAAAGCGATGGTCACCGTGAAGAAAGGACAAAAGATAGAAATTTTCAATAAATAAGAATAACCAGATATATGAAACAATATTCTCCGACAACTCCATCCAGAAGGCATATGACCACCGTTGACTACGGTGTGATTACCCATTCAAAACCGCTTAAATCACTCACTACCAGGATCAAAAGCCATTCTGGAAGAAACAGCCAGGGGAGAGTTACCGTTCGTCATCAGGGGGGTGGAAACAAAAAGCTTTATCGTTTGGTTGATTTTAAACAGCACGAATTTAATATTCCCGCAAAAGTGGAGGGTATAGAATATGATCCGTATCGCACGGCTTTCATTGCTCGTATCGTATATTCCAACGGAAAAAGAAGTTATATATTGGCGACAAATACGATGAAAATCGGAGACCAATTGATAACATCCGAAAAAGCTTCCATAAAAGACGGGAACAGAATGATGCTTAAGAATATTCCGGTGGGTTATATGGTGCATAATGTAGAACTTTCTGCCGGAAGAGGCGGACAGATTATCCGTTCTGCCGGAAATTATGCCGAAATTTTGGCTCATGACTCCGGATTTACAACGTTAAAAATGCCTTCAGGTGAAGTCAGAAAAGTAATGTCCAACAACTATGCTTCTTTGGGACAGATTTCCAACCCGGATTACGCACTTACGACGGGGGGAAAGGCCGGTCATTCAAGGTGGCTTGGAATCAGGCCGACTGTTAGAGGTTCGGCTATGAATCCAGTTGACCATCCTTATGGAGGAGGTGAGGGTAAGGCTCAGAGAGGAACCCGCAGACCAAAGACGTTGTGGGGCAAGATTACCGGAGGAAGAAAAACCAGAAATAAAAATAAATATTCTTCAAGGCTGATTGTCAGCAGAAGGAAAAAATAATTTATACTATGAGTAGAAGTTCAAAAAAAGGTCCGTATTTGGATCCAAAACTGATGAAGAAAGTAGCCTCTCAAAAACCCGAAGCCGGGCCAATTAAAACATGGGCTCGTGATTGTGATATATCTCCGGAAATGGTTGGTTACACGTTTTCTGTCCATAACGGAAAATTATTTATTGACGTTAGAGTAAGCGAAGAAATGATCGGCCATAAACTCGGTGAATTTTCGCCGACAAGAAAGTTTGTAAAACACGGAGGAAAGATGCAGCGTGAGCTTGAAAAAGGCGGTGCGGGAGCACCGGCAGCGGCTCCGGCTCCTAAAAAATAATCCATATGGAAAAGAAATCAGAACAAAAAAAGAATCGGGAAAATAAGATGCAGGCTCAGGCTATTCTGCGCTATCTTAGGATTGCTCCGAGAAAGATGCGTCTTGTTGCCAACATCATCAAACGTAAGCCGGTCAATGAAGCCGAGGCTCAGCTTATGCTCCATGCCAGGCGCGCAGCTCAGCCGATTCTGAAACTTTTGCGTTCGGCTATCGCCAATGCCAAGAATAAGAAAATGGACGTTACAAAACTTTTTGTATCCGATGTTCGCGTCGACCAAGGACCCATGCTTAAGCGTTGGATGCCCAGGGCTCAAGGACGCGCCACTCCTATCCATAAAAATACGAGCCATGTCATTATTGTCTTGCAAGAAGGCGAAAAATCAGTACAATCCAGATTCGTTACCGAAACAAAGAAAGTTAAAAAAGAAAAGAAGGAAAAGGCTCATGAACATGCTCACGAGCACGAACACGAAGCCGAAGAGCCGAAAACCAAGCCGGTAAAAGAGCCGGAGTTGAAAAAAGAAACCAAAGCTCCTCAAAAAGGATTCGTTCAAAAAATGTTTAGAAGAAAATCAGTATAAATATGGCACAAAAGATAAAACCGGTATCATTTCGAACAGGAATAATAAAAGACTGGGAATCAAGATGGCTCCCCAAGCATTTTAAATTCGGCAAACTTTTGCAGGAGGATTATTTGATTCGCACTATAATAAAGGAAAAAATAGGACAAGCGGGAATCGATTCTATTATTATAGAAAAAGCCTCCAACGCTTATCGCATAACGGTTAGAGTATCGAAACCGGGGCTTGTTATCGGACGTGGAGGTAAGGGAGTAGAAGAGCTTACAAAATTGATAGAATCTAAGCTCGCCGCTTCAAGACGGGACAGAAAAATAAAAGAGAAGGTTGTCTTGGCGCTCAACGTAGAAGAAATAAAACGCTACGATGTTTCGGCGGCGGTTACCGCTCAGAATATCGCCTGGGATTTGGAAAAACGTATGCCATTCAGACGGACTATTAAGAGATATCTGGAGAGATTAATGCAGAATCGTGACGTAAAGGGAGCAAAATTAAGAGTTTCGGGACGTCTTGACGGAGCCGAAATCGCCAGAACCGAAAAATTATCTACAGGAACTTTGCCGCTTCAAACGTTGCGGGCAAACATAGATTATGCCGAAGCGACCGCTTACACGACTTACGGAACTATCGGAATAAAAGTCTGGATAAATAAAGGAGAAACATTTTCAAAAGAATTGATTAAATAACCAAAAGTATGTTGCAGCCCAAGAAAATGAAACATCGCAAGTGGCAGAAAGGAAGGTCTCGCAAGAGGCTTGTTGAAACGCGCGGATTGGATCTCAATTTCGGGAGTTTCGGACTGCAGGCAACGAGTTCTTCGTATATTAATTCAAAGCAAATCGAGGCCGCCAGAAAAGCTATTTCTCATTTTACAAAGCGTGGAGGAAAAGTTTGGATAAGAATTTTTCCGGATAAACCAATTACCCAAAGACCGCCCGAATTGACCATGGGTGGAGGAAAAGGAGCGGTTGACCACTACGCTTTTCCGGTAAAACCGGGAAGAATACTTTTTGAAATAGACGGACTTCCCAAAAAAATAGCAGTAGAAGCGATGGAAAAGGCCGGCCATAAATTACCGGTTAGAACCAGAGTAGTCGAAAAATAAATTTATGAAGAAAGACAAGGTCAAAGAATTAAGAGTTAAATCCGCTGATGAGCTTAAGCTGCTCTCGGAATCCATCAAAGAAAAGCTTGAGCATCTTAAATTCGATTTAAAATCCGGTAAGACTGCGGCCATCAAAGATATCAGAAGCCTTAAAAAAGAAATCGCCGTTATTTTAACGATAGTCAAAGAATATGAATCCAAAAAATAATACAATCAAAAAAAGGCAGCTTACGGGAACTGTCGTTTCGGAAAAAATGAATAAGACCAGAGTGGTCTCGGTTGAGCGCCTTAGAAAACATGCCCGATACGATAAGTTTTATAAAGTCACAACCAGATTTAAAGCGCATGACGAAAGCAATCAGTATAAAGTCGGAGATAAGGTTGTTATGGAAGAATCGCGGCCGATGTCCCGAGACAAGCGCTGGGCGATCGTTAAATTGGTAGAGCGCCCCAAAATTGATAAAGTCGAAGCGACTGCGGAAGAACAAGCCGAAGTAAAAGAATAATATGATACAAGAAAGAAGCATTTTAAAAGTAGCCGATAATTCGGGCGCAAAGATTGTCCGCGTATTCCGCGTTCTTGGGGGAACCAAACGCCGTTATGCTCAGATAGGGGACATAGTTGTTGCTTCTGTCCAGGTTGCCGAGCCGAGAAAAGCGATTCAAAAAAAAGATATAGTAAAAGCGGTTATTGTCAGACAGAGGAACGTATATCGGAGGAAGGACGGTTCATATGTCAGGTTTGATGAAAATTCAGCCGTTCTGGTTGATGCCAAAAACGAACCGCGTTCCACCCGTATATTCGGACCCATCCCCAGAGAAATGAAAGAAAGGGGATTTGAAAAAATAGCCACAATGGCCGAAGAAATTGTTTAATATGAATAATATTTCAATCAAAAAAAACGATACAGTCAAAATAATTTCCGGGAAAGATAAGGGAAAAACCGGAAAAGTGCTTAAAGTAATTCCGCTATCCAAAAGAGCGGTAGTTGAGGGTATAAATTTGTATAAAAAACACGTAAGGCCCAAAACCGAAAACGAAAAAGGACAAGTTATAACCGTCCCACGCTCTTTGCATATTTCAAACATTCAACTCGTTTGTCCTTCTTGCGGAAAACCGACTCGCATAGGCTATACGATTGAAAGTAAAATAAAGACGCGTATCTGTAAAAAGTGCAAGTCAAGAATATAAATTTATGAAACAGGGATATAAAGAACAATACGAAAATAAAGTCCTGCCCGAGATTCAGAAGGAGCTTAATATAAAAAATAAGCTTGCCGCTCCGCGTCTTGAAAAGGTGGTTGTTAATATCGGACTGGGCCGTGCAAGCCAAGCGGCTAATTTCCGGGATAAAATTTTTCCAGAAATAGTCAAAGAAATGATGACCATAACCGGACAGAAGCCGTCTTCACGAGGAGCCAAACAATCAATCTCCGGATTCAAACTTCGCGAAGGAGAAATTATCGGTCTTAAGACTACTCTTCGCGGCGCCAGAATGTATGATTTTATCAATAAGCTGGTCAAAATAGTTTATCCTCGTGTAAGAGATTTTCGAGGAATAGACTTGAAAAATGTCGATGAACGCGGTAATTTAAACCTTGGCTTTAAGGATCATTATGTTTTTGCCGAAACCAGCCAGGAAACATCGACTGTGGATTTTGGCCTGCAAGTAACGCTTGTATGCAATGCCAAAAAGAGAGAAGACGCGCTGGCATTGTACAGACACGTAGGATTTCTATTTAAAGCCCCTAAGGCATCTAAAAAATAAGAATAAAATATGGCCAAGCAATCAGTTATAGCTAGATCAAAAAAGACCCCTAAATTTTCCACTCGAGCGGTAAGGCGATGTTTTCGTTGTGGAAGAAAGCACGGATTTATGAGGGACTTTGAATTGTGCCGTATTTGTTTCAGAGAAATGGCTTCCAAAGGACAGATTCCGGGAGTAAAAAAATCATCTTGGTAAATATGTATACAAATCTTCTTACCCAAATTAAAAATGCGCAAGCAGTGAAAAAAGAGCGAGTCAAAACGCCTTATTCCGCAATGGATGAAAAAGTTCTTGAAATTTTAGCATCTTCGCATTTTATTTCCGGATTCGAAAAGAAAGGAAGAAATCCGAAAAAATATCTTGAATCAACACTTTTATATAAAAACGGATCACCGGCCATAACGGAAGTTAAATTTGTCAGCTCTCCCTCAAGACACATATACAAAAAATATTCGCAGTTGCGGACGGTAAAACAAGGGTATGGAATCTCCGTAATTTCGACTTCAAAAGGATTGATGACGGATGCTGATGCCCGCAAAGGTAAAGTCGGTGGGGAAGTATTATTTAATATTTGGTAAATAAAATATGTCTAGACTTGGAAAACAACCTATCACACTTCCTTCCGGAGTAACTCTTCAGATATCGGGAAACTTGATAACTGTCACCGGACCAAAAGGAAAAATCGACGTCCCTAAACTGGACGGAGTTTCGGTTATGATCACGGACAATATTGTTAGTCTTACTCCCGAAAACAACATCAAACAGACTCAAATGAACTGGGGCACTCTTTGGTCGCACTTAACCAATGCCGTTACCGGAGTGACCGAAGGTTTTACAAAAACATTGGAAATTGAAGGAGTCGGTTTTAAGGTGTCGCTTGAAGGAAAAGAATTGGTATTGAAAGTCGGTTTCTCGCATTTGGTAAGATTTGCTATTCCTGATGGAATTAACATAACCGTAGAAAAGAATAAAATTGTAGTTAGCGGAATAGAAAAACAGAAAGTAGGACATGTCGCGGCCAGTATCAGAAAGATTAAAGAACCGGAACCTTATCTTGGTAAGGGAATCCATTATGAAAACGAAGTAATCCGCAGAAAGGCAGGTAAGAAGGCCGGCGCAACAGCCACAAAATAATTATGAACAGCAGAAAGAAATTACATCAAATTCACGCCAAACGCGCACGTCGGGTAAGATCGACTATTTTGGGTACGGCCCAAAGGCCGCGCTTGTCTGTGTTTAAAAGCAATAAGTTCATTTACGTTCAGTTAATCGACGATTCAATCCAAAAAACCATTGCCAGCGCATCTACTCGGATGAAAGAAGATAAGACGAAATCAAACAATTCCGAAAAAGTTGTAAAATTGGGAGCGGCGATAGCCAAAAAGGCTGCCGAAAAGAAGATTGTTAAAGCGATATTTGACAGAGGCCGTTACAAATATCACGGAATTATAAAATCTCTGGTTCAGGAAGTAAGGAAAAATGGATTAAGTATATAAAATTATGGCATTTCAAAGACAAGGACATAGAGACGGTAAATTTATCCCCAAGAAAAGCGAATATAAGGAAAAGACGCTTGATTTAAGGCGTGTTACTCGTGTTGTGGCGGGTGGTAAGCGTTTTTCATTCCGCTGCACTCTCGTTATGGGAGATGAGCGTGGAACCGTAGCTGTGGGAATCGCCAAAGGCGTGGATGTCGCTCAGGCTATAGACAAAGCAAGAAACGACGCCAAGAAAAATATTTTGAAAGTGCCTTTAAAGGGAACCACTTTGGCTCATGAGGTTACCGCAAAGTTCAGTGCTGCTCGGGTAATCATAAAACCGGCTCAAAAGGGCTCAGGACTTAAAGCCGGTGGCGCCGTTCGAACGGTTCTGCTGATGGCCGGAATCAAGGACGCTTCGGCAAAATGTCTCGGAAGAACGAAAAATAAATTAACCAACGCATTGGCTACAATTGAGGCCTTAAAAAAAATAAAAGCTTAGTATTATGCAAATTCACGACTTAAAACCCAATACCTCAAGAAAGGGAATCAAAAGAATCGGACGAGGAGGAAAACGCGGAACCTATTCGGGAAAAGGACAAAAGGGACAGAAATCCAGAGCCGGACACAAAATCAGGCCGGCATTGCGCGACACCATAATCCGGACTCCAAAACTTAAGGGATATCACAACAAGCCCAAAAGCGAAAAGACGCTGGTTTTGAATTTGAATGATTTGAACAAGATTACCGAACAAAAAATAGACAGAGCCGCTCTGGAAAACAGAAAACTTATAAGAAAATCGGTGAAATACGTTAAAATTGTCGGTGATGGAGAAATTAAGGGAGTAAAGAATTTAGTCGGCATTGACGTGTCGGCATCGGCAAAAAAGAAAATCGAAGCCGCAGGAGGTTCCGTGACTTCAAAATAGGCGTATGTCTAAAATACTTCAACTTTTCAAAATTAAGGATTTACGTTCAAGAATATTGATCGTTTCTCTTTGGTTGGTGGTTTTTAGAATACTTGCCGCCATTCCTATTCCGGATGTGGATATTTCACGTCTTAAAAATTTCTTTGCAGGAAACCAGCTTTTTGGTTTTTTGAATATATTTTCGGGAGGAGGACTGTCCAATCTTTCCATAGCGATGCTTGCGGTCGGTCCTTACATTACTGCGACTATTATCATGCAGCTTTTGACTATGATATTTCCCAGACTTAAGGAGATATATTATGAAGAAGGAGCTGTGGGAAGGGCAAAGTTCAACCGGATTTCAAAATATCTTACGGTGCCTTTGGCTTTCACTTCCGGTTACGGTTTTTTGAATCTTTTGATGTCTCAGGGCGTTATCAGAAATTTGGGAGCCGCTCAGCTTATACAAGAATCTCTCATAATAACCGCCGGCTCGATGGTTCTTACGTGGATAGGGGATTTGATAAGCGAACAGAATATCGGAAACGGAATTTCTCTTTTGATTTTTGCCGGTATAGTCAGCCGATTGCCGGTTGAGATACAGCAGGCAGTCGTTTCCTTTGATGTTGCAGCTCTTACCAGTTATGTGATTTTCGGACTATTGGCGGTAGTTGTTATCGCGGGCGTTGTTTATATCAATGAAGGAGAGCGTAAAGTCGGAATAACTTATGCAAAAAGGGTCCGGGGCAATAAAATGTACGGCGGAGTTACCAGTTATCTTCCTCTGAAGGTTAACCAGGCGGGAGTTATTCCTATTATTTTCGCAATCTCGGTGCTTTTGTTTCCTCAGTTTTTTGCCCAGGCATCGGCTATTTTCTCCAAAAGCTTTTCTTTGAAAGCAACCGCGTTAGTTTCCAATCTGTTCAATAACCAGTATATTTATGCCGGATTTTATTTTGTGTTGGTTGTTTTGTTTACTTATTTTTACACCGCAATTACTTTTGATCCGAAAGAAATTTCAAAAAATCTTCAGCGATCGGGGGGATTTATTTTGGGGATCAGGCCGGGAGAAAATACATCAACTTATCTTGCTAAAATAATCACCAGAATCACTTTGTGGGGAGCCATCTTTCTTGGTTTGGTCGCAATATTGCCTAACATAACCAGAATAGTTACCGGCATTACCATATTCTCTTTGGGAGGTACGGCGTTGCTCATCGTTGTTTCGGTTGCGCTTGAAGTTTTGAGACAAATAAATTCTCAGTTGATAATGAGGGAGTATGAGGGATTCGAGTAGGCATTCGCAAATATCTTTGCGCGCTCAGCCGAGTCCTCGCTTCGCTGCGGAGGCTTCGCTTGCAAAATATTTGCTCACTAAGAGTTGGGGACGGAAAATTGGCTAATCGCCAATTTTTTAACACTCAACCTCGTCCTCGCTTCGCTGCGGGGGTTTCGTGTCCAAGATATTCACTCACTAAGGGGTGGAGAGAACGAGTTTCGCGCTAAAAGATATTTACTTGTGGAGTTGAGGGTACAGAAAATTGGTTAAGGGCCAATTTTCTATAATTTAAATAACCGCTCTAAGCGGTTATTGTTTTATTATTGAGGGAGCTTGAAAAAACAAGTAGATGTGTCTGTGCTAATTCCAAATTCTATATTAGCCACGATTTTACCTTCATCTAGTAGTCTATTAATTGCCTCAAGTAATTCTATTGGCAGAAAACTTATGCATGACTGCTCTAGTCTTAAGGAAATATCTTTAAATCTCGGATGTTTATCGGTTGCTAGTTTGTCTTGTTCTTCTAAGATACTAATTATCATCTCGTCAAATTCCGAAGCCGATATTCCTTGTGGTCTGGTTTTGACAGCCATATTTTCTCCGGTGAGTTCTGTAATTAAACATACGCTTCCGTCGGATGATGTCAATTACTAATGTTTTTGCATTTATATCCACCCCTGAATATTTCAGGGAAATTAAGAAGTATGGATTGGCCACAAACTTAGTCCTGTTATTATATTGACGAGAATTAAATAGAATGATATAAAATCATCAGTATCAAACATAGTTGAAAACCAGAAAGGGGGCCCAAAAGCATGAGTGAGCGTCAAAAAGCATTACTTTGGAGAATTCCGCTTGCAGCAGCTGTTGTATTTGGTTTGACTTTCTATTTTGTTCCAGGTATGGATAACAGGTTTTTTACTGTTGCGAGCATGGCTTTGTTTGCTTTTAATATGATTGTTGTGGATATTGTTACCGAAAAAGATAGATGCTATTATGATAAACGATTTGGGGCCGGAAGTTTCTGCGCTATAATTCCTGTTGTGTTTGTTGTCAGTTTTGCTTTGGGGGCTGTAGTTGCTTTGTTTGCGGTATTGCCGTTAACCCATAGTCTGCTTTGGATGCTTGTCTTTGGTTCGGTAACTCCTTATGCGGTACTGGTATTGTTTGCGCTTTTCTACCTCACTTTTGCTTTTGATAAAAGGTAGCGGTTGCTCTTTGTTGTGTTCATCTCCGGTTTTGCCGGAGATTTTTTGTGGAATATTTTTATCACTTGGAGTAGAATATTTTTATGTCAAAAACCAAATTCAGAGCAAACAGAAAGGTTGTTTTTGTTATGGGTCCTCCCGGTTCCGGAAAAGGAACTCAGGCGGAACTTATTGCGGATAAATTCGATTTTTTTCACTTTGATACCGGACGTGTTTTGGAGGGTATTTGGCACGATCCCAAAAGGCAGAAAGACCCGATTGTAAGGCGCGAGCGGGTACTTTTTGATACCGGGAAACTGAATACTCCTTCAGTGGTATTAAAAATGATGAAAGAGAAAATAAAGGAGCTGGCCGAAATTGGAGAGAGCTTGGTATTTAGTGGTTCTCCCCGGACATTTTTTGAGGCCTTTGGTGATTCTAAAAATACAGGACTAATAGAAACTCTGGAAAAACTTTATGGCAAAAAAAATATCACGGTTTTGCTTTTGAAAGTGGATTCAAAAAAAGCGATTGCCAGAAACGTGGGTAGAATGATCTGTTCTGTCTGCGGGATGCAGCTTTTGAGCGTGCTTAAAGTTAAACAAACACGCTGTCCGTTTTGTGGCGGAGAATTGAGGAAGCGGACTTTGGATAAGCCGGAAGTGATGGTGGTCCGCCTTCAGGAATTTGCCAACAGAACCGAACCGATTCTGAAAGAATTGAAAAAAAGAAAATTCATTATTCACGGCATCAACGCGAATGTTTTGCCGTACGAAGTGTTCGAAAAAATAAAATCGGTAATAAATGATTCTTTTAAAAAGTGAAAGTGAAATAGAAATTCTTGGTCAATCGGGAAAAATTCTTTCCGGAATTTTGAAAACGCTTGAAAAAAAAGCGGTTCCCGGAGTGAATATTCTGGAGCTTGAGCAGATTGCCAGGAAAATGGCGAAAGACGCCGGAGCAAGGCCGTCCTTTTTGGGTTATCAGCCGGAAGGGGCCGACAAGCCGTACCCGGCCGCAATTTGCGCTTCGGTCAACGAAGTTGTTGTCCATGGAATTCCGACGGATTACATTTTGCGTTCAGGCGACGTTATAAAAATCGATATGGGAATTGTTTACGAGGGAATGTGCACCGATTCGGCGGTTACCGTCGGAATAGGGAAAACCTCTCCCGAAGCAAGGAAACTCATCGCTTCGACAAAAAAAGCCCTAGAAGAGGCAATTTTGGCGGTTAAAAGGGGCCATCACATAGGAGATATCGGGTATGCGGTCGAAAAAAGGGCGAAAAAAGACGGATTTAAAATCCTCAAAGGATTAACGGGACACGGCGTCGGTTATGAGGTTCATGAAGATCCGGTGGTCTTAAATTACGGAAAAAAGGGGACGGGTCCGGAAATTAAAGAAGGAATGGTTATTGCAATCGAGCCGATGTTTTCCGTTTCTACTGAACAGATAATTCAGAATAAAGACGAGAGTTATTCTTCTGCCGATGGAAGTTTGACGGCTCAATTTGAACATACCGTTGCCGTCACAAAAAATGGAGTAATCGTTTTAACCAGATGAGTGATTCTCCAGAAATAGCAAAAACTTCCGATATCCGCAAAAGCGCCAGAGAATATATTATTAAAAAATATAGATGGCTTTTGGTAGTGTCGGGGGTTATGGGATTGGCTGCGGTTTTATTTTACATTTTATTTAAAGATGAAAACTTTCTCGGTCTTTTGTATGTTCCGGTAATAATTTTGACAATTCTTTATATATTTGAAATCGGGCGTTTAAGAAAGCGGATGTTTGAAGATTTTGCTAAAAATCATGGGTATGCTTTCAGCGCACACAAAGAAAAAGATTTCGGAGATGGTTCACTATTTCTAGGCGGAAAAAATAAATCAGTTTCAGAATTTATATCGGGTGTGTTGGAAAATATTCCCGTAGAATTTTTTAACTTTGATTTTATTGTCGAAAGGACGGATTCCAAAGGACAAAGGACCAAGGAACACCATAATTTTTTTGTTATTGATATGGACCTGGGAACCGTGACCCCGTCTATTTTGTTAAGATACAAAGGATCAAACACCGTTCCAAAAGTTTATTTTGGACGCGCGGACGTCAGATTGGAGGGGCAAATGGGCGATATTTATGACTTGGAAGTGGAAAAAGAATTTGAGATCGAGGCTCTTCAGATATTTTCACCCGATATTATGCAGGAGATACTCTCGGTTATTGAGCGGCCGGAAAAACCGAAATTAAACGTAGAATTTTATGGGAATCACGCAATAGTTTTTATTGAGGGGGAAATAAACAATCCCGACCTTCTGGAGAGTGTTTATAATATGTCCTCGGATCTGGCAAAACACTGGGCTCCTTTGATGGTAAGAATAAAAGGCAGCGTGGAGGCGTTGAGGGCGCAATTTTCCGGCAAGCAACCGTCTTAAATTCGGAGTATTAAAATCCCGCGAAATCGCGGGTTAGAGAACGTGTGAAACGTCGAGTACAAAAGTGGCTGCGGCGACGGGAATAGTGAATTCTCCGAGGAATACGCCGGCGATAGCACAGGGGACGAAAGGAGCGTGAACCGCTTCTTTTTTGATCTTGGTTCCCCAGAAGTTAACGGTGTATTGGGTGCAAATGCCTCCCAGGAGGATATTCAAAGCAAAAATCAGAACTACGCATCCGCACACACCACTGCCGTCACCACCACGCGGTTTCTCAAACATACTTGTCTCCGTTGTTTTTACTTACAATAGAATACTAATAAATAGTCAATATGTCAATCCTATTGAGTGTTTTTAATCAAAAATATGCAATTGAATTAATTACAATAAAATAAGTAAATTTTGTGTTATAATGAGATCAATAAATTAAAGATGAATTACACTCAACTGCTTGCTTCGATAGAAAATTTTAATCCGATACCCATATTTACTTCGGTTATTTCGACGTTTTCTTTGCAGGATGGTTTGGATATTTTTTTGACCGCAATGATAATCGGCGGTTTTTTGTATTTGTTCAAGAAAACAAAAACTACTTCGATTGTTGTTACCAGCATTGTCGGATTTATATTACTTTATCTTATTGCCGTCTGGTTGGATTTGTACACTATTTTGAGCATCATAAACGTTATTATCGGAGGAATTATCGTTATTCTGGTTATAGTTTTTCAAAAAGAATTGAGACGTTTTGTTGAGTGGATAAATATCAGCTCTATAAGAAAAAGATTTAAAAAAGGAAAAGAGAGTGTTGCAAATATTGAATCGGGCGTTATTCATACTATAGTTTCCTCGGCTTTTATAATGGCCAAGAGAAAGATGGGGGGGATTATAGTTCTGCCGGGAAAGGAATCAATCGACTCTTTTGTTTCGGGGGGTTTTGAGCTTGATGGAAAAGTATCCGAACCTCTTTTATTGAGTATTTTTGATACATCCACTCCGGGGCATGACGGCGCCGTAATTATAGACCAGGATATCATTAAAAGATTCGGAGTTGTTTTGCCATTATCCGAGCGTGATGATTATGAAAAGCTTAAACATCTTGGAACGCGCCATCGTTCGTCTCTTGGGCTTTCCGAAAGAACAGATGCTTTATGTATTGTCATATCCGAAGAAAAAAAGAGAGTGTCGATTGCCTTTGACGGCGCAATCGAATCGGTTGAAACTCCCGAAGAACTGGAAAAGAAATTAAGCGCATTTCTTAATTTGGCGGAAACAGACGTGTCTTTGTCTAAAATTAAATTCGCCAAATCTATCGGGGTTATCAAAAAAAACTATAAGGAAGCAATTATAGCCCTTATTTTATCTTTTGTTCTGTGGATGATAGTAAGTTTTCCTCATGCCGGAATTATACAAAAGCAGTTTTTGGCCCCTGTGGTATTTAGCAATCTTCCGACAAATGCCACCATAGAAAAGCTGACTTCGCCTCAGGTTACGGTGCTTTTGTCCGGATCGGAGAGAGACTTCCAGTTTGTAAGCGATGACAGCGTAAAAGCTCTTATTGATTTAACGGATTCTGTAGCAAACGGCCAAACAAAATACGTTCTCATTCATTTAACGCGGTCCAACATCCAATTTCCTTCAAACCTGACGTTTATTAAAGTCGGTCCGGCCCAAGTTGAATTTAAATTGGTATTCAATTAAATAATAAAATAAACTATTTTATATGGCACAAAAACCATTCTTGTCGGTAATTATTCCGGCATACAATGAAGCAAAACGTTTACCGTTGACTCTGATCGATATGGATAAGCATCTTTCCAAAACGCCTTTTGATTATGAAATAATTGTTGTGGACAATAATTCTAAAGATTCTACCAAAGAAATAGCGTCAAGATTTTCGGGAATAATGAAAAACATCCGGGTTATAGAGTGCCGGACTCAAGGTAAAGGCGCAGCCGTAAGAAAAGGAATGATGGAAGCCAAGGGGCAAATAAGATTATTCTCGGACGCGGATAACTCCGTTTCTGTAGATCAATTTTTGAAAATGCAGCATTTATTTCGCGAGGGCTACGACGTTGTTATCGGGTCAAGGGATGCTAAGGGTGCAAAAATGGAACCTCCTCAGCCTTGGTACAGAGTATTTCTCGGAAATATGGGGAATATTTTTATAAGAATTATGCTTTTGAAGGGAATTAAAGATACTCAGTGCGGGTTTAAGGCATTTTCCGACAGATCGGCCGAGAAAATATTTCCGCTGGCCACAATTAATGGGTGGGGGTTTGATGTTGAAATCCTTTCTTTGGCAAAAATGTTCGGATATAAAATAATGGAAATGCCGGTTATTTGGGTTAATAGCGCGGGTTCAAAAGTAAAGCCGACCGCTTACATAAACGTATTGCTTGAGGTCGTTAAAATTAAGTTGAGAATGATGAAAGGGTTTTATCAGAAGAAACAAGGCAGTGTTTCGGCCTAGCTTTGACTTTATGGCAGAAATTGATATATTTGTTATCTGTATAACAAGCAATAAATTACCAATTAGAATTAATAAAATAATAGAGCTCGCAGGACTTCTTGATAAAAACAAGGGGAAATCATCGGCTCAAACCGGATATGGCAGAACAATTTTTAAGTAGAGAGAAGGTTGATGAGTTAAAAAAGAGGCTAAAAGAGCTTCAAACAACCAAGCGTTTTGAGATAGCCGAAAGGCTCAAGAGAGCAAAAGAGCATGGGGATTTGTCGGAAAATTTCGAATACGCTCAGGCCAAAGAAGATCAGGATAAATTAGAAAGAGAGATTTTTGACCTTGAGATACTGCTGAAAAACGCCAGAATTATCACAAAACCCAAGAGTAAAAACGTCGTCAATGTCGGACTTGCGGTGACGATAAAATCAAAGGGAAAAGAAGAAGTGACATATACCATTGTCGGTTCGCAGGATTCCGATCCTGCCCAAAACAAGATTTCCAACCTTTCTCCAATAGGCAGAGCGCTTATCGGTAAAAAGGCGGGAGATGTTGTAAGGGTAAAAACTCCCAAAGGAGAAGAAGTGGAATATGAAATAATCAATATTGAATAACAGACAAAGGAAGCTTAAAAAGCTTCCTTTTTGTTGTATTGTATAAAATTGATTAAGCGGGGCTTTTCAAAGGCTCTGTTTTTGTTTTATACTTAACAATATGATTGATGAAATAATTTCCGAAAGAAAGCGGAAATTGGAACATCTTAAAGAACACGGAATTGACCCTTATCCGGTGGAATCCAAACGAACCTCAACAATAGGCTCTTTTTTGGATGCGTTCCCGTCAAATTTGAAATCCGGTAAAAAGGCGTTCCTTGTCGGAAGAATCAGGGGGTTGCGCGATCAGGGGAAAATTTTGTTTATTGACCTGGAGGATGCATTCGGAAGAATTCAGGTAATTTTAAAGAAAGACGACATAAAGGATTTTGATCTATTCAAAAAGACTTTGGATATAGGTGATTTTATTCAGATAAGCGGCAAGGCGCTTATTACCAAGTCGGGCCAAAAAAGCGTTGCCGCATACACGGTGAAAATTCTTTCAAAGTCATTGCGTCCGATTCCGGGGGAATTTTACGGAATAGAAAATACCGAGTTAAAATTGCGCCAAAGGTACCTTGATTCTTTGCTGAACAAGGACGTGCGCGAAATGTTTTCCAAAAAAACCGCATTTTGGAAATCAGTCAGAAAATATTTGGATAATGACGGATTTTTAGAGGTTGAAACCCCAGTCCTTGAAATGACTCCGGGAGGAGCCGATGCCGAACCATTTTCTACCCATTACAATGCTTTGGACGAAGATTATTATCTCAGGATTTCTTTGGAAATAGCACTTAAAAAAATGCTTGTTGGGGGATTTGAGAAAATTTATGAAGTCGGAAGGATTTTCAGAAACGAGGGAATTGATGCCGAACACCTTCAGGATTATACACAATGTGAGTTTTATTGGGCCTACTCAGATTATGAGGAGCTCATGAAATTTGTGGAAAAATTCTTCAAAAAAGTCATTAAGGAAACAGTCGGAACACTGACAACAGAATGGCGCGGAACAAAAATTAACTGGAGTAAAAAGTGGAAGGTAATTGATTATTGTGCCGAGTTTAAAAAGAAAACCGGAATTGACCCCGTTGCTGCATCTGTTGAACAACTTTATAAAAAGGCGACAGAATTGAAGCTTTCTCCCGAGCGCGGATTAAACAAAGGAAGGTTAATCGACTTGATATATAAAAAAACTATCCGTCCGGAATTGATCCAGCCTTCATTTCTTATAAATCCTCCGGCAGAGCTGGTGCCACTAGCGAAGAGAATGCCAAATAATCCCGGCGCAGTTGAGAGAATGCAGGTGGTTGCTTGCGGAACCGAACTTGGAAACGGATTTTCGGAGGCTAATGACCCGATTGATCAAAGAGCGCGTTTTGAGGAGCAAATGAAGCTTCGCGATAAAGGAGATAAGGAGGCTCAGCGTCTTGATGAAGAATTTCTGGAGGCTTTGGAATATGGAATGCCGCCAGCGGCGGGCTTTGGATTTTCCGAGAGGCTATTTGCAATATTGATGGACAAACCGATAAGAGAAATCGTGTTTTTTCCGGCAATGAAGAGGCAAAAATGATCGATTATTATCAAAATCGTCGCCAAGAAGAAAGACGGGCTCGACACCATAAAATTGCAGCCGTTTTTTTCGGACTCGTTATAATACTTATTCTGGCCGGATTATATTGGCTGATGCATTCCCAAATTCTGGAGATAAGGGGATTTGCCGTAAATGTTAACAATCAAGACGAGGGATTAAAAAAGAGTGTGGAACAGATATTTTATTCCGAATTGGGGGATGAGGCTCTTTCAAAAATATTCACAAACAACAAAAATATATTGATCGCGGATATTTATAAAAAATCGATAATGTCCGATATTCAAAAAGATTTGCCTCTAATCAAGAATGTTTCAATTGATGCAAATATTTTTGGACGGGATATTTCAATAGAAGTTCAAACCCGGGAGCATTATGCAATATGGTGTACCGGTAATATCAATTCTTCATCTTCAAGCTCCAGCTCCGATATTAGTTTTCCCGAATGTTTCTGGTTTGATAGAACGGGTTTTGTTTTTGACAACGCTCCCAGCACCGAGGGCCAGCTGATTTATAAAGTATTGGATTTTTCGGGAGAGGCGGTCTCTATAGGGAATTCTATTCTTCCGAATGATGAGTCCGGTAATTTGGTAAAAATGTTCAATTTGTTGGATTCTGTCGGTATTTCTTACAGAACTCTCTATTTAAAAGACCGACAACTCGAAGAAGTGACCAGCGACAGAAACAGATCTCCTGTTTTTTACTTCAGCTTACGCAATGATCCGTCGTATGCTTTGCACGCGCTTCAGACATTAGGAAGCGAACTGAATAAACTTCAATATATAGATTTACGCATTCCAAACAGAATCTATTATAGGTAATTTTATTTGAGTCTATAAATAAAGATCGATGTTCCGGCTCTGGCGTAAGGCCCTATCGTTAACCACGGATATGTATCCGCTTGGTTTGCCACATATCCTTCCGAAGGCGTGGCTTTTGCCGATTCTATTGTATTTGCCGAAATCGCTATCCAATTTATGCCTTGATCGGCCGGATTTCCTTTGGATGACCACCATGGAACGGCCTTGTTTCCAAGATAGTAACTGATATCACCTCCGCCGAAATAATCTACGGCGATTTTGTCTATGTGATTTTCTTCAACATAAGTTTTGAGGCGTTTAAGGTCCTGGCCCCAGTCGTAATTAGAGTCAGTGACGTGTTTATATCCGTTCCATACGCCTCCGCCGACTTCGTTAAAATATGACAGAAAATACGGATAAGATATTATCACTTCTACTATCAGCCACAATGCCAGAAAGAGCACAATTATTGTTTTTAACGAACGGTTCAATAAATTTTTAAATGCCAGGGATATTTTTGCATACCAAAACTGTTGGTCATATATGCTGTCATTACTAAACCATTTCTTAAGAGAGAAGGTCGCCAGGATGTACATAAATGGAATTGTCGGCAAAATGTGCCTAAAGCCGATGTTGAGAGTAGTGTGCATACTGTAGAGCCAGTAAAGTATAACCGTTGTCAGCATCATAAATATCCCGAAATTTGCGGATAAATATGAAGAAATCAGATTTCGGCGGTGTTCTCTGGCATGAATAGAAAATCTCTTTAGGGCGAGGAATAATCCGATGCTAATGAGTATCAATGAGGGGAGAGTTTCTTTGAGCAGATAGATAACCGGGAAATAATACCACCAGCCATGGCCTCCGATTTGTCCCAGAAAGTAAGACGTATTGCCTCCGGCAGCTCTTTGAATAACCATGAGTATTCCAAGCATATAATGCCCTATGGAACGGAATATCGGACTTGAGGACATCCAAATATCAATATCTGCCAGACAACGCATTCCTAGGCCATGAGGAGGGCATTTCTGCCACGTAGGATCGAAACCTCCTCCAAACGAGACTAGTATATTAGTGGTATCGGACTGCTGTCTTTGAATGGGGTAGTTTAGGGTGAAAAGTCCATAAATCATCCAAACCAGAATGTATCCGATAAGAAATATCAGGATTAAAGAAACAAAATGCTTCCACAGAATTTTAAAAGATTCTTTTGAAAATATTTTATTTTGAGATTCTCTGGACTTGAGCCACCAATGGACAAGCATAAAAATAATAAAGAACGGCACCAGGAGAACTGTTGAAAATTTAAGAACTTGGGAAATTCCGAATACAATTCCCGCAATCCAGAGTTTTTTCTTGGAAGGTGAATCTAAATATGAGCTGTAGGCAAACAAGGCGATAAAAAATCCTAGAGCTGCACCGATATCCGTGGTGACATAATGGCCATGAGCTAATATGTTTGGAGAAAGTCCCGTAAACAGGGCGGGTAGTAAAGCCCACAATGGCCCCATAAGGCGTCTGGACCACCAATAAACAAACAATACAAGAAGAAGGGTGAGAATTATAGGAAATATTCTAGCTAAAAATAAAATAGTGTCGGCATTGCCGTCGTTTACTTTATAAATGAACTGGTTTCCGGAATCCCACTGGCCGTTAATATCGGTTTGCCAGGCCGTGCTTTGTAATGGAAAATTGAGGTTGAGCAGAAGAAGAGGAAGTGCCGCCAAAGCTTTTACCAATGGAGGATGCTCGGGATTAAGCCTGTAATCCAGATACCGATCATAACTATATCCTGCCGGAATGTGAGCCAGTTCATCCATTACCGCCGATTCTTGCGAAGATGCGCTTAGCATCAAGCCTGCCGATACGGCGATAATAACCACCAGAAGCCCTGCGCTTATTTTATTCAAAAAAGGCTTTTTATTATCGACCGTTTGCGCGCTCATCATTCCGGACAACAACGTTTGCATATTTAATAATATTTATTTAATTATTTATTTTTATGGTTAATACTAACAAACAAAAGAGGATACAACATGAGAATTTACTCCTGATATGCGTTTACGTGTATAATTATACTACATTCCGGGAGATTAGTTGATCGGATATTGTAAAAATGATACTACCTTCTTATTCTTCTTATTATTGGACTCAGCACGCCAAAGCCAAAATGGCTTATTACAAGTTGTCCGAAAATCGCGTTCGGAGGGTTATTAAAAGTCCGCTGAGAATTGAGGAGGGGGTTGCGCCCGATACGATTGCATATATGCAGCCGGTTTCTTATAAAACCAGAAATGGCCAAAAGATTTGGAGCCAGGAGTTATGGGTAATGATTGCCCAAGATAATAAAAAAGATGCAAAGCATAAGATACGGGTTATTTCGGCCTGGAGATATCCCGGAATGACCAAACCGCAGGCAGCTCTTCCGAAGGCGATTTTGGATGAAATATCTCAAGCACTTGAAACAATTTGACGGTTACATCGTTTTGATATGTACGATAATCAAATCAAATAATGAATATCAGATTAATTACAATAAAAAAGCATTATTTTACTCACCTCGGAGTCCTTTTGCCCAGGTGATGTTTTGGCTGAATAATATAAACTAAAAACATCAAAAAATCCCCTAGGCAAGATGGCGCCGGGGGATTTTTAGCGCCATCTTGTATTAGTACTTTGACAATATTAAATAATCAAAATTGTTGCGCGGCTTTCTTGACTCTGAAACAAAAACGGCAGCACGGACAGCCTGGCAGAACCCAGGAGAGAGGAGTTCCTAATATGATAGCTCAAACACCTGAAGTCCACGGAATTATTTCATCTCTAATTCTCTTGATTCCGATATTTGGATTTTCTACTAATTCCATATGTGGGGGCGGTTCCCGATTTTCTAGAAATGAAAGTGATAAGCCAAAAGATAATCAGAATGAGATTGACGAAATTAAAAAGGAGATTGAGTTTATTGGAGGAAAAATTAGTGGCATTCAGCAGCGCTATGGGATATTTGATGAGTATATGCGCGACTCACTGGATTCTTTATATGAAAAATATAATCAACTCAAAGATAAATTGGCGAAGTTGCTGAGGAAACAATAATGAATGGGCCGAAATTTGCTTCCTGGGAATCAACGTTGAGATGCGATCTTAAATGTATCCATTGCGGATTATGTGCCGGGCCTGAATGTACAAATCTTCGCGGCCCGGAGCTTTCCACCGAGGAGGCTAAAGGAATGTTTGATCAGCTGGTCTCTCTTGGGGTGTCGAATTTGGTTATTTCCGGAGGAGAATTCACGACTCGTGGCGATTGTAAAGAACTTCTTGCCTTAGCTCTTGAACGGTTTGTGATGGTTCGCCAAATAAGCAACGGACTTTACGGAAAATATTTCTTTAAGCGGTTTGAGCCTATGGATAACTTGAATCGTTATATTCTGTCTCTAAGCCTGGATGGCCTTGAACGAACACACGATGCAATAAGAAAAATGAGCGGTTCGTTTTGGCGGGTTATTGAAATATTAAATGCAGATTCTCCAATCCAGAGGACGGTTATTACTACAGTTATGAGGGAAAATTTTCAGGAATTGGAAGATGTGTTCCAATTACTTATGAAATTATCTGTTCCGGTGTGGGCGATTCAATTAGGACTGCCGGAGGGAAGGATGAGCTCGGCTTCATTTATCGGTGAGGAAAAAATTAGAAGATTGGCTGATACGATTCTTGATTGGCAAATGCGGGCCGAAGATGTTATGGAAGTCATTCCCGACGATTGTTTCGGCTATAGGCATTTAATGCGTTTCAAAAACCACTGGAAAGGATGCCAAGCGGGTAAAAATTTAATCACAATCCTTTCCAACGGCGATGTCACCGGATGCCCGACAACGTTTCATTCAATATGCGGCAATATTCGTGAAAATACATTGGAAGAAATTTGGAATGGGGATAAGATGAATAATTTCCGTTCCGAACTCCCAAGATGTTCTTCCTGCGACAATAAAATATGCCAAGGAGGATGCCGGGCAGTTAATCACGTATTCGGAAAACAATTTTGTTTTTAGGTGAGGCGGAAATATCCGCCTCTTTTTATAATTTGATAAAATCGGTTGGTGATGATTAAATGAATAATATGGCAAAAGACAATTTATCGGAAAAAATAGACGAAATTTTAAGCCGGGGAGTAAATGAGGTTATTGATCAAAAGCACCTCAAGGAAAAGCTTCTTAGCGGAAAAAAATTGAGAATAAAGCTTGGAATAGACCCGACTAGCCCCAATTTGCATTTAGGACGTTCGGTGGCGTTTTTGAAACTGCGTGATTTTCAGGAGTTGGGCCATCAAATAGTACTTATTATCGGAGATTTCACCGGAGTAATCGGAGACACATCTGACAAGGAAAGTGAGAGGCCGATGCTTGATGATGAGACTATCAAAGCCAATATGAAAACTTATGCCGAACAGGCGGGAAAAATTTTAGATATAAAAAAGGTGGAACTCCATCGTAATTCGGAATGGCTTGCAAAACTGACTTATAAAGACATTGCAAAGCAAGCGGATATGTTTTCATTGTCGGAGTTTATCGCCAGAGAAAATATAGCCAAAAGAATTAAAGCCCAAAAACGGGTATCGTTGCGGGAAGTTTTATATCCTCTGATGCAGGGTTATGATAGCGTAGAAATAAAATCGGACGTTGAACTTGGAGGAACTGACCAGAGATTTAATTTGCTTGCCGGTCGGGAAATCCAGAGCCATTATAAGCAGGAACCGCAGGATATTATGATGCTAAACCTCATTGAGGGCCTTGATGGCCGGAAAATGAGCTCCAGTTGGGGCAATACCGTCAATTTGACTGATGCTCCCAATGACATATTCGGTAAAATTATGAAGGTGGGAGATTCGTTGATTATTAAATATTTTATTCATTGCACGCGAGTGCCGATGGAAAAAGTAAAAGAATACGAAAAACGTCTTAAAAAAGGAGACAATCCGCGCGACGTCAAAATGGATTTGGCGCGTGAAATTACTTCTATGTATTGGGGCTCAAAAAAAGCCGATGAGGCACAAAAGTTTTTTGTAATGGCATTCCAAAAACACGAAATACCCGAAAACATTCCGGAAATAAAAGCTAAAAAGGGAGTAACTTATTTTGATGTGCTTGCTGAATCCGGCCAATTTAGTAGCAAGTCAGAAATTTCCAGGCTATTTGAGCAGGGCGCTGTAAATATGCTTGAACCCGAAGAAAAGAATATCGGCAGAGAAGATAAAGTTGAGGGAGGAACTATCAAGGTTGGAAAGACTAAATTTTTCAGAATTAAATAATATCTTGTCGGGTTGTTTGACAGATAGGGGCTAATTTTCTAATCTTTTCACAGAACAACACAACTTACAGGAGGCTGACGTGAAGCGGACGGTTCTGATTCCGGCCATTTTTGTCGTTCTTACTCTAGGACTTGCTCTCAATGTGAGTGCTAAAGTTTCTTATTGGAAGGCGGATGAAGTCAAAGCCGGCATGAAAGGATACGGATACACGGTCTTTAACGGACATGATCGGGAAAAGTTCTATTTCAGGGTAACGGGACTTCAGGATACGGACAAAGGTGTCCAGTTCCTGGTTTCTGTTTGGAAAGACGTCAAAGGCAAGGCCGTTCCGTTCAATATCGCATCGGGAATGTCCGGATCTCCGCTCTATATCAATGGAAAGCTTGCCGCGGCAATTGCTTCCGGATGGGAAACTGCGACCTCCGAGGGGACGGCCAGACCATTCCAGTTTATGTACGACGAAGCGGAACGCGCTATGCGTTTTCGTTCCATGTATCATGGAATTAAGCGCACGTTTTTCGACTCGATGTATTCGAATAACAGGAGATTGGGACCCGGATCCAGTATCAAAATAGGATATGTTACGGGTGACCAGGCGCTTTCGGATTATTCCATGGGAACCGTTACGGCAGTTGACGAAGAAGACGGGACTATATTTGCGCTGGGACATACTCTTAGTACATCTTTCCGGAAAGACGCACCCAACGGACCGGTATCGTACACGGCGTGGGAAGGCGGCGTAGCCGGGACTGTGAACGATGTCGGAGAAAAGGTTCCCGCATGGGATGCGACAAAGGGGGAACGCGCGCGGATTTGGTTTAACGGAGTTCACGGAGTTTACGGAACTTTAGACGAAATTGCCGAAGAAATTCCGTTTGTTATCGAGCTTGAGTCTTCGGGATATCATAAAAAAATCGAGTTGGGGATTCCTTATGGTACGACAACTTTGGGTTTTGCCCAGGTGGCAGTCGAGCGTTTTCTCGATACGTACGTGGAATCACTCGGAGAAATTACCGTAGACGTCGATGGTTTTATAGACCTTGACGGCGGTCAGAAAATTCCGATTACCGAAAGATTTTCCCATTCAACTCTCGATTCGGATCCGTTCTCGAGTATTTTTCTCAAGAGAACCTATTTTTTCGGAAGTTTTTCCCAGATTCTTCTTGCCGACAACCACATAAGGTTTTCTGGATTGAAACTGATGTTCCGCGTGCAGCCATTGGGTCCGATTCTTACAATCCACAATGTCGTCGTTTTAAAACGGGTTGTAGCTCCCGGGGAGTTGTTGAACGTTGCCGTTCAGATTACCGAAAAAGGCAATCTCAAGACATCAGCCCGCAGATATGAACCTGTGATTTCCATCCCTATACCGGAAGATACAATTCCGGGTAATGGAAGGGTGATTGTAGAAACGGGAGAAAAATTCGTTAACAGAACGCAAGAAGCGGTATTACCGCCGGCAAATATTAACGGTCTTGTCAGAAACATTGTCCTCAACAACAGAAATAACGCATCTTTTTACATTACGATTCTTGTGCCAAACAAAAGAGACGGGGTAAAAATGGATCGTATTGAAAAAGAAAACAAGGGCGATGTATGGCGCAAGCTTGGACCGGGTGAAACTCTCTTTGGCGGGTCTTGGAACGCACTGTCACCAATATGTATGGCGGCGCCATTGCCGGATGCAGTTATCATTTCCGATGACGACTCTGGTCGATACGGAATCAATTTTCAAATCGAACCGGTTCGGCGTACGGACTTTGGTCCGCTCGTCGATATCTTTCAATGGGTATTCTGGACCGTAGCAGCTTTCATGTTTCTTCTGTTTTCCAATTTCGTAGCCACAAAATATCATCGGCAGATTGACGGATTATGGGAGCGTGTTTCGCGAAAACTTCGGGGACTTAAGTAACTGTAAGAAAATATCAGGATGTTCGTTGGTGCCCGCCATTGGGGCATCTTTTTTATAGTCTCATTTACAAAAGGCCTTATTTTGGAATAAACTGACTACTATGAAATTAAGCATCGGAATTGTCGGGTTGCCGAACGTAGGGAAATCAACGCTATTTAAGGCGCTCACTAAAAACGATATTTTAATAGCCAATTATCCGTTTGCTACAATCGACCCGAATGTGGGAGTTGTGGCCGTGCCTGACGAACGGTTGGATATCCTGGAAAAATTAAGTAAGTCGGCAAAAAAGATTCCGGCCGTCGTTGAATTTTATGACATTGCCGGACTCGTGAAGGGAGCAAGCGAAGGACAGGGACTTGGAAACCAGTTTTTGTCGCATATCAGGGAAACGGATGCAGTTGTACAGGTAGTGCGTTGTTTCGGGGCCGGTGAAGTCATTCACGTTGAAAACACGATAGATCCTTCACGTGATATTGATACCATCAATACCGAACTTGCGTTGCGGGATTTGGATACTGTCCAAAAAAGAATCGGAAAACTGGAAGGTGAAGCGAGAACGGGAGATAAATCCAAAATAAAAGAATTGGAGCTGATAAGACAACTGGAAAAACAGCTTTCGGAAAACAAACCGTTGTATTTTCTTGGAAAAGAGATTACCGACAATCCTGTAGTAAAATCGCTTAATCTTTTGACCGCAAAACCTCAGATATTTTTATTAAACGGAAAACCGGAAGACGTGTCACAGGAGATAAAAAAAAGAATAAATGAAGATCTCAAGGCCGAATATATAATTTCCGATTTAGGAGTTGAGCCGGATTTGGCTGGATTGATAAAAAAGGCCTATGAAATCTTGAATCTGATAAGCTTTTTTACTACCGGTGAAGACGAGACCCGAGCCTGGACTATAATCAACGGCTGGAAAGCTCCTCAAGCAGCCGGAACCATCCATACGGATTTTGAAAATAAGTTTATAAGGGCAGAAGTGGTGTTTTGGAAAGATTTGGCCGATGCCGGAGGTTGGCCGCAAGCAAAACAAAAAGGCAAGATTCGATTGGAGGGAAAAGATTATGTTGTTAAGGACGGCGATGTTATGGTTATCAGGCACGGATAAAATTATAAAAAATAAGACCTATATTAATAGACTATGGAAAAACTATCGGGATTTGGAAAACGTTTTACCGGTATGGCGGAAATAGATCCCAAATATGATAATGATGAGCTTAGCCGGTACGAGATAGAAATATTAAAATCTTTTAAAGCCGGAGATTCGGTTGTCTTTAAACTTGAAGATGGGACTGTTGAGGATGGATGGATTTACTCCAGAACGGCATATAACGACAAAGATCAACTGACGGTTGTCGTTATGAACGAAAAAGACAGGGGCCAGCAAAAATATGTACGGCCAAAGAAATTTTTGGAATGGCAGAAAGGATTATAACAAAACCGCTTTTTTATTAACTTTTTTGTTCCGGTTCCAAATAAAATATGATTGCGTTTTTGTCGGTGATTGAGGGCTCCTTATCCGGAGATATATAGTGTATGTTTTTTTCCGCCTGCTTATCGGCAGTGAATGTGTCGGTAATAAACATTATTGTCTGAGAAGGCATGGGAATTCCTCTGACCAAAACTCCTCCGGCATTTACAACGACATACTTGGGTATTACGGGTGATATGGCATTCAGTTGCCTCCCTATCTCAACATATTTTTGGTCAAACGCATCGGCAACATTGGGATTTTGAGCCCAAAGAACAAAATATTGGCAATATACCTGAACCATCAGGCTAATTCCGATAATTACCAGAGAAACATAAAGCGCCTTGGGTCTGATGCGGTCGGAAATGGACGAGATAACATCAAAGGCTCCCATACCGGCCAGCATAAACACGGGCGGAACCATTAGTAATGAACGCAATGCATGGGGGATTCCTTCGTCGGAAATTACAACCGGAAGCATTGCAACGGCAATCCAAATAATACTTATAATCCATAAAACATCCTGATCTTCATGATGGATTTTTTTTATCATTCTTCGGAACATTTGGACGGCCCCCGAAATAATTCCGATAATGAAAAATATTCCTACAAACCAATAAATCTCGGGTGACCCGGAATAATTATGGCGCCAGTTGCCGTCTCCGCGGATATCAAACATCCCGATTGTTTTTGCTACATTACTCAAAAGATTGTAAATAGGGTGTGGCGTTGAGAAAATAGAAAGCTGTGATGTCCGTCCGAAAAAATCACCGGGGTTTTTCAGGAAATAAATTCCCAGCGGTGAAAATACCGCAAGCGAAACTAAAACGAAAACAACAAACGACAAGATTATTTTTTTTGAATTAGGTCTGTACAAAAACCAATATAAAGCATAGATAAAAATCATAATTATGGGGGTGGCCCTATAAGCTATGTAAGAGTGCATTCCAAGGCCATAAACCGCTCCGGCTAGAGCGCTTATCCAAAGCAATGTTTTTGTTTTAATTTCCGGTTCTCTGAGTTTTTCGAGGGCGCAGATTATCAGGTATGCGCCCCAAATCATAAATGCGGGCGCCATTATGGCGCGGAAGCCTATTCTGGAAAAATTAATATGCCAGAAACTGGTGGCTGTAAAAAACGCCGATAAAAAAGCCAGAAAATCGGCATACAAATGGCGCTTGAATATTTTTTTAACAAAAAGATATATTCCAATAACCGTCAGAATGCCGAAAAAGGCGCTCAACGACCTTAAAACCCAAGGTTCGTTGGCGTTGGAAATTTTAAGAAAAAGCGCCTGAATGTTTATAAATAATCCTTCGCGGCCATTGTTTTCCGGATAAAATACTTTGTAATTTCCGGTACTGGCGGCCTCAAGGGCGTTATTGCCGTTGATGGCTTCGTCGGGATACAGTCCCGGTGGCGTTGTGCCTAAATTGAAGAAGCGAAAGAAGATTGCTATAATTATTACAATAATCAGTCCGTATCTGGAGAAGAAGGAAAAAAATTTTTCATTCATAATATATGGATCAAAATATAATTCATAATATCAATTATCCCGAATTGGCTCAAGAAGTTAAAGAACGCAAGGAAAAAGCGCCGGAAGTTTCGCACAAAGAAATTGTTTCTACAATAATCGCCGAAAAAAGAACACAATTTCAACCAACGCCTCAGGCTCCGTCTCCGATTGCTCCACAGCCTCAAGCCGCGGATAAACCTGGAGTTCTTCCGGCTTATGCCCAAAAGGAAGACCCGGCGGTAAAAAACGTGATTGAACATCTTGTTACTCTTACACTGCAGAAGGGTATAGATGAGGGTATAACCTACGCCCAAAAGGAAGACCCGTTCATTTTGGATACATATCACGATGCTTTGTCGGATGTATTACTCGATGAAATGAAAAAAAGGAAACTTTTGTAAAGATGCAGAGCATATTAATAACAGCCAGTATCGTTGTTGCCTTAGCCGCTATTGTCGGTACTTTTTGGTACATATTAAGAAGCCAAAGGCGGGAGAGAATCCGAAAGTCTCTTAATTCAAAATTATTGCTCATCCGTCTTCCTCAACAGCAGATGACCTCCAAGGAAGGACAGAAAGCAACCGGTGTTGCCGGCTTTAAGGACGAAATCAATATGTCCGAACAGCTTTTTAGTATTTTGACTTCCGGCAAAGAAGCGGTGACGTTTGAGGTGGCGGTTCATCACGTCGGAGAAGAAATTCATTTTTATGTTTCGGTTCCGGAAAAAATGGTTCAGTTTGTCAGCCGTCAAATTGAGGGATTGTTTAAAGATGCTCAAGTTACTCCGATTTCGGAATACAATATTTTCCAACCCAACGGAATTAATGCGGGTTTTTATTTAGCGCAGGACAACCATTATGCTTTGCCCCTAAGAACTTATCTTGAATCGGAAATAGATACTTTTTCTCCGATAGTCAGCGGACTTTCCAAAATAAGCGAAATCGGAGAAGGCGCAGCGCTGCAGATAATAATCAAACCGGCTCCGGAAAATTACAAAAAGACTATTTTTTCTATTATTAACGAACTCAGAAAAGGTGAGCCATTCAAAAAAGTTGCTTCAAAATATTTTATAAACATCAAAGCTTGGGGAGATCTGCTTAAGGAACCGAAACCGGAGGATAAAAATAAGCCATCAATAGTGGATGAGGAATCCATAAAATCCCTTGAGAAAAAAGTTTCAAAGCCGTTGGTAAAGGTGAATTTCAGAGTTTTAATCTCGTCACTTAACCAATTTCAGACTGAAATGCTTTTGGATTCTATCGGAGGCTCCTTTGGCCAATTTGAAGCTCCTCTAAAAAATAAGCTGAAAATAGTTAAAATTAAGAATTTTCAGAAATTTGCCTACCAATTTTCGTTCCGTGAATACGACGAATCCCAGACGATGATATTAAACACCGAAGAGCTGGCGGGCCTGTTTCATTTACCGACAACCTCAACTCTTTCTCCCAAAATAAAGTGGATTAAATCCAAAGAATCGCCTCCGCCGGCCGATCTGCCGGCAAATGGTACACCTATCGGAGAAAGCGTTTTTAGGGGTGAAATTAAACCGGTTTACATAGGTGAAGATGACAGAAGAAGGCATGTATATACCATCGGTCAGACGGGCGTCGGTAAAACATCGATGATGATAAACATGATTCTTGACGATATTAAAAAAGGCAAGGGTGTCTGTTATATCGATCCGCACGGAGATGCTATAGATACGATATCGGGGCTTATTCCCAAAGAAAGGCTAAATGACGTCATTCTTTTTGATCCGGGATATACAAAAAAACCGCTGGGGTTAAACATGCTTGAATACGATTTTGATCGCCCGGAGGAAAAGACGTTTATTGTAAATGAAATCCAAGGGATTTTTAACCGACTGTTTTTGGCCGAGACTATGGGCCCGATGTTCGAGCAGTATATGAGAAATGCTCTGCTGCTTTTAATGGAAGATGCCAAAAACGAACCGGCCACTTTTATAGAAGTGCCCAGAATCTTTACCGATGAAGACTTTCGCCAGAGAAAAATAGAACGCATTACCAATCCGGTTGTTATAGACTTTTGGACAAAAGAAGCGGTTAAAGTTGGAGGAGAAGCGTCGCTTGCGAATATGGCTCCTTATATCACTTCCAAATTCAACAATTTTATTGCCAACGATTATATGCGGCCAATTATCGGACAGGCGAAATCCGCATTTAATTTCAGGCAGGTTATGGATGAAGGTAAAATTCTTCTGGTTAATCTTTCCAAGGGGAAAATAGGGGATATCAACGCCAATCTTTTGGGAATGATTATAACCGGCAAGCTTTTGATGTCCGCTTTGTCCCGGGTGGACATTGAGCAATCCAAACGGCGCGATTTTTATCTTTATATCGATGAGTTCCAAAACTTTACCACCGATTCCATCTCCACGATTCTTTCCGAGGCCCGCAAATACAGATTGAATCTGACGATAGCCCACCAATTTATTGCCCAGTTGGACGAGAAAATCAGGGATTCGGTATTTGGTAACGTCGGCTCAATGGTCGCATTCAGAGTAGGAGCGCAAGACGCCGAATTTTTGATAAAACAGTTTGAGCCGATATTTTCGCAATCGGACTTGATGAATATCGATAACTTTAATGCTTATGCCAAGATACTCATAAATAATCAAACGTCGCGTCCGTTTAATATCCGCATGGTCAGATATCCGGCTGCGGATATCTCACTGACTCAACATGTAAAGGAATTATCATTTACTAAATTCGGTCGTGACAGAGAAGAGGTGGAAAAAGAAATTCTTACTAGCCTTAGATCTTAATATGTGGATTGTCCCATTGTCGTTGCTGATTGCATTCGAAATATTTGCCGATATCTTAGCAAAAGAATGGTCTCTAAAATCCAGGCCAATTTTTTGGATAGGCGCGATTGTGGCATATATAATCGCCAATTCTTTTTGGCTATATGCTATAAAAAACGGTTCAGGACTAGCCAGAGGAGCCACTATATTTTCGGTAGCTTCAGCCATATTTGCCATTATTATTGGAGCGATTTTTTACAGAGAAAACATTACCCAGATTCAATGGATTGGTATGTTTGTAGGTGTTATGGCGCTCATTCTTATATTTTGGACTGACTTGCAAAATGTATTTTTTTCTTGATTTTTTATCGGTTTGAAAGTAAAGTTTTATCGTTGCCAATGTAGCTCAGCTGGTAGAGCAACGCTTTCGTAAAGCGTGGGTCGCCGGTTCGATTCCGGCCATTGGCTCAAAGATTAAATATAAATAAGTCAGTAAGCGGCACAAAATGCCGCTTACTTTACTTTTTTTCGTGATTTCAAGCCAGCAGTGATTAGGGAATAAATTATTCACAAAATTTGGCGTTGTGTAATTGTAAAAATAATTGTTTTCTGGAAATACAAATTGCATTATTGATATAAGCTGATTTGTGTATTATTATATTTTTCGGAACTCAAAACAGAAGGGAGATGGCATGACAAAGACTGCAAAACTGGTTTATGTGTGGACGGGATGGGTGTTGGCGGCTTATGTCGCCTGGACCAGAACCGAAAGCGCTGATATTTTAATCGGCATGGTCGGCATCGGTCTAATATTCGGATTTTTGGCATCCCTAGACATTATCAGGGAGGTCGAGAGCGGTTTGCAGTGAACCGCTCATTTTTTACTTAATTTTGTGTATAATAAATCAAATATGCTTCAAAAAGAGTACGAAATAAAAGTTGTTGGAGAAAGTCGGGAGCCGGAGGAAAAATCTACAGAAACTGCCGATAGTTTTGGGGTGGAAACGATTGATAGTTCAGAATCAGAGAGTGTTCTTGAAAAAACTGAAATACACGGGGGTGAGTTTATGGGAAAAACTTTGACTACGGATGTGTTTAAGAGTGAAGGGATGACCCCAAAATATAAAATCCGCATTGGTGACTCCGTGATTTATTTGCCGTCTTCAGCATATGATCTAGGACGCGGCCGAATTGCGATTATAGGATATGTAAAAAAAGACGGAGTAATAACTGCGCGCTCATATTATCGAAGCAATTCTCAAGGGGTGTGGCGTTATCTTCCGGATTACAGAATGGGTGGTGATAGCGATGTGCGTTGGTATGGCAAGGGATATGGCGAAGAAAGCATTACATTGCCGGCTATGTTACAAAAAGCTCTTTCGGACATTACATCCAGTGGTAATTTGGTTTCGGAACCCAAAGAAAATCCGAATTATATTTTTGCCGGAACTGCAAATCAAATTGGGTTGGGAGGTGATTATTATAAAGAAATTGATAGAGAGCCGAAAAAGTTAGACAGAAAATTATATACTGATAATAATTATGGGAGAAAGATGCGTCCAGAGAACATCGTTTTGACAGCAGAACAATCTCCAGATTTTTCCAGACTCCTGATGAGTTGGAAGCAAAAAACGAATATTTACGGAGATATATCAGTTGAGGCTTTTCCATCTAAAGACGGAAAGCTTATGTTTATGTTTTGTAAGGATTCTGATGGAAGGATTTGGATAGGAGGAATTGAAGATAACAGTAAAATACAATCAACTGGACTAAGAAAATCATGGATAAGCGACGTGGATTTGATGACTCCCGCTTACGAATATCCTCAGCAGGATGGAGGGTATGGAAATGTATTGATGAGAAACGGCCACTATGTGGATATGTCTGAAAACTATTTAAATAAAATCCCCGTCATTCGGGAATATGCCGAATATAATGCCAAGCGACAAGAAAAGTCATAAATTGAAAATTAGTACAAGAATATGCTTCAAAAAGAGTACGAAATAAAAGTTAACGAGCTTACAGAACGCCTCCGACAGCTAGGGGGCTGGCTTTGACGTAGAAACAAAGCAAAATCGAATAAAAGAAATTGAAGTGCTTTTGCAGGACTCCGATTTTTGGAAGAACAAAGATATTGCCGAGGCGACCATGAAGGAAATGGGAGAAACTCAAAATCTTTTGGGCAGCTACTTTGATGCCAAAAAAGCGCTTTATAAATTATCGGAAAATATTGAGAACGTAAACGACGATGCTTATTATGGCGTAGAAAGAGCCGTGCGCCAGCTTGAAATAAAAAGGTTATTTTCCGGAAAGTGGGACAAAAACAACGCCATCGTTTCCATTTATGCCGGAGCCGGAGGCCAGGATGCTGCCGATTGGGTGCACATGCTTTATTTAATGTATGAAAAATATTCCCAAAATCAGGGATGGAAAGTAAATACAATCGACAGCACCGAAGAAGAATATCAGTCCAAAACAGGAAGGCGACCTTTGAAAAACATAACTTTCGAGATTGAAGGCAAGTATGCTTTTGGATACCTAAAAAAAGAAAACGGAGTCCATCGGCTGGTCAGAATATCGCCATTTTCTCCACAATCCCTGAGGCACACCTCATTTGCTTTAGTTGAAGTTCTTCCCAAAATTGAAGAACATACTCTTAAATTTGACGAAAAAGATTTGAAAGTTGAATTCTTTCGTTCATCCGGCCCTGGAGGACAGAACGTTAACAAAGTTGAAACAGCCGTGAGAATAGTACATGTGCCTACGGGGTTGGTGGCTTCATCACAAGTCGAACGTTCTCAATCTCAAAACCGGGAATTGGCGATGAAAATTCTTGAGGCAAAGCTGATTCAATTAATGGAAAAGGAGCGGGTGGATGAGATAAATAAACTGAGAATCAAAGTTAAGCCCGAATGGGGGAGTCAAATACGCTCTTATGTGCTTAATCCTTATCAGCTGATAAAAGACCACAGAACGGAATACGAAACCTCTAAAATTCATGAGATTCTTGAAGGTGGATATTTGGACGACTTTATAGAGGCTGAACTTACAAGTAAGGATATATAAAAATTTAAATATATAAAGTCGTTTATATGTTTGCATATTTATATCTTTAAACTATAATTGATTGGTATGATAATTTTCCAAGGAGTTTCCAAGGGCTATAAGAGTAATGGCCATGAGTTGTTAGCGCTTGATAACGTCAGCTTTAAAATCAACCCCAAGGAGTTTGTTTCGCTTGTCGGAAAATCCGGAGCCGGCAAATCGACCATAATAAAACTTTTAACCGGAGAAGAAGAGCCTACAAAAGGCCGTATTATTTTTGGCTCTTACGATGTAACCAAGCTTAAAACCAGTGAAATGTATCAGATGCGCCGGCACATCGGCACTATCTTTCAGGACTTTAAATTGCTTCCGGAAAAGACCGCTTTTGAGAATGTGGCCTTTGCTTTGGAGGCGGCAGGAAGGCCGGAAAGCGAAATCAACGAACTGGTGCCAAAAGCTTTGGATATGGTCGGGTTGTCTTCAAAAGAGAAAAATTTCCCCAGAGAAATGTCGGGAGGAGAAAAACAAAGGGTGGCAATAGCAAGAGCGATGATTAACAATCCCGATGTTATTATTGCCGACGAGCCCACAGGAAATCTGGATCCGATAAACAGCAACGATATTATAAAGTTACTTTTGAAAATCAACGAATTGGGGACAACAATAATTTTAGCAACTCACAATAAGGATGTTATAAATAATCTTAGTAAGCGGGTTATCAGCCTTGAATCCGGCCAGATTATCCGCGATGAAGAAGAGGGTAAATATATCTTATTTTAGTAATTAATAATCAGTTACCAAAATGATAACTACATTGGCAAGAATAATTAAATACGGGCGACAAAATTTTACCAGAAACGCATGGCTGTCGACGGCTACAATTGCGATTATGGCATTGGCTCTGACTGTTTTTGGCGGACTGCTTATATTTAACGTCATAACCAAAACAATAATTTCCAGTATAGAAAATAAAATTGATATCAGTGTTTATTTTAAAAACACTACCGGAGAAGACGATATACTCAGGATAAAATCTACGCTTTCGAGTTTACCGGAAGTTCAGAACGTTGACTACGTTTCAAAAGATCAGGCGTTGGAAATTTTCAAACAAAAACATCAAAGTGATCAGACTATATCTCAGGCAATCAGCCAGTTGAGCGATAACCCTCTTTTAGCTTCACTCAATATTAAAGCCAGAGACCCGAAAGAGTACCCGGTTATTTCCGCTTATTTAAATAACGATTCAATCCAGCCATTCATAGAAAATGTGTCATATTCCCAGAATGCGGACGTTATAGACAGGCTTAATCGGATTTTAAGCACGGCTCAAAAAGGAGGTTGGGGACTAACCATTTTTATGTCCCTTATTGCCATCCTTATAACGTTTAATACAATTCGTTTGGCTATTTACTCTAACCGAGAGAGCATCAATATCATGCGTCTAGTCGGGGGCTCTAATTTCTTTATTCGCGGACCGTTTCTGATTGAAGGAGTCTTGTACGGAGTAATATCGGCGATAATCAGCTTGCTTTTGATGGCCCCAATAATATATTTTGTTTCTCCTTATGCCAACGCGGTAATTCCCGAGCTTTATTTGTGGAGTTATTTTGCTTCAAGTTTTGTTCTGCTGCTGTTTTACCAGATTCTTTTTGGAATCGGATTGGGATTAGTTTCAAGCTTTATAGCGATAGGGAAGTATCTTAAGGACTAATAACTACACACGACCAATAATTTATAAATAAAAATAAATCCATCCGAAAGGCTGGATTTTTGTTTGTCCAGGTTATTTCACGATCGTGAAATAACCTGGACAAATGGTTTTATAAATAATTTTAAAATAAATCCAGCCGAAAAGCTGGGTTTTATTCTCCGTAGAGATAGTACGAAAGCGGGCGTGAAAATCTGACAAGAGTTTTGAATTTTTCGAAATCGAACTCCGTCAGTCCAATAGCGATCATGGTCGCTTTACATCCGGTACTCGAGTGCCGCGCCAAAAGTTTTCGGCGAGCTTCAATGAAGTTGATTTTTATAGGGTCGCGGTCAAGATATAACTTCTGCGTTCCTCTAAAATTACAACAGGCACAGATACCCAACATCGTAAAACTTACGTATTGAAATCTATTAGGCATGGCCGTTTCTCCTGGTTCTGTATTAATTATATTTTATTAAGTAAGCTTCTGCAAGAAGTTCAAATGTTGAAAAGAAGCGTTTTTTATTGTATATTTCAGAAATTGCCGGATCGTCTAATGGTAGGACACGTGCCTCTGGAGCACGGTATCTTGGTTCGAATCCAGGTCCGGCAGCACTACAAAAAATATACCCGCGATGGTATATTTTTTTAGTGCGGGGATTGATTTGAACCGCAATATAAAAACGTGAAAAACGATAATTACACTCAAATATTTTTGGAAACTGTTAAAGACGAAGTCGATTTTTATGAAGTCCAAAAAATATTGAAAGAATATACTCAAGGCAATATTTGGCTGATCGGAGGATTTGTTTACAGGAGTATTGTCAAAGGCCTATATGGAACCTCACGCCCGGATATAGATTTAGATTTTATAATAGAAAAACCAGAAAAAGATATTATATTCCCAGAAAATTGGAAAGAAATTAAGAATAACTACGGCAATACAAAATTCATAAGAAATGATGGGCTGATTGTTGATTTTATCCCACTAGACAACGTAAATTCTATTATTCGTAGAAATTTAAATTCAACTGTTGAAAACTTTCTGACTGGAACTCCTATGACTATACAATCGATTGCTTACGATATTAGTAGGAATATTGTTATAGGGCCAATAGGCCTCAAAGCAATAAAAGATAAAACAGTAGCGATTAATAACATTGAAGAAGCCGAGATTTATGCAAGAAAGAAGAAGAAATCCATAAAGGAAATTATGCAACAAAAAGCCAAAGAGCTTGGGTTTAGAGTTTTGTAATAATCACCAAAAAAGTTATATTGTGGCACTGGTTTAAATTTTTGGAGTCGGTTTTAAATATATCGCGCAGGAGATCATTTAAAAACCGGTTACTTGTATTAATCCGGTGTTTGCTGATAAACTGAATAAACAATTAAAAAATATATATGGGAAAAAGAAACACCAGCACTGGCAGGCGAAGACCGTCCAATTCGCATAAAACCAAGAAAAGACTGGAAGCAAAAAGGCTTATGCTGGAAGCTAAGAAAAAGAAGCGTCACGTAAAATAAAATCCAGACAACTAAAATCGCCAACAAGGCGATTTTTGGTATGATAGAAATAGATTTATATAAGTCTTTCTGACTTCAGCCGGAATTGATAAATATGCCAGAAATTTACCGCTAATAATGAGAAATAATCTACTATAATAACTGTCTATTTGATGAATGGTTAAGCCGTGCTATGATGATCGAGTAACACGTTTATTTTTTGGAAGAATAGTCGAACCTCTCAATTATAGATTTATAAAATTAACAATCAATAAAAAATATGACTGGCAGTATCAAAAAGATAGTCGAAGGCAAAGATTTTGGATTTATCACTTCCGATGACCAGAAACCTGGTGATAAGGACGTATTCTTTCATAAGGAGTCTCTTGTTGGAGTGACATTGGATGAACTTAAAGAAGGAGACAAAGTGTCTTACGATGTTGAATCGTCAGATAAGGGACCAAAAGCTGTTAATGTAAAAAAGGCCTAGTTTGCCTCAAATATAAAAAGACCCATCCGGGTCTTTTTATAAAGCTGTAAAAACGTGTCCGGCATGGTATATTTTTGTTACGGTAATACATAACCTATGTTAATTGATGATGTTATTATAAAAGTATCGGCGGGCCATGGGGGTAAAGGATCCGCAGTTTTCAATAAAAACATGATGACCTTAGGACCGGCCGGCGGAAGTGGCGGGAGAGGGGGTAATGTTTATGTCGAAGGCGTTTCGGATTTAAGCGCATTAAATCAGTTTCGGTACAAAAAAGAGATTTCAGCCGAGAACGGCCGAGATGGAAGAGGGCAATTCAAAGACGGCAATGACGGGAAAGATTTATTGATGAATGTTCCTATTGGTACGGTTATCCATAATTTGAGTAATGGAACAGAGATAGAAATAACGAAACTTGGAGAAAGGCTGCTTTTGGCTAAGGGTGGTAATGGCGGAAAAGGAAACTTTCATTTCCGTTCATCCCGAAATACCTCTCCGACAGAATACCAGTCAGGATTGCCTGGAGAAAAATTCGAGTTTCGTTTGGAACTCAAGCTTATTGCGGATATCGGGCTTGTCGGGCTTCCCAATGCCGGGAAATCAAGTCTTTTAAATAAAATAACAAGCACTAAGGCTAAAGTGGCCAACTATCCATTTACAACTCTTGAACCGAATCTTGGGGTGTATTACGAATTGATTCTGGCAGATATTCCGGGGCTGATAGAAGGGTCTTCAACCGGTAGAGGATTGGGGGTCAAATTTTTGCGCCACATAGAACGAACCAGAATACTTTTTCATCTGATTTCTTCCGAGTCCGATTCTCCCAAAAGGGATTATAAAATAGTCCGCGATGAATTCGGGGCTTACAATAAGGAACTTTTAAAAAAACCCGAATATATATTCCTTAGTAAAAGTGATCTGTCGGACGAAAAATCAGTTGAAACAAAACTTAAAGAATTGAAAAAAATAAATCCAAATTCAATCGCCATTTCCATAAACGACGAGAAAAGCATGGAAAAGGTTAAAAAAATCCTCAATTCCATAAAAGCGGAAAAATAATTATGACGGTGAAAAATATTTATATAGCGACAGCTTCCGTTTGCGCAGTGATTATTGCGGTATTTGTTTTATACTTTATGTTTTTGAGTTCTCCCGGGGGTGGGGCCGAAACGCGTCAATTTATTGTCGGCAGAAATCAGACAAGCACTCCTGCAATTATCGGAATGCTTAAAATCCAAGGATTTATCAGAAGCGAATGGGTATTTGACTTACTACTCAATTTTTACGGTTCGGGGTCAATTTTACCCGGAGGTTATGCCATCTCGAAATCTATGAATGCCTTGGATGTTGCCAAATTACTGTCCAAAAATCCTTCACAATTATGGGTAGTAATACCGGAAGGATTAAGAAAAGAAGAAATAGCAAATATTCTTTCTCAAAAACTGGGATGGACCGATTCTCAGAAATCGGAATGGATTACCAAAGATACGACGGCCGACTCAAATTATTCAGAAGGAGTATATTTTCCCGATACTTATCTTATACCCGTTGGAGAAACTCCTATCCAAACGGCAAACCGTCTGAGAGCGCATTTTGAAGAAAAATTTTCTCCATATTCAAAAACAGCGTCTGAAAAAAATATAAAGTGGACGACAGTACTGACATTGGCATCAATAATTCAGCGGGAGGCAGCCGGTACGGGCGATATGGCTTTAATTTCTGGAATCCTTTGGAATCGACTCTTGGCTTCGCCGCCGATGAAGCTTCAAATTGATGCTACGGTTCAATATGCTCGCGGAGATACCGGTGGCGGATGGTGGGCTCCGATTACGGTTGCGGATGAAAATATTAATTCTCCTTACAATACTTATCTTCATTCGGGCCTGCCACCGCACCCGATCTGTAATCCCGGAATTGAAGCAATCAAGGCTGCCTTGTCGCCGGAGACTACCGATTGCTTATATTACATCCATGATTCATCCGGAATAATACATTGTTCTGCAACTTATAAGGAACATCAGCAAAATATTCAGAAATATTTGAAGTAAAATTGATTTAAAATACAATTTTACCCCCATTTTAACTACTTGATTTAAGCTTCGGCTCAAAGTAAACTGATACTCAGAAATTTGCTTTGACAACTGAAAAAGGAGGAGGAGAGTATGGAAAAAGCCAAAGGGTTTCTCTTTGATATTACCAAATGTAAGCTCTGCGGAGCCTGCTGGATTGCCGATAAAGAACGCAACAAACTGCCGATTCCCGAAGGTGATTTCACGAAAGATAAGCTTTCGGAAAATGCTTTTTTGGAGATGGACAGAAGGCATGACAGAGGAGTCAGATTTTCCTGTATGCATTGCCTGATTCCTACCTGCGCTTCTGTTTGCCCCGTGGCTGCTTTCGAAAAGACTTCCATCGGCGCGGTAATTTATCACAAAGACCGTTGCATCGGATGCAGATACTGTGTTTTCGGGTGCCCGTTTAATGTTCCAAAATATGAGTGGGATAAACCGCTTCCTTATGTAAGAAAGTGCGATTTCTGTTATTCCAGAATTATTGACGGCAAACAACCGGCATGCGCCCAAGCGTGTCCGACAGGAGCCCTGATTTTTGGAAACAGAGATGATTTGATCCTCGAGGCTCATAGGCGCATAAGAGAAAACTCCAATTATGTTGATCATATATATGGTGAGCATGAAGTTGGAGGAACGTCTCTTTTGCTGATTTCCGATATTTCCATGTATAAGCTTGGCTATCCGGGAAATTTGTCCGATGGGGCCGTACCGTCTTTGACTTGGGAAGTTTTGGAAAAGATTCCTAACGTAGTGCTTATAGGCGGAACATTTTTGGCCGGATTGTGGTGGCTTACCAACAGACGAAATGAAGTAATGCAAGCCGAATCAGGAAAGAAAGATAATTCTTCTGATACCGAGTCCGGAAGCGAGGGAGGTGGAAAGTGAAAAAACTTCTGAAGTCGGTAAGGCTTTGGTGGCTATTACCGATGGCGGTTTTTGGAGCCGGCGGATACAGCATCTTCGTAAGATTCGTTAAAGGACTAGGAGCAAGCACTCATCTTAGCGACTCATTCCCTTGGGGTCTTTGGGTAGGATTTGATGTTTTGTGCGGAGTAGCGTTAGCTGCGGGAGCTTTTACTTTGAGCGCGGCAGTGTACGTTCTTCATCTTGAAAAATACAAACCATTGGTGCGTTCCGCTATCCTGACCGGTACTATCGGATATCTTCTGGTTATTTTCGGTCTGATTATGGATTTAGGACATCCATACCGGATTTGGCATCCGCTAATCATGTGGAATCCACATTCGGTGATGTTTGAAATCTCATGGTGTGTAACGCTGTACACGACCGTGCTATTTATGGAGTTCAGTCCGTTTCTGTTTGAAAAGCTGAAATGGAAAAAAGCTCTTAGGGCAGTGCACGCTGTAATCATTCCGCTTGTAATTTTAGGAGTCGTTCTATCAACGTTGCACCAGTCGTCACTGGGGTCACTGTTTCTCATCGTACCTTATAAGCTGAATCCTCTATGGTATACGCCTTGGCTGCCGGTATTTTTCTTTATGTCGGCAATTGCTCTCGGTTGTGCCATGGTGATTGTTGAATCCTTCATCAGCTCGGTTCTGTTCAGAAGGGGATTGGAAATCGACCTTTTGTCAAATTTGGGCAAGGTTCTTGTTGTTATTCTGTCCATTTATGGACTGGCGCGATACCTGGACTTGTCCAGTCGGGGCGCTCTCGGGTTAATTTTCCAACCAGGATTCGAACATGCGATGTTTTTGGCAGAGATTCTTCTGGCTATCATCGCTCCCATTGGCCTGCTCATATTTCCGAGAGTACGTCGGAATAAACTCGGATTGTTTATGAGTGCCACAATGGTTGTTGTCGGATTTATTCTCAACCGATTCAATACCAGCATGACCGGAATGGTCCGTTTCTCGGGAGTTAAATATTTACCGAGTTGGATGGAGATATCGGTATCTTTCATGTTGCTGACGATAGGGTTGATTCTTTTTGCTATAGCAGCCAAGCATTTGAAGATTTTTGACGAAGATTCTCCATGTCTATTACCATGGCAGACATGCAGGGATAATGTAGTTTGTTGTTTGCCGACTCCGGCCAAGGTTGCAATATTCTCAGCGTGGGCATTTGCATTGGTGCTGATTTGGACAGGAGTCAATGACTTTGCAAGATTTAAGCCCTTGAATCATCCTACTCATACCGAATCGGCGGCCAAAAGCGAGCCTAATGATTTATCTCAATACCCTAATCTTCCTAAGGATTTTACCTTCTCTAAAACTGACCCGGACATTGGTTTGGTGACATTCAGCCATTCTGACCACTTTCTTGTTGGTGCCGAATGCAAGGATTGCCACGAGCATGCATTCAGTATTATCAGTACCGATAAGAAAGGCGCAATAACTGATTATCATTCTCAAAAATATTGCGGCAGCTGCCATGACGGTAAATCGGCGAGTAACGATTGTATCAGTTGCCACAAGAAATAAGAGATAAAAATTAATAATCAACGCAGTTGACTGTTCGGCTAAAAGTATTAAGATGAAGCCAGAAACTCACAACCAACCCAAAAAGGAGGAGGCATGGGACCGCTGGTAGTTGTGGTGCTCACCATGGCCGTTTGCATCTTTCTGTTATTCCTGTTTCTCTTTTTCCTGATGTGGAGCTCGTGTCGGTTTGAAAAATGGTTCAGTAAGTTTGAGGAAGAGGTGAAGGAACCAAATACCTTGTGGCAGAAATTTTGCGCTTGGATTGGTAATATCACAATGTCCACTCTCACCATATTTATGTGTGAGAAATGTAAGCAAGCATGTGAGGAAAAGAAGGAGATGCTCATGAGGGCCCTATTGTTTTCTTTCTGGACCGGCCTTGTTGGCGTTATCGGCTACTATCTCGGTGTTTACGGAATGTCACCGAAATTCCTTTACGCTCTTGCGGTCGGAGGTTTCTCCGTCTTGGTTTTTGTCGCGATCCGTTATCGCGCCCACAAAACTCTCAAGTCCGAAAATTCGGACGTCGAGAAACAAAATTAAGTACTTTAAACACAGCCATCCATTTTGGGTGGTTTTTTTGTATGTTAAAGTGGTACTATTTTTAAATATGAAAACCGCAATCATTGTTCACGGAATGCCGTCAAAAAAAGAATATTTCAGCCCCAAAAAACCGTCCCCGTCAAACAACCACTGGATTGCTTGGGTACAAAGACGGCTTATTCTTAAAGGGATTCTTGCCCAAACCATAGAACTTCCCGAACCCTATAAGCCGGTTTATGAGAAATGGAAATCGGTTTTTGAGCAATTTAAAGTAGATAAGGACACGGCGCTTATAGGCCACAGTTGTGGAGGTGGATTTCTTGTCAGATGGTTGAGCGAAAACAAAAAGAGAGTCGGTAGAGTTGTTTTAGTGGCTCCCTGGATTGACCCTAATCATGTTTTAGAAACGGGTTTTTTTGATTTTAAGATAGATCCGAATCTGTTGAAAAGAATAAAAAACCTGACAATATTCATATCCAAAGATGACGATAGCGATATTATAAAAAGCGTTCAACTGTTGAAGGAAGTTCTAAAAGGAAAAAACATAAAAATTATTGAGTTTGAAAATATGGGCCATTTTACTTTAGGCGACATGAAAACAGAAAAGTTTCCGGAACTGTTGAGTGCTATTTTAAAATAAAGATATTTTTGACATTGACGCCAAGAGGTGTTTTTATATAATCAGCAACCAACATATATCAGCTAGGGAAAGGAGAGTTCATGAAGTGGCCAACTCAAGTAGTTCTTGTACGGCACGGGCAGTCGGAATTTAACGTTCTTCGGGTTATAAAAGAGCGTGATCCTTTGTATCGGAAATTTAAGCAAGCTTATGAAGAAGATTTTACTTCGGATAAAGCCAGAAATCTTGCGGAAATGGTTCTTGAAAAATACAGATTGGATCTCGGTGATTACCAAACACGCCTGACATCAATAGGAATTGATCAGGCAAAAATTACGGGAGCCGGATTGAGCTTGGACATTGAGCCTCCCGACGTAATCTACGTTTCTCCGTATTTTAGAACGCGCCAGACACTCGATGCTATGACAAATGCCTGGCCGGAACTATCATCTGCAAAAACAACAACGGATGACAGAATCCGGGAACAGGAACACGGGATACAGATACTTTATAACGATTGGCGGGTATTTCATGTTTTTCATCCCGAACAAAAGAGGATGAGGGATCTTTTCGGGGCCTACTGGTATCAATATCCTCAAGGAGAATCAATGGCTCAGGTTCGTGACAGAATCAGATCGTTCCTGACGACTCTCGTACGTGAACATGCCGGACAAAAAGTCCTGCTTGTAACTCACCACGTAACCATTCTTTGCTTTCTTGCCTCTATGGAGCGCTTAACTCCCGAAAAGGTAACAGATATGGATAAGGATTTGAAACCGGTTAACTGCGGAGTTACCTTCTACATCGGCAACCCCGATAAAGGTCAGGATGGACGTCTCGAATTGACGGAGTACAACCGCAAGTATTATTCGGATTAGTATCAGCAGCAGATAAACGCTGCTTTTTAATATAAAATTTGTCGATTCCTGCCATGCTAATAATCCACTTTACAATCCGGATAATGTTCTATACTTATACAAAGCGATAAAAGGTTATTTTAATAAGCACTCATAATAAATATGAAAAAAACTTGGATTATTATTCTGGTGATAGTGGTAGTTATTATAGTCGGCTACTTACTTTGGATGAATCCGACTCAACCGGCATATCAGCAACCGGCCGCAACAACAGGGGGCGGCGCCAATCAACCGGCACCGGCATTAATTCTTAATACAGCCATAGACCCGACTCTTGGCGCATATCTTGTGGCATCAAATGGAATGGCTCTTTATGTTTTTGCAAATGATAAACCCGGAATAAGTAATTGCGCCGGCGTTTGCGCAACCAACTGGCCGCCTTATGAAGTGACGGCAACTACGCCACTGGCGGCAGCATCCGGCATTGATGGAAATCTTAATACAATTATAAGAAGTGACGGCTCTATGCAACTCACTTATAATTCCATGCCTCTTTATTTTTGGCATCTAGATTCAAAACCGGGAGACGTTACGGGTAATGGTTTTGGAGGGGTTTGGTTTTTGGCAAAACCATAATCCGATAAGAATAATTAAAGTGTTCTGATCTTGTGCGTGACGTCGGCGTGCATTGTTTTAGTTTATAGTAATCAAATCTACGATGAATAAATTACCGTTTCACATTCTTAGAATAGGGATTGCCATAACATTTATCTGGATTGGATTAATGATATTTAAGGACCCGCAAGGATGGAGTTCGTTTATCCAGCCTTGGGCAGCCAATCTTATTCCAATTCCTATTCAGCAGGCAATGATTATTGCGGCAATTGCCGATGTTTTAATAGGACTGCTTCTTCTGGCTAACCTTTGGGTTTGGATTGTAGCGGCTGTGGGAGTTTTAAATATTGCTGCAGTTCTTATCGTTTCCGGAATTACCGGAGTTACTGTCAGGGATATAGGCCTTCTTGCCGCCGCTGTGGCATTGGCGATTGATTCAATGCCTTCTGTAATAATGTCAAAACTATTTAAAAAACAGATTCGAAAAAATTATTAAACAAAATAAAAGGTCGTATGATTATAAATAATTACATATCCTATGTTTACGCTCGCTTGTAAGGATTTGGGTACTCCGGAATGTGGCTATATAGCCAAAGAAGATGACAGCGAGAAAGCGGTGCACACCATGCTTAGACACGCACAAGAAACGCATGCCGATAAATTAGAGGAATTATCCAGAAAAATGAATGAGAAAGAAATTTTTGAGTTGATGCTTTCTAAAGTGAGAAAAGAACCATAGAACCTTATATTAAAAATGGCTCCATTTTGTGGGGCCTTTTTTATTATAACACAAGTAGGCTTTTTGGCTATAAATCTATTGTTTACACGGAATAATTTGTGCTACTATTTTGGCAGAACACTTTCGCTCGTTGACAATAAGGCGGGCCGAAAGGGAGGAAACTGATGTCTAGGAAGCAGGTAGTGGCACCTCCGAAGACCAAAACGGAATTGCTGATCGATACGGTCTTTAATTTCATGACGGATAATCCGTCGTATATTTTCAAGGGATTTGGGGATGCGGATAAGTTTGAGATTACGAAAAAGAAATTCGCCAAGGTTTTGGAATCGCTAGTGGAATCCAGGCACCTTGTCCGAATTTCAGTCGACGATTCGGGTGAGCCTTGGTATTTTTCCAACGGCTACAACCATTATTCGCCGAACTTTCTTTTTGAGGTAATCCCAGCCGGCGTCAGGGACGATATCCTCAGGCCTCTTGAAAGAGGGGACGAGAAATCGATTTCCGATTTGGCTCGAAACTATTTCGGTTCCGAGACCGTAGGTCTCAATTTCATCGAAACGACTCTTGAATATTTCGTTTCCAGAAAGCTCATCGGTTCCAGTGGCAGAAAGGCATTGCGTCTTTACAAAAAGACTCAACTTGGGCTGGAGCTTGGTATCGATAAGCAAAGCATGGATACGATGGCTAATCGAGAATTGGAAAGCACGCTGCTTTTGCAACGCAAGGGCGAAGTGCTATCCAAAATAAATTCTCTGGAAGATATCGATAAACTTTTGGACGAGGAGTTGGAGTCTATCATCGTGGGTAATATTGACGTCACATCAAGCACCGACGGCGATTTCTTCAATGTTGTATTTCTTAACGAAATTCTTTTCGGCAACAAGTTTACCGATACCGACATTTTGAATTGGGCACTTGAGAGGGTAAATCCCAACCTTACGGTTGCAAGCGGCTTGATTCAGGGAAATTTCCTTGGCGTTAAGATGGATAAGGCGAGAATCCTTGCCGAAAATTCCGGTCTTAACGAGATCGATGCCCAATTCAGGGCTGCTAAACTTCTCAACGAGAAGCTTGAGCAGGTCACCAAAGGACAGGTTTTTAATGTCCTTGGCGACGACGATTGGGATCTTGCCGACAGCTACGCTCAGCTGATGCACAGGGCCGAAGGCGGCATCATCAGCTATGGATTCAATTCCAAGTCTTTGAGCGATGAGCTCAAGCGGCGGTTGGATATGCTTGCTTACAGGCGTAAGCGGCGCATCCAGTATGAGATCATTACTCCCTATCAACTTCGCGTCGGTCGTTCTCTCTTGAACCGAGATGAGGTTTGGGAAGCTACGGCTAACGGCGACGATAGCAAGGATAGGGTGTATAAGGGCGAATATCGTCTGATTATCGAAATTCTTGTAGCTAAGAAAGTCGGAATTGATTATCCCAAGTCGTACGATAAGGTTGTGGACATCGGATCATTGTTTGACGGAGATATGAGCAAGAAGAGGATTATCACGCCCAACAGTCTTTTCTTAAAGGCAGGGGACAGGACTATTCGCTTCACTCATAACCCTTCGTTTTCGAACATCACTCAGTATTGGAATACTATCGATGTTTTGAATCGTATCATGCGCAGTCTCGGTGCTCGAAAGACGGAAGAGATTCCGTTTGTCGTAGCCGAAGGCCATCAGGAGCGATTTTTTGCCACCTTCATTCCTTCGGGTTTGAACGACAAGACCGACGACGGTCATTGGTTTATGAACCTTCCGGGTTTGCAGAATCCGATTTTGCAGGCCAAAGGAAGAATTCCCGAGTTCGACTCAAGGATTTTGAGTTCCAAGTCTCATCGGCAGATTACCTTCCGTAAGGAACCGGTAACTCCGGGAGTTCTGGATTTCGGAGTCCATATGGACGGTCGGGTGCAATTCAGGATTTTGAACCACATGGTCAAGAACGTCATTGAACGTTCTGCCGGAATGCCGGAAGAGGTGCATAGGGTTGCTTTCCTTACGGACTTGCAATTCGCTTCGCTTACGATGCATCCCGAACTTGTAATGAAGTTCCTGGATTATGCGCTATTCACTCTGGGCTGCGATGCGGTTATGATCGGCGGCGACGTCATTCAGGGCATCAACTATCCGCAGACGTTTTCCGAAAACAGGCCATTCAGGCTTGTGAGTATCGATTCCCAACAGCGATTCGTTCTGGCAACACTTTTCCCGTTCCTGGCTACAGGACCGAAGCTTAAGAAGGTCCTTGGAGTTATCGGTAACCATGAGTGGAACACGTTTGGCGCCAATCTTACCGGTCCCAATTTCCTGGCATTTTTGGAACAGGTGCTTCAGGGTTATGTTCTTGGGATGAAGACGGCGGGCGGTACTCCAACTTTGGAAGATATTGCTATTGTCAGTCGTATTCGCATGCTTAGCGTTGAAGCCAAACAGGGCGGAGCGATTGTAAACTGGCCGTTTATTTCTCAAGAATTTTCGGGATTCAAGGTTGCGATGTCCCATCAGTTCCAGCGCTTCGGCGGCGGAACTCCTGTGGGCCAGCAAATGAAGTGGATTGAGAATATGTCAACTGCCGCAAGCGATTACGATGTTCTTGTCGGCGGCGACAAGCACTCCATTTGGATGGCTCAGGTTGCCGATAAGCTTTTGTTGCAGCTGGCAGCGGCGGCTCACCAGAGCGGTTACGAGCTGCACACCGGTCTTCGCAGCACGATTATGTTCACCGACATCACATTCTCCAACAAGGACGGCATCACGGTTGAGATGGTTCCTCGGGGATTTCTCGAAAATTATTACACCTGCGTTTCGCCGATTCTTGCCGGTAAGGACGAGCTTTTGAAGCTTCCTGCCCCCGGAACTCCGGGATACGATCAGGGCAAGCTTTCTCCTTATGTAGAGTCAATTATCGACAATATCACTCAGTATCGTCACGTATAAATAGAACATTTTTCAGCTCCGCTTGGGAGCTGATTTTTTTATATATGCTATAATAAGTTTAATAAGTAACAAACAGTAATATGAAACAAAACGAACATATTTTGGACAGAATTATTAGAGTATTGATTGCGTTGGGGTTATTTTATGTGGGCATCACCTGGTCCATGTCCAGTTTTCTGAGAATTGTTTTGGCAATTGTCGGAGGGATATTAATTGTTACTGCCGTCACCGGATATTGCGCCCTGTATTCACTGTTTGGAATAAATACAAAAAAATCTTCTTCAGATACTAAGGAACCCGATAAAAAAGGTCAATAATTAATAGCGATGCTAATTTACAAATTACACACGAATGTACAAATATTATTTATGTCATTCGAGTGTATTCGCGTATTTGTGTCGCGTGTAAAGTATGAAATACGAAGCAAAAAACTTCGAGCATCTCTTGGGTTTAAAGGGATTTAGCGACAATGCCTTAAAAACTCATTTTGCTCTCTATCAGGGTTATGTAAACAATACAAATAAATTAAGAGATGAGTTGCACGAATTGGCTAATGGGGGAAAACTCGATTCGGTTCAACACGCCGAACTGAAAAGAAGGCTCGGATGGGAGTTTGACGGAATGAGGCTGCATGAATATTATTTCGGCGCTCTTTCTAAAGAATCCCAGCCATTATCGGAATCTAGCGCTTTGTACAAGAAGATAGAAAAAGATTTCGGAAGTTTTGGCGATTGGGAAAAAATGTTTCGTGCCGTTGCATCACAACGGGGGATAGGGTGGGCGATTTTGTACTATGACGTTCACGGTGATCAATTGTTGGACGTCTGGGTCAATGAGCATGATGCGGGACATTTGGCGGGATGTGTGCCTCTTGTGAATATGGATGTATTTGAACATGCATTTATGCTGGATTACGGAACAAAAAAAGCCGATTACATTTCAGCCTTTATGGATGCCGTGGATTGGAAAGAGGTTTCCAAACGTTTCGATTCCGCCAAATAATTATTTTAGCGGAAGTTTTAATGCGGCCGGTTGAGGAGTTTTTCCTTCCGGCTGTATTTTTGTTATCACAAATGAACCGTCTGGTTGTTTTGAAACATCCAGTAACTTAACTCTTTTGGTTTTGATTAGCGTATACGTTCCTGGATCCGGGTTAAGGGCCAATATTTTCCTGGCGATTATTTCCGGGTCTTCATTTGCCAGGTCTACGAATCCATCTTCGGTAGTGAATTTTTTTGTATATGTAGCCTTAGATTCGTCCTGCATTTCCGGGACTATTTTATCTTCCGAAAAAAGAGGAATAGTTCTGATAAGCGCATTAGCGCAAGCATCTGCCAAAGCTTCCTGCAGCCGGGAATAATTCCAAAACTTGTCGGAGATATCCATCGATTCTTGGGCTAAAATAGGCCCGTGATCCATTTCTCTATCCAGAAGATACAGAGTTGCTCCGGTTATTTTATCGCCTCCAAGTATGGCCGCTTGTATAGGTGATGCGCCTCTATATTTGGGCAAAAGAGACGGGTGTGTTCCGATTATTCCCTGAGGAAATGAGTCTATCAGAGATTGGGGTATTATTTTCGAGTAAGCCGCAACAACTCCAAATTTAAGTTTTTTGATTTCAGAGATCTCTGAAATTTTTACCAAATCGTCTTTTGTTTCCGGTTGAAGTATTTTTATTGGAAGCTTATTTTCAAGGATATATTTTTTTGTTTCCGGAGGAGTTAAAATCCGTTTTCTCCCAAACGGTTTGTCGGGGTTACAAATTAAAACTTCTGGCGCCAAGTCATTGGCTATCAATTTTTCCAATATAATTCTGGCAAAAACCGGACTGCCGAAGAAAGCGTAAGATGACATGAATTTATGATTATTATTTTATTCGAATTTCTTCACGTCTTTCGATTTATCTATAAACAATACTCCACCAAGATGATCTATCTCGTGTTGAAAAATTCTTGCCAAGAAACCCTCGGCTTTGACCTTAACAGGTCTATTATTCTTATCATATCCGCTGACCGTAATTTTATCGGCCCTATCGACTGTCCCATAATATCCGGGAACACTAAGGCAACCCTCCTGGTCTGAAACTATTTTTTTGGAAATAGATTCTATTTTAGGGTTAAATATGGCATAAAACTTTCCCTGATAACCCCTACCATCATCGGAGGGAAGTTGAGCGACAAATATTTGCGCATTGACTCCAATTTGGGGAGCGGCCAATCCGATGCCATGGTTTAATACCATCATTTGCCTCATAAAAAGAACAAGATTGTTAATCTCCGATTTGGAATAATCCGAAAATTTAAAAGCTTTGGGCTTTTCCCTTAGGAAAGATTCCTCACTTTTAATTTTAACTGTCCAGATTTTTTTGTCGGTTTCTTTTTCGGCCATGGTTCTTTTTTTAATTTTAATTTATTTAATAAACCTTTTTGTTTGATTAATTCCATGAAATAAGCGCCTCCATTGAGTACCTTTGGGCGTTGGAGGATATCTTTAGCAATCCCCATTAGAGTTTGCTTATCTATGTATTTAGCCAATTTTATATACAGAGCTTTATGCTTCTCGTCCTCAAGCATTTGGGCTATAACCAGTCCGGTGTGCTGAAAGTCTCTGTATACGTGGCTTTTTTCTTTTCGGCCGGCAAGTGTCTTCAGGTAATCTTTTTCAAGCATCATTCCAATGATATAATAGAAAGCTGATAAAACCAAGATTTATGCGACTTTTTATAGCGGTAAAAATACCGGATGAAATCAAAGAAAAAATCCACAATTCCTTTTTGTATTCCAGAGACTCCCTTGAATTCGCTCGATTTACCGAAACTGACAATCTGCACATAACATTGGTATTTTTGGGAGAAGTCGAAGATGCGTTACTGGAAAGAATAAAAAGAATAGTGGAATCGGTCACAAATAAATATTCCCAAAAACGGATAGAATTAAGCGGTATTGTGATCGGACCGGATATAAATACTGCAAGAATGATATGGCTTAAGCTTGGTGATGATTCTCAAAAATATCTTGAATCGATATCTCAGTCACTAAAAAAAGAACTAAAAGATAAAAATATCCTTTTTGACGGCAGAAATTTTTTTAATGGACATGTTACTCTGGCCAAGTTTGGCCAAAATTGGCAATCAAAATATGATAGTAAAAACGAAAAAGGAAAAACCGAGGATATTAATTTTATAAAAGAAACGCTTCCCGAAACATTTGAGGCGCATTTCGATTCAAAATCCATAACTCTTTTTTCCTCCAAAAAAATAGACGGGAAGAGAATATATGAGCCGTTGTTTGAGTCGGATTTTAAAGGATGATATAATTTTAACCTATGGAATTTTTAAAAATAATCAAGAATCTTAAGCGGGCAGGCTCTGTTGCGATAATTGCTATTGTAGTTGCCGCCATTGTCGGGAGTTCTTATTATCTCGGATTTGTTAAGGGGCAACAGCAGTCCCAAAAAATTGTAGTTGAAGACGTTAAAAACATAAACAACCCTAACACGGGAGATTTTAGCCTCTTTTGGGAAGTCTGGAACGATATTAAATCACAATTTGTGACCGCTTCCAGCACGGATAATAATCAAAATCTTGTTTACGGAGCTATTTCTGGCCTGGTCTCATCGCTTGGAGACCAATATTCGGTTTTTTTCCCGCCAAAAGAAGCAGCCAGCTTCAATCAGGAAATCAGCGGGAAATTCGATGGAATTGGAGCTGAAATCGGACTCAATGAACAGAATCAGATTGTGGTAATCGCCCCACTTAAAGACACGCCGGCTTATAATGCCGGAATTAAATCGGGGGATATCATCATAAAAATTAATGGGGAATTAACAACCGGAATGTCCGTTGATGCGGCGGTTAAGCAAATTCGTGGGCAAAAAGGAACGACTGTTACATTAAATATCTACCGCCAAGGATGGAAAGATGCCAAAGACATACAAATTGTGCGGGATACTATTCAGGTTCCAACCCTGGATTATAAGCAAATTGACGCATCCGGAAATGAGAATCCTTCCGGATCGATAGCTTACATAAGAATTTATAATTTCTATGAAAATGCGGATCTTCTTTTCTATCAATCCGCGCTCAGAGTTGCTACCTCCAAAACCAAAGGGATAATAATAGACTTAAGAGATAATCCCGGAGGGTATCTTGATTCCGCAGTCAATATAGCCGGATGGTTTGTAGATAAAGGAAAGAATGTAGTAACCGAAGAATCCAGGGATAATAAAAACAACGAAGTTTTTGTTTCCAAGGGGCCGTCTATTTTCAAAAACATGCCCTTGGTTGTCATAGTCAATAAAGGTTCGGCATCGGCATCCGAAATTCTTGCAGGAGCCCTTAAAGAAAGTGATGGGGGAACAATTGTTGGAGAAAAAAGCTTCGGAAAGGGGACTGTTCAGGAGCTGGTTCCGCTTAGCGGAGGCTCAATGCTTAAACTTACAATAGCTCACTGGGTCACTCCTCTTGGCCATTTGATAGACAAAAACGGGATTTTACCCGATATTATCGTGACAGCTCCGACATCAACCGCAACAACGACACAGAGCGGGTATGATAACGATTTATCCAAAGATGTAGTATTCAAGAAAGCGTTGGAAGTATTGGATAGCAAGATAAAATAAAAGAGAAATAGATATAAGTTGATATATGCTACGCGAAATAAATAGATATAAGTTGTACTAGTGCAATTTATATCCACTTCTATCAATTTATCTCTACCTATATCCATCTATATCAATATATTTATGAAAGTATTATTGCTTCAGGAAATTCCCAAAGTCGGACACAAGGATGAGGTTGTAGAAGTTTCAGAGGGATTTGCCAAAAATTTTCTTATTCGTACAAAAAAAGCGGTCATTGCCACTCCTCAAATTATTACCGAATTCAAACAAAAGAAAGAAAAAGAATCCCGATTGGGAGAAGAAAAAACCAAAGAAATCGGCGTGTTGGCAAAAAAGCTTTCGGAACAGACCTTTCGATTTCAGGTTAAAACCGGAAAAAATGGAGAGGTTTTTTCATCCGTTCACGATTCAGATATCAGGGAAAAGATTCTTGATTTTGTAAAAAATAACGGCGGAGCCGCACTAACGATTGATGATATCCAATTTTCCTCAAAACCGGTAAAAGAATTGGGAATGAAAAACATTAAAGTCAGAATCGGAAAGGGGGAAAACTCCAAACAAATAAGTATCAATATAATAATTGAAGAAAAAAAATAGAGCCTTAATCGGTTCTATTTGTTTTACAACTCAAAAAAACATTCTTCTTCGGTAATCTGCAGTGCAATTTCTTTGCAATATTCCTCTTCAGCATATCTATCGGGGTACCCACAATTTGGGCACTCCTTATTTTTGTTCAACTTGAATTTACACAAAGGACACGAAGATCCAAGCTTTGTTAAATACTCACCCAAAATTCTGAAGGATTCTTCGGGGTCATAGCCACAGGTTTCACAGACTTTTGGATTCCTGTCACTGCTGTGGCAAATTGGGCACTTTTGCACCGGACTATCCTTAGGGTTCTGCCGCAAGCTTAACCCAGACCGGCAACAGATGTCAATTTATCATCCAAAAAAGGCCCTACAGGGCCTTTACGCTGACTTTAGTGGCATATCTCTGTCTGCCGTCAAATTTAGTTTTTTTAACCCGTTTATACTGTACTTTACCGCTTACTGATGCATAGAGAGTATCGTCTCCGGCTCTTTTGACATTGTTTCCCGGAAGATATTGGGTTCCTCTTTGACGAAGCAAAATTTCACCGGCGTTGACCCTCTGGTCTTGCTGGCGTTTTATTCCTAATCTTTTAGACTCCGATTCCCGGCCCAATTTAGTTGAGCCGAGCTGTTTAGTATGTGCCATAGGTTAAAGGTAATATAGTTGTTTGTTACAGATGGCATTATATCGTATAATTTGGCCATATGTCAACGGCAAAACTCGTATTTGATATTGAAACTATAGGCAATGATTTTGACTCACTGGATGAGATATCAAAAACTCACCTGCTTAAATATGCAGAGGACAAAGAAGCCCAAGAGGAGGTAAAAGAGGGAACGGCTTTCTACCCGTTAACCGGAGAAGTGGTGGTTATTGGAATGCTGAATCCGGACACTAATCAGGGAAAGATTTTGGCGCGTAACGAAAAAGTTTCCAATCTTCCCGGTGAACTTGAAGCCGGAATTTCGGTGGAGCAGGGGAGTGAAAAAGAAATTTTGGAAATATTTTGGGAAACTGCCAGACAATACGACAATTTTATTTCTTTTTATGGAAGAGGATTTGACGTTCCTTTTATGATGATTCGTTCGGCAATTCTGGGAATAAAACCTTCAAAAAATCTTCTGGCTAACCGGTACCTTAATTTACAACCTTCCAATGCAAAGCACATAGACCTTTATGACCAGTTGAGTTTTTACGGAGCAGCCAGAAAAAATTTTCCTTTGCATATGTGGAGCAAGGTTTTCGGTATAGAAAGCCCCAAAGAAGGCGGGGTTACCGGAGATAATGTAACGGCGCTTTACAAAGAAGGTAAGGTTTTGGATATAGCCAAATATAATTTACGCGACTTACGCTCGACGGCAGAGCTATATCGGAAGTGGGCCGAATATCTTAATTTCTAAAGATGAATTATAAAGGGAGAATTTTAACTCTGTTTTATTGGATAAAAAGCAAAAAAAGCGCGATACTTTTTATCGTCATTATTTTTTTATTAATGTCTTTGAGCTTTGCCTTGGGATATATTACGGCCCGTGATTTAACTAAAGTGCCTATAATTATCCAGAAAAATTCAAAATAAAAACGCGTTATAAATTGACGCGTTTTTTGTATAATCTCATCTGATAAAGAACAACCAGAGAAAAAATCACTCCCGGAATATTGGCAAAGACAATAAACCAGTCGTTTTTCAGGAATCCATATATAGCCCAGATAAGATAGGCGCATGTAACTATACTAAACATCAGTTTATCCAGGCCATCGCAGCTTTTTCTTCTGTAATTTACCCTGATTTGTGAGGGAAGGCCGATACAGGTGAGTATCAGCGATGTCGCCAGCGCCAGATAGCCGACAAACTGGATCAAAGACCACCCCCTGATTGCTGGAAGAAGGATAACTTACATCGGCATTTTTATCAATTTTAAATTGAATTCTTACGTGACGTGGGTAATAATAGATTCAGTTCCAGGAGGATTCTGTGGCCGGAAAAACGGGTACGATCGTCCTCATTGTAAACAAAAACAAGGAGATGAGTGAGGCAACCGAAGAATTGATAGAAAAATTACGACAAATGAGCCGGGATGTTATCGTCGTTAAAGCCGATGAAACTGTATTTCCCAACGTGGCCTTTTCGGCAGAACAGGCAGCCGCAATTCTTAAAGATGTTTCTGATTCTATAAAAAAACGACTTAATTGAGTCGTTTTTATATTATTGATTTTTTATTAAACTCATGAAATACTCGTATCAGCTTTTTGGGAGTGAGACCGTGTTTAATCCAGAACCAAAGCTTGCAACCGTATGGGTTTATATCAGGAATGAAAAGAACGTCAGTAAAACATTGATGGGACTTGTAGAAACAATCAACAAGCTGGGTCGTCGAAGCGCAATCGTCAACGAAGTACCGGAAAGTTCCTATGATCTTCCCGCTGTCGAGTATCTTGGGCATGTCCGATATGGAGAATCGGCAGAAAGACTTCTGGCGAGCATCGCTGCACATGATGAGATGAAAATGTCACATTAAAAAAACGGCCATCGGCCGATTTTTAATTCAGATAACCTGCCCTTCGACTGACTCAGGACAGATAGCCCGCCTGCTTGAGCCAGTATTCGTTTTCCCATTCCCAGAGTTTTTTGGCTCCAAGAAAAGCTTTATAATCCTCCTTCCAATAGGGAAATTCTTGAAGTTCAATTTCGCCCCGCAAATCGGACCATTCGTGTTCACAAATTGCCGCTTTGGCTCTTAGGCTTTTATTTTTCGGATCCCAAGGCAAACGAACTTTATCCCGTCCTCCTTTGGAGCGGAATATGGCTCCGCATTTATTACAGATTTTGTTCTGGTCGATTCGCAGTATCCATCGCGTCTGCAGGGTAGGGAAGTCCTTTTCCAGTGCCGCCATATAGGCCGATGTCTGGAGATTGTAATCACGATAAATCGATTGGGAAGTTTTGATATCCAGCACACCGAATTTTCCGTCAATAAGCGCCATCGAGTCGATTGTTCCGGCATATCTTTCGTCATGATTAGCGACCCGTTTTTCCACAAATTCCGGGTCAACTTGGATTTTTTTAGTTTCCACAAATTTTGCAAAAGCATCGACTGCCGGTTTAACACTCGGGTCAATTTCCGGATTTTTATTCATCATTATTCCCTCAATAGTTTCATGGATCAAAGTTCCTTCAGCTGCCGATATTTTTTTAACCGATTCACCTTCGGCAAAGTTGGATAATTCGGCATAAAATTTATAAAGGGCCGGCTTGGCTTTTATCTCGACTATTTTTGTAACTCTGGGATACCAAGAGCCGTCTATGTCGTATCCGGCCAGTTCTTTAAATTGTTTAAGATTAAAATACTGATTCATCGGTGGAATTGTAGCATTACAATGCCTATTGGCACAATATTATTTATTGTTGTTTGCAATAGATGATATATAGACATGCATAAAATTTACTACTATGATGATGTCAGTATTTTGATTCAGAAAGGAGGTCGAAATGGACAGGGGACTGATGGAAAAAATGGCAAGAAAGCGGGTACTTCTTATTAGTGGAGAGATTACTTCCCAAGATCTTGGGGATATCAGACTAAAATTGATTAACCTTTGTGAAGATTCCAGCGAACCGGTGCTGATCATAATTGACAGTATTGGAGGAGATCTGGAGGAGGTTTGGGGTTTTTGTGACACGATCCCGATGTTATCCAATACAGTTATCGGCCTGGTGATCGGCAAATGCTATTCATCGGCATTTGTGATTCTTCAGGCTTGCGATATTAGGCTGGCAACTCCCAATTCGATATTTAGACCTCATCATCTCATCGCATTTATGTCGTATTCTATGTATAAACCGGACGGGAACGTTATTGATAATATGTCGAGAGCACTGATTGAGGCTCGTCGTAGTCAAAAACGTATCGAAGATATAATTATGAACCGGTCCGGCCAAAGACGTTCGGTAATCAAGAAATTCTTTATATTATCGGATGCATTAGAAGCAAGGTTGGATGTTGACGAGGTTTTAGGGGCGGGATTTATCGACGGTCGCATTAGATCAATGTCGGAATTGAAATCCAAGATTAAATCGGCTAAAAAGTTCTCAAAACATAGGAAGTGATTCTGTTTTATGAGTACTCTAAATCGGCAACAAGATAATTGCCGGTTTTATTTTTTAATTTGTGGTAAAACAACTAGCTTTATATCCAAAAGGACCGGACTAAGGACTATATGAACAAGGGGAGTGGTTTTTTATCGCAAGCGAGGCGCTTGGTTTGAATCTCATCGATAATATCGTGAGAAACAAGCGTAAAATAAATGTTGCGATTAAGAAGTGTAAGAAGCTCTCTTAAAATACCGGCAAATAATTTATGCCGGCTTTTTTATTGGGGGAGTATTCTTTTTGGGCCTATTTATCAATATACTATCTGTCGCACAATATACATTTTGCGACATAATATAATGGATATGTCGGGCTGATTATGTGCCTGTCTCATTTAAACAGGTGCAATGCCCACGTTGCTATCTTCGTTAGAACGTCCAGCAATGTTAAGAAAATATTTATTACAAATTTAACAAAAGGAACAATATATCCGACTCCCTGTGAAACTTGGGATGTGTTGGCATTTCCATTAAGCCAATTCATAACGGCATTAATTACACTAGAAAGCCCGTCGTACACGGATACAGTCATACTCCAGAGATTGTTCTGCTTTAAAAAGTCTATTACCGGGCTTAATGCGGCCAAGATAACTTTAGTGAAGTCCATATGATTAATTATAACATTTTAGGGTAAAACGACAACATATCTTGTGGGATTAAGGTCACCACCGTATGGCATTTTGGGGCCGCAAGTTTTACTTCCGCCGATATAGAACGTTTCCGAATCATAAACTCCAAAATGAACGTGAGGGCCGGTAGCATATCCGGTCTGGCCGACATAACCTATAACTTCACCACGCTGAACCTGTTGACCATCCTTTACAGCTATCAACGACATATGTCCGTATATGGTCGTCAGCCCATCATAATGCCGAATAGCTACATATTTTCCGTATGCTCCCTTATAACAATATCTGTCTTGATTGTCGGTGCTTTGCACAACTCCGTCTGCGGCGGCAACAATGGGAGTTCCTATGGGGGCGGATATGTCGATTCCGTTGTGCCACTTGCCTCTGTAGGCCGATCTTGCAAAGTTTGTAGCTCCATATCCTTGGGTCAGTATCCCCTTCACCGGAAGAGTTAAAAGACCGGGAACGCTTGCGGGAAGATTTTTATAATTGATTTGCTGACGAAGAGTAGATTCTATTTTTTCTATTTCCACGGCTATATCGGACTGGCGCTGCTCCAATTGTTTAATTGAATCCTGATAGGTTTTTTCCTGGGACTTGGTCTGATTTAAAAGTTGTTTTTTCTGTTCAAGCAGATCGGAAGCGATTATTTTCTTACTTTGAAGGTTTGAGACCTCTGTTTGTTTTTGATCTTTAGTGTCGGCGCTGTCGGCAATAGCTCTGTTGAGATTTTTTTTGGAATCATTTAACTGTTTTATGCTTATGAGCAGATTACTGTTTAAATCCTGCAAAGCCTGAACTTCAAATATGCCTTCGGATAAAGTTTTGTTTTTTAAAAAAGCGACAAGCGGATTGTCATTTTCCTGTTGCTGAATCTGACGCAAAACTTCGTTCATGGCGGCAGTTTTTAAATCAACATCGGATTCGGCATCTTTTATATTTTGCTGCATAATCTCGATTTGAAGCGTTAGCTTATCAATGGCAATCTTACTGGCCTCAATTCCGAGATTAATCTGACTGACGTTGGAATCGATTTGATTAACGTCGCTTGTAAGTGATTTCTTCTGATTTTGGGTTTCTGCGAGCTTTTGCTGCTGATCCTGGAGTTGTTGGTTTATGAGCTTTAACTCCTCGTTTTTCGCGTCAATTTGGCCCTGTAGAGCGTTTTTATCGATAACTTGAGCTTCTACCCCACTTCTTATATAAGGCAAAAATACCAGTATTACGATACTAAATATTAATGATGTCAATATACGAAAAAACACTTTTTTAATGTCAAAAGAGGTCATAATTATTTTGCCAGAGCGGCATCTATGCGCTTTAGAGATTCTTTTTTTCCAAGTACTTCCAATATTTCAAACGGACCGGGAGAATTCTTTAATCCCGAAAGGGCCACCCTCAAAGGCCACAGAGACTCTCCCCTGCCAATTGACGCCGCAACGGGCATTAACTTCTCTTCAAGTACTGTTTTTGAAAAATCTTTCGGTTCAAGTTCGTTAATTGCATCGCGCATTCTTGTAAGGCTTTTTTTTGTAGATTCCGGAGAATCATTTTTCCATTTTAACAGTTCCACATCGTATTCCGGAATTTCAAACAAAAACCCCGCCCTGTCTTTAAATTCCGAAAGCACTTTCATTCTCTCCTGTTCAATTGCCAACGCTTTGATAAACTTCTTATCGTCAGAAAGCCACGCTTCGGGAACATATTTTTTCATCTTTTCGGAAAGCTCTTCTAGAGGCATTTTTTTTATGTATTGGGAATTAAACCAATCCAGTTTTTCCACATTGAATATTGCTCCGGCTTTCTGGACTCTTTTTAAACTGAATTTTGAAACCATTTCTTCTATGGTCAGGATTTCTTTTTCGTCATCGGGATGCCAACCGAGAAAGGCCAAAAAATTTACCAATGCTTCCGGGATATATCCGGACTTAAGATATTCATCAAATGACGTCTCCATTTTTCTCTTGGACATCTTGCTCCTGTCGGCATTTAACACGAGTGGAAAATGGGCGTATTTGGGAGGTTCTATTCCCAGCGCTCGTTGAATAAGTATCTGCTTAGGCGTATTGGTTATATGATCCTCGCCTCTGATGACGTGGGAAATTTTCATCAAATAATCGTCGATAACGACAGCCAGATTATACAGCGGAGACTGCTCGTTTCTTGCTATTACAATATCTCCTATAGTATCGGAATTTACGACAATTTTTCCGCGAATAATGTCGTTAAATTCAATATCCACATTGGACGGGGCAATTAATCTGATAACGCCTTCTTTGCCGTCTTTTTTATTTTTAGCGATTTGCTCCGGTGAAAGCGATTTACATTTACCGCTGTATTTCGGAAAAAGACCGGATGATAACATTGCCTGGCGTTCCTGCTCAAGCTCTTCTTTGGTGCAAAAACAAAAATAAGCTCTTTTTTCATCAAGAATTTTTTTTATAAAATCTCTATAAATTTCCGTTCTCTCACTCTGTCTATAAGGACCATACTGGCCGCCGATGTCCGGACCCTCATCCCAAAGAAGCTTTAGAGCCTTAAAACCTTCAAGAATGTCGTTTTCATAAATAGGAAGAGATCTTTCGGTATCGGTATCTTCGACTCTCACTATAAACTTACCCCCTTCTTTTTTGGCAAAAAGATAGTTAAAAAGAGCCGCTCTTATAGTGCCTAAATGAAGATAGCCCGTAGGTGAGGGCGCAATTCTGACGCGAATTGGCGTTAAATCAGCCATGAAGATATTTTAACACGAAAATAGGCCAGATAAAAGGCCTGTTCTTGGACAAATCCCGCACCTTTTCTCAACCATCTATTGATAAGAACAATAAATTTCACGTCACTAAAATAATTATTTTTTTTCATATGAGTAAGTTGATTACAATGACCGACTCCCTGGCAAAACCCGAGTTGATAAAAGGTGCGGGATAAAAAAATGAGCTCTTTATGCCGAGCCCAAGGCCAAGGTTCTGGAGTGAGGGGCCGGATTTGAACCGGCGATGATGGTCTTGCGGACCATTGCCTTCCCCGCTTGGCGACCCTCACACACAAAGTATAAATCCCAAATAACAAATTAGTAAAGAAGTCTTGGCTTTTTATTTGATATATGTTTATTGTCCCGTCGCCAGATTTATCAGTTCTTGAGCAATAATTTCGGCAGCTTGAGGCTTAGCAAATGTGCCTGCGGCCTGAGACATAGATTGATATTTTGCTTTATCACTTAATATCAGATTAACCTGGTCGAAGAAAAGGGACGATTTCAAATTAGATTCTTCAATAACTACGCAGGCGCCATTTCCCGCATATTCATACGCATTAAATTTCTGATGGTCTCCGGCGGCACTATCAAGTGGAATCAGTATGGAAGGCTTTTTAAAAACAGCTATTTCAAATATTGCTCCGCTTCCGGCTCTTGAAACTATAATATCCGCAGCGACATAAGCTTCTCTGATTTCTTTTTGGAGGAAATCCACTATTTTATAGCGGTCACGTTCAACCGGTATAAAATGTTCGGTTGAAACGGCTAGTTCGTTTTTAAACTGAGCGAAATTCTGAGGACCCACCTGATGGAGTACCTGATATTTACCGACGAATTCTTTGACGTTCTCGATCATAAATTCATTTATCTTTGCAGACCCTTGGGAACCGCCGATGACAAGAATCAACGGCAAGGTCGGGTCAAAGCCGAATATCTTTTTTGCTTTTTCAGGAGTCAGATCCGGAGCGGGTTCAAGCAGGTCGGCTCTTATCGGATTGCCCGTGAGCGCTACTTTTTCTCCGGAAATTGATTCAAGTGTTTTTTCAAACGACACGGCAATTCTTTTTGAGAAAGGAACGGAAAATTTAGTGGAGAGTCCGGGAATCGAATCGGATTCATGGATAAATACCGGTATGCGATAAAACCATGCAGCTACGACAACGGCTATTGAGCCCGTTCCTCCTTTGGAAAATACCGCGTCCGGCATTACAAAAAGTAATTTAATAAATGATTGCAGAAATGCTAACGGAAGTTTGACGGCATCTATTATATTCAGAGGCGAAAGATAACGCCTTATCTTAAATGAAATAATGGATACAATTTTTATCTTAAGTCCGACAAAATCCGAAGCATATTGCCCGGCATTTCCGAAATAATACAGCTGAAAATCCGATTCCGGATTTTGTGAAAGTTTTATTTTTACCTGTTCGGCAACCGCCAGTAACGGATAAATATGCCCTCCGGTTCCGCCTCCGGTAAATGCAATGCGAATTTGATTTCTCATTAGTTCAATTATAACAAAGAATACTTCTTTTGGCTCTATTCGTTTGAGGAATGGCGCGAAACATTGGCAATAATTCCTATCATCGTTAAAGTAACGGCCATTGACGTGCCTCCATAACTGATAAACGGAAGCGGTACTCCCGTGAAAGGAAGAATTCCCGCATTAGCCGATATATGAATTATGGCTTGGATTGCAATAATCGACGAAAATCCGGCCACACTAAGCCTGGCAAAATCATCATGACTATGAAGAGCGAGACCAATTCCTCTCCATAGCAATATCAGAAACAACAGAATAATAACCATAGACCCGGCAAAACCGAATTCTTCGGCAATAACGGCAAATATCGAATCCCCCATCGGTTCGGGTAATAAGCTGTATTTACTCGTCGATTTTCCGAAACCCACACCCGTAAGCCCTCCCGTTCCGATTGCCATCAAGGATTGAGAGACGTGAAAATTATCACTGGGAGCATTTTTTATCAGAAGAGCGGGAAAATATTTTTGCGCTATAGGATTCCATATCGGAGCAACTCTCGCCAGACGATATGGAGTAACCGCCGCCAATCCGGCAACAATAACCGCTCCCACGGCAAGTGTCAGAAGAAAATGAACGAGAACCTGTCTAAAAGAATTTCCGCTTAAAAAATACATTACAAGGCCGGCTCCGATTATAATCATAGCCATAGTTGTCGCCGGCTGTGCAAAAATCAAAACGCCCGTAATAATCGAAACAAACACAAAAATTCCGTAAGCCTTCCATCCCTCGCGTATTTTTTTCATACGGGTACCCGAAAATAGCGAAGCGACATATAAAATATAGGTTAGTTTCAAAAGTTCCGACGGTTGAAAAGAAAATATTCCGAGATTAATCCATCTGTGAGATCCTTTCACCTCCCTTCCCAACGGAGTAAAAACTAAAAGAAGAAGAATAAGGTTTATAACAAAAAGAATCAGAGCCGCTTTTTTCCAGCGTCTGTAGTATATGAAAAATCCCGCAGCAAATCCGATGAGCCCCGGAATCAATCCTTTAAACAATTGTTGCTTGAGGTAATACCCGGTGTCATTAAAATTTACTTTACCGATATCCGATGAAGCCGATGCCAAAGCCAAAAAACCAACCAGGAGCAAAAAAAGTACAATGCCTAAAATAACATAATCGGGTTTGTGGCCAGATTGAATTGAAAATGCCTTGCCGAGCCTCATTTTTTGGATTTCTTTAATAGTCGGCCACTCCCCTGTCTACCGGCGGATGCGCCTTTTTGAGCGGTAACTAATTTACCGTCAGATACCTCCACTGTTCCGTTTACAATCACGGTTGTTATATCAAAATCTTTTGTAGCCAATACCAGGTCAGCATAGTATCCGTCACTGATAAATCCCCTTCCGTCCAGATTAAATATGGTGGCTGGCAGTCCCGTAATTTTTGCGACACTTTTTTCAACACTGATATTTTTTTGGGATGCAATTTTCAGATAAGTCGGAAATGTTTTATATGCGCGCTCCGGTTTGAAAGTCTTGAATATATCGTCAAAGTTGGGGCTATTTGTGGATATTAGAGAACGGGAAATCAACAAAGCTTTCAAAACCTCTTCCTGATTCAGATTTTCATATAATACAACTCCTCTAAGCTTGGTTGCTTCCATTAACGCAAGCATCGCCTGAGATTCGCTTAATTCCCTATTTTTTGCAAAATCATAAAGTGTTTTTCCGTTTAAGAATTCAACGCCCGGAGCATTCAAAATAATCACTTTTTTGGGATCTACTTTGGGAAGTCCGGATGCTATCTTTTTCCGTATTTCCTTATCCTTAATTTTTTCTATAAATAATGAAGGATCATCGTTTTTAAGATAATCGGGAACAAATGTATCCAAAGAAACCGCGCTTGCGCTGAACGGATTAATGTCAAAATAAACATTGGCTTTAGCCGCTTTTTCTTCTATCAACGCCAGAGATTTTTCATACTCAGTCTCAAATCCTATGAGAGGCCGAAAGTGGCTGATTATGGAAGTAACCGACGTTTCCTGGCTGACACGGATAGTTTCTTCTACCGATTCAAATAATTTTTCCCGTTCATTTCTTAAATGAGTGGCGTATACGCCCTTATATTGATGTAAAACATCCAGCAATGCCCTAATTTCATGATAAGTCGTATTTTGATAAGGATAATATCCCAATCCGTCCGACATTCCGAAGGCGCCTTCTTCGATTGCCGAGGATAACACTCCGCGGAAAACTCTCAGTTCGTTGGCTGTAAGATTTCTGAATTCGTTCGGGTTTTTTATTATATCTTCACGGATGACTTTATGTCCCACAAGAGTGCCGATGTTGACTCCCATTCCATAACTTTCAACAACCTTAAGAAACTCGGCGACTCCTCTCCAATTTACATTTATACGATTGGTTCTTGTCCAGCTATCCAAATGCGCAAGATTTGTCCCGTAAAATGATGGCGCCAATGAAAATCCGCACTGGCCAAGCATTATACTGGTTACGCCTTGGAGTAAAAAATCCTTATGTAAAGGAGACTGAAACATTGTCAGATATCTGTCTGAACTGGCGTTGGGGTCTATAAAACCGGGGCACAAATACCCTTCGTTTCCAAAGATGACATTATCAGCTTTGTATTGAGGAAAGCTTCCTACCGCCAGAATTTTTTCATCACGCATTAAAACGTCTCCCTTTATAGGAGGTTTTCCGCTTCCGTCAATTACGATGACATTTTTAATAAGCGTTACCATAATTGTTTTTAAAATTCGAAAATATTTCCGGAAATTAACGCAATATCACACGGGAAAGGAAAAAAAGCACCAAACCCAAACCGTTTGAGATAGCGGAGATTATCCAGAACCTCATAGTCACTCTGGACTCGGGCCATCCCAAGGCTTCAAAATGATGGTGAATGGGAGTGGATATAAAAACTTTCTTTTTGAAAAATTTCTTTGATATCGTCTGGATAATCACCGAAATCGATTCAATGACGAGAATCGGAGCAAAAAACGGCAGGAACAAAACGGTATTGGTCAGCATAGCGACAACTCCCAATGTTATTCCCAGCGCCATTGAGCCGGTATCTCCCATAAAAAATCTTGCCGGATAAATATTAAACCAAAGAAAAGCGAGCAGTGCTCCTACAATCATAGAAGAAAATGCGGCCAAATCATAGCGTCCCAAAACGAAAGATACCACCGCCAAAGACCCGAAAGAAAAAAGAGAAACCCCTCCCAAAAGTCCGTCCAAGCCATCGGTGATATCGGCCGAAAAAGCCGTAGCCACGATGATAAAAAGGAACAGTGGAATATACCAGCCGTCTATTTCAGTAAGTCCCAAAAAAGGAACATATAGCGTTGACCAGCCAAGTTTAACCGCAAACCAGTAAGCTCCGGCGAGAGCGATTATAAAATACATCAGCAGCTTGTGTTTTATGGATATTCCGCCTCCATGAGGTCCAATCCTTTTGACTCCTAAAATGTCGTCGGTTAATCCCAAAATTGCGGCAATGAGCATAATTGCTATCGGCAAATAAGTTTGACCCCTGTCTATAAAATTCAATCGAGACCAAAATCCTCCGAAAAAATAATTCAATAAAAAAAAGACCGCCGATAATCCCAATACCGTGACCCATATTATTACACCCCCCATTGTCGGCGTCCCCTCTTTTTTTTGATGCAATGAATAAAAAACCGGAGCACTTTCACTGCTACGGATTTGTTTACCGGCTTTGTATTTATACAGAATGCGGGTTACTACCGGCGTAAGCGAAAGCGCCACAAAAAAAGATATTCCGGTTAAAATCAAAACTCTTATAACTTGGGAGCTTGTCATGGATAAAAATTCTATTGGATACAGGATACTATTTTGGCGGTATCTCCGAATCTGTCCGGACTGCCAAGTACCGCTATAAATACCATTTTACCATCTTTACTGAATAATGACACGAGATTTCCTTCCGATTGGTCTATGTAACCGGTCTTTCCTCCGAAAAAATCTTTTCTTCCGGCAAATTCGTTTATATTTGTCAGCGTTGTTCTTTTACCGGTATTTTTGTCGCGGATAGTATTTGTTTTTTGACGGGTAATATCAAAGATGATCGGATATTGCTGTTTAATATAAGACACCAAAAGAAACAAATCGTGCGCCGTTGATTGATTCAGATAAGAAAGTCCCGAGGGTTCATAATAAGTTGTCTGACTCATAGATAAATCTTTTGCTTTCTGATTCATTTTTTGCACGAAAGCATCTCTTCCGAAACTATCAGCCAGAGCAAACGCGGCGTCGTTACTCGAAATTGTAAGCATCGCTTTAAGCAAGTCGTTGGCGCTGTATGAAGATCCGGTCGGAAGAGTTGAATTTCCGTCAGTCTCCTTGCTGATTTCCGGAGTAACGGTAATTACACTGGACTGATTGATATTTTCCAAAGCAACAACGGCAGTCATTAATTTGGATATGGAAGCTATAGGCCACCGGTTCTGTGAATTTTTTTCGTATAAAATACTTGCCCCCGAAATAGTCTGAACCAAAAAGTTTTTGGCTTGAATGGGAACACACAACTCGTTTGTTGTGGACGTCGCTTCCGTTATTATGGATTTTTCGACGATCGATGTATCGGTCTGATTTTTTTCTATTGAATTTACGGTCGGATTCAAATTTGAGTCAGAAGTGGAAGACAGGGGTTCCTGAGAAGTAGCAATGGAGCCTTGAATGTCGGCTATCAGGGATTCGTTATTTTTGACTGCTGCCGGTGACGATTCTAAATGAACCGAGTCTATAATAACCGCCTGTTGGCCGATTCCATTATGGTCAACTTGAGAAAATACGTTCGTATCCCTAAAAGCATAGGAAAATACGAGAATTATAATTAATAGGATTAATGCTTGATATCTCATAAAAATATAAATTAGGGAGTTGAAGCGGTTTCAGCCAAAGGAGATTCCTGAGGTTCGGCCGATTTTGTTTCCTCGGTTCTTTCGGAAAAATACTGATCCTTAAGCTTTTGATATTCATCATATTTAGGCATTTTGCTTACGTGGTCAATGCCCATAAATTTTAGAAATTCAAAGCTTACCTCATATTCAAATGCCAGTCCTTTTGCTGTTTTTCTTTCAATAAGGCCGCGGATAAGAAGACTTCTTAAAATAAAACTCGAATTGACTCCACGCAAAAAATCTATCTGAGCTCTGGTCACCGGACCGAAATATGAAATTATTGAAAGCGTTTCCAATGCAGCGGGTGTCAATTCTTCCTTCAAATCTTCGGTGATGAATTTTTCGACAAGAATAGAGTGTTCCGGCTTTGTCGCCAATATATATTTACCGGAATTTTCCATCAGGATTATCCCCCTTTTGGAATCGGAATATTGTTCCCTTAACATGGCGGCGGCATTTTCTACTTCTTCTTCGCTCACTTTCAAAGTTGAGGAAATTTTTTTCTTATCCAACGATTCTCCAAAAATAAAAAGAAGGGCTTCCATCTGGCTGGCTATTTTTTCGATATTTGAAGAGTCATTCATAAAATTATGCGGATTGGTTTAATTTCTCTATTTTAATTTCATCAAATAATTTATCCTGGCTGACAGCAAAAGTATTTTCTCTCAACAAATGAAGCAATGCAAGAAATATCACGATGACTTCATTTTTTGTTTTGCGGCCGATAATTTCGGAAAATTTAGAAATGCCTTGGGCAATTTTTTTGGTGACTTCTGATATTTTATCTTCAAGCGTAAAGAGTTGGCGCTTGATTGTTTCCTTATCCAGAAAAAATGAACCTAGGGTGTTGAGCAACCGATCAAGTGATTCGCTCATATTTTTGAGGGTAAGTTTTTTAGGAGGATAGAAAACAACCGGTTGGGAAAGAAGCATGGTTCTTGAATAAAGCCTCGAAGATTTTAACCACTCGTTCTTTACCGAAGCAAACATAGGTTTGAGCTGGCTGTAGATTTTCAGACGCGCTTCCAAATCGTGCATTTCATTTTCTTCCTCTTCGGTAAGGGAGAGCTCCGGCAGAAGCGCTTTTGATTTTATCAAAATAAGCTGGGATGCGACAACTAAAAAATCCGCAAGTATCCTCAACGCCTGCGCCTTTGTCTCTTCATCGGAATCGTTCTCCGTCTTTTGAGTTTCTTCCTTTATGGAGTTTACATATAACAAAAAATCAGCCGTAACCTCAGCAAGGCTGATTTGAGTTATATCCATCTTTTTGGCTTCTATTAACTCCAGCAGTTTTTCAAGCGGTCCCGAGTAAGCAAGAGTCTTCACCTCGTACATAATGACAGACTACCATAAATTATGTAATAATCCAATGAATAAACAGTAAAAAAACAGCGTCGATCCCGCACCTTTTGTTGGCTCAAGCTTCGTTCATTATGCCTTAGGCAGTCAATAAAAGATGCAGGATTGACACCGGCTCGGATATTGCCGATAATCGAGCCAGTTCGTTGACGCAAAGGAGTAAACTATGGACAAACCAAAAACAAACCAATCCCTTCCGAAATGGTCTCTGGCCGAACTTTTGGATGACAGCGCGGCCGATGCGGTCAGCCTGGCTCTCGCCGATTTTGAGTCAAAGGTTAAGATTGTTGAATCCTGGAGATCCAAACTCAAGGCCGATATGACAGTTGATGAATTTAAGCTGTTCTTGTCGGATATTGAATCGGAAAATATTGCCGGAGAAAAACTCAGTTCATATGCGGGTCTGAAATTCGAAGAAGATACCCAGAATCAGGCGGCACTTGCGCTTATGGAAAAGCTCAACGATATTTTCACCGATGCGGGGAACAGAACGCTTTTCTTTTCCCTCTGGTGGAAGGATCTGGACAATGAAAGCGCCGAAAGGCTGATGCAAGCGGCCGGAACCGAAAGTTACTGGCTTAAGCACATGAGATTGTTCAAGCCATATACTCTCTCCGAACCGGTCGAGCAGGCTATCAATCTTAAGGATACTACCGGCTCCAATGCTTTGAATAATCTCTATTCGCTTCTGACCGATAAGCTTGAATTTACGCTTGAAATCGACGGAGAAAAGAAAACCATGACCCGGGGAGAATTGGAAACGTATCGCCACAATCAGGACCCGAAACTTCGCGAGGCCGGATTCAAAGAATTTTTCAGGGTGTTTAGTGAAACCGGACCGGTTTTGGCTTATATCTATTCTGCTATTGTGCGGGATTACTACAACGAGACCGTTAAGCTTCGCGGATTTTCATCTCCGATTTCGGTAAGGAATCTGGGAAACAACATCCCCGACTCGGTTATTGAAATGCTTCTCGCTCTGGTAAAAAAGAATGCCGGAGTATTTCAAAAATATTTCAAGCTTAAGGCAAAATGGCTCGGAGTTTCCAAGCTTCGCCGTTATGATTTGTATGCTCCCCTGCCAATGCCCCAGAAAGAATATGGTTTTGAAGAAGCATCAAATTTGGTTTTTGAAGTATTCGGAAAATTCTCTCCTAAAATGGAAGAGTATGCCCGTAAAGTTTTCACAGACAATCACATTGATGCTCAAGTCCGTAAAGGAAAACACGATGGAGCATTCTGTTCAACTCCGCTTCCTCAATTTGCCCCCTGGGTCCTTTTGAATTATCAGGGGAATGTCGAGGATGTGGAGACAATGGCTCATGAACTTGGACATGCAGTTCACAGCCAGATGGCAAAAGAACATTCCATTCATACCCATCATTCCGCTTTGCCGTTAGCCGAGACCGCCTCAACTTTCGGGGAAATGCTTCTGATGAATGCGCTTTTGGAAAAAGAAAGCGATATTCAGGTTAAGCGTTACTTGCTGGCAAGAATGATTGATGGAACTTATGCCACGGTCGGACGCCAAGGATTTTTTGCCCTTTGGGAGATTGCAGCCCACAAGATGGCAGTACAGGGCGCGACGGCTGATGAAATAAGCGAAATTTATCTTTCCAATCTTCGCGATCAATTCGGCGACTCGCTTGAATTGAGTGAGGACTTCAGATGGGAATGGGTAACAATTCCCCATTTCTACAGCACGCCGTTTTATGTTTACGCTTACGCTTTTGGGGAGCTTCTTGTCTACTCGCTTTATAAGATGTATCAGACCGAAGGCGAAAGCTTCAAGCCGAAGTATCTGGAGATTCTTTCCGCCGGCGGTTCGGATTCTCCGGGAAATATTCTGGCCAAAGCCGGAATTGATATCGCTTCCGAAAAGTTCTGGCAGGGCGGGTTTGACGCCATTGCCGAACTTGTCCGAGAGTTGGAAAACCTAAGCCAATAATTGGTATCCGCTCATAATTTGGGCGGTTTTTTTATTAAACCGCCATCTCTTTTACAAACACCTATTTTTGATATAGATTAAGTTCAGCTATCCGGGGAGCGGTAATGGAAAACGTGCTCGTCCGAAAGAAGAAAGCATCACTTGTTCGTCTTACAAAAGAAGATTCGGACTATCTTTTGATGAGATCGGATATTATGGACAGCCTTTTTCCCGAGGATGGATCTTACGTTCTAGTCTCCGCAATCCCCCATAAATTCAGAACTCTGGCCGCAAGAAAAGTTATCAATAAATTGATTGTTTCGGGAGAATTGTGCATAAGATATCTACTGGACGAAAAATCACCCGCTAACAATAAACTCATCATTAAAAGGGTTGACTGTTTCCTGTTAAAAAGGGTTGCCGTCGAGTATGCGGAGTAATCCGGAATGTTGTTTTCCGGATTTTTTTATTCTTGTTTTAATTCCGGCTTTTTTCTATACTATCCCTATCTATGGCTCTCGCAATATACAGAAAATATCGCCCCAAAAAACTCGCCGATGTTATTGGCCAGGAAAACATAACGACGATAATAAAAAACTCGGCCGCGGAAGGTAAGCTGGCTCACGCTTATCTTTTTTATGGCCCCCGAGGCACCGGAAAGACAACTATAGCCAGAATTCTTTCTAAAATCGCCGAATGTGAAACCCGCCAGAAAGACCCGGAATTTGCCAAAAAAGGAGAGCCTTGCAATAAATGCCAGGCCTGTCTGACTATTGATTCGGGACAGATGCTGGATGTAGTTGAGATAGATGCCGCTTCCAACAGAGGCATTGACGAAATCAGGGATTTAAAAGAAAACATCAAAACTCTCCCCTCTTTATACAAATACAAAGTATTTATTATAGATGAGGTGCATATGCTTACCATTCAGGCATTTAATGCACTGTTAAAAACCCTGGAGGAACCTCCTCAGCATGTGATTTTTATCCTTGCCACAACCGAATATGAAAAAGTTCCCGCAACCATAATTTCCCGCACGCAAAGATTTCATTTCAGAAAACTTACCCTGCAGGAAATTGTTACCAAACTCGAATCGATTTTAAAATCGGAAAAAATATCCCATCACAAAGAAGCCCTGGAGATGATCGCCTATCTTGCCGACGGCAGTCTGCGCGACGCCGAGTCTCTTTTGGACCAGATTATTTCTTTGCGCGGAGCCAACATTACCGTTCAAAATGTGGAGGATATATTAGGCAAGGTGGATTTTTCAAAAACAATCGGAATGTGTGACCTGCTGATTAAAGGAGATCTGCAAAAATCTCTGGAATATCTGTATGACATTTCCAATCAGGGATACAATATGTTTCAGTTCAATAAAGATATCACCGAATATCTGCGCCGGGTGCTTTCATTGCACCTCAATCCTTCCCTGGAAACAATGTTTATACGCGAATTAGCCGAATCGGAAATCAAAGAAATAAAACAACACGCGGCCATCGCCGATACCGACAAAACCATAAACTTATTAAAATCACTTATAACCGCCTATTCCCAGATGAAATATAATCCATTTCCCATAGTTCCCTTTGAAGTGGCTATTATAGAAAACTTAAAGAAATAAAAATGCTTCCGATACACCACATAAATCTCAGAAAAAGAGCCTCCAAAACACTTGACCCGTATCCGCATCCGGAAAGATTAAAAAATTTAATTGATAAAGCGGTTTATGCCGCCGCTTTATTGACTCCGGTAGTGACTATCCCTCAGGCATATCAGATATTTGCCGTAAAAAGCTCGGCCGGAGTTTCTGTTGTTTCCTGGATATGTTTTGCCTCAGCCAATATCGTATGGACAATTTATGGAGTAGTACACAAAGAAAAACCGATAATCATATCGAACATTGCAAACTTCTTCATTAACATAGTTGTCATCGTTGCGGCTCTTATGTATTAGAACTCGTCAGGATTGCCTGCTAACAAAAACCCCGGTTTAAGCCGGGGTTTTTGTTTAACTTCTTTTTCTTGAAAGCAGAACTCCTAAGAGAACGAATATCGCTATCAGCAGTATTGCCCCAAACGAGGCCAGAGACGATGAGGTTACCGAAACCACGGATGCCTGCAAAGGAGAGTAAGAGCCGGCTGTCGGGGTGTAATAATACGTTCCTTGGTTGGGATAATTTCCCAAATTCTGGGCATAAGGATTTGAGTAATATGTATATGAAATAGTCGGCTGAGTGTAATATGGTTGGCTGTCATAATAAACGGGCTGTGTCTGAGGGTTTGTGGCGTAAATATATTGAGGCACATATGTAACCGTCGGAGTGGTCTGAACCGGTTGGGTATAGACATAGTTTGTCGGCGGAGTGTAGGTGTAATTTATCGGCTGAGTATAATTGTTGTAGTTGTAATACGATGAGCCGGTTGTGGTAAACGAAAGTGTCTGTCCATAAGACGTAAGTCCGTTATTTTGGAGAACCGCCTTAAAGTAATAAGTCGTTCCGGAATTTAAATTTGTCGCCGAATATCTGAAAAACGAATTGGACGAATTAGTCCGGTAATAATCAGATGTGCTTATAACCGTAGTCAGGCTTTTTTGATTTAAGTTTGAATAATCGGTTCCGTATTCAAACCATCCCAAGCTTTGCGAGTTGGTGGTTGCGGCAAAACCTATAAGCGTAGCCGAATTATTTGTTATATCCGTAGCCGCATTAGTAGATACCGAAACATTGCCGGAGTTTGTCGTCCCATAACTGGTGGTTGAAAACGAAAGAATATTTCCCTGGCTGGTACCGTATTGGTTCTGCGCGCTTAACCGAAAGTAATAAGTCGTTCCCGACATAAGTCCCGAGACAGCCATTGAAACATTGTTCTGCGAATATGATCCGTTCATCGTCTGAGACGACGTGAAATTGCCAAGTGATTGAGTAGTCCCGTATTCAAAATAATAAGACGTCTGATAGCCGTTAGGATTCAATTGTCCGTATAAAGTTGCGCTATTATCGGAAACGATAGTGGCCTGATTTGTCTGCGCAAAAGGCGCTCCCGCCTGTTGGGAATGAGTCACTCCGGCAGTAATAAAGCCCCCTAAAACGACCACTGCCACAATTGCCAATATGGCTGATTTCTTTATATTCATATGTTAGTGCTATTATCCAACTTTTTAAGGATAAATCAAGCTCGTGGCTCTATGTCTATGAAAATATCGCGATTTTATATTTTGAGTCCGTATACAACAAAACCTCCCGAAAGACAGCTAATTTCTACCGGGAGGTCTGTTTTGGATTATTTTTGAAGCTTGTTGTAAAGCCAGGCAAAAATATAACAGCCGATAAAGCCGTCAAAGAATCCGTAGACGAGCCCTAAAATGCTACCCATATAGGTAACGTCATACCCCGGATATATCTGGACAAATAAATGCATAAAATCGAAAGCATATCCGGTTCCGGCCGAAATTATCGTAAAAATGAACATAAATGCGCTCCAAAAAATTCCGGCTGCAAGGGCGAACTTCTTCGTGTTTAACATCATAGTGATATTTTTCAGTTTCAGTTACGACCTTTGTATATATTATACCAAATAAAAAAACCGCCGAAGTTAATTACTTGCAGCAGTTTATTAATTAAAGAGCTTCCCAGGGCAAACGCGCCGATTCGTACTGTTGATCCTCCAACTTGAGGAAAGTATGAAATCTGTCCACGATATACGGCCGCCATCCGTCATGAATAATAACCACGATGCGGATCTTGCCGTCTTTCGGATTCCTCAGAGAATCGAGAGTGTCGTCATTATCATGCGTGTTGAGCAGATGATAAACGCCGGCAAAAGTTGCTCCACCGCTTGCACCCGATGTTACACCCATTATCCAATTGAGCCACAAAGCCGAAAGATATGCCGAAGATGTCTTGACCCTAACGCATTCATCCACCGCTTCGCGCCAAGGCTGAGTAATTTCTTTCATCCCTTCAATATCACGCATACCCGGAATCTCATTTCCCGAAGCGCACATAACGCCCACGCTTCTGAAATTTTCCAGCCTGGCCCTGAATCCCTCGTTTAATCCGATAATGGTTCCTCCGGTTCCTATAGGAGCGACAAGAATGTTAAGGTCCGGAACCTTTTCCAGAATCTTAGGAACGCACCAATCGCGATAAAGAATCTTATTGGCCGGATTGGCGTATTGGTCCAGATTCAAAAATCCATCGTCGGACTTTTTCCATCCGCTGGGTTTCCATCCGCCTCCACCCAATTTTCTTGCAGTCGCAATCGGGCTTAGCCCTTTTTGCGGCGGCCAGACTTCCGCACCGGCAAAAAACGGCGGCTTGCTTTTCCCAAGCGGCGCATCTTCTTTCATAATCGCGACAACCCGACTGGCACAAAAAGGATCGGCCAGAGCGAGCTTGGCAAGTACCAAACCCGTAGCGCCCGAAGTTGCTTCCACAAGAGAGTCCCCTTCCTGAAAAATCCCCGACTCTCTCGCGTCCTGAAGCATTCCCAAAACTGCCAGAAACTTAAGCGATTCAAAAGGAAGGTGGTATCCCAAAGCAACAAACATTTCGACTCCTCCATAGTCCGCAAATGGGTTGAGAAAATCGTCAACTCTAACTACCGGCAGGTCCCAATTAGCGCCTGTATTTTTCCAGACGTCCATTTGGTAATTTTTCCTTAGCATTAAGCCCTCCTCTGTTGAGTTCTACCGATAATCCTGCTCTTAAACAGAATATGCGTCAAGTACTATTTTTTTCTTATTATGAAAAAAGGCGTCATCTCATCAGACTGGCCGGCGGGATTGTCACGGACAACTTCCCGGATGAATTTTTCCTTTATTTTCTTGTTTGATTTTCCCAAAGAAAAAGCTCCTAGATAATTGGCATCAATAATAACCGCATCGTTTCCGAACCGCTCTTTAATCTCTTTGGCTACCCCCATGGGGTTTATCGGAGGAAGTTTTGCATAATGGGTATAAGGTTGAATAACAAAAGACATCGGGCAATCTATGGATTTAGCTTTTTTGCCGCAAATAACATAAAAAAGGCCTTTGATTCCCAGAGGTCTGGTAATAGCGGCAATAGCGGCGGCAAAAAGAACTCGCAGGATTCCGGCTTGTTCTATAAAAAGCTGCATCGCCATTCCGGTGCCATGACCGAATCCACGGAAATCTTTTGTGCCGTAGCGGTTGTTTACTTTGCTTGCCAAAAAATAAGCCAGCTTTGAAGGCTTGATATCATTCATATTTATAATTCTGCCTTGAGTTGCGGCAACTACTTTTTCACTGACAAAAATTAAGTCGTCTTTTAAAAGATGGGGTTTGATATATTTATCCAAAAGTCTCATCAGGTCGTCCCTGTCGGTGATAATATCTGTTTTTATCGGTAGACGAAGATAGGTTTGGCCGTTAACATCTATCTCCAGATTCTTCCCCTTGTTCGGACGAAAGGTATGATTTTGTGAAAGTTGGTTATTTTTTTCTTCCATATGAATATAATAGCACAGCCTTTATATTTGCCTAAATAATTTATGCGGTTTGCTTTCCGAACAATCGCTTTGTAGAATAATAATATGTTTATACGAGTATGCATGGCAAAGCTTCATAGGCTGACGGTAACTCAGGCCGACTTAAACTATGTCGGTTCTATTACCATAGACCAGGAGCTGCTTGAAAAAAGCGGCATCAAGCCGTTTCAATACGTGAATATCACAAATCTTTCCAACGGTATGTTCTGGCAGACGTATGTAATGGCCGGAAAAAAAGGTAACGGTGATGTTTGCCTCAATGGCCCGCCGGCACGGCATTTCCAACCGGGAGATAAAATTATTGTCCTTGCCGAAGCCTGGCTGGAACCATCGGAGATGGAGGAACTAAATCCGGTTGTCGTATTTGTTGACGAAAAGAACAAGATAACGGACATCAAAAAACATAAGGCCATTCCCCTACCGGAAAAATAATATTTGCCATAAAAACATATCTTTAGGATATGTTTTTTTATTTATTAATAAGAATTTAAATTATTCGCTCAACCAAAAAAGATCGAGTATATAAATTTGGTAAAGGGATCCAAGTTGGGCCCATAAACTATTATTCCTCCCAAAACACTTGTCACCAGCATCGCCGCCAATCCGATTATCGCCATGGGAATGGCAATCCGGCGTTTAAGTATAAAGTCGGCAATCTTTCTGAAAAAAGAGAACACTCCGGAAAATCCGGGCAATAATTCCAAATACTGCAGGGTAAACCATCTGACCGCATATGCGCCGGCGAGAATCCCAAAAATTACCGTCGTAGCGCCGGCAAATGTTTTGTGTACACTAAGCACGCTCCTTAGAGTCCATTGCGAAGAATGTTCGGCTAATGAGCCGGTACCGAGAGCTGCCAGAGCCCCTATTGTCCCAAAAAAGACAAGGAAAAATTTTATCGGGTCCCAGGGAAAACGCGGATACCATTTGGTTAAAGGCAATATTTCAATAATCGCATAGGTAATCAGAAGCGCTATCGGAAAATGCACAATAATCGGGTGAATGTTCATATGGAAATTATACCAAATTTATTCGGGTTATATAAAAACCTTCTTGAATTAAGAGGCTTTTTGGTTTAATTTTATAAAGTCTTGGGGGGTCGTCTAACGGTAGGACATGGGCCTTTGAAGCCCAGTATATAGGTTCGATTCCTATCCCCCCAGCAAAATAAATACACTTTTGCGGTGTATTTTATTTTGCGGGGAAAAAAGCAAACTGCTTTGCTTTTGTCAGGGATTCGAACGACGGAGCATGTTCCGCTCAGCAGAGCGTAACGCGAGTCGGTGTCTAGACCAATTCTACTCGACGGAGTAGAATTGAGTTGAAGGAGAATTCTTGTCCCCCAGCCAACTTGAGCGGAGTTATTCCGATCGAGACATATCATAACAAAAGACACGCGCCGAGAGGCGTGCGTCTTTTTTTGTTATTTATCCTACCAGATTAGATCTTTTATACCAGGTTTATTTTTTACTACTCTGAACCCCTACTCTCCCCAAGAATTTTTATCAGAATTTAAAGCCTCATACCAAAGTTCTGAAGATTCTCATCATTTTGGCTGTCAAGTATGTAAAACTATTTTACATATATATTTGCATTTGACTTAAAAATATGCTATAATGGAATTATGAATAAAATTCAAATAGAGCTTTTGAACCTCTCTAAGCACCAGGATTTAGGCTCAATGAGCCTACGCCAAATAGCAAAGATTATTGGGGTTGAAAATAAGCCCCAGATTGTAAAACACCACCTTTTACAGCTAGAAAAGGCCGGATTACTGCAAATAAACCTCAAAAAGGGCTTCATAAGGCCTGTTAGCAGGGGTTTTGGGCAGGATTCTGGCAAGAATCAAGTATATTCACTTCCTATCGTAGGAGCCGCAAATTGTGGTCCAGCAACCATATTTGCAGACGAGAGGATTGAAGGATATTTGAAAGTATCGTCAAAACTGCTCCCGAGAAAAAAACATGACCTTTTTGTCCTTATTGCCGAGGGGCCGTCAATGAATAAGGCTGAAATTCGTGAAGGTGTTGTAATTGAAGACGGTGATTTTGTTGTTGTAGATAAATCATACAAAAATCCAAAAAACGGAGATATTATTGTAGCAGTAATAGACGGAATGGGAACAATCAAAAAATATAGAGAGGATAAGAAAGAAAAACTCATTATTCTTGAATCAGAATCCACTGAAAACTATTTGCCCATATTTATTCATGAAGGTGATGACTTCATGATAAGCGGAAAGGTCATTGATGTAATTAAGAAACCTAGATAAATACTATGGCGGGTAAAATTAAATTCCGGGTTCTGGAAGATAAACCTCTAGAGAATATAGACGGCGATTATTTTGGCCATCAGGAAATAGCAAACAGCATTATTGAGGTTATCAAAGAAGCACCCAAACCTTTTAATATAGGATTGTATGGACAATGGGGTGTAGGGAAAACTACCATATGCAAAATTATAAAGGATAAATTTTCAAACGAGAATGAGTATGAAGTAGTTTACTTCGATACGTGGAAATATCAAAGAGATTCTTTCCGTAGGCAATTTTTGATAAATTTGGACCAAGAGTTAAGGTTAAATCTTAACTATAAGGAAAAACTAAATCAATCACTGTCCATTCCGTACAATTTAAAATGGATGGATAGTATAAAATTATTTCTGGGAAATTTTTTATTCAGAACATTAACGATTTTAATATTTGCTTTTATTGCAGTTTTAATTTTTAGACAATTTATTACACCAATTCTTTCTGCAAATTATATAGATCTAGCAAAAAGACTCTCAGATCTTGGAATTATTGGTATATTAATAACGTTTATACTTGAATCAATAAAACAATTTCAGGGTGAAAAAACTTTTAACAGAACAGATTCGGCTGAGGGATTTGAAGAATATTTTATAGAAGTTCTTTCTAAAATCCAGAAGAAAAACTTGATATTAATAATAGACAACCTAGATCGTCTTTCAAGCGTCGAAGCAGTGCGTTTGCTGGGAGATATTAAAACTTTTTTATCTGACGACAAATATCATGATGAAAAGGTAGAAAATAAAACTGTATTCATAATGCCTTGTGACAACAAGGCTCTAAATGACCAGTTGTCTAAAGAATATGGTCCCGGTTTTGATACAGAGGAGTACTTGAGAAAATTGTTTAACTATTCATTCAAAATACCGAAATTTCTTAACATTGAATTAGATAAACTTATCATTGATAAGTTAAATCAAACGTTAATTGACGAATTTCATGATAACTATGATTTAGTATTTATTCTGAGTTACGCATTCAGGGATAACCCTCGAGAAATAATTCAATTCATTAATTCGCTGATCTCTCTTTACTTGTTAGCAAAAGAACGAGGCATTTCAAGAATAATAGAAAGGGATCATATAGCTTTTTTAGCTAAGGTACTTGTCTTACGAATGAAGTGGCCTACTCTGTACACGAATATAGAAAATCATATTCTTCGAACTGGCGATAAATTATCAGAGATTGTTGATAGCTTAGAAAATAGTTCAAATAAGGATCAAATAGTTGAATTTTTAGAGAGGACTTCTCCAGTTAATGATGAAGAGTACCAGGATATTTATTTTTCTATTAGACAAAGTGATGAGCAAAAAATGATTCCTGAATGGGATAGTTTCGTTTCTTCTTTATTGGACGGACGAATACCAGATGCCAACAAAATATATGAATCAATAAAATCTAATAACAAAATAGAACAACTCGGAAAATTAATAATTGATTATTGTAGACGAAACCAAAAAAACGAGAATCTTCTATTCAATATATTTCTCTCATCCCAATCAATAATTCCACCTGACGATCTTAAACATTTTCAGGAAATGTTTCTTTTAGTATTTAAGAATATACATGATGATGTATTCGTGAAATATTTAGATAAATTAAATTTTAACAGATTTTTTAGTAAAGGTCTGCAAGGATTGTCTGCTGCTAATAAAAAGGAACTTAGTAGTAAACTGGTTTCTATAATGAATTACGCCTCATCAATAGAAAGTATAGAAAAAGACAGAATTAAATTCCTTAAGACATTATTCGAAGTTTTAAACTCTGAAGAAAACAAAGGTAATTTTAATTTAAATGATAAAAAAATAGTTAGTGCAAAAAACAACTTCATTGAACATATTAAATATCAAACAGTTTTTCCAGAGTCTGAGAAAGGGGCTAACCTTGATATCAATACTCTAAAAAATATCTTGGATGTGATATCTGCGCTGAAACCTTTTAGCTCAGAATTTTATCGTTCCGGAATTTATCTCTTAAATAATTTATTGGGATGGCCACCATTGGTTGAAAATGATGATGCGAGAATCCTTGTCCTGGAGAAGAGTTTAGATTTTCTAGATAAACAAGCGATACCCTCTCGTGATGACGGTAGCGTTATTGGTCCAATTCTTAATACATTCACTACGCGGATTTTTAGTTGGTACAGTGCTCAAAAAACTATTGAAGAAAGATCTTTGTGTATAAAAATATTCCAGAAAATAAATGTTGATTTGAATCCTAGTAGGGACGCAGTAAATACATATATTAAAGATTATGTAGCGGATACTAGTAATAACTCTGACATAATACTAAAAACACTTGGTAAAGAATTCTTGGTTACAGATAGTTTTGCTCGGTCTGGTTTAATAGAAAGGACAAAGACAAAAACAGATCTTTTAATCAGATTATCTATAAAAAATAAACTAACTGATGATGAAAAGGCTCTTGTGTTTAATAGTTTACTTAATTCTGCTAACGAGGCCTTAATATTTTTGGAATATATAAATTATAAACTTCCTCACGAACACGGTGGTGATTCCAACTTTCTTAAGAATATCATTTCGAGAATGATAAATTCTAGCATCTTTACCGATGCCGAACTCCTTAATAAATGGTTGGAGGCAATTAATAAACTCGTCATACCTTCTGACTTACTCGATCTATTTACTAAGAAAATGAGACAAGCTAAGACGATGTCAGATCAGCACGCGGAGGTTATCTCTGACTTTATTTCAAAGAATTCAAAAATTTTCGGCGACCTTATAGTTAATGAATTCAAAACTAAATAATGATTCTTTTTAATAATCAATTTAATAAAAAGACCTATCAAATTATAGCTTCTGTGACGATTGCTGTAATTTTGATCTTGGGATTCTTGGTGTTAGGTAATTACTTTTCTGAAGTAATGCTAATAGTTAGTTTTATTGTTTTTGGTATTTTACTTTTATTTTTTACGATCGCTGCCGGTCTGGCTGTTTTGAAAGCTCTGTTTTATGTGGCAGCAGAAATTTCTCTGTTAATATATTTGTCTAAATCATATTGTGAAGTACCCGCTTCCAAACTGACGCTCGCTAGCAATAATGCACTAAAGAGTCTGCTAGTTGTTGGTGGGTTGTATATTGTGATTAGTTTTGGAAAATCTCTGATAGATAAGGTAAAAAGCGACTATAAAAATATTGAAAGTGAAAAGTGGTCCTGGGAAAAAGTAACTACGGTAGCTTTCTATTTGTTATTTGCATTTCTGATTGTTTGGCAAATTTATAGAGTAATTGGACCGATAATTGTCAATTTGTGTATATATTAAAAATTATTCAGTAAAGGTCATAATTAATAATAAAACAAGACACCATGACTAAATTTCATCCATCTCAAAAATTTACTAAGGTTAACATTGCCAAAGTTCCAAAAAACAAAGCCATTATATATAAAATTAAGAGTCAGTCCGGCGACAATATATATACTGGAATTGCTGGACGCAGTCGTCCCCAAGAAAGATTATTAGAACATAAGAAATTCAAGAAAGATGCAATACCTGGAGGAGTAAAATTCCAGTATGCTCAAGCCAAAACAAAAGCTTTAGCACATAAGATTGAGAAATCAATCATTCGGAAAGAAAAACCAAGGTTTAATATCCAACACAAATAAAAAGGTCGATATTGATTATTTAATAAATTAAAAACATCAATGGAAATACAAATTAAAAATCTTAGTGGTACAAGTGACAAAACTTGTACATGTGGCACTTGGTTAGATCATTGGGTAAAGATTAGCGGGAAACCTCTTCCTAATTACTGTTCTATATCCATGTGTTATCAAAAACCAGAGGTAGGAGCTCACGTTAAGAAAGCCGATCTTCTTAATTTTAGTACCTATATAGTTCCTATGTGCAAAGCATGTAACGCAAAGACTGAAGTTTTGACTCTTAAAGATTCAGACTTGCTTGTTTCTGCTAATGTGGCAGAAACTTGTGGAAAGCAAAAACCTTTACTTAGGCGGTAATTCAAAAACATAAATACATAATATTTGCATCGAAAGCGACACGAGAATATCTCATTTTCGTGTCACTTTTGTCACTTTTTGACGCGCTCGAGATACGTTGTTAAATACTCCAAGATCGCTTAAAATTGGCATTATTGGGTCTAACGGTTAGAAGTTATGTTCACAATTAAATCGCCACCTGAGCGGTTTTTTGATAGAATAAATAATAAAAATATGCTCAATATCCACCATCTTTCGTTAAGAAAAAGAATCTATCAAAACTTAGAACAATATCCCCATCCCGATAAGTTTAAAAACTTTATTGATCGTTTTATATATTTTGTCGGGATGATAAACCCGTTAATGACGTTGCCTCAAATCTGGCAAATTTGGCATTACAAAATAGGAGCCGGGGTATCGCCAATTTCCTGGTTCGCATATGCATTCACAGGAATAGTCTGGATTGTTTATGGCATTATTCATAAAGAAAAACCGCTTATTGTTCTAAACGGAATAATGACAGTTTTTGATATTGTTATAGCAATTGGGGCAATTATTTACTAAACCCTTGCAAAAAGTTTCAACATTATATTAAACAACCCAGTTCCGTAAAAAATGGATAATAAAGAAAAAATAAAAATTGAAGATTTGGGGTATGGCCCGTTTTTTGAAGAAAATAAAAATAAGCTTGAACTAAGTGATTTTTCCGTTGCTCGGGTTATTTCCGAACACAAAGGAGCGTACAAAGTTAAAAATACAGATGGAAAATATTTTGCCAAAGTAACCGGCAAACAGATATTTAATGCCTTATCCAGAGAAGATTATCCTGCGGTTGGCGACTGGGTTGCTATAAAAGAAATTGACGATAACCAGGCGGTAATTGCCGGAATATTGCCGAGAAGAACGCTAATCAAAAGAAAATACGGAGATAGGAATAGAATCGGCGAGAAAAACGAGATTCAAATTATTGCCGCCAATATTGACGTTGCTTTTGTAGTTGAATCGGTTGATAGGGATTATAATCTGAATCGTTTTGAGAGGTATTTTGCCATCGCAGAAAATGGCGGAGTAAGGCCGGCAATAATACTGAACAAAATTGACCTTCTCTCCGGAGAAGAATTAAATGAAAAATTAACTCAGTTAAAAAACAGATTTCCGAGCATTGATATAATTTCAACCAGTATTATAAACAACAAAGGATTGGATGATCTTAAAAGATACATAACCAAGGGCAAGACATATTGTTTTCTCGGTTCCTCAGGAGTCGGAAAATCATCCTTGATTAATAAATTAATCGGCGAAAATGCCATAAAAACGGGAGATATTAGTTCCTTTTCGGGCAGAGGAAAACACGTCACCACGGCAAGGCAAATGTATTTTTTAGAAAATGGAGGCATTGTGATTGATAATCCGGGAATGCGTGAGGTTGGTATGGCCGATGTGGGCCAAGGAATAGATACATTTTTTGATGATATCACCTCTTTATCTAAAAAATGCAGATACAAGAATTGCACTCATATTCACGAATCCGGTTGTGAGGTTATTAACGCCGTAAAATCAGGAAAATTGGATAAGGAAAAATATTCCAACTATATAAATCTCAAAAAGGAATCCGAATATTATGAGATGAGCGACTTGGAAAGAAGAGAAAAAGATCGCCAGTTTGGAAAGTTTATGAAAATAGCTAAAAAGGATTTAAAAAAAATTAGAAATAAAAATTAATAGATAAAATATATGAACAAAATAAATAAATTATCTCAGGAACAGCGTCAAAAACTAATTAAAACATTGAAAGCGCGTTTCGATAAAAATATGAACCGACATAAAGGCCTTCAATGGGATAAAGTACAAGCAAGAATCGAGGCCAGTACAGGAAAGTTGTGGTCACTTAATGAAATGGAAAAAACCGGCGGTGAACCGGATGTGATCGGTTATGACAAAAAAGCGGGCGGATATATTTTCTACGACTGCTGCGAAGAAACCCCTAAAGGACGTAGAAATATCTGCTATGACCGAAAAGCACTGGAATCAAGAAAAGAGTTCAAGCCAAAAAATACCGCTATGGATATGGCGGCTGTTATGGGTATAGAAATTTTAACAGAAGAACAGTATCGGGAGTTGCAGAAACTTGGAAATTTCGATACAAAAACTTCAAGTTGGTTAAAAACACCTCCAGAAATCAGAAAACTCGGTGGAGCTATCTTTGCTGATCGCCGCTACGACCATGTTTTTGTGTATCACAACGGCGCGTCTTCTTATTATGGCGGCAGAGGATTTCGCGGCTCTATAGAAATTTAGATTTCACATAGAAGCAAACGGCGCTATTATGTAAAAAGTGTCGCTTTTTTTATTTTAAAAATAATTAGCACACAAAATGCTATATTATAAATATGTCTTTCTTTGTTTATGTTCTTAGATGTTCCGACAAATCTCTTTACACGGGAAGCACCAACAATCTTGAGCAAAGGATAAAACAACACAACAATTCAAAATCAGGCGCTCATTATACAAAAATACGCCGGCCGGTAACGCTTGTTTATTCAGAAAAGCTAAAGACGTTGGCGGATGTGCGACGGCGCGAAAGCGAAATTAAAAGCTGGCCCAGGCAAAAGAAATTGGATTTGATAAAAAATAAATCCGGACAATAAAAAAACCACCCGTAGATCAGGTGGCTTTTTAAAATTTTTACCTGGGGTTGGGGTCGATAAGTTTGGACCAATGCGTCATTGTGGGGCTGAGATATTTATCCACTAATACTTCGCAATCGGAATAAAGTTTTTTGTCTATACTCCACCCTTTTGCTTTGTTTAAGGGCACGGTTTTAAAATTGCCCTTGGAATCAAAGTATGGAGGAAGCATAACCTGAAAGTAGGGTTTTTCGTTACACCTGATAAGTACCACCGGAGCGTTCCAGAACCTAGCCAGCTTTTCGAATCTTGCCTTATCATCTTTGGTCGGTTTTCCGTTCCAACGAAACTTAACTTCCACAAATTCCGGAATTCCATATTCATTTACTACTATAAAATCGGGTATGGCTCTGATTTTTTCACCGACTTCGGTGTTGGAATCAAAAGCTTCCCCGTATTGGGTAAGATTTTGGACAATTGATTCGTATCCGAACCGATAGACTTTATTTCCCGAACCTTTGAGCAATTCCTCAACCAAGGATTCGGCCATCCGCCCTTTGAGCATGCTTTCGGTATGATCTTTGTTTGATGTATTTTTTGCCATGGGAAAATTATACCATATAAAATCCGGACGAAATAAAATGCCCCAAAGACAGGGCAAGGAAAGGCGTCTAAATCTTGAGCAGATAGCAAATCAGGGTTGCCAGCCAAAGAATAATCGGCGGGACAAAGACAATAGGCTTTATGGTCACGGGAAGGCCCGGATCTTTGGTTGAGACAAAAGGATATGCGATAACATGCAGAAACATATACGCCGTAAAAAGAATGGCCAGAATGCGGAAAATTGTCATTAGCATTTCTGCCTCCTGGAGCTATTTTGAGTTTATATGAAATACGCACGAAATCAACCGAGTACGGATAAATTCATTTCAACTATGGGACTAACTTTGGTATATTAAAAATATGAGTTTTAAAAATACGCTTATCATCGTCGGAGTTTTATTGTTCATTCTGGCACTGGCAATGTTGGCTCTTTATTTGAATAACGCCTTGAATGCTTAAATTCTATTCCAAAAAAGAACGTGAGATCCGAACATTTTTTGATGTCGGGGTAATACTTAAAGGAATTGACGGCATTTTGGAAACAATCGGAGGTGTTTTGCTCTATTTTGTCAGCCGTGATTTTATCGGTAAAATAGTCCTTATTCTGACTCAGCACGAATTAATCGAAGACCCCAAAGATTTTTTTGCAAACCTTATCACTCATTCTTTTTCGAATTTCGACCAATATTCCAAAATATTCGGCTCAATCTATTTATTTTCCCACGGAATTATAAAAATAATTCTGGTTGCGGGACTTTTAAAAAATAAGCTTTGGGCGTACCCTTCGGCAATTATTGTTTTTTCACTTTTTGTCTTTTACCAGATGTACAGACTGAGTTATTCTTTTTCGATTGCGCTGTTGGCGCTGACAATTTTTGACATTATCATCATAGGCCTTACCTGGCATGAATACGGATATATTCTAAAAAACAAAAACCGCTCAACCGACTGAACCTGAAAAAATCCCCGGACGACCGGGGGTTTTTATAACTTTGCTTACAAATTCAAGTGTGTGAAATTATTTATTCAGCTCAGCTCTCGTTCCGGGGCCAACATATCCGAAAGAATCAATACCGTGTTGAGTCTGATATTTTTTTACTGCCGCCTCGGTAAGAGGGCCGTAGTATCCGGTTACCGAACCGGAAAAGAATCCCTCGTCCTTAAGTATCTTCTGAAGCTCGGTAACGTCTTTTCCCGAAGAACCTACTCCAAGAAAATTGGAAAACTTATACGAACCGGAGGTGCTGCCAGTTGAACCCGATGATGATGAAGTTCCGGCGATGTTAACGACAACAACATTAACGGTCGCGCAAATGCCGTTGGCAGAACATATGTTTATTGAAGACATTCCGGCACTAACCCCCGTAAGAGTCAGTACGCTTCCGGTAAGGCTTGATTTGAAAATAGAGCCGGAATTTGAAGACAGACCGTATGGAGTGGTTCCCCCTGCTATCATAAGATTAATCCCCTGGCCTACCGAAAGCACCTGAGTAAGCGTCAGCGCCGATGAAGAGGTGTTTGTGGTGGTAGTGCCCGATCCCGTGGTTGATGTTCCTCCGGTTACCGTTACCGGCAATATGGCGCACTGGCCAAAACTCTGGCAAACCGTAATATTTGTCGTTCCGGCACTAACTCCGGTTACGGCTACAAAACCCCCGTTTATCAGAGCTGTGGCTATTGAAGGAGAGGTGTTACTGGAAATATAGTAGCTGCCCGAACCGGGAAGAGATGAATTTGCAGTCTGACCGACCGGAATTGTAAGAGATGGCGGGTTGGGAGCAAAAGTAGTTCCCGACGACGAGCCCGTGACGGTAACATAAAGTATTGAACACTGCCCTCCTGTCTGACAGACGGTTATATTTGTCGTTCCAACCGAAGTTCCGCCAACATTGATAGTACTGCCGGTAACCGACGCAGTAGCAACATTGGAATTACTGTTGTTTTGGATGTAATAACTGCCGGCTCCCGAAGCAATAACGCTTATAGTCTGGCCCACGGTCAGGCTTGCGGTTGTTTGGCTCAAAGATATGGAAGTTCCGGCGGTTGCAACGGTTACGTTAATCAATCCGCAACCTCCGGTCGAGGTGCATACGGTAACAACCGAAGAGCCGACTGCATTTCCGGTAAGAGTCAAAGTGTTGCCGACAACATTCGTCTGAACCACATTTGTATTTGTATTTGACGAAACATAATACGAACCGGAACTGCCGCTGAGAGTTACGGACGAAACTTGTCCGGGTATCAAAGACGGATTGCTCTGGCTGAAAGTAACAGAAGATGTGCTGGCAGAAGAAGCTGTTGCGTTAATAACTCCGCAAGAGCTCATATTCGAAGAACAAACGGTTATAACCGCCGAACCGCTATTACTGCTTCCGTACAAATTAACCGCGCTTCCGTTGATTGATGCTTGTATAACAGTCGGACTGGAGTTGGTTACAACGGAATATGAACCCGTTCCGCCCCCTATCGTGACCGAAACGTTCTGTCCGTAAGGAACGGTTACGTTACTCTGGCTGAAAGTTATCGGCTGCACGCTTGAACTCTGAACCGTTATCGTGAAGCTCGCGCAGTTTGTCGTATTAGCAAGCGAACACACATTTACGGTAGTTGAGCCGGCTAAATTGGCCGTTATGGAAATTGTGTTGCCGCTGATGGTTATGTTTGCCACCGAAGGGCTTGAATTGCTGGATAAGAACAAAGAGCTTGCAGAATTATTATTTGCCGTAATCGATGCCGACTGTCCGACGTTCATAGTCAGACTCGTCTGGCTGAGAGACAATGCCGATGATCCGGTTGTCGTAGTAGATGTATACGGCCACGTCTGTGATCCGGAGCGTTGGTTATTGACCGTTACCGCAAACAAACTTCCCGGATAAATTCCGTATGCCGAAGTGCTTATTGTTGCCGAGAAATTTCCGCTGGAATCGGTATTTCCCAAAACACTGCTTTGGACAACGCTGGCGGTGTTCATATAATTCAAAACCACCACCGAACTGGCATCACCGTTGATACTTATAAGAACATTATCACCCGTGCCCGTGACCGATGCCGTAAAAGACGGGGTCATAGCATAAACGCTTTGGGCAAAAACCAAGACCGACCCGGCGCCGATAACTAAAGCGCCGAAAAATAATATTTTTTTGTAAAAAGTGTTTCTCATACAATAATTATAGACCAATATAAATAAAAAGAAACCTTAATTATGTGAATCTAATTATATATACGATAACAAAGCCAAAATGGCTTTAATTTATATGCCCAATTGTTCTTTTATCGGAGATCTTTGAAAACTTTACGGCAAGATATGCACCCACCGCATTACCCAGGGCATACGTGGCTATGAGCAAAATACCGGAATCCGGAGTGAGATTTGATAGAATTCCGTAAAGAATTGTCAGATTAATAAGTGTGATAAAAAAAGAAAAAAATGCCGTTAATCCAGCCCTTTTTTTGGAAATAAGCTGATAATAGAGAGTTATCACAATGTCCTGAAGGACTCCTGCCCCGAAATATATTAAATAAATCCAGTAATTTTCCATATTTTATCTATTATACCAATAAATGCCGGTGTCTTACAATAAATATCAACAAAAAACCTCCCACATTGTAGGAGGTTTTTTGGATAATAACTTACTGCTGGGAACTTGTAGCAGTAGACGTAGCGCTTGTAGGATTTACACTACTCATTTGTTTCAGATCTTTAACCATTTGTCCGGCATCTTTTCTTGCAGCAACAAAATCCTGCTGAGCTTTCTGAATCATACCCCTGGCATCTTTCATGGCCTGGGTATTTGAATCCATAATAGTCTTATCCCCATTATCAGGCTGAAGTCCTGATACTTTGTCTATTGCCCCTTGGGCCTGAATTTTTGCGTCGGCAACTTTGGAATTAAAGTCCGAGATAAGAGTCTGAAGCGTTGAAACATCTTTCCCCGCCGAAATCTCGGCCGTGATTCTTTCCTGAAGTTTCTGAGCCAAAGAATTCATCGTATCGACTATTGCAAGCGCTCTGTCGGCCGCAGCCATCAATGCACTCTGTGGAATTACCAGTGCATATATGCGATACGACTTTGTAATTGACTGGACATCCTCGCGAAGAGTTGTGGTGTCGGTATCGCCGTCAATTTTCAACTTTAACTGGTTAAGAACCTGTATTTGGTTTTGAACCGTGTTCTGCAATGTATTTCTTTCCGGATCCGATAATTTCTTAACCTCCTGAAGCCTGAGGTTAAGAGCATCAAGTCTTTGGACCCTTCTGTCTATTTCCTGATTTGCTCTGTTGATTGTCCGGCTTTCGTTAACTTTCAGTGCTTTGGCGCCAGGAGATGATCCTGCTGCCGTAGGACCTTGAGCCATAACCGGAAGCGCAACAATCGCGGAGATGGCCATGACCCCAACCAAAAGCATTGCCGCCCGTTTTCCTTTCTGAATCATATGTTAATTTAAAAATAATTTAATTATTGACCTTGAACTATGGGCTGATCGTTTAACCCCTGATCGATGCTGGCCGAATCGGAGCTTAAGCCGCTCAGTTGGCTATCGATTGTCTGTAAACTTTGGTCTAAAGCCGTGTTTGAATTCCCCTGCGGTAATACAGACGAGCTTGTTCCGGAAGTTGACGTAGCGGAATAAGGCGACTGCTCAGGAGCGGCCGGAGAGCCCGCTTGCCACTGGCTATACCACCAGATTAATCCGACAACAACTATTATTGCGATAATCCAAAAAATAACTTTTGATTTTGATGTCATTGATTTGTTTTTGCAATATGTTTTAGACGACCTTTTCGGTTCTAAATAATTTCAGCGTTTCTTAAAATAAGAGATCTATCCCAGCCTGATATCTTTCTGAATTGATTTTCTGTAGGGCTTTCCGGTAAATGTGACCCAGAGATAATCCGCGCTTGCATTAAAAGCAGTCATCAAAATACCTTCGGCCTTAAGCCGTCTGGCGGAGGTATGTATCGGAAGTTTTGAAGTAAATTTCACCCTGCCCACCTTACCGATTCGTTTTGCAACATCAATATCTTCCCCGAAAAAATTAAGGTCCATATTATATCCCCCTATTTTTTCCAAAGCCTCCCTGCGTAAAACAAAATTTCCTCCCTGAAGCATTGTTCCTTTTTTCATAACCTTCTGATTGAAAGCGTTGCCCATCGTTCCCACAAGAAAAAAAGTTTTTACCATAATATTAGTCAGCTTGGGAAGATCATAATAAATAAACGGGCCGCTTAAGGCGACCAAATCATCATTATTTGAAAACTCGTTTATAACGCGGTCAATCCATCCGTCCAGAAGTATCGTGTCCGCATCAAGGTTTGCAATCAACTCCCCTTTTGAAGCTTTAAATCCGGCCTGTCTGGCAGGAACAAGTCCTTTTTTGGTTTCGTTGACTACTTTGACTCCCTTAAACGATTCAGCAATCTCTTTGGTTTTGTCCGTGCTGGCATTATTAACAACGATAATTTCGGTATCGTAATCCCCTCTTTCTATTTGAGACAAAACAGAATCGAGGCATTTACCAATATAAGCCTCTTCATTATAGGCCGGGATGACAAAGCTTAATTTCATAATTTGGGTTTTTAATCTACCCTAAGCGAACGCATTTTAACTATCATCCTGATTATCCCAAAAATCGGCTCAATTCTCAATATTTCCATATCCATCTTAATTTCACCCCAAAAACCCCTCAATTTACCCACTTTCCACGATTTCCACGGGCTCAGTACGTTATCCCAGGGAACAATTTTTATTCTGTAATTATTCTTTATGATTAATTTATTCATAAAAGTTTCCAGGCCATAACCGGATATTTTTTCTATTTCACCCAGATGTTCGGCAATTAATTCCTTAGGAAACACCCTTTCTCCCGAAACAAAGTCAATTCCGATTTTTCTGTAAAGCCCGGGAGCATTTTTCCTCAAACTGATGCTTATATCGGCCTTACCTGATATTACCGGACGGATTAGATCGGTTATATTTTCCGGAGTCAGCCCTATTAAATCCGCATCCAAGAAAAATAGATACTTACCTTTTGACGCTCTTACCCCGGAAACTATTGCCCGGCTTTTTCCCTGATTTTTTTCATGCCTGACGAGTAATACGTTTTTATATTTTTTAACCAACTCTGCCGTTCCGTCTTTTGAGGCATCATCAACGACAATAATCTCATTTATAAGCGGATGCCCTTCGACGGTCTTAAGTATCTTTTCTATTTGGCCGGATTCATTATATGCCGGAATTATGCATGAAATTTTTTCCATATTATTCCATATGTTCCTTTCTCCTTAATTTTTTTACAAACAGATAAGCCACTACAACCAGCGCAATGGCCATTAAAATACCCATGGATGCAAACTCAAAATATTTGTTTATCAGCTGATAAGCCGAACCGAAATAATATCCCAAAATCAAAAAAACAAGCACTTTAGGAAAAGAGCCGATGCTGTTAAATACGATAAATTTTTTCAGAGACATTTTGGACATTCCGGCGGCAAGCAAAATCGCCCCTCCGACCGAATGAGTCCACTTTCCGAAAAGAAGAGTTTTCCCGGCATGCTTTTCAAAATGCCCCTCAAGTTTTTTTGCATGTTCGATTTTTATCCATAAGAATTTTCCATGTGAAATAATCCTTTTTGTCCCCCATCTGCCGATGGCATAATAAATAAGATCTCCGATAATATCCCCCAAAAAAGAAATAATGTAGACAATAACAAGATTAAAATACCCCAGAGACGCCAAAAAACCTCCTATAAGAGTCGCAACCGGCCCCTCAATAATAGTTATCGGAACCAAAATAATATACCCGTAAGTAATCAGGAGAGGAGAAATGCTGGCGGTTGATAGTATGCTAAGCATTGCCGTTTTGATGGTCTAACCCCATCATAAATACATGCCGGTCGTATTTGAATATTTTTTCGGAAATTTTAAAAATCGTATAGGTTATGAAGAAAGCCGCAAAAACATCTATCGAGTAATGGACGTGTGCCATAAGCACGATTATCCCGAAAAATACCGACGACGCCAGACAAAAAACCCTCAAAACTTTATTGTGCCAAAAAACAAGCGCCATCAAAAACGGAAGTCCTGTATGGCTTGAGAAAAACAAATCGCTTCCGGTCGTAAAAACTCCGATTAAACTGTTAAGGTCGATTTTGATTCCGGTAGGAAAAGGACCGATATGAGTCAGCGTGATGGATAGCGCCCGAACCAGAGTAAAGAGAGCAATGCTTTTAAGAGTGAAGGGAATTTTTCTCGGTTCGTGGAAAACAAGATAAATTCCTATTATTACCCAAAATACAACCGGGCCATATAAAAATATGCCATCCACATCAAAGACCGGTATATTACTTAAAATTATATCGCTTACGGGATTACTCGCTCTGTCGGTGGCATAGATGATCGCGTAAAAAGTAGCGACTATGCCTATGAGCAAAAAAACAAGGGATAAGATGAAATTATAGATAAAGCGTTTGTTTTTTAAACAAAGTTTGTATTTCTCTCCAATAGCGTATGCCATATTTGTTATCAATTATATACTCTCCTGCGCCAATTTATCAAACCAAAAAGGCGCTCGCAATATATGCAGCGCCTCAGGCAGATTATTGAACCGAAGAAGTCGGCGGTTGAAAGTTTTTTCCGTAAAGATTAGACGCCGCCGGGCCCCAGCCATTTTCAAGACCGGACTGTCCCCCGTGCCACATCATGACATATCCTCCGGGAAGCGAACGTGCGCCGTCGGCACCGTAAAACATCAGACTTTTAAGTTCTCCGAGCTTGAATCCGGCCCAAAAAACAAAAACCAATATAAGAAACCCGATTATCAATCGGACAAATCTAAAGCCGTGATGGCAATGATGACACCACATATGCCCATGCATATGTCCATGGCCGTGGCCGCATTCCGGACAACCCCCAAACTTGCATTCCGAACATTCATCCTTAAATTCCTTGTTTTCTTTGTCTTCCATAATATTTATTGTCCACTTTTAACGACCTTTATTATCTACAATTATACACGTTTACCGGAAAAATACTGGGGAAAATTAACCATGCGCACAAAACACATATGTGATAGAATTTTTTTATGAAGACCAAAACCGTTGTTTTTGGAGGAGGATGCTTCTGGTGCACAGAGGCCATATTTCATGAGATAAACGGCATAATTTCGGTAGAACCAGGATATGCCGGGGGCAATCTTGCCGACCCGACATATGACCAGGTGTGTTCCGGAACAACCGGACACATAGAAGTGACAAAAATAGAATACGACCCCGACCTGATTAAGTTTAAGGATTTATTAAAAGTATTTTTCGGAACTCATGATCCGACCACCCTGGACAAACAAGGCAACGACGTGGGGTCACAATACAATTCCGCGATTTTCTACACCACAGACGAACAGAAAAAAGAATCCGAGAAGGCAATTAAAGACTTAAAGGATTCCGGAATAGAAGTTGTAACCCAGGTACGGCCTCTTGAAAAATTTTACAAGGCCGAGGATTATCATAAAAATTATTACCTTAAACATAAGGACCAGCCGTATTGCCTGGCGGTCATTGACCCCAAGCTCAAAAAGTTAAGAAATGAATTCGGTGAATTTTTAAAAGAGTCGAAAAAATAATTAATCCAACAAATAATATGAACGATGACAAGCTCGATCCGGAACTTTACAGAATTGCGCGTGAAAAAGGTACCGAACCGGCATTCAGTGGAAAATATCTCAACGAGCACTCAAAAGGAATGTACCGCTGCGCCGTATGCGGAGCGGAATTGTTCTCCTCGGATACCAAATTCGATTCTGGAACAGGCTGGCCGAGTTTTAGCGAGCCGGCCAATACAAAAAATATAATCCTTAAAAAAGACAACAGCGAAGGAATGGAAAGAACGGAAGTCGTCTGTAAAAATTGCGGAGCTCATTTGGGGCACGTATTTGATGACGGCCCCAAAGAAAAAGGAGGGAAAAGGTATTGTATTAACTCAACCTGTCTTCAATTAGAAAAAACAAATGAAACAACATAATTCAATTATTTCGCTTATTGTAGGTACGATTGTTTTAACCGTTATATTCGGGACAATCTATGCGGTAGGCCAGCAAATTTTACGCCTGAGCGCCAATTATCCCCAAATACAGATAGCTCAGGATTCGGCTTTGCAACTTGAAAACGGAGCAGTTCCGGCTGTAATCGTTTCCGCATCAACGGTAAATATAGCCGACAGTCTGGCGCCTTTCTCCATCATTTATGACAGCAATTTAAATCCACTGGCCTCCTCCGCTATTCTTAACGGAAAAGTGCCGATGCTTCCCAAAGGAGTTTTCGAGAATGCAAAGGCTCGTGGAGAAAACAGAATAACCTGGCAACCTCAAGCGGGAGTAAGAATAGCTGCTGTTATAACTTATTACGAAAAAGGCGGCGTTTCGGGGTATGTAGCCTCCGGACGTTCCTTGCGGGAAGTCGAAAAATTGGAGGATTGGGTATTCGATTTGGCTGCTTGGGGATGGTTTATAAGTTTTGCTTTCTTTGCAATAATAATTGTCCTGAAGAAAAAATTGTATCCGACACAATAAAAACCATCAAAAAACCGCCCGAGGCGGTTTTTGTTTTATTTATTTTGGTTGAATCTGAAGTTTAAGGGCATTCCTTCCGTTACAGACAATGTCATAATATCCGGAATCTAACGCGGTAACGATAGCGAAGTTTTTTGCCGGAATCATAATGTTTTGGGTTTTTATCGTCAGCTCATCTTTTATCTGGCTTGTATTTTCAAGCATAAATTTTGTTCCCTGCCGCATATACAATACTCCCGGATAACCGACGCAGTCCACAAGTTGGGAATAGAGAGACTGGGAAGAATAATAATTATAAGCCTGATTGCGCGTCAAAGTCGTCCCCGTCTGAGTTGTTGTTTTCGACGTCGCAGATGGCGTGGTTACATTGCCACTATTCTGAGATGGAGCGGCAGTTTCACTCGATGTTGCCGAAGGCAAAGTCTCCGTTGTTTGAGAGGGGTAATTCGGCTTGGACAGGAAATAAAGAGCCGTAAAACCACCGACGACCAGAACAATTAATATAATTTTCACGATCATTTTTTTATCCATAAACACATTATAGCAAGTTAAAACCGATTAATCATCAGTCGACCTTTTTAGCTGTTGATTTCAGATAGTTTTGGATATCGACTTTCTGTAGAAAAATTTCCTTACTTCTTCAATAACAACTACCGACAGTGACATAACAATTATCTTTATCCAATCATCCAAAGTAAGCGGTACTGTTTTTAATATTTTTTGCATCGTGGGCGTATACAAGGCAAAAATTTGAAGAGATATGATAATTAAAGTTGCATAAACCAGAAACCTGTTGGAAAAAGGATTCGTTTTAAATAATGATTCTTTATCCGAGCGGCAATTCCAGGCATTAAGCCATTGAAAAACAGCCAACACAGTCAACGATACAGATAGTGCGTGAGCCATATCTGATTTGAAATATTGATTGAATAAAATCAACGTCCCGATAACCATAGGAATAGCCATCAATAACATCCTTTTAAACATCAGCGAGTCAACTATATATATTGGAGGACGCTTGAATTTTTCCGTAAGCAGCCCCTTTTCTTTTGGTTCCATAGCCAAAGCTACATCCAAAAATCCGTCGGTCACAAAATTAAGCCAGATAATTTGGGCCGGAAGAATCGGTAATGGGAATCCGGCCAATAATGCCGTGGTTATAGTGAGGGCCTCTCCCAAGCTGGTGGAAAAAAGATACAAAATAACTTTTTTGATGGTTTTATAAATACTTCTCCCCTCTTCCACAGCGGCAATGATACTGCCGAAATTATCATCCAACAAAACAATGTCGGCCGCTTCTTTGGCAACTTCGGTTCCTATTTTTCCCATAGCCACTCCCAAATCCGCCGCGACAAGAGAAGGAGCGTCATTTACTCCATCACCCGTCATAGCAATAACGTCTCCTTTTTTCTTGAATGCCTCGATAATTCTAAGTTTGTGCTCCGGAGTTACACGAGCAAATACCGTTGTTCTGTCCAGTTTTTCAGACAACTCGTCATCGGACAACTGATCCATTTCGTTTCCGGTAAGAATAGTATCTCCGTTATGGTATATTCCAGCCTGTTTGGCTATCGCTTCAGCCGTGAGAACGTGGTCTCCGGTAATCATAAGCGTTCTTATTCCGGCAAATTCCGCAGCCTTAACGGCTGCCAAAGCCTCGGGCCTTAATGCGTCCTGAACGCCGTAAAATCCAAGAAAGGTAAGCTCATTTATATTTTCCGGAACAAGTTTTTTTGGAGGAGAGTAGCTGATAGCCGTTGCAACCACACGCAATCCTTTTCGGGACATTGCCCAAAAAGCCGAGTCAAGAACCAATCGGCCTTGAGGAGTTAGAGCGACATTTTTACCGTTGAGCCACACATTTTTTGAAAGGCTCATAATAATTTCGGGAGCGCCGGTAACAACAATAATATTTTTATTCCCCTCTTTGCGGACAACGGCATGATATTTTGTGCTGTATGTAAAAGGAATATCTCCCAGCGGAATGCATTTTTTTTCCAATTCATTCTTATCAAATCCGGCTTTTTTGGAAAAAACCATCAAAGCCGCCTCCGTCGGATCGCCATCCACCTGCCACAATCCGGTTTCTTTTGAATACATAGGATTTGCGTTGGCACAAAAAGCTGCCGATTTTCCTATGGTGTATAACCCGGGATAATTTTCCGGAAGAGCAACTTTGCGCTTAAATGCGATAACCCCTTTTGGTTCATACCCGTCTCCACCGACTTCAAACAAACAATTATCCACAAAAACCTCGCGTACGACCATTTCGTTTTTGGTCAGCGTTCCTGTTTTATCAAGCGCGATAACGCGCGCCTGGCCCAATGCCTCAACCGCCTGTAAATGTTTGACCAGCGCATTACGCTTTGCCATACGCCACACTCCCGTAGCAAGAACAAGAGTAAGAACAATCGGAAGGCCCTCGGGAATAATGGAAACCGATAGGGTAACTACGGTTAAGAACATGTCTTTTGCGGACTGGCCGTCTATTATTCCAAGAGTAAAAAGAATCGCGCTGATAGCGGCAACAGTTATTATAATTACCCGAGAAAGATATTTTATATTTTTTTTAAGCGGCATATCGGCATCTATTGAGGCTATCCTTTCGGATATTTTACCCACAGCGGTATCAATCCCGGTTGCCGTTACTATCGCCTTCCCATCTCCGGAAAGAATTCCGGTTCCCTTAAATACCATATTTATCTGATCGGAAACGGGAACATTGTCTTTGTTTATAACATCCAAAATTTTTCGTACGGGCTCGGATTCTCCGGTAAGCATGGATTCGCTTACCGATAAATTATTGTTTTCGATAAGCCGGGCATCTGCGGAAATCTTCTGCCCTTCTCTGAGAATAAGTATGTCTCCGGGCACGATTTCTTTATCCGAAACAATCAATTCGCCACCGTCCCGAAGAACAATTGCTTTGGTTTCAACAAATTTTTTAAGCGCTTTGAGTGTGTTTTGCGCTTTTCCTTCCTGGATCGTTCCGACAAAGGCATTAAATATGAGTACTGCCCAAATAATTGCGGCATCGACAAACTCTCCCAGCGCAATCACTGTTATTGCCGCCACCATAAGAATATATATCAGCGGGCTTTGAAATTGCCTTAAAAAAATATTTCCGATAGTATCGGGTTTTCTCTCGGGAAGTTGGTTTTTGCCGTAACGCTCCGTGCGCGCTTTGACCTCTTCGCTACTAAGGCCACTGTCTTTAGTCTCCAACAGCGCAAAAATCTCGTCAGGCGTTTTGCTATACCATGAAGCCATATGTGTCAGTATAACAAAAATTCGCCGTTATGAGCGAATTTTTGATGGATAATTAAATCCCTTATTGATTATTTTTACTCTGAAGCCCCGCCTGTTTGGCTTGGCTGACCTTCCGTTGTCTGCTGAGGCTCAGCAGAAGCTTCCTGTTCGGACGATACCATCGGAACATTGTCGGTGGGACAATTTCCTGGCTGATCTGATATCGCGCCGCATTTTGGACATTTGTATGTCATAGGTAATAATATGACCTTACTTTTTTACAACGGCATACGACTATTACCGCATACACATCAGTCGCTATATTAAACGATTATCTCATTTTGATAAATTCAGGTCAAGATAACTTTTTGGATTTTTTCAATCCCCTTTGTGAGAAATTGATTCCAAACCTATCTTCCAGAAAATCCGGGATATATTTCAAAACTTCTGAAATTTGCATCCATAAGAAAGACCATGCCCAGACCATTAATATAAGAAGAAAAGATATCGGACTCATAAATATTCCGAATCCCGCCATTGCGCTCGCAATAAATTGAGTTGCGAATGTGGCTATAATCACCTGCTTGCTGGGCAAAAACTTATACCAACGCTGTTTGGTATGGGCAACATAAATAAGCATATGGCCCGAAACTGTCAGCTTGAGAAAATAGATTGTTTGAATAGCGGCAGAACTCAAATCGGTTCCATATTTCAAAATGAAAAAAAGTATCAGGCTGTTTGCGATTCCGCCCAATCCCAGCAACGAGCCTAGCAAAAGCCTTTTTCTGGGTTTTATTTTTGCGGGACTAGTAAGAGTTTTAACACGGTTGAAAGCAAGTGAAATTATGGGAATGTCGTTCATTAAAGCCAGAATAATAAGCTGAACGGCGGTAAGCGGATAATAACCGATTACGATTCCCAAAACTCCTATGGTAACGATAACCCTGAAACTTTCGGAGATTCTATAGACCGAATAGACATACAATCTTACAAATATTCTTCTGGCTTCAATAAGAGCGTCTTTGATTACTGAAATTCCGGGTTTTAATAAAATGATGTCGGCCGCTCCTTTTAATGCGTTAACCGCATTGGATACGGCGATTCCCACGTCGGACGCTTTTAACGCCGGCAAGTCGTTAACCCCATCACCGGTTACGGCAACAACGCTGGTATTTTTTGCATATTGGACAAGATGAAACTTATCTATCGGCAAGACTTCGGAAAATACGGAATATTTTTTAAACCATTCAGGAGGGATGTTATTCCAATCGATTTTCTTAAAATCTTCACTGTTTGCCGTTCCTCCGGAAAGACCCAGATCCAAGGCGACTTTATTGCTTATAAGCCGGTTATCACCGGTAACCATTTTGACGTCTATTCCATTGGCTTTCATAAAATCTATAACCTCCTTCGCATCGGGACGAATAGTGTCGGCAATGGCGAATATTCCGGCCAATTCCATATTTTTTTCCTCTTCACCGGAAAACGATATCGCCAAAGATATAGACCGATAACCGTTATTGCTGAAAACAGAAAGATCCTTTGTATATTTTTCTCTGGTGCTTCCGTCAAGACTACAAAGGCTCTCTATTATTTGCGGAGCACCGACAGAGATAATAACTTTCTTTCCGTCAATTTTAACAATTGCGGTAACTCTTTTTCTTTCCGAATCTGCGGGAATAATTTTTACAATTTCGGTTTTTTTCGCTAATCCCTTATCTTTAGCCGTTTCCAAAAGAACCCTGTCTATTTCACTTCTATCGGCATCGAATGCGGCTGAGGCGGCATAGTTCAAGAGATCGTCCTGGGTAAATTTACCGTAAGTAATTATCTTTTCCACTCGCAGTTCATTCTTGCTTAAAGTCCCGGTCTTATCCGTGAGAAGCAGGTTAACATTGGCTAAATTTTCCAACGAAGAAAGCCTCCTGACGATAGCCGATTTTTTGGCAAGTTCGGTTACTCCCAGAGCAATAATAATCGTCATAACCGTAGGAAGGCTTATCGGAATTCCGGCAATCAGCAATCCCAAGTCAACCAGCAACAATTCGCTTACGGGCGCGTGCCTTGAAAGAAACACCACCGTTATTATCGCCATCACAAATATGCTCAAGATGGCAATCATTTTTGTAATCGAAAGAATATCCTCCTCCAAGACGCTTCTGTGAGTAGCTTTTTCTATAAGTAAAATAGTTTTTCCGAATTCCGTACGGGGTCCGGTGGCGATAACTTCTCCCTTTGCAAATCCGGTTGTCATAAAAGAACCGGAGTAAGCCTTATCTCCTACATTTTTTTCTTTAGGCAACGATTCTCCCGTTAAAGCGGCTTCGTTAATCGCTATATTGGTACCCTCAATAATTTTGGCATCCGTCGGAACAATATCTCCGACAACTAATTCAAAAATATCTCCCGGAACCAGAAACTTGGCGTTTAGCCATCCCCACTTTCCGTCCCTTAAAACTTTAATATTTACTTCCAGTTGCCTTCTCAGACTCTCAATGGCGTTGTCTGCCTTTCTTTCCTGCCAGAAAGAAATAAAAAAGTTCAAAAAAAATAAAAACAGGATAATATAAAAATCGAAAGTTCTATGGGCAACCTTGGTAACAACCAATGCCGCAATAAACATCAGCGAAATAGGAGAGATAAGATATTTAAATATCTTCTTAAACAAATTTTCCCGTTTTTCGGGAATTTCATTAAGCCCATACTTATCCAGAGCGGCTTTTGCCTGGGCCGTTGTCAGTCCTTTTTGATCCATAAGATTTATTATAACAAAATTTATAGGTATTTCAGCATCTTTACAAGCTATATTTTTGTGATAGCATAGAAGCGTCAGTCGGCTCTTTTGAAAAGCCGAAAGGTCGCAAAACGTAGTAATGGCCACACATATGAAAAAATTTGTGCTGGGCGTGGCTGTTTTACTTATTGGACTTGGGTTCATTGCCTTTGGCGCAATAAATGTTCATGCTCAGGAATTGACTCCCGCCGCCACTCCTTCGGTTTTAAGCCAAAAGGATGCCGCGACGCTCAAACAGAGCTTGGATATTTTAAAACAAACCTTGGATTTGCTGGCTTTAATAATCCAGCAAACTCCGGCTCCTATAGCAAACGCCGATTCCATCAATTCCGAACTGAGCGGACTTAAGACAAGTTTAATTTCAATAAATTCTACACTTGTCGCTATGAGCCAAACGCCATCATCGAATGTCTCAGTTGAGCCATCCGGCAGCAACGAACCGGTTCCGGTAAATAATCAGCTTGCGTCTGTTTCGTCTACATTTCATTGGAATTACGTCACGTGGCCAGTCATAGCAGTCATCGCCGCAATTGTTCTAACGCTTGTTATTCGAAGAAAGATAGCTGGAAAAAAATTGATAGTCATTAAGGAAAACATAAAAGAAATGAAAGGAAAATCCGCCTAGTATGGGCGGATTTTTCTTGGCTCAAATGTTTAGGGAGTATTTTTTATATATGGGCCCAAAAGCCCGTCGGGTTTGATAATGCCGTTTAAAACCAGATATGGGATGACTACTCTCGGTTGTCCGGCTACATAGGGCCCAACCTGATATTCCTGGAAATCAACAATCAATGCCTGATCCGTAATTCCATAGACTTCAAAGTTTTCGAGCTTGGGGGCTACTCCTCCTTCCTGGTCAAGATATTCTTTTGTGGAGCCCAGTTGCCCGGATTGAATTTGATGCAAAAACAATCTGTAGGCATAGTTGGAAATAACATCCACGTAGTTTGAATCGGATTTGAACAATTCCGATATGTCCGCATTGCGTCCGGATTTAAATTCATAATTAAGAGAGCTCAACGTATGTTTGGGATGCGCATATCCGGCATAAAACTCTTCCTTATTAAACAGGAGGCTTATATATGACAAGCTGCTGCCCACTAAAGAATATCTGATGTTAAGTTCGTTCTTTATGTTCTTGGGGATTAACGGGTTGATCGGCTGGCTGATTGTTTTTTTGAAATCATCTATTTGAGACTGAATATCCGACAGAACATATTGATTAAATTTGTCTTGAGCCACTTTATAAAAATTTATCTGAGGATACGAAACTTTAAGGGAATAATTGTCCCCCGTTTCTTCAATAACTTTAGTGATTATCTGATAATGGGTTTGAGCATTGATGGCATAAAAAATTGCCGTATTAACTACAATCACAACAGCAAGCCCCAGTATTATTCCCCACAAAATTGCTTTGGTCATTTACATTTAATTTTATGCTTGAGTGCCCGTGATTGCAACGGATATTGCGGCTTGTTAAAGTTATACATATGAAATTTGACTTCTCTACGAAAGAATCGGTAATTAATCTGATGAGGCGCGCAGGATATGCTCTTTTGGGACAGGACCCAAACACTGCCGAGATTTCCTTTGCCAAACGTGCCGGCGGAGGAGACTATCCCCGCTTTCATGCTTATGTAAAAAAAGAGGGCGGGATTATCCGCGTTAATCTCCATCTTGACCAAAAGAAACCCAGTTATTCGGGAACTCATGCCCATAATGCCGAATATGACGGCGAATTAGTGGAGGGAGAAATGGAGCGTATAAAAAAGACACTCGCGTCATTATAAATTATACATTTTGGATATATAATTAGATCAATGAATCCAAAAATTATAATCGGTTTTGATATAGGCGGCACTCACATAGCAGCCGTTGCCGTATCCAAAGAACGCATAATAAAAAAATCGATTTCAAATACTCCAAAAAACTTACCCGCTTTTGTTAAACACATCACAAAAACATTCTCTAAATTCGGTTACAAGAATGTTTCAAAAATAGGAATATCCGCCGCCGGAATTATAAGCGGAACATCCGTAAAAAAAGCTCCTAATATTCTCTATCTTAAAAATTTCAATTTTAGGAAGATTTTCCCGAAACCATATTCTATCAGAGTCGATAATGACGCGCGCTCTTTTTTGAGGGCGAACTTATTTAATAAGCCCAAAAAATCTTCGCTCGCGTTCACTATCGGCACCGGTATCGGACGGGCATATTCGGACAAAAGCGGCGTTAAGGTAATCAAACAATTTGAATACCCCGAAAAATGGGAAAAACAATACCAGAAAGTAAGAAGTTTAAAATCAACAGAAGAGCTTGCCGAATATTTAGGCATAAAACTTTCCCCAATAATTAGGAGCTATAATCCCGGACAAATTATCATCGGCGGAGGCGTTGTCACCGGCAGAGGGAAAAAATTCGTATTACTGCTGAAAAAATACCTGAAACTTAACGGAGTGAATATTCCGGTAAAAGTCGCTCCTCAAAAAGCATTTGCGGGAGCTTTCGGCAGCGCATTAATCTTTAATAAAAAATGAACTGGTTATTTTTTGCAGTTATCGCCCAATTTATCGCCGGCTCGGCTGTTATCTTTGATAAGCTGATATACAAGAATTTTTTCCGCAACGCATTGGGTTACACTTTCTGGCTGGGAATTTTGGGGCTTCTTTCCATTCTTTTGATTCCCTTCGGCGCCAGCATAGGCGCGCCGATAAATTACATCGCCGTTTCGCTTCTTGCCGGAGTGCTTTTTATAGGCGCGATGTATTTTTTCTATCTGGCGATTTTTGGAGGTGAAACGTCATCAGAGGCGGTATTTATTGCCGCATTGGCGCCCGTGTGCACATTTTTGGCGTCCTGGCTCATTGCCGGATACACGCTGGACACCCTTCGAACAATAACCTTCCTGCTTTTGGTATTGGGCGGATTGATATTGTTCTTTTCCCAGGCAGGCGGAGTAAAAATAAAGACTCTCGGGTTTGCGGTAGCAAGCGCCGTATTTTTCGGCCTTTCATACACGCTGACAAAAATTTCCTTTAACCAGCTTGGATTTCTGACCGGGTTTATGTGGATAAAACTTGGAGGCGCGGCCGCAGTCATTGCGTTTCTTTTGATTCCCAAATGGAAATCGCAAATCTTTGCCAGAGAAGGCCAGATGCGATTCCAGAGGCCTTTTGTTTATTTTCTCAACAGAATATATGCGGGTGCCGGTTCAATTATTTTATATTACGCCGCGTCACTCGGGCCGATCCAGCTGGTAGATGCCACCGAGCCGATTAAATACATATTTGTTTTTATCGGCGGATGGCTGCTGCTCAAAGAGGTCTTCAAGGGCTGGGCTCTGGCGGGAAAAATTATCGCTTTTGTTTTTATCGCTTTGGGAATAATTATTTTGGGTTCGGCGGAATACTATGCCAATAACCTGCCCGACCCATCAAGACAGATAAACTGGGGGGTAACTTTTTCGCAAAAATACGCCACTGCCATCGGCCTCAACTGGAAAGATGTTTTTGATTCAATGATGACCGACTTAAAGCCCAAAAACATAAGGATAGTCGCCTATTGGGATCTGATAGAGCCCAATCCCGGAGACAGAAACTTCAGCGACTTGGATTATCAGATAGACGCCGCTCAAAAAGACGGGGCAAAGATTATTTTGGCCGTGGGCCTCAAAGTCCCCCGCTGGCCGGAATGCCACATCCCCGAATGGGCCAGTTCTTTAAATCAGGAATACAAGGATGACGCTCTGCTTTCATATATGAATTCGGTAATTGAACGCTACAAAAATAATCCCTCCATAGAATATTTCCAGATAGAAAACGAACCTTTTCTGACTTTCGGAGAATGCCCGACAATTCCCGTGGACGAACTCAATAAAGAAGTCGCCCTTTCCCATTCCATTGCTCCCAATGTTCCGGTTCTGACAACCGACGGCGGAGAATTCGGATTCTGGTATAACGCCGCCAAAAGCGGAGATGTGTTCGGCTCAACGATGTACAGAAGAGTCCACAGCGACACCTGGGGATATTTTGACTATCACCTGCCGCCCGAATATTTCAGGATTAAAGAAGCGGTTACAAAATTCCTGACCGGAAAAAGCAATGAGAAATATATGGTTATAGAACTTGGGGCCGAGCCCTGGACGATAAAATACCCCACCTACACGCCCTTAAGCGAACAACTGCAGCATTTTGATATGAGTTTCTTTGAAGACACTATAAACTACGCAAAATTATCGGGCTTTAACGATTATTATCTTTGGGGCGTTGAATGGTGGTATTGGATGAAAACAACCCAAAACCATCCCGAATTCTGGGATTATGCGGCTCAAGTGCTGGGGGCTGATTCAAAATAAAACAAATGCTCCTGGAGTGAAAACAATGGGTTCAATGAGTCAATTGTTTTTCGATTAATTTTTTCTACTTTTCGAAATATTACGCCTGATCTTCGATACAAGACTACTATGAAAGCAATCAAATGATCTATCAACACTCTTTAATTTTGATATATTTAACAATTTAGTTATTTCAAAACAGATATCGTTATGATTTTTTGTTAAATCTTTATTAAAGATCTTGATTATTGTTTTTAATCTAGCCTTAGGTTCACTAATATTGGATTCGGGTAATTGATTTGCCGCATCTAATAAAAAAATGTTCTTAATCGCGTCTTCTTCTTTCAAAAGCCAATTTTCTATGTTTGGTTCCGGACAGGCTAGAATTGCGTAATCATCGAACAATCCGTCTATCTGGTTTTTTATCATGCTTGTTAAATTCCTAAGCTTATCAGTATTGCCGTCTTGATCAGTAATAAAAACCGCTAAATTACATGGCGGTTTAATATCCCCAAACAAACTAACTGCAGCTTTAATACTTCTATCTGTTAAGCCGGTATCGGCATGACTAACTCTAAATTCTATATCGCTATCGACGCCTTCTTCTCTCAAAATCCTTTTAATAAGCACCTTGGTTATTAACTCATCTAAATAGCCCTCACAATGAATTCCTGTCAGCAACATAAATCATTAAAATTAAAGATTTTGTAAATAATCAGTAACTTTCCCGCCATTCTCGAGCATTCTCTGAATGCCGGTGCTTTGATCACTTTCGCTCAACAATGTCATTCTTGACCCATCTTTTGTTTTCTCAACAAGAAGTATTTCTTGAGGAGCGAGGCGATTTATTACGAAAGAGCTGTGCGTAGTAAAAAGAATCTGTATGTCATTTATCTTAGATATTGTATCTAGATGATCTATTAATTCTTGAATTCTTTTCGGATGCATGCCATTCTCTATTTCCTCAATAATTAATGTGGAGTGAGGAGCTCTCATTAGCGCCATTCCAATTAAATATAAAGTTCTAAGATCTCCGTCGGAGATTATTCTCGTAGATAACTGTTTTTTTAAGTTGTGCTCTTTTAATAGCACAAGGTATTTTTCCTCAGAGGGTTGTCTCTCTTCTACATTATTGTGCAACTTTAGCTCTTCAAAAGAAGCAAGGTAGGGCATCATTTTCCTACTTATAGTCATAAACTTCTCATATAAATCTTTGTTTTGACTTAATCTTACGAGCAAGCTTGCTAGTGTCTCTTCATTTACGTCCGCGCTACCGATAGCTTCTCCTATATCTGCATATTGCTCGGTTATATAGACGTCAGAGAATATCTTCTTTACTGCTAATGCTAGTCCTTGATTATAAAAAGCTATGACTAATTTACTCTTATCAACGGATAGAGGTATTGTGCTACCATCATTGCCTTTAAGATCATCTCCCTCGCGCAAATAGACTAATCTATTATCGACATCTAATCTCTCCCGCTTTATAACAATAGGATTATCCCCTTCAAGCTCCGCCACAGAGAAATCCAATGTATATTTAGCCCCATTTGATAATTTTATCTTAAGATCAAATTCATCGGAATTAGAATTTGCATTGAATACTTCACTAAAAATAGGACTTATATTTGTAGTAGCCCTAAATACATCTCCGCCAGTTATTAAGTTTTTAGTAAGTAAAATTGCTTGGACTAAATTAGTTTTACCAGCAGCGTTTTTGCCAACAATCGCACCAAATGAAGGCAGGCGCGATCCGCTATCTTTAAAGCTCTTAAAGTTTTTTAAATTTATAAAATCAATCATTGAAATGAGTATACATACAAATTTAAATATTTTCCAACTCTGTCGAACTTAGAAAAAAACCAGTATTATGATCCATTTCGACTACAAAATGATTATTAGTCACGATTTCTATTAATCAGCTATATATACTCTTGATTTAATTGGCGATTTTATATACCACAACTCCCCAGCGGAGCTTGATATCTGATGACTTTTTGGGATACCAGACGTCATAATCAAACCAGAGGCGCAGGAAATGAAGCTTGTCCATTTTTACCTTTTTCCCGTTGTCCGGATCGGCAATAATAATGTAATTTTTAGTCACTCTTTCCACAACGCTGTAGTGGCCGATGGTGTCTTTTGTTTCAAGCATCTTTTTTAAGTGCATCGGCATCCAGGAAATGATTACCGGATTGCCAGCGTCGGATTCTTTTTTCAACCGCTCCCAGCCGGAAAACCTGATTTCTTTACACTTAAATCCGAGGGACTTTATTGTGCCCATAAGCTGCTTATAAGTCAGCCCGTCGGTAGAGAATTTTCCGGCGGCTTTTTCAACCTGCTTGAGTGTAAAATGCCTTTCGGGAGCTATCGCCGATACCGCAATATAAACAGACGCTGCTCCGCAGGAATATTTATTGCTTTGAATTACGGCTTTGAGTTTAAGCATTTATAAAAAGAGGTTGGGTTGTGGGATAAAGATTATAAACTTTCCACCGACACATTCTCCATAATCACCGGAGAAAGCGGCTTGTCGTTGGAATCGGTTTTGACGTTCCCGATGGCGTCAACCACGTCCTGGCCGGCAACAACTTTTCCGAAAATCGTATAGTTATGCGGCAATGGAGTGTCTTTGAGCATAATGAAGAACTGGCTTCCGTTGGTGTTGGGTCCGGCATTAGCCATAGCCACCACGCCCTTAACGTACCCTGCCTTATAACTCTCGGTATTGGGGTTTAGTTCG
>JAKAHY010000010.1 GCA_021814695.1 bacterium
GAAAGAATCCGCCTCTCTTGAAGATCAGATCGATACCATCAAGAAGATCTTATTCACGTCGATCAGAGAAGAGATGAACATTAACAATCACGATAATCCGAATCTGGCTATTGCCGAAGGTTGGCGCGTTGTGTCTATCCCCAGGGAAGAGTTTGATAAATTGGAGGAGTTGCTTGAAATGATGGGCCCGGCAGTACCTTTGAGCCGTGAATTTCACGACTGATTCGATTAGAACTTTTTGTATATGACCGTACGGGTTTCCGGCGGTCATTTTATTTTAATCAAAAATGTACGTATAATTGGATTATGCGCAGAGCAAAACAAATAATATTCGGATTAGTCATTATTATTGTCGTCGGTCTTATTGGCTGGGGAACTTATGGCGCTTTTTTAAAACCGGCACCGACTTGTTTTGATAACTCCCAAAATCAGGGAGAAACTGGAGTCGATTGCGGCGGGCCATGCGTTCCTTGTGAATTAAAATCGCTAAAACCCATCCAAGTCGATCAAGGATGGCCTAAGTGGTTTAAAACGACAACTTCAACCAGCGGAATCGCCGCCGAAATCTACAATCCCAATCCCGATTGGGCAGCAAAAGACTTCTCGTATCGTTTTGATATAAAAGATCAGTTTGGAGCAGTTATTCAGTCTGTCAGCGGATCCTCATTTATTTATGGAGGCGAGCTTAAATATCTGGTTGAACCGAGAATTGATTTGAGCGCCGGAAAAATATCCTCCGTTGATTTAACCATATCCAATCCTCAATGGATTGGCGTTAATGATTTTTCCAGGCCGGATGTCGAGATTCAGGGCACAAAGACAGAAAAGACAGATATGCTTTATGTCAGCGGCAAAGTTGTTAACCGGGCGGAATCGGATTTTTCCAATTTTTCTGTGTATTCGCTTGTATATAACAATGACGGTCAATTCATAGCCGCCTCCAAAACCATAGTAGATTCGGTTCCCAAATTCGGCGCATCCGATTTCAAAATTTCATTTGGTAGTGCGTTGGATATCTACCAGCCTATAGATATCACCTTTTCTTTTACCAGAACTTTGACTGTCGGCGATAGCGGTAATGACGTAGGTATTTTGCAGTCATTTCTTATAGAGGGCGGCTTTATCAAACGTGAGCCGACTAAATATTACGACGATGCGACAAAACAGGCGGTGGCGGCCATGCAGGGAGCATTGGGAATTACCCCCACCGGAAATTTTGACCAGCCGACACTTCAGGCATTAAACTCGATCATTTCATCAAATATTCCCCAGATTACTAAGCTCCAGGAAGCGCAGTCCATAGATCCTGCAAGGACCAAAGTTTTTGTGGAGATAAAAAGATAAATATGAATCCGGAAGTTAAAAAAAGATTAAACAGAGAAGAACCGCCCAAGGACATAGAGATAGAGCCCTCTGAGAATAGAGACGTCAAAGATCTTTGGTCTCCGTGCCTTGAGATAATTTACAAATTAAGAGAACAAATAGAAGGCGCAGAATACGGATCAGTTGTCGGAGATGATGCGTCGGGAAGAATTCCAACACTTATTATCGGAAATGCCATAAGTAAAATTTATGAGAGAAACGGAGACAAGTCTCCGCAAATATTGTTTCTTGCCGGAGGTGGTGGCGAACTCAAGACCGAAAAAATAGTTTCTTATCTGGAAGAATCCGCTGCGCGTGGAAAATTTGATATTGGAAGGAAAGTTCTTTTGGTTACGGACTTTCTTGTAACCGGGTCATCTATCGATCCTATACTGGCGGCATTGAGAAAAATCGGAGTTGAGTATGACGTATCCTCTGTCAGTTCGACGAGGGACGAATCGTATTGGAGTAACACTCTGAAAACAAAAGCTGCCATCGGCAGAGGAAGGGATGAGCCAAAAATTTACGGCAAGCATCACCTTTCGGGAGTTTATAAACGATCCGACGAAGTTACTTCCCGTCCGTTTAAGGAGTTTGCCAAAGACGAAAATGAAGCTCAGGAATTGATAAATCAATCCAGAAAAGACGCCGCTCAAGTTTCCGATTCAATTGTTGATTATTACGAAAAAAGGTTAAAAGACGACAAAGATTTTAAATAATCGTAATTCGTTGTTTTTTGCATCAAAAAAGTATAGAATTTACCTATACTTTTTTAATGAATGACGATTTTCTAAAACCTTACGACCATTCCAAAGAAAAGGAAATTTACGACTTGTGGGAAAAGTCGGGATTTTTTAATCCCGATAATCTGGAAAAAACCGACGGCAATTATTGCATTATAATGCCCCCTCCAAACGCTAACGGCTCTTTACATGTGGGGCACGCGGTAATGGTTGCTATTGAAGACATAATGATTCGCTATAACCGGATGAAGGGCAAAAATACACTCTGGCTTCCGGGAGCCGACCATGCAGGATTCGAAACGCAGGTGGTTTTTGAAAAGAAATTGGAAAAAGAAGGGACCAGCCGGTTTGAAATACTCAAGCAAGAAGGCGGCCGAGAAATTTTATATAAAAAAATATGGGATTTTACCCAAAGCAATAAGGAGCACATGGAAAATCAGGTAAAACAGCTGGGCGCTTCCTGCGATTGGGAAAGGGAAAAATTTACTTTGGATCCCAAAATAATCTCGGTGGTGTACAGTACGTTCAAAAAACTTTACAACGAGGGATTGGTTTACCGCGCTAAACGTATTGTTAATTGGTGTGTGAAACACCAGACGTCCCTTTCCGATTTGGAAGTTTCTTGGGAGCAGAGAGAGGATAAGTTGTATTACATAAAATATAAAATCCCTTCCCAAAAAAGAGAAATTTTAATCGCAACGACCAGACCCGAAACAATCCCGGGAGACGTTGCTATTGCGGTTAACCCCAAAGACAAGAGGTACAAAGATTTGGTCGGAGAAAAAGCCATAGAACCTATAACCCAGAAGGAAATTCCGATAGTCGGCGATGATGCGGTAGATATTGGTTTTGGAACCGGCGCGCTCAAAATTACCCCCGCTCATGACGGCGTGGATTTTGAGGTTGGCAAAAGACATTCGTTGGAAACCATTGCCACGCTTAATCTTGATGGGCGCTTTAACAAACTATCAGGACCTTTTGAGGGTATGAAAGTTAATGAAGCGCGCGAAAAAGCGGTTGAAATTCTTCAAAAATCCGGAAGTCTGGATAAAATTGATAATTATTCACACCAAGTCGGCACCTGCTATAAATGCAAATCGGTTATAGAGCCGATGATTTTAGACCAGTGGTTTATAGATTTGAGCGAAAAAGGCAAAAAAGAAATAGTCCGACCGGCTATAGATTCCGTCAAAAAGGGAAAAATAAAAATATTCCCCAAGTTTCAGGAAAAAATATTTTTCCATTGGATGGAAAATATTCGGGATTGGAACATTTCCCGCCAGATCGTCTGGGGCATACCGATTCCCGTCTGGTATTGCACTGCCTGCGGTAAAGAAACGGTACATATAGAAAAAGGATCTCCAAAAAATTGCAGCGCCTGTGGCCATACGGAACTGAGAAAGGAAACCGATGTTTTTGATACCTGGTTTTCTTCGGGGCAGTGGCCGTTTGCTACGCTTCAAACAAGCGGAGAAAACGATTTCAAGAATTTTTATCCGACAAGCGTTATGGAAACCGGTTATGACATTCTTTTCTTCTGGGTGGCGCGAATGATAATGCTGGGGCTTTATGTCACCGGAAAAATTCCTTTTGAAACGGTTTATCTGCACGGCCTTGTGCGCGATAAAGACAAGCAGAAAATGTCCAAATCAAAAGGAAACGTGGTTGATCCCCTTGGCGTTGTGGAGCAGTTTGGAGCCGATGCCTTGAGAATGGCTCTGGTTGTCGGTAATTCTCCCGGTCAGGACGTTATTTATGACGAAAACAAAATTAAGGGCTACAGAAACTTTTCCAACAAGCTTTGGAATATCGCTCGTTTTGTTTTGGCAAGCGCCGACTCACATGGATTTAACGCTGACTTACGCGGACAATTGACGGCGGAAGATGAAAAATTGTTAAAACAATGCGAAGAAATAAAAACAAAAGCCTCTCAGGAAATTGAAAATTACAGGTTCTCTCAAGCTGCCGAAATTGCCTACCATTATGTCTGGCACGATTTTGCCGACAAAATAATTGAGGACAAAAAGAAAATTCTGGCCGAAAATTCAGATAAATCCGATTCGGCGATAACTCTTCTGTATCTGATTTTGTTAGATTCCATAAAAATGCTTCATCCCTTTATGCCTTTTGTGACGGAAGCAATTTATCAGAGGCTTCCCAAAAAAGACAAAGAGTTTTTGATGGTGGAGGAGTGGTAATCTTTATTTTTTCTGCCAAATCGGCAGGATTTTTTGCCACCCTTTTAACCAGAAAAGGGTGGCTCCTAAACTGGCAGGCTTTATATCAGCTTATGATTTAAGTAACTCGCGCTTCGTTTCTGTCCGCAAATCGTTTCACTCAAACAAGCGGCCAGATTGTCATTCAAACACTCGCGTTCGTTTACTTAAATTTTTATAAGCCGATATAGCCTGTTTTTCATATGCAAAATGTCTAATTTTTGCTGTATAATTATCAAAATGGCTCAATTTGCCGGAATAGACATATCAAAATTTGGAGGACTATCCGAAATTGAGGCGCAAAAGCGCCTATTAAAATATGGATATAACGAGATAGCTTCAGCCAAGAAAAGAAGTGGATTTAAAATCGCTCTGGATGTAGCCAAAGAGCCGATGATAGCTCTTCTTATTATTACCGGAACGCTGTACTTATTTTTAGGAAATCCCAAAGAAGCCATATTCCTTTTATTTTTCGTTTTTGTTGTAGCCGGAATAACTCTTTATCAATCTCATAAAACCGAAAGGGCGCTTGAGGCCCTTCGCGACCTTTCAAGCCCCAGAGCTTTGGTTGTCCGAGACGGAGAAATAAAAAGAATTGCCGGGAGAGAGGTTGCCCTTGGAGATGTTGCCATAGTTTCCGAAGGAGACAGAATCCCTGCGGATGGAACAATCGTAGCTTGCGCTAATCTCAATGTTGATGAATCTCTTTTAACCGGAGAGTCGGTTCCTGTTTCAAAAATTTCCGGAAAAGAATCGGCGCCATTACAACGTCCCGGGGGAGATAATGGTTCATCGGCCTATTCGGGAACTTTGGCAACTACCGGTTGGGGGGTGATTAAAGTATCTTCCGTAGGTTCGGAAACGGAAATGGGTAAAATAGGCAAAGCATTAAGCGTCATTCAGCACGAAAAAACAAATCTTGAGGTAGAGACCTCAAAAATCGTAAAAACTTTAGCCATAATCGGTTTGGGTCTTTGTGTGATTGTCGGAGTTGTCTACGGAGCCACTCACAGAGAATGGTTGGGGGGTATTTTAAACGGGCTCGCTTTGGCTATGGCCGTCATTCCCGAAGAGTTTCCCGTGGTGCTGGTTGTTTTTCTCTCTCTTGGCGCCTGGAGGCTTTCAAAAAAAGGGGTTTTAACAAGAAAAACTTCTGCTATCGAAATGCTTGGAACAGCCACGGTTTTATGCGTGGATAAAACCGGAACGATAACCGAAAACAAAATGGAAGTCAGAAAATTGGCACTACCCGACGGGCGAAAATTTGACGCCGATTATTCTTCGGAAAATGCGCTTCCGGAGGAATTTCATCGTTTGGCTGAATATTCAAATTTGGAAGGCCACAAAAATCCGTTTAATCCGATAGGATTGGCTTTTAAAAAATTGGTTGATAAATATCTCTCCCATTCGGACCATATCCATCCCGGATGGACCCTAGAAAAAGAATATCCGCTATCCAGAGAGCTCCGTGCCGTCTGCAGCGCATGGAGGGAAGATAAATCGGTTGAATGGGCGGTGGCGACAAAGGGCGCTCCTGAGGCGGTTATTGAGTTGTCCCACCTTTCCCAATCCGAATCCGAAAAAATTCTTAATCTGGCTTCCGAAATGGCCCAAAACGGACTGAGAGTTTTTGGAGTTGCCCGTTCGGAATTTGTCGGAGGTGCTCTCCCCGAAAACCCTCATGATTTTAAATTTAATTTTCTCGGACTGGTCGGACTCGAAGATCCGGTGAGATCGTCGGTTCCCAAGGCAGTTGAAGAATGTTATGGAGCGGGGATAAGAGTAATAATGATTACTGGAGATTATCCGGAAACTGCCAAAAGCATTGCCCGCCAAATAGGGCTTAAAAATCCGGAGGGGGTAATTTTGGGTCAGGATTTGGAAACAATGAGCGATAAAGAGCTTGAAGAAAAGATTTCAGATATAAATATCTGTGCTCGCGTCGTTCCTGAACAAAAATTAAGGATTGTTAACGCTCTTAAAAAAAGCCGAGAAATAGTTGCCATGACCGGAGACGGGGTTAATGATGCTCCGGCACTCAAAGCGGCCCATATCGGTATTGCTATGGGTGAAAGAGGGACCGATGTTGCCCGCGAAGCCTCATCCCTGGTGTTATTAAATGATGATTTTTCATCAATCGTGGCGGCGGTAAGAGCAGGGAGAAGAATTTTTGATAATTTAAGAAAGGCCATGTCTTATATTGTGGCGATTCATATTCCTATAGCGGGGCTGTCGCTTGTGCCGGTATTTTTCGGATGGCCGCTGATATTATATCCGGTACACATCGTATTTTTGGAGTTGATTATAGATCCGGCCTGTTCGGTTGTGTTTGAGGCCGAACCCGAAGAGTCACAAATAATGAAACGTCCTCCAAGAAAAGTGAGTGAACCCATTTTTAATAGCAGCGTGATAGCCATGAGTATTATGCAGGGATTTGTAATAACTATTTTGGTTTTGCTGGTGTTATTATTCGGACTAAAGTACGGTTTGGTCAGCGGCGATCTGAGGGCTATATCGTTTGTGGCGCTTGTGATAGCTAATTTGGGACTTATTATAGTTAATCTTTCGATTGAGCGCCCATTGCTCCGTTCTACTATGCGCCAGAACCGGGCTTTAACTTATGTTCTGCTTGGAACCCTCGCTCTGTTGGCGTTGATTTTAGAGATTCCATTTCTCAGGGATTTATTTAATTTTTCGAAACTTCATTTAAATGATATTGCCGCGGCTTTGGGTATAGGTTTTATTGGTATTATCGCTGCCAGATGGATTAGACGCGTGTTCCGCAGAGTAGATTAAAAAATATGTTATACTTTTGACATATGGGAGTTCTTATTGCGTTTGTGTTGGGCTTCGCTCCGGGACTTTTATGGTTGGCATTCTTTCTCAAAGAAGATGTCCATCCCGAGCCTCGCAAAATGATAGCCAGAGTTTTTATTATCGGCATGCTGTCTACATTTGCGGCTCTTTTTGTTGAATTGATTATCAATGAGCCAATGAAGGGGGTTGTATTCTCGATCCCGGGGATAATTAACGATAATCTATCGACGTTTATAGCATTTGCAGTCATTGAAGAAATAATAAAATTTTATTTTGTATGGAGAATTATCCACAAAAGCCCGTATTTTGACGAGCCGATTGACGCCATGATTTATATGGTTACCGGGGCTTTGGGATTTGCTACGGCCGAAAATTTTTTCTTGGTACTTTCCAGTGGCGGAGATGGAATTTTTACGGTTATATTAATGAGGTTTATAGGGGCGACTCTTCTTCATGCTCTATCCTCGGCAGTAGTCGGTTATATGTGGGCCTGGGGAATAAAGCGCAGAAAGATTCCATCATATATCGGTTGGGGACTGATTCTGGCGTCGTTAGCACATGCGGTGTTTAATATTCTGGTGTTCAAATTCAATTCATTTTTAATCTACCCCACTGTCTTTCTGGGAGTTGTCGGATTTATCGTTCTTTATGATTTTGAGAAATTGCGGGATGTGGAGGAAAGGGAAGTAATTAGTAACTAGATATTAGTAAGAAAGATATAAAGAGATAAATGGAAATACAGTAGAGATAAATAGATATAGGCTGCATCAATACAATTTATATCTATCTCTATAGCGAAGCATATATCAATTTATATCTATTACATTATCTCGCGCAAGCATATATCTACCACAATATCTTGCATGGCACATATCAATTTATATCAATATATATCAACGCTTTTTGGTCTTGTCATTTGAAATTGCCGATACTATAATAAGCGCATATGGATAACAACAAAGAATTTTTTGAAAAATTGGCCGGAATTTCTTATGGAGAAGACGAACCTGAGCCGCAACTGGTGAGGGCTTCAAAAGCAGCCGTAGAAGAAAAAACAGAAATCAAAGAGGACTTGCTTAAAATATCTGGAGAGGATTTTGACTTTGATGATGCCGAAGGGCACCTGACTATAGATGTCTACCAGACTGCTGAGAATATAGTTATAGAGTCGACTATTGCCGGTATAAATTCGGATGATTTGGATATTTCAATCACGCCCGAATCGGTTACCATAAAAGGCTCCAGACAAAAAAAGGAGAAGGTTAAAAAAGACGACTATCTGTACCAGGAATGTTTTTGGGGAAAATTTTCCCGTTCCATTATCTTGCCCCAGGAAATCGACCCGGATAAGTCTCAGGCAACTCTGAAAGATGGAATTTTGAAGATAGTTCTTCCCAAAGTGAGCAAGACGAAGAGTAAAAAAGTCAGGGTAAAATTAGATTAATTATGGAAGACAGAATGGAGGGTAAGGGAATATTTGTTCCTCCCGCTAAAGACGTGGATTGGGAAAATGGAAATGATTCGGCCGAGAGAGAAACTCTTGAGATATATCACGAACTAGCCAATCATCTCGCTTTATCAAGAAAACTTAAGGAGCGCCTCCAAGACGAGAAAATATATGCCGATTTTATAAAAAAGATTTCAAAAAGCTTTGCCGAAAATGGAGTGGATACTGAGCTTGGAGTTAGTGCGGATGAGATTAATCAGGAAATTGAAAAACTTACTAAAGTTATTGAGAGAGTTGATGCCGCAGTCATTAAATTGCTTAGGGAGAAAAATCTGGAAGAGCTGATTTTGGAAAAAGGAAAAAAAGCCAAGGACGCATAAGAGAGATATAAAAATCCAAAAAATCTTAACAAAATAAAATCCCGATTATTCGGGATTTTATTTTATCTGCAGCTGAACTTAGAGGAATAAAATATTTGATTTTAATTTTCCTTCTTTCTGTTTTCTCTGACTCTATCCAGTTGGGAGCGCATTTGTTTGCGCAATCTGATATTTTTTGGAGTTATCTCAAGATATTCGTCTTCGGCCATAACTTCCAAACCACGCTCAAGGTTCAATAATATGGGGGGAGTAAGATTTAACGCTTCATCTGCCCGGGAGGCGCGCATATTGGTTAGATGTTTTCCTTTTATCGGGTTGACCGTTAGGTCGATTCCTTTAGATACGTTTCCGATAACCATTCCTTCATAAACTTCGGTTCCCGGACCGATGTATAGAATGCCGCGATCTTGAAGATTGGCCAAAGAATAACCGAGGGCCGTGCCGGTTTCCATTGATACCATTGAGCCCACATCTCGCTTTTTTATTTCTCCGACATAAGGTTTAAATCCGATAAATCGGCTGCATAAAATTCCCTCGCCCTTGGTATCTACCACAAATTCGTTTCTGTATCCCAGCAATCCTCGCGTTGGAACTTCAAACGTAAGTCTTAACCAACTGTCGTGATTTTGCATATTCATCATCTGGCCCTTGCGCCTGCCCATTTTTTCGATGACGACTCCCGATAATTCTTGCGGAACATCTACAATCGCTTCTTCAAAGGGTTCCATTTTTTTACCGTCTATTTCCTTGATAATAACTTGAGGTTGAGAGACCTGGAGCTCGTATCCTTCGCGGCGCATGTTTTCCAGGAGTATCGCTACGTGCAGTTCTCCGCGTCCGAACACTTTATAATAATCATTTTGTGAAAAATCTACTCTTAATCCTATATTTACCTCCAACTCTTTTTCCAGACGTTCTTTGATTTGGCGGGTGGTAACAAATTTTCCGTCACGTCCGGCAAAAGGCGAATCGTTAACAAGAAAATTAAGCGAGATTGTTGGCTCATCTACGGTTATAGCCGGTAAAGGCTTTTGGTCATCGGCGGCTGCAATCGTTTCCCCGATGTCTATATCGGCGATTCCGGCAATCATTACTATATCTCCGGCATCGGCCTGAGGAACCTCTTTCCTTGACAGTCCGTTAAATGTAAATAATTTGGTGATTTTTGCCTTCCTGACGTCTCCGGAGGGTTTAATAACATAAACCATATCGCCGTCTTTGATTCGGCCCTCATAGATTCTGCTGATTGCCATTCTTCCCAAGAAATTGTCGTAAGCTAAATTAAACGGCTGGGCTCTTAGAGGTACTTCGATATTTGATTTTGCCGGAGGCACGACTTCCAAAATCGTATCCAATAGAGGAGTCAGATCTTTAGATTCGTCGGATAAGTGTTTTTTTGCTATTCCTTCCCGGCCGATTGAATAAACCGTATGGAAGTTTAGTTGTTCTTCATTGGCCCCCAACTCAAAAAACAATTCGTAAACCATTTCCTGGGATAGTGTGGGATTGGCTGCCGGTTTGTCTATTTTATTTATCACAACAATCGGCTTTATTCCCAACTCCAGTGATTTTTTGAGGACAAATCTTGTCTGTGGCATCGGTCCCTCCTGGGCGTCCACAACCAAAAGTACCGAGTCGATTGAACGCAAAACGCGCTCCACTTCGGAACCGAAATCGGCATGGCCGGGGGTATCAACTATGTTTATTTTTGTTCCTTTATAAAATAAAGATGCGTTTTTTGAATAAATCGTAATACCGCGCTCCTTTTCAAGTGCGTTGCTGTCCATACTTACTCCGCTTTCCACCATGCCCGTTTGGCGCATAAGAGCGTCGGTCAGGGCTGTTTTTCCATGGTCAACGTGAGCAATAATTGCGATATTGCGAATTTCCATAAGATAATAAATTAGTAACTAATTAAACCAGAATATCAAAGATATAGCAAGAGAAAAATAAAAACCACCAATTTATCGGTGATTTATTTCCTGACGAAGTGTTCGAGACATGCGGCAACGTAGCTGTATTTGTGAGTGCCGTCGGCAACAAGGATTGAAGGCAGTCCTCCTGTCATTGGCTCGCTGCCTTCCATAATTTGGGTGAAAGCGGCGTTCCATTTTTTGCAGACGTGGCAAACGGCGCGGCGGTAATCAACTCTGACCGGCCCGAACTCCAAAAGCTTGCGAATTATCTCGTACATAACTCCTCGGTAATCCATATCCAGTCCGGAAACAATCACATCCGTTGGATGCATGAGGATCTTTTTGATAATATCCGCCTGACCGGGATCAAACATATGAATTTCATCGATTCCTATTTCTTCATATTTCTTATCCAGAGCGGATTCCAGAGAATCGACAATTTTGCTTTCCAGTATGATTCCGGCCTCGGACTCCCAGCCTTCAATGTCGCGAGTGTCTTTGGTCGGACTGAAAACCTGAAAAGCAATATCCGTGTGTCCCAGCGTTTTAAAATGGGCGCACATCATCAAGGTCTTAGAGCTTTTCATTGGTCCGATAATAAGCGTAAGTTCGCCGAATTTTCCGTTTCTTTTCGGGCTCATCTGAACTCCTTAAGAACTGGATAAATTTTAGTATTTTCGACGGAACGGGTCAATCACTCCAAATGCACCTGTTCCCTGAACATTTTAACGTAAGCAGCCAGATATGGATGATTTTTTAACTCCGGGTCGGATTTTATAATTTCATAAGCACTGTTACGGGCAGCTTGGACCAGTTGGGGATTTTGGATAGCTTTCATTGCCAGGTCGGGTAGTCCCGACTGTTCTTGTCCTAAAAATTGTCCAGGGCCTCTTAATTTCAAATCAATTTCGGCCAGTTCAAAACCGCTCTTGGCATTGACTAAGGCCTTCATTCGGATTGCGGTTGATTTTGAATTGATATCAGAAAATAGAAAGCAATATGATTGATGTTGTCCGCGCCCAACCCGGCCTCTAAATTGATAAAGTTGCGAGAGGCCAAAATGTTCAGAGCCTTCAATAAGCATTACGGTGGCGTTGGGGATGTCTATCCCGACTTCAATAACCGAAGTTGAAACAAGGATGTCGTATTTTTTGTCTTTGAAATCGGCCATTATTTTTTGTTTATCAGCCGACTTCATCCTGCCGTGAAGCGAGGCAATTTTAAAATTTGGAAATATTTTTTTGGACAATTTCTCCGTTTCTTCTTTAACCGATTTTACCTCCAAATTAAACAGCTGGCGGGGAGTCAGAGGAGCTTGCGGGTCCGGAGCTTCTATTCTTGGACAAATAACAAAGGCTTGTCTGCCGGATTTTATTTGTTGAGAAACAAAATCATAAGCTTTCTGGCGATTAGTCGAAGTAACGGCTTTGGTAATTATCGGCTTTCTGTTTTTTGGAAGTTCGTTGATTAAAGATAAATCCAAATCTCCGAACGCCGTTAGTGCTAGAGTTCTCGGTATTGGCGTCGCACTCATTGATAGCAGGTGGGGAATAAATTTGTTATCGTGCATAAGCTTGGCTCGTTGGTCAACTCCAAAACGATGTTGTTCGTCAATAATAACAAGGGCCGCATTTTTGAAAGAGACGTTTTTTTGAATTATCGAATGAGTGCCGATAATAATTTTTATTTTCCCGCTTTTTATCTGGGAAAGAAGTTCTTTTTTTGAAGTTTCGGTTTCCAGTCCGTCTCCGTGGAAGGATAATATTTGAGCCGACGTCAGTAGGGCTATGCCATTAGAAAATTCTTCAAAATATTTCTTGAATGTTTCGTAGTGCTGGCGAGCGAGAACTTCCGTTGGAGCCATTAAAATAGCTTGTTTTCCGTTATTGGCGACAACTAACGATGCAATTGTGGCAACGATAGTTTTTCCCGAACCGACATCTCCCTGAAGCAAGCGGCTGGTCGGGTGAGGTTTTTTGATATCTTCCAGAATTTCGTGAAGCGCCTTTTTTTGAGCGAGAGTCAGTTCGAAAGGGACATATGAAAAAAGTTCTTTTATGTATTCGGGCGTATAATCGCAGGCATAGGCGTCTTGTTTTGAGAGATGCTCACGTTCGGAGGCGTTTATTAATTGAAGCAAAAATAAATCTTGGAAAGAAAATCTTTTTTCCGCTTCCTGAGCCTGTTCGATCGTGTCGGGGTAGTGAATATGAGCAAATGAATCGGCTAAAGACGGGAAATCAAATTCTTTGACCACATTTTCGGGCAAGAATTCAGGACTGTCCAAAAAGTCGGGGAGTATCTTGCTAACAACAAAGCGGATCATTTTTGACGTTACTCCTTCGGTCTGAGGATAGACCGGAACAAGTCTTCCCGTATGTCGAGCTTCTTGGAACTCATCGTTAATCATCTCAAACATCGGGTTTTGAAACGTGAGATGTTTTCCTTGCAAGATGGGCTTGCCGGCAAAATTGGCGAATTTGCCTTCTTTGAGAGTGTTAATCAAAAATTTTTGGTTAAACCAAACAGCTTTAACTTTTCCGGTTTCATCCGAGATGGTTGCTTCTACTATCCACATCTTTTTGTGAAAAGTTTTATAAATTCCTACTTTGTCTATTTTTCCGTAAATGGTTGCGATTTGGCCATCTTCCAGGTCGGCGATTTTTGATATTTTTGAAAAATCCAAATAACGAAAAGGAAAGTAGTATAAAACATCCTTAACTGTGTGGAGCTTGAGCTTGGCCAGTTTTAAGGCAATGTTGGGACCGATGCCCTTGATTTCTGTGAGTTGAGAAGAAAAAGAAAGCATAGAACCATTCTACTACAATATAATGAAACGTATCGAGTGCTCCCGACCCCGAAAATATCCGCAGACCGACAAACGGGGCAGGCAAGAATTTTTATGTGCCCTCGAGAGGAGTCGAACCTCTGTTACAAGCTTCGGAGGCCTGAGTTCTATCCACTGAACTACGAGGGCGTATTTTTTAGAGCTTAAGATAAAAATATCAGATTAGCATAGGTATTTCCAACCATCTTTGATTTTTGACTTAATAGATATTAGAATCTATCGTGTTTTCGTGCCCTTGGTGAACCCTACTGAGCTTTCATTACGTATAGAAATAGTGCAGATAGTTTTATCTTGGAATCGGCTCATAGTGTAAGTGAATTGAAATATATCTATGGAAAATAAAAATAGCGATAATCAAAAAATCTCGGGCTCAACTTACGAGCTTTGGTTCAGGGCGCCCTATCAGAAGGATTTTGAAAACAAAAGTATTTTTTCGGCCGTTCGCCCGGGGGACCGCCGTTTTCCGATGCCAAAAGGCACTCGTGTGGGAGAAATTGCCAGGATAAGAATTATTGAAATCCCAGGATCGGAGGAGTACAATACTAAGCCGATATTTAACAATTTCAAATCTTACGTAAAAATAGGCAATCTCATTGTGAAACGCATAGGTGAATTATCGGCTGAAGATATCAGATTTGCTTCCGAGGACTCAAGGACTCCCGAAGACGTGAAAAAGCATCTGGAAAAAATTTACGGTAGGAATTTTAACGACCAGGACACCGTAACTGTAATCCAGTGGACCTACGTCTGACAAAAACCAAAGAAAGGAGGAAAAGCCATGAAAACCATCAAAGAACTTATTCAATCCGGAATTATCGCCATAGGGACAAAGGCTAAGGAAAATCCTAATTCGGTTGATATCGCCAGATTCAGTGCCGGCATTGCCAATAAGGACTATGCCGCTCAAACTCCGTTTCTTTGGAACGGCGCATATGATTTCTTTGCTAGCGATGTGAGAAATATCCGGCTTTTTTCTGATCCAATCCATGCTCAGGAGATATTCAATTCGTTTAGGAACGATCCTGCATACATAGGAGGCGATATCGGCGTTGGATATAAGAATAACGTTCTTGATTTGCTTGACGACATAGATCCGCTTGCCAAAACAATGGGGGCAGTCAATGTGGCTGTCAAAACTGAGAATGGATTGAAGGGCTATAATACCGACGGCTATGGATTTGCCAAGTCTCTGGAAGATATTTTCAGGAGACGTTCGGAATCTCTAAAGCGCAAAGTTGTGGCACTCTTTGGAGCGGGTGGTACGGCTAATGCAATAGCCTTTGCGCTCGCGGAAAGGGGAGTTAATCTGGTTATTCTTAACAGGACAGTCTCCAAGGCAAAAGATCTGTCCGATCGGATTAACCTCTATTTTGGAAACAAAATGTCTGAATTTTCCGGAAGAGACGATCTCTCCCAGAAATTGGACGGTGTGGATGCTATTGTCAGCATCATTGACGATCCTCACTCGGAACTCGATAAACTTTCGGTTCTCGGATCCGTCACACTGCCACTCACCAATGAAAATATCGAACGGAATATTTCCGAGGCAAGAGATATTCTGCAGAAACTTCCGCGCACTACTGTTATTTCGGATGTTATGCTGAGAGGCCATGATACAATGACAATCGCTCAAGCCAAGGAAATGGGCTTTGAAACTTTAGACGGAATCCCTATGGTTACTAACCAAGCTATAGAAGCTTTCTGGCTTGTCAATAAGGGCCCTCTCTCGCTGAAGGAATCAGACAAAGAGAAGATAGCAAAAATTATGCGGGAGCGCATGGCTTAGGACTTAAATAGTAATTTTCAATTAACCTGCTGCAGATAGCGGGTTATTTTTTTATGTTGGGAGGACACCTTGCTATTTTACCGCTCGCTCCCGACCCCTGGCCTACCCTGCCTACCCTGCCTACCGGCAGGCAGGCCTTCCGTTTTGATTTTTCTGTGCCCTTTCGCAGTCTTGTAAACCTACCGGTAAGACCCCGTGAGCGTTCTTTGGGATCTCTTTTGGTTTCTTTTTAAAGCACCTCGGTCACTATGTTATTGGAATAGAATAAGCTTTTTCTGGATGTATTTCCAGCGCCGACGTATCTCGGTCTGATCATTTTACTAAGGCTTCATTTCGGACAAATCGTACATTGTGGAGGCATTTTGAGCATGTCCGATTTGATATTATCGCCATAAATTAACCTTGACATTATCTCATTTATTTGCTATTATATAAGAGTTCTTTTACAAGATACATTACAAAGGATTCAGTCGTATGAGGCGAGTGTTAAGGGAATCTTAAACGGTTTCTTGAACACTCGTCTCATAACTGAGCGAGAGGGAACCAGGCCTTGACCTGGAACGAATTACACACCAAAGGGAGGTGTGCGATGAAAGACATCGTAAGCCGTACCCTGTCGGTGCACAAGGAGCACGAAGTGCTCCTGAAGCTCGAGGCCGCAGGCCTCACCGACGAGCTTGCCCAGAGGGTCATCGACTCGAAGGGCAACGACCTCGCCACGAAAGTAGTGAAACTGATCGCCAACGGAGGTTTTGAAGCAACCACGCCTCAGAAGCGCGCCCGTGAGATCATGGGGTGCAACATGTTCGGCATCGAGGAGGCGATCAGATACTTCGGGGTCAATCCCTCGAGGCAACAGACCGCTGCTCTCGCCGACATCCCGTTCACTGAGGAGACGCTCAGGCAGTGCAAGAACAGCCATGTTCTTGCGGCGATTTTCCCCCTCTCGATCCTCGATGTCCGTAGCAAGGTCTACGATGGCCAGCGCCTGTTCTACAGCCAGGACTGGTTCAACAAGGAGTCCTTCGCCAAGGACAGGGGCGAGACCGAGTGGCGGCTCGTCCGTAAGACTTCGGTCGACAACTCGACCAGCAAGACGTGGTCAGAGCAACAGGCGTTGCTCTCCGACAAGGAGGAAACGCCCGAGGCTCGCGTGGTGGTCTACGCCATCATTGGTCACTTCTTGAACGCTGGAGAGCGTCTGTTCGAGCACATCTACATTCGGTGCTCGGATGTCGATTCGGACGGCCGCCGGGTCTACGTCGGCAGCTTCGATTCGGATGGCCTCGACGTCGACTACTACTGGGACGACCTCCGCAACGACAACCTCGGCGTGGCCTCGGCTCGGAAGTTGGACTGAACCCTGAACACTTGAATACTCGATTCTCTTGTACCCTTGAGCCTTCGGCGCGATTTTGTTCGCAGCGCTGGAGGTTCTTTTTTTAATAAGGATTTATTTCTATATAAACGCGATTATCTTTTGACAAAATATATAAATTATGATATAGTTTTAACAGCTCTATAAAATAGAGAAATCAGTATTCTTATATGAAACGAGTATTTAGCGGGTTATTACATGTCCATTAAATACTCGTTTCATATCGAACGAGACTGCGTCGGACATACATCCGACAAAAACAAAAGAAAGGAGGTGTGCGATGAAAAAGTCGCATACCACTGGTTGGGCCTCGGATTCTCCGACGCCTGCCCAGCTCAAGGAGTTCTTTTCTCAGTTGGAGTCAGGCAGGATCACCAAGCGTAAGCTTCAAGGATTCCTGCGAAGCGGTCAGGCCTTTGCAAGCGAAGATTTGGCTCGCAAGATTCTTGGCGATGATGTCATCTTTCCGGATGAAGTCGCCGAAGTTCGAGGTCTTTCCTATACCGAAGATCAACTCCGACATTTCGCGGGGACGATCCCATCGGAAGAGGTGCTTCGTTCTCTCCAGGCCAACAACTTTGCTCTCGTTGCTGGTCCGCCGTCTCCCATGAGCATTCTCGACGTGCGTCAAGTGGAGTCGAATCTGTTTTACTCCAAAACCGGTGGCTGGTACGAAGGTCAGAAGTTCGCTAGGGACGACAAGGTTCCGACCGAATGGCTCGCCATCCGCAAGGATCCTGTGCCAAACTCGACCAGCCGCAACTGGAGTGAGCAGCTAGGGCTCATCAAGGCCGAAGAGCGGGTGCCGGACGCCGGCGAGATCAGCTGGTTCATCACGACCTTCTTCAAGGTTCGTGGTGTGCGGCTCTTCAAGTCCGTGTATGTGAGAACTTCTTCTGTCGACTCGGTCGGCGACCGGGTCTACGTCGGCGTCTTCGATTCGGATGGCCTCTACGTCTACTACTACTGGGACGACTACCGCTGCGGCGACCTCGGCGTGGCCTCGGCTCGGAAGTTCGACTGAACCTTGAACATTTGAATACTCGATTCTCTTGATCCCCTTGAGCCTTCGGCGCGATTTTTGCTGAAGGTTCTTTTATTTTTGCAGACATAAATAGTAGAATGTGTTCATCTTGCTCATGCAGGCGCGGTCACGGCTTCGCCTCGCGAGATATCTCGCCTTTTGAGATGTCGCCAGAATACCGTTGGTTTACGGATCGCGGTAGTGTGCGACGGAGGATCAGAGATAGAACTTCTTGCCCGTTTCTTGTGGAGATGTTCTAAAAAGGGGACTGCTCCCAAATAAAATTCAGGAACGAGAGGATATAGATTATTTATAGTAAACCTCAAGTTCCGGTGACACGGATGGAAGCGGGCAACATGTCGACTCGAACGGCAACCGGGTCAACGTCGGCAACTTCGATTCGGATGGCCTCAACGTCAACAACAACTGGGACGACAACCGCAACGACAACCTCGGCGTGGCCTCGGCTCGGAAGTCATCTCCGTATCCGGATGAAGGAATGCCCGCTTTATTCAGCGGGCATTCCTGCTATCGCTCCTTTGTTGATCTAATCCAACCGCCAAGCATACGGCCTATTTCATCCACCGATTCCTCAAGAGTTACGTATTTCTTGATGTCTATCGTCTTCATCTCTTTCATAAGTCGGAGAAATACTCTCAGGAAGTTGAGTTTAACGCTGGTCTTTTCCAAAATCGGCAATTTCTCTGATTTGGATGTTTGGCTCGCAGAGAGTATTCCTTCAAGAATATCCAGAATGATATTTTCACATCTTTGCCAGATAGTATATCTGTCCTGCTTGGCGATAACAGCCCGACATCCGTAAAAAGTCTTGTAGAGATCATAAACTTTTTTGAATATCGGAATATCAAAATCATCCATATTTTTATACCCTATGAAAACCTATACCCATGTTTTTGAGAAAATTATTTCTTTGGAAAATCTTTTTGTTGCTTGGGACAGCTTCAGAAATGACAAGAGGAACAAAAAAGACGTTAGATTTTTCGAGTGGAATTTGGAAGAAAATATTTTTCAACTTCACAGAGAACTGGAACATAAAACATACAAACATGGTCCTTACTCCGGTTTTTATATCCATGATCCAAAACAACGGCATATCCACAAAGCTTTGGTGAGGGACAGGGCTTTGCATCACGCGATATGCAACATAATAGGGCCGATATTCGAGCCGACATTCATAAAAGCTTCCTTTTCCTGCAGGATAGGATTTGGCACTCACAAGGGCATAGATTTTTTGGAAAGAACTTTGAGAAGGGTTTCTAAAAACGATACGGAAGAGTGTTTTGTATTGAAATGCGATATCCAAAAATTTTTTGATACTATGGATCATGACGTTTTGTTTTCAATACTCAAGAAAAAGATACGAGACGAGAATGCATTGTGGCTCTTGAACGAAGTTATAGAAAGTTTTGCCTCCCCACATTCAAATCTGTTAGAAAGAAAAGGGGTCCCCATAGGTAACTTGACTTCCCAGCTATTTGCCAACATTTACATGAATGAGTTTGATCAATTTGTAAAACATCGGCTCAAGGTGAAAAATTATGTGCGCTATACGGATGATTTCGCGATCATCGCTTCTGATTCGGACTATCTGAAAAACCTCATTGATCCCATCAGTGTCTTTATTGAAAATGGGTTGAGGATCAAACTCCATCCTAACAAGGTGTCTATACGTAAATTTCATCAAGGAATAGATTTCCTAGGATATATAATCTTTCCTCATCACCGTTTAGTGCGAACAAGAACCAGAAAAAGATTTTTTTCAAAGATCCAAAGGAAAATAGAGGAGTTTCAACGCGGCTATATAAAAGAAAAGACCCTCGAAAATTCTATTAAGTCATATCTTGGGGTTCTCTCTCATGCTAACGCATATTTACTTTCCGAAAAATTGAGAAATCAGTTTTATTTCTGGTTACACAATGTCTGATTTTTATCAAAGATTTATTTCTGAAAAAAAGAATAGCACAGAAAAGTGATTGTGTCAAGCAACCAAATCTGAGTTATAGACGGTGGAAATGAATTGTCTGTTGTGGGCGAATTTTATTTTCCTTCTCATGACATATATTCTATCTCAAGAAAGGAAATCATGCCCTTGCGGGGCGGGTTTCGTGATTGTCTCGACGGACCAAGAACCAAGGTTTTTTGAACCGCGCCCTGAATTGTGCTCCCGACAGGAATTGAACCTGTACCACCTCCTTCGGAGGGAGATATTCTATCCGTTGAACTACGGGAGCTTAAGATAAAAGTATCAAATTTAGTTATTCATTTCCAACCCGGTTTTTGTTGCCGGACAATATACGTTAGCGTACAATCAAATTGAGAAATACAAATATATATTTTAAAGCGACCCCCTAAACAAAATAAGCGCAAACTATTGTTGCGTTGAATACGTATAATATATTGTAACAACAGATGAAATTAAGATTTTTTATAAATTACGCAATAATATCACTTGTGCTGTTAATGTTGATGCCATTTGTTTCGGCATTGGCACAAACCCTCACAAGCGCTGAGCGGGCCCAGCTCGAGGCACAACTTGCTCAAGTTCAAGCCGAGCAGGCACAAGCGCAAAAAGATCTTACTGCCGCTCAATCCAAATCTTCTTCATTACAGAACGACATCAATCTTCTCAACGCAAAAATAAAAGCCGAACAACTTGATATTCAGGTTAAAAACCTTCTCATAAAGACCTTGGGAGATAATATAAGCAATAAACAAATCGAGATAGATAGTCTCGATAACCAGATTGCACAAGATAAGCAGGACATCGCTTATATTTTAACGCAAATGCAGCAAGCGGATAATATATCCATCGTTGAAGTTGCGCTTTCAAGCGGAACGATATCTGAATTCTGGCATGATACTGTCGAACTGGAATCGTTAGGTCAGGGAGTTTATGCTCTTTCACAACAGCTTGCCGTTACCGAGGCGTCCAGCACTGTAGAAAAAGCCTCATTGGTTGAAAAACAAAATTCAGCTATAGATGCTCGCTATTCGATACAGCAAGACCAAAAAACGGTACAAGCAAATCAGGCCCAGCAAAAACAGCTTCTTTCTATCAGCAAAAATAACGAGAAAGCATATTCGGCACTTGTCGCAGAAAAGAAGAAAGAGGCCGATGCCATCAACGCAAAACTTTTTGCTCTCGCCGGAGGTTCAAATCCGATTCCCTTCGGTCAGGCATATCAATATGCTTTAGCTGCACAGCAGAAAACGGGAGTTGATCCCGCATTTCTTCTGGCGATCCTTACCCAAGAATCAAATCTCGGTACAAATCAGGGAAATTGTTATCTTACAAATACAAATACGGGTGCGGGCGTAAGCGTAAAAACCGGAAAAATATTCAGTAATGTTATGAATCCAAAACGGGATACCGCGCCATTTCTGACAATTACATCAGATTTAAATGTTGACCCATTCCGTACAGTTGTATCTTGTCCTCAATCCGTGGGTTGGGGAGGCGCAATGGGTCCGGCGCAATTTATCGCCTCCACTTGGATGCTGTTAACCAACAGAGTTGCCTCTGCGCTTGGTATTTCCGGTATTTCAAACCCGTGGAATCCGCAGGACGCATTTATGGCTTCGGCGATATATCTCTCGGACCTTGGCGCAAATAATGGCGGATATACCAAAGAGAGCAATGCTGCTTGCAGATATTATTCCGGAAGCCCATGCAGCCAGTCATCTCTTATTGCGAGTTACGCCAACAGCGTGATGTCGCTAGCTTCTACAATTCAGACGACCGAAATAGACAAACTTCAGGGGATTTAGGCTTTTTCAGTCTTTGGGACAGGCGGGCCGAGAGGACGCTTTGCTATCTCACCGCTCACCCCCGACCCCCTCCGATTCGATTTCTCTTTGAGGCAATATAAAATCACCTCTTTAGGGGTGATTTTATATTTGTGCCCCCGAGAGGAATCGAACCTCTATTACAAGATCCGCAATCTTGCGTCCTATCCGTTGAACGACGAGGGCATGTATCGTATTTAGTATACGGTATACAGTATACGGAATTCGGTGGCCGGTCAAATTCCCACCGCTTTGGAAAATATGTCCATCATTGACGGTTCAGTATCTTTTTTTGGAAGATGTTCGGAAAGAAACTCTTTGATTTTCTCTATATCTCTTGGATATACGCGGATTCTTAGTATGGGATGAAAGCGTTCCCTAAAGACCAAAAAAAGCTCGTGCTCTTCGGTGGAATATTCATAAATGTCAAAATGGTCAAAGCGGTTATACGGATAAACATTTTCTCTGTTTCCTATTATAAGTGCATCATCGGTAAGCTTAAATTTGTAAGTATCCGGCCGTTGAGTGGAAAGAAAAAGAACCGTTCCGCTGGCCAATATTATAAAAACTCCGAAGAGAAAATCTTTTTGCCATATTGAAAAAAGCAAAAGCAAAAGCGTCACTGATAGAGTGACTATATAAAATAGATTGCCGTGTTCTTTTTCCGAACGCGTTTTTATTTCCCATTCCAAATCTTCGTGTTCGTTGTGCTTTTCTGCGTTTGCCATGTGTTGATTATACTAGATTTTTGGAAGAGTCTGAATGCCCATAATCTCAAACCCCATTTCCATTATTCTGCATATTCCTTTTATCAATTGAAGCCGCGAGTCCTTCCTTTTTTCCATAGCATCGGTCAGAATCGGCGTTGATTCATAAAATCTGTTCGCTTGTGTAGCGAGCTCGAAAAGATAGTCCGCAAGCGAATGGAGCGAAGAATTCTGTTTTGATTTTATCAGGGCATCATCAAAGGCCAAAACTTTTTTTATCAGGTTCAACTCCTGATTTTCAAGAGAATAAGCGTCGCCTTTGCCTATGCGGCCGGCTTTTGAAAGAATGCTTGAAAAACGGGCGTAGGCATAATTTAAATACGGAGCACTGTTTCCGTTCAAAGAAAGCATGGCTTGGGCATTAAAGACGATAGGTGTCATGCGGCCGTCTTTGAGCATGTAGTATTTTAAAGAATTTATCCCTATTTCGCGGGCGATTTCATTCTTTTCTTTGGTGGATAGGTCTTTTCTTTTTTCTTCCACTATTTTTTGGGATTCTTCGATGGCTTGGCTTATTATTTCCTGAGCCGTTATGATATTTCCTTCTCGGGTAGAAAACTTTTTTCCGTCCGGACCCAAAACCAATTCATATTTTATGTGTTCTCCGATATCCGGTTTTATTCCCAACAGACGGGCGATGGCAAACAGTTGTTCAAAATGAAGTGACTGTTCATTTCCCACAACATAAAGAATTTTTGATGGGTTTAATTTTTTGACGCGGTATTTTAGACTGGCTACTTCGCGAGTCATATAAAGCGTGGAGCCATCTGTTTTTTGAATAAGAGCCGGAGGAAGCTTGAATGCGTCCAGACGGACAATCAGCGCGCCTTCGCTTTTTTCGAGAAGTTTATTTTTATCGAGCTCTTCGATTAATTTTGGAATAAGCGGGGAATAATAACTTTCTCCGATTTCCTTGTCGAATTTTTTGATTCCCAACAATTTATAAAGGCGGTTGAATTCTTTGAGTGATTCTTTCAAAAACCAGGCGAGGAGATTTTTATTTTCCTTATCTCCGTTTTCCAGTTTTTTAAACTCCTCCTGGCCTTCTTTTTCCAGATTGGAATTATGTTCCAGTTCTTTATGGAATCGGACGTATAAATTCAGCAGTTCCTCAATCGGATTCTTTTCCACCTTTTCTTTGTGCCCCCATTTTTTGTAGGCGACGATTAATTTTCCGAATTGAGTTCCCCAGTCACCCAAATGATTCCAGCGAACTACCTTATATCCTATAAATTTGTAGAGATTTGCCAAGGCATTTCCTAGGACAGTATTCCTAAGGTGGCCTATGTGCATTGGCTTTGCGACATTAGGGGATGAATATTCTATAATTATTTTTTTTCTTTCCGGGTCGGCATAATTTTTTGGAGATAGCTTGGAAAGTAAATCAAGATTTTTCGCAAAATAATCTTTTCTGAAGAAAAAATTTAGAAATCCGCCTCCGGCAATCTCGATTCTTTCTATATTTTCGGCTATCTCCGCTTCAATAATAGCCTTCAGTTTTTCAGCCGCCTGAAGAGGGGGTATCTCCATTATTTTTGCGACTCCAAAAGCCGCATTTGATGCGTAATCCCCAAATTTATCACCTTCCTTATAATCCACATCAAAAACCACCCTCAAAAGAGACGGATCTTTTGTTTGGTGGGCAAGAGCTTGAATCGCTCCGGAAATTAACCCGGAAACATATTGTCTTGGGAATACAACTTTCATTTATCTAAGAATATAGCTTTATAGCGCCTTTATCAATTGATTAAATTTGCGCGTTACGTATACTGGGGTCAGTTCCAAAAAAGGAAATACCGTGGCCCAAGAATGTCCGTTCTGCCGGATTTTGGCCAATGATGCAGAAAAGCAGATTCTTTTTAAGTTGCGTTATTTTTTCGTCGTGTTTGCAAAAACAAATCGTGAGGGGCATATGCTAATAATTCCTTTCCGTCACGTGGAAAATATTTTTGAGCTAAGCAAACCGGAATGGGAAGAAATGCCCATCGTTCTTGAGGGGTGTAAATTTTTTGGAGAAGAATATGGCGCTCAGGGTTATAATATTTTGGCTAATTGTGGCGCAACTGCCGCCCAAACAATTATGCACGCACATATTCATGTAATTCCGAGATTTCCCGAAGACAAACCAGTGCTTGTTTATGAGATGAAACTCAGAGAGATGCAAATAAATTAATAACCGCTTTTTGCGGTTTATTTTTACAACAAAAAACCGCCCGAAGGCGGTTTTTTGAATATATTTACATTTGACCTGCCGGCATGCCGCCACCCTTCTTCATTTTTTTGGGTCCGGTGAAAAGCATGTACAACGCTGAAAGACCTACCAGAGCATATATGATGGTGGCGAGTATTCCTGCTCCGAAGATTGCATCTACGAGATTAAAGCCCAAGGCGACTAATCCCCAGTTGAGACCTCCGATAATAACAAGAATGAATGCGACCCAATCCAAAACGCTCATTTTCATATATTTGTGTTTTTTATGCGCTCTCGACCAAAAAGCGCGCTTTTACTTCTTCTATAATTTTAGCAGCTGATGTATCAAGAACAAGTTGGTGTCGGTGGAAAATCACCAAATGCCGCATATTATGTTATAATTTATGCAATTAACCAACATATAATGAGCAACGAAGAGGCAATAGTATTCATCAAAAGTCAGTTATCTCAGGGTATTAAACAGGAACAGATTGTCGGAGAATTGATGCATCAGGGTTTTGCATACAGGGACATCAATCAACTTATCGCTCAGGCGATGGCATCCGGTTCTGTGGCTCCTCAGCAACCGGCTCCGTCAGCGCCGTCGAATCAGAATTTTAACACTGCGCCTCAAACGCAGACATATCAGCAGGCCGGCAGCTCTTCGGGGCACAAAAAAACTTTTGTTATCATAGGAATAGTCGCGGCTCTGGTAATTCTCGGTGGAGCCGGAGCTTATGCGTATTATTCATATTCAAATCCCGATCCGATTACGGTACTGCATAAAATGATGGCCAGCATCTCACAGGTAAATTCTTTCTCGGCGTCGCTTTCCGGGGATTTTACCGATGAAAATAGCGGTGGAATGGATTTGTTTTCCGGAGAGTCCGCGTCTTCTTCAGCAACAACTACAACTAGCAAAACTCATACTGAATTATCGGCGGATATTGATCTTGCTGACGTCAACAATCCTCAGTTCTCAATCAATTTTAGCGGTAACAGCGGTTCGGGAATGATGATGGTTGTGCTGGGCGGACAGCTTATTTACAAAGACAAGACGGGTTATCTGAAAGTCAATCCGGGAACCTCAATCGGTCCGATCAGCTTGAATATGATTTCCGGCCAGTGGGTTAAAATAGAACCGCAAAAAGATATTTCGACATCAACAATTCCCGGTGTTGGTTTGGGAGTATCCGGCGATAAATTAAATGTTACCCCCGACCAAATTGCCCAGGTGCGCAACATAATCAAGAACGCTTATTTCTTCAATAATGTCACAAAACTTCCCGACGAAACCGTTAACGGAGTATCGACTCGCCATTATAAATTTTCCGTTGATGAAACGGCGCTGAACAAATTCTCCGACGACGTTGCTTTGGTTTTTGACTCCAATTATGTTGCAACAACAACTCCGGAAATTCCCCAAGGAGCAAATCTGGAAATTTGGGTTGGTGCCGGTGATTATCTGCCCCGTAAATTTGTAGAATCGGATGGAAAAAACCAAGTACAAGCCACATACAGTAATTACAACAGCATTCCGGCAATCCAGGTGCCGCAAGACACCAAATCATTCCAGAGTGTCCTTGAAGAAGTTTTTGGAAGTATGTTCGGGAGCATGACGGGAACTTCAACCGCCCCATCGCCCAAAGTCAAAGTTAAATAATAAATTAACGCAATCAATTAAAATCGCTGCAAAAAGCAGCGGTTTTTTTGTGTTGATTTAATGCGCTCTGAAATGTATTATACATAGGTATTTATTCTCTCTCAATAAGATTTATTGAACCATTTATGAAGATAATCCAACAAAACGAAAAAAGTTTGGTTCTCAAAAATAGTAATGTCGTCAGCATAATCATTGGAATCGGTTTTGCGTTTGTAGGCGCCTTTATTGCTTATGAATCTTCGGCAACAAACGGATTTGGTGGTATTGAAACATGGCTGCCGATAATTTTTTCTCTGGTTGGAATTGCGGTCGTGGTTTTCAGCAGAAGCAAAATGTTTGATTTTGATAAAGAACGAGGAAAATTTACCATTAAGAAAAAGGGCTTGTTTGGAACTGCTGCTAACGAATATGGATTTGGCGACATTGCCGGGATTGAACTCTCCGAACAGTATCGTTCGGAAACGGTCCAGCAGGGAAACGTTTCTGTTAGCCGGCCAGAGCTTTTTGAAAATCTGTCGGTAGCGATGAAAGACGGCCGGAGAATCGGGCTGGATTCTGGACGTGCCGGATTTGCTACAATTGGCGGCATATCCGTCGGAAACAGAGGGCGGCAGGATTTGGGACAAACAATGGCGTCATTTATCGGAGTTCCATTTAATAAGATATCGGCATTGGGCGGGAAAGGATCCGGTTTAACCGGTGGAGGTATCATAAATAATTAAAATATTAAAAATCCGTATAGCGCGGATTTTTAATATTTTTTAACTTGATGCTAACCGACAAATAGGGTACGATTCCCTAGTAAAAAAAGCCTTTTTTGATAAAGATCAGGCCGTTTCTGGATTCATCTGATCGGTTGTAGATTATTGTTCGTTATAAGTCGTTAGTTATTTATATGATTTTTGGAGAGGTGCCTGAGTGGTTGAAAGGAGCATCCTGCTAAGATGTTGACCTCGCAAGGGGTCCGAGGGTTCGAATCCCTCCCTCTCCGCAAGATTGGATTTTGAGCGTACGCACGCTCAATTTCTTTTTTATTTATCCCATTTTTGACGGGTTCTAACCGCCCGCGTATATCATTTATTTCCTTTGAGATACTTTCAAGTACAAGAAGCGGCTTTTCGATAGTGATCATGAAGGTTTTATCCTTCAGCAAGGGGTTCGAACCGAGCTTGGTAATAACGCGGCGGCGCTTATCTATGTCATCACTGGCAAACTCCGAAGCCGCGTCACGGCCCAGATCAAAATACTCCGCTGCTTTCTCCATGAGCCGCTGTATCCTGTTATTGCCGCCTGCCGGCAACAACTCAATGCGCGCCTTCTCTTTGCTAATCTCTGTTTTTTTATTCTTATACTCATCATCAGTAATCGTTCCTTTGAGTAGTAAATCGAGAAGGGCTTTGAGGTTTCTCTCTATGCTATCAAGCTGGACTCGTCTTTCGTCCACGACTTTAGAATTAAAAGCTGCATCTTTACGTATATCATTCCTGAGCCATTTCATAGCCCAAGCATGGAATTCTGGCGGTATGCTAATTCGGCTCAGCTTGTCGGCAATCTGTTTTACCAATTCCTTTTCCTCAATGCATCCCTCAGGACATGATGGATCAATCCGTTTTGTGCAATGGTAGTAAATATATCTGTGCACGTTTCCATTCTTTTGCAATTTCACTTTTTCCTCGGCAGTTATGGCGGCGCCGCAAGTGCCGCATTTCATAAGCCCCGTAAAGCAGAATACATGGCTTTTGGGTCTTGGTTTGCCCTTTCTTCCTAGAATTATCTGTATTTTGTCGTATTCTTCGGCGGTTATCATCGGCTCGTGTCTGCCTTTGTGCCATTCACCGCTTCCTAGGGGGTACTCAAATGCCCCGTAATAAAATGAATTGGTGAGTAGACGATAAATAGTGGAGCGGCCAACAAGCTTACCGTTCGGCACGGTCAACTTCCAATTTTTTCTAGCAATACGCCATGCCTCTACCGGCGTGTAATGGCCCTCTAGAATAAGATCAAATATCTTGCGTACCAGATGAAACCTTTCGGCGTCCTTTACGATTTCTTTATTTCCTTTGGGGTCTAGCGGATTGTTGAGATAGCCAATGGGGGCAAGTGTCGGGAAGATCCCGCGCTTCGCTTTCTCGTACAATCCGCGCTTCACATTGGCGCTTAGGTCTCTGATATACTGGTTAGCCATCCCAAACTCTACCGAGGCTATGAGCGCATTGTCCTCTGGCTGATAATCTCTATCGGGAGTTTTGATTTTTTGTATCTTTCCTGTTTGAAGCAGCCATTTTATCATACCTTCCTCAACCGGATTTCTTGCTAAGCGATCTATCTTCCAGCAGAGGATTCCGTCCGCTCTGCCTCTCTCAATCGTTTTTATCATTTCAGCGAATATTGGTCGTTTGTTTGGTTCTTTTGCTGAGCGTGCTTCGCGCAGCGTATCTGTAACAATCAGACTATCGCGCTTTGCAATTTCTTTGAGCACATTTTCCTGCGAATCAAGGCTGAGTATCTGGCGGCCGTCTTCTTCTGACGACTTTCTTGCATAAATTACGTATTTAATTGTTCTTGTATTAGTATTCATAAAAACCTAAAGGGGCGGCCCGTGTTGCCCAATTCAGTAGCTCCGAAGAGTTGCCTCGTTGGCGAGCCGCCCCTTTAGGGCAGCGAGACAATAAAAATCCCTTCGGAATAAAGCTTTTAAATTGGGCAACGTGTGTAGTATAACATATTTCTTAATAAATAATAATCCTAGGGCTTAAATCTCTCTGATAGGAGCTTTCTTGCTTCTTTAACACTATCTTTATTTATAATATTGATTTCATTAGTTGAATTCTTTAGTTCATTTAGCGTATCACCAGTGATACTGCCTGAACGATGATTTTGATACTCCTCCTTGATAGTTTTTGATACTGCCTTATCAGTATCACTAGCGATACTAGTCGGAGATCGCCACTGCGATGAATCGAGTAAATAGTAAACATTGCACCTTTTACCAATTTCTCGTTTAATTACAATCATATTAAGATTCTCTAGAGTGCTTATATATTTTCTTATCCGATTTCTGTTACTAATACCACTCTCTTTCATTATTGTTTCGTATGACAAAAAACACAGCTGGGACTTAGCGTTTGCGTGACGAGCAAGGGTTGTATAGATCAGCCACCCCTTTCCTAGGGGTTTTAAGTACCCTTTGTCTATGACCTCATTGTCGATATAGAATCTTCCTTTTTTGTCTAGCCTCCTGACATAAATGCCTCTATTGGTATTCTCCATAGTTTTCATCAAATCTTTTATTAAATATTTCATTAACTTTTTCCAAAACGGTTTTTTCTATCTCTTCGCCAGCTGCTCGGCTGATAGGATGGAAAGTGTTTAGATTTCTCTCGCCAATCTTCTTTGTCGGATATACAAGGCGATAACCGGATCCATCTAAGCGGGTATATAAAGCAACCGAGCCAACATAATATTTTTGGTCTAGCACAAAAGATGCAAAAGCAATCAGGCCTTCGCGTGGCTTAACCGGGACTATCTGTATCTCGCTAATTTCTGTGTGGTTGTTCATCACATTGTGCCGCTATTACATTTTCTGTATCTATTGGCAAATACACGGCCTTGTAAAAATCTAGGACGTTATTAGCGCGCCGCGACGCTTCCGCGTCATCCAAATCTTTGTGGAATATTTTGCTATACAGCTTTTTGAATTCTTCAGTGGCTTCTTTGGGCAGCATAAAAAGGGAGTAGTTTTTCTATCAAAACTACTCCCTTGTAGGGTGATTCAACTTTGAGTCAACTGTTGAGCCTAGTAGAGTCTATAAAATGAATGTTCAGAAAACTCAAGCAAGTCCTTGCCAAACGCCTCGGAGAATTTTTTATTGACTGCGCGAACGACATCATAAATGCCCCGCTCTTTTGTAACAAAATCCTCTTTTTTTACACCATCTATCATCTCAGCTGCAATATCCCATGAAATTGGCACTTTGACTCCGTGATCGAAAGCTATGCGGCATATATAAAATTGTTTTGAATTTGCGGGAATCATAACCTCCTTATTATTCCACAGAATGCGTGGCGGATTATCTTTAAATACAGGATGTTGGCTTTCTTTGGCTAAATAATCATAGCTACCCCCAATAGTTATTAAACCCAAACGCTCGGCATTAAGATATATCTGTTTGCGATCAGTGACAGTAAATGAAAAATCTATATTTATTGGCCCATCGTCTGTGGCTTCGGCATAGTGCATTTTACAGCCATTGCCGAGTATGCCTCTAGTGTATCCGGATAGCATATCAATCTTGAAATCTCTCCTGCTATTTTTATCGCGTATTTGATCAGGTACGTCCTTGTCTGACTCCCAAACTTTATGACTAAAATACGTTTTTCTCCCGGCTTCATCAACGGCACTGCTAGGCCCGTTCCTTTGTGGAAATGGAACCTCGGTGAATTCAGGGAATGGTGTGGAGCTCTCATTTATGTTTATTTCAATAACCTTGCCTTCACGAAGCGGCTCGTGTTTCAGCAATTCCCTGAAGATATGCTTCGCATACTCTTTAGTTTTTTTAGATTGTTGCTCAATGTCGATAAACATAGTTAATTTATCATCAATTTTTCTTGTTTCTATCATAACCTTCTCACTTTTGACGTCAATTACTACTTGATCAGATAGTCACTGGGTGGGCGGGGGTACCGACCCTTGTGCATAAAAACGTCCCTTTTCTTGTATTTTTTACTTTTTTCGTCTCCGTACCCCCATATTCCATCTTGTACGAGGAGCGGCGCCGAAGGCGCTGCGACGAGGCTCCTTCCCCTAAAGAAAGAGAACTG
>JAKAHY010000013.1 GCA_021814695.1 bacterium
CCACGACGGCATCGCTAAAATCGAGTTCTATTCCTTGAGCATCCATGAGCGTGTCTGAGAGGCTCTGCAAATTCATTCGGGCAATGAAAGCGATGTCATCCATGGATAGCGGCTTAAATATTACCAGATCGGAAAAGCGATTAATAAGCTCCGGCTTAAAATATCCGAATAATTTACTTTTAATCTCGTCTTCAAAATCCGATATCTTTTTTCCTTTCTTTATCTGCTCTTGTATATATACGGAGCTGGCGTTCGAAGTGGCTATGATAATCGTATTCTGAAAATCTACAACTCTTCCAAGGCTGTCGGTCAGTCTGCCGTCGTCAAAAACCTGCAAAAATAAATTCAGAATATCGGAATTGGCTTTTTCGAATTCATCCAAAAGAATCAGGCTGTAAGGATGCTGGATTATGGCCTCGGTAAGGGCCCCGGCAAGTTTTCCGTCAGGCGATCCGATAAATCTGGAAAGGCTTTCTTTCTGCTGATACTCCGACATGTCAAAACGAACCATAAATTTTTCCGAACCGAATTGGATATCGGCAAGGATCTTTGACAGTTCGGTCTTTCCCACGCCCGTAGGGCCGACAAAAAGGAAAGTTGCTATCGGGCCCCCTTTTCTGCTTAACCCGCTCCTGTATGCCCTGAGGGCTTCGGAAACGGCCGTTACCGCTTCGTTCTGGTCGACATACCGTTTATGAATTATGTCCTCCAAATTAAGCAAGGTCTGAGCCTCCTCTTTTCCGGTTTTATGAATCGGGATATTAATTTTTCTCTCTACAATAGACGCTATGTCCTGGCCGGTCAGTTCTTTAAGACGCCTTTGGGTGGCCATAGAGATGGCTTCTTTGAAAAGATCCCGGGCGCTTGCCGGGAGCGGCCGGTAATGAAAATATTTTGCCGCCAGAGAAACCGCCTGCTTGATTGCCGAAAAATTAATCTCTATTTTATATTGCTTTTCAAAAACAAGCGCGTCATAAGTCAGAAGCGTAACCGCCTCCTGAGGCGTAATCTCGTTAACGTGAATCATCTCAAAAGCTCCGGCAAAATCCGATTTGGTTTCTATAAATTCTTTATATTCCTTGGGATAAGTGGATCCGATTATCGGAAAAGCATCGCTCTTGATAATCGGCATCAGAAGGTCAGCAAGTTCTATTCCTCCGCTTTGGGACGTTTTGGACAACAAATGAATTTCAGGCAAATACAATATTATATTGCCTGCCGAAATTATTTCTTTAACCACGGCACTTAAACGGTTGGAGAGTTCTTGGGTATCGGCTCCGGAAATTAAATCTCCTATGGAAAGCTGTACCAGGCGCCTGTCAAAAAGTGACGCCGGCACTTCGTCGGAAATTATTTTAAAAGCCAAGTGCGCCACAATCGAACTTTTTCCCACCCCCGGTTCCCCGACAAGCAAAGCATTTCTGCTTCCGGACCGGGAAAGTGCGTCTATCATTTGATCGTATTCTTTCTGATGGCCGATGAGAAATCCCTCAACTCCCGAACGCGCCAAATCGGTAAGGTCCTTGGAAAACTTATCCAGCATAAGCGTCGGCCTGGAAGTAAACGTCCTGTTCACCCGATGAGGTTTTATTTTAACCGATTTCATGGCAAATCCTCCTGTAAATAGAGGCACTTTCATATGGTTTCGGGCAAATTTTCCGAAAACCAGTGCGGCATCTATATCTTTCGGGTCCACCGAAAAATAGTCAAAAATTTTGTTTATCAACGGGTTTTGAGATTGGGCTAATGTAGAAAAAATAGATTCACTGTCTATTCCTGACCGGCCGTGAAAATGAGCGCTATAGGCCGCATCAATAAGGATACCGCGAATCTTTTTAAACAGATCGGCTCTGGAATATTTTTGTCCGGAACTGACTGATTTTGCCACCTCCTCATCTATTTTCTTTCTGACTTCTTTTGGCGACATATCCAAACGTTCGAGTGAATAGATGATTGTCGGTTTATCCAAAAAAGCCTGCAATGCAATAAGTCCAAAGTCGCCTCCCATTGATTCCGCTTTTTCGAAAGCGCCAACCAGATGATGCATTGTTTCCCTGTCGGTGCAGAGAGCTATGTTATTTCCCGGAACCCAACCCCTGAAAAACGACTCAATTGAATAATTTGGAGTCCTCAGGTGAATAACAAAATCAGCTACTATAAGTGCGATAAATATTCCTATCCAACGCAGTCTTGAAACATCGGAAATAATACAGGCGACGATTACTCCTATAATTATCACAAAAAATGCGTAGGTCACTATCCTGGCGATAGAACGCGAAAGCCTGCCAACCGAAAACATGGGGTTGGAAAAAGTCACATTAGCTTCGCTTATTTTGGAAAAGTCCGGAGATACGGATTGTTTGCTTGAAAATGCCATAATTATTTTCCACTCACGATTTTATAAACAATAAATAACGGAATTGCCGCCCAGATTATATATATTCCGATGGCGGCGACCATAATCATAAGGTAACCGAATAATCCCGTAATAATTCTCAGGCTTCTGAATAGAAATCCCATCACATATCCGTATATGTTGTATTCCTGATACAACGGCCGGAAAAGAAAGCGCAGATTTATTTTTATGGCCAGATTTTTCTCAAGCCCTCTGATTATTCCCAAAGCTTTTCCGTAAGTGACGTTAAAACCGTCCACATACCAGTGTTTAAAAAAAAGAAATACAGTCAGAGCCAGATTTTTCCCAAGATAAGCAAAGACCATTGATATCATTGTAACAGAAACTACGGCAATAAAAAACCGCGCTATCGTGCGGTTTTTTATTGCTGATATAAATAGATATATACTGCGCGATATAAATTGATAGTCTCAAATTATCTCAACTTATATCCATATTTATCAATTATTATCCTTTCTTGTTCAAATAATCGTAAACATTAAGCAGTGCCACGATTCCGTCTCCTATAGCCGGGCCAATTTGGGCATAGGGGCCGTCGGTAACGTCTCCGGCAGCCCAGATTCCGGTCAAAGATGTCTGCTGATTTTTGGGGTCTACGATAATATGCCCTTTATCGTTTAATTTAACCAAGTCTTTTAACATTCCCGAGTTTGGAATCCATCCGATAGCAACAAAAACTCCCGACACCTCCAGATTTTTTGTTTCATGGCTTACCGAGTCCTCATAGCTGATGCTTTTTACAAAAGTATCTCCCGATATTTCCTTGGTGTTGGCGTTGGTAATAATTTCAACCTTGCCGTCCTTTTTTATTTTATCCAGATAAATCGGGTCGCCTTTTACTTCGCTTCTTGCGAGCAGATAAATTTTTGAAGCGTAGGGCAAAAGGTCGATTACCGCCTCGAGTCCGCTGTTGCCTCCGCCGACAACCGCAACCGGTTTATTTTTCATCAATGGCGCATCGCAGATAGAACAATAGAATACGCCTTTGCCTTCATATTCTTTTTCTCCGGGAACGTCCAGTTTCCTGTGGCTGCTGCCGGCAGTATATAGAACGGTTTTTGTCTGATAAATTCCGCCGGCATTGTCGGCTACTTCAAAAATGTCTCCCTGTTTTTTAATCGAATCAACCAGCAATCCGTCTTTTATTTCGATTCCCTCCTGGGCCCGAAGATGTCCCTCCAAAACTCCGGCAAAATCGGCGCCGCTTATGGACTTATATCCGATAAAATTTTCTATAGCCGCCGAGTTAACCGACTGGCCTCCGAAATCTTTTGTGATCAGCAGAGATTTAAGTTTTTTTCTCGCGGCATAAATGCCTGCGGCAACGCCAGCCGGACCTCCGCCGATAATTATAGTGTCGTAAATCATTTTTTGTTCGACTAATTAACTCCTTCTTTCTTTTTATCTATGGCCTTCTGGGCAACGTTAAGATTTCTGAGGAAATAAAGCACTACGGTTATGGCAAATGCGGAGAATATTGCAAACCACTCCAATCCAAGGCCAACTAAAGCTCCGATAGATGCTACAACCCAGATAAGCGCAGCGGTTGTTACCCCTCTGACCCTCTCTTCTGTTTTTATAATTATGCCTGCCCCCAAAAATCCGATACCGACAACGATGTTGGCTACCACGCCCAAAAACCCGCTGTTTCTGGCAATGACATCGGTTAAGTTTTCGGGAGAAAGTGCGACAATATAAGGAAGAGAAATGGATATCATCGCAAAAATCGCGGCACCAGAAGCCACCATCATACAAGTTCTAACTCCCGCCTCTTTTCCTATAAGCTCTCTTTCAAACCCCATAATGAATCCCAAAACGAGGGCGATTACCAACCTAATTATCATTTGTTCGAGAGTAAGCATATGTTTAGTATTTAGTATTTTGTGTTTAGTATTTTGTATTCGTATTTATACCAGATACGAAATACCAGATACTAATTACTTCTTCCCGCTTAGTGCGTGCTCTATTGCCTGCCTGTCAAATCCGACGATAATCGTTCCTTCTATATCTATGACCGGAACTCCCATCTGGCCCGATTTTTTTACCATTTCCGCTAAAGCTTCGTCATCAGCCTCAACGTTAAAGTCCTTGAACTCGACGTTTGTTTTTGTGAAATAATCTTTGGCCATCTTACAATACGGACAATGTGTTGTTGAATATATTTTTACCATAATTTTTTTTATTAATTTTTATAATTAACGACGACAAAATAAGAGACTGTTCGAATTTCTCACCTTCTGCATTTTTTACAAAATCTACAGATTTTCATTTTTTTGAATTTATTTTATATTTTTATTTATTATTTCCCGATTATTCTTTCGTATTCGGCAATATCAAACGGTCCTTGCTGCGTCTGATTCACTTGAGTCGCTTGGCCGTCTTTGATAATGAATATCGCCGGCGTTCCGACTCTTCCATTCATTGCCTTGTCGGCATCCGACATGTTGCTGTCCAATTTGGAAGAATATTTTTTGCTGTCATAACATGATAGAAAATCCGCTTTATTCATTCCCAACTTATCGGCTTCGGACGCAAAGAAATCTCTGTTCAGATTTCCGGTATTCTCGTTACTCTTGTTTTTGGCAAGCTCGGCTACCTCGGCGCTATAAATCGCATCATGCATCGGCCAGAATTTTCCCTGGTCGGCGGAACATTCGGCCGCTAAGCCCGCGTCAATCGATTCCTGCCCTATGAACGCCAGAGTTTTGAAAACTAAATTGGCTTTTCCGGTATCTATAAATTCCTTTTGGAGCGTCGGCTCCGTCTGGGAAAAGAACATGGCACAGTAAGAGCACTGGAAATCCCCGAATTCCAAAATTGTCGCCGGAGCATCGGCATTACCTAACACTGGAAGTCCTTCTATAGAAAGCCCCTTATCGGCAAGCGATGTCTGGCTGGGCGTGGGAGCGACAGTCGTTTTTGGCCTGGCAACGTACAATACGGCGCCGGCGATTATAATCGCCGCAATAATAATACTTAGGGCAATGGTTTTTTTGTTGTCTTTTTGCATAAAATCGGTTGTTAATGAGTCTAGTATAGATTGAAATAAATCGGGATGCAATGGATTATAAAGCGGCGGATATTTTATATCAACATCGGCAAGTATATGACGCGCCTGAAACCTATTTTCCCTTAAAATCCTCCGTTTTGCGCTATTGCCAATGAACTTTATTAATGGCTTGATCCGCGATATACTAAGCCCACATGCTTATAAAAATAAAGCAGGCAATTCTTGTAATCGGCGACATAGTGCTTCTTTACGCAGCGCTTTTTCTGATGATATGGGTGCGCTATGGCGTTGTAAACAAATACCTCACCGACGCTCATTTGGTTCCATTTTCCATAGTTTTTATATTTTGGGTGGCAATCTTTTATATTTCGGGGCTGTATGATCTGCGAACCGTAAAAAACCGGTTCGGAACCGCCCAACAGCTGATGGTTGCGGCCGTTTCGAGTTTGATTGTTTCTATGATCGTGTTTTATCTTATACCCTCATTTAAAATTGCTCCCAAAAGAAATCTGGTCATTTTTTCCTTTATATTTTTTATTCTTTCGTACGGCTGGCGGGAGTTGTTTACTCTTTGGGCAAAAACGCCGCAGAGAAAAGTCCTTATGGTGGGCGGCGGAAAAGAAGCCGACTCAATGAACGAATATCTTTTTGGAAATCTTCAGCTGGGATATAAGGTGTCGTTTCAGATAAGCGACGTTGAAAGCACTACCAGTGAATACTTTTCCGAGGTTTTGGATAAATATAATATAGATACGGTGATAATCAGCCCCGAGGCCGAGCATTCACAAAAAATACTCGAGGATATCTATAAAAACCTTCCCCGAGGAATTGAGGTGATGGATTTTACCTCCGCTTACGAACTTTTTTACAAAAAGATTCCTCTTTCGTCCATACATTATTTGTGGGTCAGCACGAACATATCCAAAAGCCAAAGAATATATGAAACGATAAAAAGACCTCTGGAAATATTCTTTTCGCTGATAATGTTGGTTATTCTTTCTCCGCTAATCCTATTGGCGGCAATCGGAGTCAAACTAACTTCAAAGGGGCCTGTATTTTATACCCAACCCCGAGTCGGTAAAAAACAAAAGACTTTTACCGTCTACAAATTCCGGACAATGATTGACGGCGCATACAAAGCCGGCCCCGACTGGACCGAGGAAAACGATCCCCGGATAACGGGCTTTGGCAGATTCTTGCGCTACACTCATTTTGACGAAGTGCCCCAGCTGTT
>JAKAHY010000002.1 GCA_021814695.1 bacterium
ACAAAAGAACTCTACGATCTAGCAAAAAGCCAGGGACATCTGATGGTTCCCCAGCGCAACCAACCCCAGCCGGTTAAAGTATCTTTCGATTGGAGAGAAAAACTTCTTTATCAAAGACTTTTTTAATTGACGCCTCCGACCAATTTCGGACGGCATCAACCAGTTTTATATGAAGCCGATTTATCTTGATTACGCGGCAACAACGCCGTTGGACAAAAAAGTTATCGATTCGATGACCCCTTTTTTGGAGCAAGAGGGAGGATTCGGCAATCCAAGTTCGCTGCACTCATTCGGCCAGAGAGCGATGGCGGCAATCGATGGCGCCAGAATTATGTTGGCTAAAACAATTGCGGCAAATCATAGAGAAATCATCTTTACTTCCGGAGCGACGGAGGCCAACAATCTTATCATCCGTGGAATATTGAAATCTTTTTTTAAAAATAAAAAAAATTCGTCCGCCGATAAACAGAATTGCTCCATAACCCCCAGAATTATCGTTTCGGAAATTGAACATCCTTCAGTTTTGGAAACGGTGAAAATATTGGAAAAAGAAGGCGCAATAGAGGCCGTTTATCTTCCCGTTGATAGGTTTGGAGTTGTTGATACGGCCGCATTGGAAAGAAGCCTAAATGATAGAACAATTCTTGTTTCGGTTATGTGGGTCAATAACGAAACAGGAGCCGTCCAACCTATAGAAAAAATCTCAAAAATCATAGAGCTTTTCAAAAAAAACGAAGGTAAAAATTACGGCGGAAATTATCCTCTGTTTCACACCGATGCCGTTCAGGCTTTTAATTGTTTTGATTTAAATGTGATAAAAAGCGGAGTTGATCTGATGACACTGTCTTCGCATAAGGTCTATGGACCAAAAGGGGCTGGAGCCTCGTATATAAAAAATGGAGTCGAGATTCTGATTGAGCCCATAATTACGGGAGGTGATCAAGAATATGGACTGCGTTCGGGGACCGAAAATGTTCCGGCAATAGTCGGTTTTGCGAGTGCGGCTCATATAGCACACAATACTTATAAAACGGAATTCGAACGACTCAAAAAGATGTCGGAAAGATTCTTCAAAAAAATAAAAAAAGAGTTTCCCGAAGTGGAAATTAACGGATCCGACAGCGGTCGGTCTCCTCACATTATTAATTTATATTTTCCAGGACACGAAAATTTGGGATTAGTGATGGATATGGCCGGCATTGCGGCTTCGTCCGGTTCTGCCTGCTCCCAGCGGTATGAGAAGCCGTCACACGTTCTTCGCGCTATGAGTTTAGATGCTTCCAGAATTAAAAATAGTATTCGGTTCAGCTTCGGACGTTTTACGGAAGCAAAAGATATTGACGATGCGATTGGTAGAATTATAATGTCGTTAAATAAGTAATAATATTTTTTATTATGTTACATCACAAAGTAAAAAAAATATGCGATTCGTGCAAGAAAAATAAAATCACAATTTTTTTAGTTACAGCTACTTTCATCGGGGGGATTCTGGGTTCAAGCGTTATTTTTCCGACTACTACCAGGGCGAATATTTTAAGCGATATCTATCAAAATATCGTTAATGGCTTCAAGAGCGTAGTATCGACATCTACCGAATCTGTTTCGGGTAATAAATTAGAAACCAAACAACCGGAAGTTGTTAATGATTATGAACAGGCGGTTATTAATGCGGTTAAAAAAGCTTCACCGGCGGTTGTGTCGATAGTTATTTCGAAAGACGTCCCCGTGATTGAACAATGTCCTTATAATCCCTTTTCAAATTTACCGCCTGAATTTCAGCAATTTTTTAATATGGGTGGCGGAAGCCAGCTTTATCAGCCCTGCAATAGCGGAAAAACACAAAAACAGGATATTGGCGGAGGTTCAGGATTTATAGTCTCTTCGGACGGATTAATTGTCACCAATAAGCACGTTGTCAGCGATACCAGCGCCGATTATACGGTATTTACCAATGACGGTAAAAAATATCCGGCCAAAGTTTTAGCGCGTCATCCAACGTTGGATTTGGCAATAGTGAAAATAGAAGCCGCTGGACTTCCCACTATCGATATCGGTGACTCGGCCGACTTGAATCTCGGCCAAACAGCAATCGCAATAGGTAATGCACTTGGTGAATTTAGAAATACGGTCTCTGTTGGCGTTGTTTCCGGCCTTGCTCGTACAATTACGGCTGCCGACTCTTCAACGGGACAATCCGAAACTATCAGCAATGTAATTCAAACATCGGCGGCGATAAATCCCGGTAATTCGGGTGGTCCGTTGCTGAACCTCTCGGGCCAGGTAATCGGGATCAACGTTGCCATGGTATCGGGCGCGCAAAATATAGGATTTGCAATTCCCATCGATGCGGCCAAAAAATCGATTGAATCGGTGAGTACTTCTGGGCAAATACACGTCGCTTATCTGGGGGTCCGTTATATAACGCTCGATTCGGATATAGCTCAGAAATTCGGAATTTCCCAAACTTCCGGAGCCTTAATCAAGGGCGATGCCAATTCTTTTGCCGTTGAGCCGAATTCTCCTGCGGAAAAAGCCGGTCTAAAGGAAGGAGATATAATTACCAAAATAGACGGAACAGTTTTGGATAGTTCCAATACGCTTGCCTCGGTAATTGCCCAGAAAAATCCGGGAGATTCGGTAACCTTGACGCTAATTCGAGACGGAAAAGAAATGAATCTGAACGTGACGCTCGGAGAAAACAAATAATTTTGCGATAAACTTATCTTCGGATAAAAAAATCCCATTGCGGATTGATCAAGGACATTAACGTGTCAAGTCTTGAAATTAAGAAAATACGCTATAATATGAACGGACTAGATATGTGTTGATATATGCTTCGCGATATAAGTGGATATATTATTTATGTTCGTAAATATCCATTTATCTCTATTTATCTCAATTAATTTCATGAACAACAATTTCAACCGGTTTACAATCAAAGCCCAGGAAGCTCTGCAGGGAGCACAGGAAGTGGCATCCGAAAGGAGTCACGGAGAACTTAAGGCGATTCATCTTCTCGCTTCTTTAATCGACGACACCCAATCTCTTGTCCAGCCGATGCTTGTAAAAGCCGGGGTTAATTTAACCGAACTTAACAAAGAAGTGGAAGCCGAACTGGCAAGACAGCCCCGGATTTTTACGGCGACTCAATTTTCCCCGACTCAACTTTATCTTTCCCAAGAACTGGTCCAGGTTCTGGATAGGGCCGGAAAGATTGCTGTCGGAAAAAAGGATGAATTTATTTCCTGCGAACATCTTCTGATAGCGCTCTCTGAAGTTCCCTCATCGGCATCCCAGGTATTGGGTAAATTCGGATTTTCATCCGGAATAGCAACTCAGGTTCTGGAGGATGTTAGAGGAGCGGCTCACGTCACTGATGAATCTCCCGAAAGTAAGTTTCAAGTTCTGGAAAAATATTCGATAAATTTGACCCAAAAAGCCAGAGAAGGAAAGCTTGACCCGGTTATCGGAAGGGATGAAGAGTTGCGCCGAGTTATTCAGGTGCTTTCTAGACGAACCAAAAACAATCCGGTTCTTATTGGAGAGCCGGGAGTCGGAAAAACGGCCGTAGTTGAGGGTCTTGCACAACGGATAGTTTCCGGAGATACCCCCGAAAGTCTGAAGGGAAAAGAAATTATTATGCTTGATTTGGGATCGTTGATAGCCGGCACTAAATTTAGGGGTGATTTTGAAGACAGATTGAAAGCGTTTATGAAGGAAGTCCAGAATTCACAAGGAAAACTTATTTTATTTATAGACGAAATTCATACGATAGTGGGAGCGGGGGCTGCCGAAGGGGCAATTGACGCCTCCAATCTGTTAAAACCGGCGCTTGCAAGAGGCGAGCTTCGGGCCATCGGAGCGACGACTATAAAAGAATATCAAAAACATATAGAAAAAGATGCCGCGCTTGAACGCAGGTTTCAGCCGATTATGGTTGATGAACCGTCAATTGAAGATAGCATTGCGATTTTGCGCGGCCTTAAAGAAAAGTACGAAGTGCATCATGGAATCAGAATTTCCGATGAAGCGATAGTTTCAGCGGTAAATCTTTCGGCTCGATATATTACCGACAGATTTTTACCCGACAAAGCGATTGATTTAATAGACGAAGCGGCTGCCGCCAGAAGGCTTGAGTCAGACAGCATTCCTTCCGATATAGAAAAAATAAGAAGAGAAATCACCCGTCTTGAAATAGAAAAATCAGCCATTGCAGCAGAGAAGGGGACAAAAATTAAAACCAGGACGAACGAGGTTGAAAAAAAATTGGCACATTTGAAAAAAGAAGAAGCCGAATTATCTTCCGCCTGGAAAAAGGAGAAAGAAGGCTTCTCAAAAATCCATGATTTGCAGCGCAATATCGAAGAATTAAAAAGAGAGGCGGAGATGGAAGAAAGGGCGGGTAATTTTGAAAGAGTAGCCAAACTTAAATACGGAGAATTGCCGCAATCGGAAAGAGAGCTCAAGGCTCTTGAAAAGAAACGTTCCACCAAACCGAAAGAATCATCCAAGATGTTCATCAAAGAAGCGGTAGACGAGGAAGATATCGCATCCGTAGTTTCCCGTTGGACCGGAATTCCCGTTTCCAAAATGCTCGAATCTGAATCCGAAAAACTTTCAAAAATAGAGGAGATTTTGCATAAGCGGGTTATCGGGCAGGACCAGGCCGTAACGGCGGTTGCCAATTCTTTACGTCGGGCCCGGGCCGGACTTTCGGATGAAAACAGGCCCCTGGGTTCATTTATGTTCCTTGGTCCGACCGGCGTGGGAAAGACCGAGCTTGCCAGAGCTCTGGCTGAATTCATGTTTAACGACGACAAGTCTTTGATTCGAGTCGATATGTCTGAATTTATGGAAAAACATTCGGTCTCAAAGCTTATCGGATCTCCTCCCGGATATGTAGGGCACGAAGAAGGCGGGCATCTTACGGAAACCATAAGACATCGTCCTTACAGCCTGATTCTTTTTGATGAAATCGAAAAAGCCCATCCGGAAGTATTCAATATTTTACTTCAGGTTCTGGATAATGGCCGGTTAACAGACTCCAAAGGGAAAACCGCAAATTTCAAAAATACAATCATTATTCTCACCTCTAATATCGGTGGCGAATATTTTTCGGAAACCTACGGGAAAATAGGATTTGAGCATGCCCAGAATGAAGAGGCGAAAGAGAAAGAGTCTCTCAAAAATACGGAAGACAGGATTATGGGTCAGCTAAAGGAAAATTTCCGTCCCGAATTTCTCAATCGTTTGGATGAAATAATAATCTTTAAGCCGTTAAACCAAAAAGATATAGCCCACATAGTTGATATCCAGATTAATGACCTGGTTGTTAAACGAATGATAGCAAAAGGTTATAATGTAGAAGTCGATCAATCGGTAAAGCGTTATGTGGCTAGCGAAGGTTACGACCCGACGTTCGGAGCTCGACCGATACGGCGCGTTATTCAGCGCCAAATTCTCGACAAGCTTGCCGATAAAATAATAAAAAGAGAGCTGCATGGAAATAAAAAAGTTAAAATCCTTTTTAAAAAGCCAGACCGCATCATTATTGGTTAATGTTGCCGTATTTACGGCGCTGATAAATCTGGCGACAATAGGGTCGCTGTTCTTTACGTTTCTGTGGATAGTCGACGTTTTGTATCTTAGGGCGAAATTCTATAAAAACGAGGCTATTCGACCCTCGGTTCTTTTTTTGACTTTTTGCGCACTTTCTTTTTTCGGTCTCTGGTCGGTAGTCGGAACGGTTTCGATCGTGGTCAGTCTGGCCATAGCCGTCTTCCTGTTTTTCTTTCTTGGGGCGCAGACATTTTATTTTTCTCACTCCAAAACGGCGCTGGCGGCTTTCTATTATGCGACAATGTTTGGGTCGGCGTCGGCATTTGCCTCCTTGGCCCCGTCGGATATATGGCTATTGCCGCTGATATTGATGGGTGGAATCTTTTATGGAATCAACCGCGATTTTCTTAAAATTGAAACCGGGGGTATTGATTTTAGAAAGAAAATCTATGCAATGGTTTTCGCTTTTATTGCAGCTCAGTTGGCATGGATAGCCTCTCTTTTGCCTATCGGGTTTCTTAATGTGGGGTCGCTTGTTTTGGTTTTCTCTATTGTCTCAGGTGATGTAGCCGTAGGCCATTTTACCGGATATTTGAATAAAAAAACCGTTATTCGGCACGCGGTATTTTTTACCGCTTTCGCGCTGATTATATTTTTTGTGGGAATGGCATAAGTTATGCAAAATAAACTTCTGAAACTTACTCATTCGACCGATGAGACTAAACGCCTTGGTTTCAGATTGGCGCAGAAGATATCAAAAAAGATCCCAAAAAATGGAGCCAGAGTCATAACTCTTAAAGGAAATTTAGGATCCGGAAAAACAACTTTTGCATTGGGATTTCTCAAATATTTCGGGATCAGGCCTCATTCGGCTAGTCCGACGTTTGTTATTATGAAGAAATATAAACCTAGGCCAAAAATAGGAAAATTGGCGATTAACAACATATATCATTTGGATGCCTACAGATTGCGTTCAAAAAGAGACTTAAATGTTTTGGAGTTTGGTGATATTTTAAAAGATCCAAAAAACGTAATTTTAATTGAATGGCCGGAAAAAATAAGAGGCACTCGTTTTGAGAATAAAATTGCCGTCTCATTCTCTTACCGTAAAAAGGAAAATGAGCGAGCGATAAAATTTTCGGTAGATAAATTCAGTTAGGGGTTGAAACTTACCCATTTGTGGTTTTTAACTGGATAAAAAAATCTCTCCAAATAGGAGAGAGGCGCTAATATCCCCAACCGGGCCTGTTCCAGAGGTCGCCTTGGCCTTGCGTCCGTCTCTCGACCGTTTCGTCGGTAATGATGTAAGCCGGAACGGAAGAAAAATTATTGCATATGGACAATTTGTCGACAGATGAATATATCCGGCCATTGACTCTTACGCGTATGGTGACCGAACCGCTGCCACAAGTGCTCCAATTCATGTATCCAGGAGAGGGAATTGTGACAAAGTCCTTACTGCCCGATGTCACGATGAAATTCCTCTCACGATGCCAATAGCCATATTCGGAGACGTACAAAGTAATCACATCCAAGTCGTACTTGGAATCGTTTGTGATATCGACGGTCATTCCGAAATCGGAATGGTTTATCGGCTTGGTCTTGGTATGAGCGGATGGCTCCATTTCGCTGTGATTGTATGTGATTGAGCTTGCGCTCGATCCACATCCGTAAAAAAATAGCGCGGCAATCATAATCCCGAAAAGTGCTGTCAGTCTTTTCATTTCAATACCTCCTTTCTGTTTTATATTATCCCATTTGATTAATCTATTGTCAACTCTATTCATTATCCGGGTTATTTTACGAGAATAACGAGAATGCGAAATAGCCTGGACAAAAAAACCGCTAAAAGCGGTTGATCTAACTGTCAGCTAATCTGGAGCAAGGCCTTCATTCTCCTCACTTCTTCAAGTAAATTCTCGTTGGTTTTTTTAGCTTCGGTAATTTCGGCTATTCTTTTATTATGTTGAGCTATTTTCCGAAGTTGAATCTCTTCACTGTCGCGGATGAATTTTTCGTCAAATCTTACGGAAATGACGCCCTCCATCAAATTTATATCCTTATGCACCCGGTCGATTTCATCCCGGATGGATTTCTCTTTTGCTATCATCTCTTCGGAGGACAATTCGCTTCCGTAGGTTTCCCAAGCGCGCTCGTTACTTTCTTTTAGAGCGGCCAGTTTTCTCTCAAGCTCGGCACTCTTGGATTTGAGGGCCAATATCACTCTTTCGGCAATCGCAGAAATTTTGGCGGCGTCCTTCATAGTTTCTCCTTGGTGCTGACCTATATATAATCTCTGTCGGATAAATTGTCAATTATATACAAGAATATTTTGTAATTGAGCATTTTTGTCCAAAAAGGTACAATTAAATAAATATGGCGGACATAACTCCATTACAGGATCAATTGGCTAAGATGAGGCGTGATGCCGAGGAAAGGGACGCCAAGCGGCGAGCCGATTCTTACAATATACAATATCTGCCACCGTCAAAAGTGGTTATTAGTCTTGAGGCGTTGGGACTGATTCCGGAAGCCGAGGCGAAAGAAGCCGGAGTGGCACTTATTGCGGCAAGAGATACCAAGGTAGCGGCGATATCTATTGATCCTAAATTCTCGAAATCTGTCCAAGAGCTGGAAGATCTTAAAAAAAGAGGATATCAGATTAATTTATTTGTGGTATCAAAGAGTTCTTTTGAATATGCTTTAAGTTTTTACCATTTTGTATCTAAAGAAAGGGAAAAAATAACCGGAAAAGTCAGGGTTGAAGAGGATTCGGAAAAAGGAAGTCAGATGCAGAAAACGGACAATCTCGATTCAATTCCTAAAATGAGAGAGGTTATAGTTGCTCTCAATGATCAGTCAAAAGTATCGGAGTTATTTGAGGCTATTTTATCGGGAGCTCTTGCAAACAGAGCTTCGGACATTCACTTTGAGCCGTCGGAAGATAAGGTAAGACTTCGCTACAGAATTGACGGAGATCTTAACGATGTTTTTTCGGATTTTAACCACCAGATTTATAACTCGCTTCTTTCCAGAATAAAGCTGTTATCAAACCTCAAACTTAATGTAAAAGACGAACCTCAAGACGGGAGATTTACAATTAATCTAACCGCTAAGGACGTTGAGGTTCGTGTCGCTTTGGCGCCATCGGAGTATGGAGAAGTCGTTGTGATGAGGCTTTTGGATCCTGATGCGATTAATCTTTCGATGCAGGATTTAGGTCTTCGTGAGGACGATCTTAAAATTGCCCAAGAACAGTTGGATAGGCCTTATGGAATGGTTTTAAATACCGGACCTACCGGTTCGGGTAAGACGACCACTCTGTATGCTTTTTTGCGCCATAAGAACACTCCGGATTTGAAAATAATAACTATTGAAGATCCAATTGAATACCATCTGGAAGGGATAGAACAAACTCAAGTTGACGAAGAGGCGGGATATACGTTTGCCGGAGGTTTGCGTTCGCTGATGAGACAGGACCCGGACGTAATACTCGTTGGTGAAATCAGAGACAGAGAAACTGCCGAGATATCTGTCCAAGCGGCTCTTACGGGACACTTGGTCCTTTCAACTATTCACGCCAATGAAGCTTCCGGAGCCATTCCTCGGCTTTTGGATTTGGGAGTGAAAAATGTCAGTCTTGCTCCTGCGTTAAATCTTTTGATTGCCCAACGTTTGGTGAGGCGTTTGTGCAAATATTGTAAAACGGAATCCGAAATATCCGATGAATTAAGAAAAAATATCGAAACTTTTGTAAATGCAATGCCCGATAGAGTCGATAAAAAACATTATCTGGAGAACATGAAGACGTACAAAGTGGTCGGGTGTGAAAAATGCAACATGACCGGATATAAAGGCAGGGTTGGAATTTATGAATTATTGGAGATAAGCAAAAAAATGCAGGACATGATAGTCCAAGGTTCGGGTCAGCTGGCGATAGAAGAGGAGATAAAAAATACCGATTTTGTAAACGTGCAGCAGGATGGGGTATTGAAATTTATTTCGGGAATAACCACTCTTGAAGAAGTTGAAGGGGTGGCGGGTAAAATAAACTGGAAGGCATAAAAAAATCCCGACTTTCGTCGGGATTTTTTATTTGACAGCCTTTACTATTTCGGAGAAAACTTTCGGATACTTATTGGCAATTTCGGCCAACACTTTTCTGTCCAGAGCGATGTTGTTTTTCTTTAGGGCATCTATAAATTTACTGTAAGTTGTTCCTTCGGCTCTGACTGCGGCGTTAAGCTGGGTTTGCCATAATGCGCGGTAGTTCCTTTTGTTTTCTTTTCTTCCTTTGAACATCCGGCTTTGAGCGTGCAGCAAAGCCTCTTTTGCCGCGCGTTCTTTTGACTTGCGGCCCCATCGGTACCCCTTAACTTTTTTTAGCAGCTTCTCTCTCTTTTTATGGGCGAGAGCTCCTCTTTTGACTCTTGTCATAGCGTTTAGTAATTAGTAAATAAAAATTATAAACTTCCGGGCTTTTTGAAAATTCTTTCCGAAATGGCGCGAGCTGCCGGATTCATTCCTTGCAATCTGTGAATCTGAGTTGAACTCTTTTTTGAGCGAAAATGGCACTGTGCCATAGTGCGTCTCATTACCTTTCCGTTTTTTGTTACCCTGAATCTGGTTGTAATTGATTTTTTCATATTCTATTTTCCTTTCATTATTTGCATTATGAGGCCTCTTCCTCCCGGTCTTATTGTTGTTGTAACCTGATAATCTGCACTGATCATTTTTATAAAATCGTTGAATCTTTTTCTGGCCCAATCCTGATTGTATTTCTCCCTGCCCCTTAAGGCCATCATTATTTCAACTTTATTTCCTTTCTCAAGAAATTCTTCCGCCTGGAGTGCTCTGATTTTAAGATCGTTATCGGCAGCTCTTGGAGTTATTCTTACCTGTTTTAACTCTCCGGTTGGTTTGTGCGCACGCTTCTTCTCCTCTTTTCTTTGTTGATATCGGAATTTATCGTAGCTGATTATTTTTACTACCGGCGGTTTGATATTAGGTGCGATTTCAACCACATCCAGCCCTTTTTCTTCGGCTAGTGCAAGTGCCTCAGAGAGTTTCATAACGCCCAAATTAGCTCCTGCTTCGTCAACCACGCGCACTTCTGATGCCGTAATTCTTTGGTTGATTCTGACGTAGTTATCGATGGTGAGTGGCGTTACTGTTTTTAACGTCCATTAGATTAACACACAAATAAGCCGTTTGCAATACTTTTGCGGCTGATAAAAAAAGCCCACCGGTGTTCTGGTGGGGCGCCTCGTTGGAGGCGGTTGGGAAGCGCTTAGCCGCGCTTCGCTTTGGAGGATGCCGAGACCTTGTGAGTCCCGGCGACGGCCACGCCGCGGTTGGCGGTGGCCAGGTCGGCCTGAGTCCTCCGCTTGGCCGCCCGGTTCGCGTGCTTGACGCTGTGACGGTCCTTGGGCGCGGTCTTGCCGCAGCGCCCGTTGGGGTGGCGGTTGCCGCCACCCGAAACCCGACAGTGACACAGTTCGCACACGGCCATATTACACCTCCCTTGTCGTTTGATTTACCGCTTTTTATAACATAGCATAACTAACTACATTTGTCAATATTTATGGGAAAACAAAATCACCCGCAAGGGGTGATCTTATTTTTGTGGAGATGGGAGAGTTGGCTCCGACTAAACTAAATGCTTGTTTCTAAAAGCTATTCCCGAACCACTTTTCAGATATTTTTCAAAGTTGATCGCCTGTTCCTTGTTATGAAAAGTGCAGTGCCAAGCAATAATAAATGGCGCTCTACTTGAGCTATATTTGGAACCATAACTATTATGTTCCAATAGTCTTTTCTTAATATCAATTGTGATGCCCGTATAGAAACTCCCATCTTTTAAACTGCGAAGAATATAGACAAAATACATATTATCTATAATTATATGGCCCTCCTTCGCATAAAGCTACGGAGGACTCACTACTCGCACCATAAAACTCCCCAGATGGGGAGTTTTATTGCAATGCTTCTTGTGCAAGGAGTGCTTGCACTACGAAGCCTTGGCGAAGTAGTGGAGATGGCGAGAGTTGAACTCGCGTCCAGAAAGAGGGATTGAAAGCGTCTACGGGCGTATCTTCTTTTGGAAGCTGATTTGCTTTCTGATTGTCCCTACGGATACGAAAGCGCTTTCCGTGGGTAAGCCTCAAATATAACACCGGCGATTTCCCCATGAGACATCGGGAGCCGATGGCTTACGCACGAACTAAAAAGTTCTTAAGCGTATGCAAGTGCTACATTTCTGTTAGCAGATTTGTTTTGGCGGATTTACAAGTCGCCGCTTGACCCGCAACTTTCAAAGAACTCTATCTGTCAAAGCCCAGCATCCCCTTAGGCAATATGTTTTCTTACTTGGCGCTCGGTTTCCCTTTTTTTAATCGTTTCTCTCTTATCCGTTTTCTTCTTGTGAACGCCCAGTCCTATTTCAAGCTTTATTTTACCGCGCTTGTTATACAGCTTAAGGGGCACCAGAGTCAAGTTTTTGGATGATGCTTGACCGACAAGAGCGATAATTTCCGACTTTTTTGCCAAAAGTCGGCGCGATCGGCGAGGATCGAAATCTTTGGGTGTATTTTTCTCCTGGTAGGGGCCAATTGTTGCGCCAACCAGCCAAAGCTGTCCTCCATAAATTTTAACCAACGACCCGACAACACTGGCTTTACCGGAGCGGATAGCTTTAGCCTCATGGCCCAAAAGTTCAATTCCGGCATTTAAAGTGTCGGAAATTTCGTAATCAAAATAGGCTTTTTTGTTTTGGATTGATTCCATCTGTTTATTTATGATAGTGCCTTGTGGGATTTTTTTGCAAGCGATGTGATATAATGAAACAAATAAAAAACTATGAAAAAATCTTCATTAATCGTGGTCATTTTGCTTGTTGTGGCAAGCGTAGGAATGACCGTCATCTTTTCAAATCAAGTGTCGATAAAGGGATTTCTATCGAGCGTTTATTCTACTGCATCAGGCAGAAATCATATACAGCTGGCAAACGCTCAGTCCTTGGGACAGGGGGTTGTAGTTTTTAAAGCGCAATTTGGCCATTTGGAAGCAACCGGCCAAGTTGTCTCCGGTATTTCCGGACTAGCGGGGCTGCCGGTGACAAAATTTGTTCCCGACAGAGACCTTTCGGATTCTGAAAAAAAGCAGGTTGAAGTAAACATCACCGAAGAGAACACCGTTTTCGGATTTATTGTGGCAAAAAACGTTTCATTAGGGCAGGGAATCGGTTTTAACATTCCCCAAGGAGAAGTTTATAACTACGGTTTTTATGTGAATTCCGACATCCTTCCTCAAGGATGGACATATAACTCTTCTTGCGTAGAGACGGGAGGAAATATTAAATTATCTGCCGGCCAACAAAGCGAATGCACGATAGGTTTTTATCTGAAACCAACGCCTGCGCCGGTTACTCCTCCCGCTTCGACGTCCACTCCCGTCTCACCTCAGGAAGGAGCGTCAGGTACCGTTATTAGTGAAGATTCCGGTTCTGGATCGCTGCAGTTTGTAAAAAATATTTTGGACTTAAGTACGGGGTGGAAAAACCCCGGATCGGATAAAATATTGGACGCAAAAATCGTTGAATTATACGGAAAGAAATTTCTTATTGTTTCGACTCAAAACAAACATTTGCTTGTTTACGATGCTTCAAACCAGTTTTCGCCGGTTCTTTTGAAAGATAATGATTTATCAGGCAGTAACGTGTCGGCGTTTTATCTTGTGGTTTTAGATAATTTCAATTACGTATTTGCCTGGGGAGGAAACTCTGCCAACTACGGATCTTTTAAGATTGAACAAGACGGATCTGCGTCTCTGGTAAAAAGTTACAAACCTGACCAATATAGCGTTACTCAACCGAATTTGGTTTTCGGGTTGTTTAGAGGGTTAGACGGTAAAGCGTATGGATTTGGAGGGAACGGGGGCGATGGATGGCTAACTATTTATGACGTGTCCGATCCGGCAAACATCAGCGAAATTGGATCATATCAAGATGGCTTAGTCGGGAATCACTGCGGCAATTATGGTCTGATTGGATTGGACAGGCCGCTTCAATGGAATACTTCTCAACAAGGGAACAAGCTTTATCTGGTAACTCATGCGGACCAGTGCGTCCAGCGGCTGCATACTTCCGGAGACGCCAGAATTTATATTTTTGACGTTTCTGATCCAAAAAATCCGCAGCTTTCCCATCAATATGAGCTTTCCGGTTCTTTTAACCACATACCTTCGGACGCGACTAAGGCCGAACAGACATTTCTTTTTGGCGGGATCGCCGACATTGCCGTTGATTCAAATTCGGGTAAGGTTTTTGATTTTTACAGGACGGTTTTTGATTGGCAGGGGCCATCCTGGTCTCAGATAGCAAACATAGTGCATGGTACTTTGTTTAGATACAGAACCGGACTGGTCACTCTTTCACTGCAATCGGACGGTTCTCTAAAAGAATTGTCGCGGGCTTTATTGTGCGAACAAAAGGGCCCAATGTATGATGGTGGCGGTCCGCAATATTATCGATGCGGCGACGTGGATGGAAACGACAAAAATACCCAAGGCGGATATGATTATTCGGCAAGAAATTCTCAACAAAATTACAACGGAGTTTTTCTCCTCAGTGGGCCGGGAAATAGCGGTCAGGTGGGCTTACTAAGGAGTGATAATAGTTTTGTTGTCATTCCCGATACCGCCGGAGAGATGACTAAATTTAAGACGGCTATTAAAGATTCATCTTATTATTCGAATATCTATAATCCCGCTATCAATGGTGTTGTGACCCAGGTTGACAGTAAAACATTTGCCATCTATCAATTTGATAGTTATTCGTTAAGCGTCGTTAAGGTTTTGTTGTCGCAATCTCTTGTGGGGGGATCGAAAAATCCCTCTCCTCCAGTGACCGGAGTTGCGCCTTCGGCAAACGTACCACTAACATCACCCGCATTTTCATTTAATGCGCTCCTGAACATCTTCAGAAGGATACTTAACAACTACTAAAAATTTAAAATAAAGCCCCCTGTAAATACAGGGGGCTTTTTGAATGTGATATAATGAAACAAATGAAAAAAACATTACTCATCGGGTTTATTGTGGTCGGCATTGTAAGCTTTTCGGCATTTACCGCGCATGCTCAGTCGGTCAATTATCTTAGTAAATTTTTTGCAGATGTCTACGGAGCGTTTTTTGGGAATTCCCAAACGCAAAAAGTTGACGCCCAAACAGTGGGTAATGGAACACTTACTATTCATGCTCAGATATGTCAGACGCTCGGGAATTTCGAAAATCCAAGCAGTGCGACCTGTTCTGGTACTCCTCGCGACCCCAATTCTACGGAGTCTCCGTTATTTGTTTATGATGTCCAGCGCATAGTTGGGAATGGAGCGAGCGCTCAAGTTACCACAGTTCTTTCAGGTATCGGTCCCGGACAAAGTTATTCGTTACCGGCGAATACTCCAAACGCTAGTAATAATAACAGAGATGAGTACGTGATTGTGTTTAAGGGGGCACCGACAAATTATTTGTACGTGAGACAAGGAGGAAATTTTGATTTGCCCTATAAATTTTCAATTTCTTCCGGACAAAATACTCAAGTAAATATTCCTTATGTTATTTATACGGCGATTGAATCAACGGGTCCTGTTGGCACTACTGTTACCGCCGATATTGTTGATGGCAATGGAAATTTTGTCAGAGCGCTGACGGCTTCAGAAATTCAATCGGTATCCTTTGACATCCAGCATTCGGTTCCGGCCACCGGAGGATATGTCGGATCGCATGCGAACAATTTTGATACTCAAGTTTCTTCGGGAAAATTAAATACTTCATATCAGCTTGCGACCTATGTCCATTCCGGTTCAATTTTGACAAATATTAAGCCACCATCCGGTTACGTAGTCAGATCAATTAAGCCGGGAACATATTTTGATCCTACTGATGACGTTACTATTCATTTTACCAAGTCTCCTGTTTCGTCTCAGGTTCAAAAAGTTGATCAAATGCTCTATGTTCCTAATGGAATTAGCTATGTAAAAAAAATAGCTCAAACATATTCGGACAATGAATACAAATATTCGAATCTTGACGTTGATTTATTTGCTTATTATGGAAACAATAATCGTCCTTTTCCCTTGAACTGGACAGTTGCCAAATATTCGGGAGTTCCTTATTTGTTTATGAATGGAGCAGGAAAGATAGTTATTTATAATATTTCCGATCCTAAAAATCCCAAACAAGTTAGTGAATATGTTCTTTCCGGTTTGGAAAAATTTAATCAATACAAAGATCGTCAGGGAAATACTTATGGACAGTGTTCTCCTAACCAAGAAGGTACTCATGATTTTATAACTGGAGCCGGTAAAGTTTTTGCTCTTGATGATTCCCCTTATCTTTTGATTGACATTCAGAGACCGGGTGGGCCAGGCCCTGGAGGGACGGCAGTTTTGTCCTTAGATCCTTCAACTATGGCCATAACCGCCTATCCTCAATGGACCGAGTGTAACAGTGGTCAAGATACTCCCGGAACCGCTTTCGGAATGTATAAAGGAAGTGACGGAAATACTTATTTTATTTCCCAATTCCCGAATAATGCATATGATACGGGTGGAGTAGATACCGGGAATATTGGTATTTACACAATCAATTCTGCTGGTATTGCCAATAAAGTTGTCGTTCTCAGCGGAATGTCCGGGATTGCTCCGAGTTTGGATTATTCTAATGGAACAATCTCTGTTGTTTCCGTTGGAAGTAAAAAATATCTTATTGGTAATGGAAAATCATCTATCGCAAACATAAATTCGACCAGTGCACCAATTTATATTTACGATATTTCCAATCCAAAAAATATAATCAAAATCAATCAACAGATCACGGTGTCTACGTCTGGGTCCGGCAGATTAAAAATTGACGAACAAGCCAATCGTATGTATGTTCAGTCATCCATTCCAAATCCTGCCGCAACATCAACTTCGTACACCATCCCCAAAACATTACCTATTTGGCAGGTATATGACTTGAGTGTTTTGCCCAGTACTCCAAAATTAATTGCTACTTATAACAAACCAACCGACCTACTTAATTCAAGTCAAGTGAATGCTGATTTTTCTCAAATTACCAAGAGATTAAATATTGCATCGTCAGGTAATCTTGTGGATATAAATAATTCTTCTTTCACTTACGGCGCCTACGGATATTCTTCTTCACTCCAGTTGATAAATGTTTCAAATAATTTAGCTTATATATCACTGTATACAAACGGAAAAAACCCTTGGGATACGATTGCCAATCAAGCCGGAGTAACGGACGGAAGCGAATACGGGACCAATGCTATTCAATTTATAGTTGACGTGTCCAATGCGTCCAGTCCCAAAATACTTGGAATGATATTCGGGCATACGGAATATTCTGCTTACGGACTTTCCGCCGGCGGATGGTTTGATGTTCCTCTTTACGGAAGTATCTATAACTATAACGGATATATTTACCGAGCCAATTTCCGCATCGCTGATGTATGGAAATTGGGGAATCCTCCGGCCCAAAGTACGGGAGGTGCTGGAAGTGGGGCTGGTGCGAGCGGCACTGGAACTACCGAAGGAGGATCTGCGCCATCATCAGTTCAATCTCCATTTTCTTTCAGTTCTCTTTTGAAGATATTCCAGAGAGTGTTTAATAATCAATAATAATTTGAAACAATCCCCCTAGCTGGGGGATTTTTTTGCAAGCAATGTGATATAATAAAACAAATAAAAATAACCATGAAAAAATATTCATTAATTGTGATTATCTTACTTGTTGTTGCAAGTATAGGGATTACCGCTATCTTTTCAAGTCAAGTGTCGATAACCGGATTTCTTTTGAGCGTTTACTCAACTGTTTCGGGGAGCAATCAAATACAGAGAGTAAATGCACAAACGACAGGCCAAGGAACCATATTATTCCAAGGCCAATTCGGTCATCTTGAATCGACCGGAAAGGTCACTACCGGAATTTCGGGCTTATCCGGACTTCCGGTGATGAAATTTGTTAAAGACCGTGACCTATCTAGCGATGAAAAAAATCAGATTAGAGTGGATGTTATTGAACATAACACTCCTTTTGAATTTGTAGTTGCAAAAAATATTTCGCTTGGAGAGGGTGTTAATTTTAATATTCCCGTAGGTTCGACATATAGATATAGTTTTTATGTTCACCCCGACTCGATTCCCTCCGGATGGGTTTATTATTCCGGTTGTTTAGAGACCGATGGGAATGTTTCGGTACTGGCCGGTCAGCAAAGTACTTGCAGCATAGGATTTTATTTAAAGCCCGAAACAATCTCACCCCCTCCGGTCACATCAACATCTACGATCACGTCTACTCCTTCGGTAGGTGTTTCGGGAACTGTTGTCGGTGAAGATGCCAGCGCAGGATCGTTGCAGTTTGTAAAAAACGTTTTGGATTTAAGCTCACAAAGAAAGGGCATTATTTATGGAGTTTTGGACGCAAGAACCGTTAATTTGTATGGAAAAAATCTTCTGATAGTTGCTAGAGGTGGAGCTTACTCTGCTACCACTCCAACCTGGCATATGCTTGTTTATGATATAACCGATCCGCTTGCCCCGGTTCTTTTGAAGGATAATGATATGTCCGGAAGTGGCATAATCTATAGTTCTCCAATGACCGGTTTGGCAGTGCTTGATGGCTTTAATTATGTATTTGTCCGTGGAAATGTCGGTTACGGTTCGTTTAAAATTAATCAGGACGGAACTGCGTCTCTTGTGAAAAGCTATAAATATTCTGAAGTTCAGCAGATACAGACAGATTTAATCAGGGGATTGTTCAACGGTCTGGATGGAAATATATACGGCTACGGAGGGTTTGTGCAGGATGGAGGACTCGTGCTTTATAACGTTTCCGATCCCGCTAATATTATTCAAGTTGGAACGTATACTAATGGTCTTGAACCAGCGATTGCCATCTATGGACAAATTGGATTGAATCGCCAGAGCACTTGGGGCGTTGTTAAAGAAGGAGGCAAACTTTATCTTATTGCTCATGCGGACCAGTTGGTTCTGCGCCTTCATACGGATTATGATGGAATGATTTATGTTTTTGATGTGTCCAATCCGGCAAGTCCGCAGCTTTCACATATCTATAAAATGTCCAGCTCCTTTAATCACCTTCCTTCCGATATGACTTCGTATGAGAAGATGTTTCTTTACGGAGGAGAAGCTAATATATCGGTTGATCCAATATCAAATAGAGTATTTGATTTTTACAGAACGGTTTTTGATTGGCAGGGACCCAATCAGCTTAAGATAAAAGACATTCCTAAAGGAGCCTTGTTTCGTTATAGAAATGGAATAGCCGTTCTTTCAATAGGAATCGATGGTTCTTTGAAATCAAGTTCCAGTAACATATTATTGTGCGAAAGAATAGCCATTCAAGATAATGGGACGTCAGGCGAAGATAAATGTGATACAAAGAGTCCCGAAACGGTTGGGGGATATTATAGTTCCAGTCTTTATGGAAACAGGAATCCTCAAGAAAATTATAACGGAGTATTTCTTCTTGGCGACGTGAATAATGTCGGACATGTAGGGCTGTTAAAAAGCGATGGTAGTTTTGTTATCATACCCGATCCAACCGGAGAAATGCTTAAATTCAAATCTGTCTTGGCTGACCCGTCGTATTATTCCGATCCTGGTTTTCGTTCGTCTCCAATCAATGGCATTGTCACTCAAGTTGATAGCAAAACCTTTGCAATATTTCAGATTGATAATTATTCCATAAGTGTTACAAAGCTAAATCTATCACAATCCATAACGAGCGTAACACAAAAATCTTCGCCACCTACCACAAATGCCCCTAGTTCATTAAATACATCATCTCCTACTCAGACTCCATTTTCCTTCAGCTCGCTCCTGAGAATATTTCAGAGGGTGTTCAATAGTCAGTAAAAATTAAAAATAAAATTGCTCCCATTTTAACGGATGGGGGCTGTTTTTTTATCTTTAAATCTCAAAAAAATTGTGATAAAGTAACTTAATGTTGAGAAATCTTAAACACTTTAATCCGCCGGAAATTGAGGAAAAAGTTTTACAGCTTTGGAAAGAAAAAGGGATATTTCAAAAAACACTCAAAGTTCCAAAAGGAAAAAAGGCCCTGCCTACCGGCAGGCAGGCAAAAATATTTCGGTTTTGGGAAGGTCCACCGACAGCCAATGGCCGTCCCGGAATTCATCATATTTTAGCCCGTTCTTTTAAGGACGTTGTTTTGCGTTTTAAAACGATGCAAGGGTATACGGTTCCCCGTAAGGGTGGTTGGGATACTCATGGATTGCCCGTTGAAATCCAGGTTGAAAAGCAGCTCGGATTTAAAACAAAAAAAGATATAGAAGATTACGGAATAGCCGCATTCAACCAAAAATGTAAAGAATCAGTCTGGCTTTATCAAAGCGAATGGGAAAAATTGACCGAACGCATGGGTTTTTGGCTGGATTTGAAAAATCCTTATGTCACATACCACAAAGATTACATAGAGTCGCTTTGGTGGATCATCAAACAAGTTTGGGATAAAGGGTTGATGTATCAAGGGCATAAAGTGGTTCCTTGGTGTACTCGCTGCGGGACAGCTCTTTCTTCCCATGAATTGGCTCAAGGATACAAAGAGCTTACCGATACTTCTGTTTACATAAAATTTAAACTTCTTCCAAAACAAAAAATCGGTTCTTTTATAACCGATGATAAAACATACATCTTATCCTGGACGACGACTCCTTGGACTTTGCCCGGAAACGTCGCTTTGGCAGTCGGAAATAAAATCAAATATATTGCGGCAAAAATCGGAGGAGAGACTTTTATTATTGCGGAAGATCTTGCCGGATCGGTTTTGGGATCGGAAAATCATAAAGTTATCAATGAATTTAAAGGCGAGTCGATTTCAGGGAAAGAATACGCCCCACTTTTTGAAATTGCGGCATTAAAAAAACCGGAATCGTACAAGGTATATCCGGCTAAATTTGTGACAACCACCGATGGAACGGGGGTGGTGCACACGGCCGTAATGTACGGAGAGGACGATTATAACCTGGGAAAAGAAGTCGGACTTCCTCAGCATCATACGGTTACCGAACAAGGAACTTTCACAAAAGACGTTAAAGGATTTGAAGGGATGTACGTCAAAGCCAAGGAGACCGAGGATAAGATACTAGATTATCTAAAGAAAAATAATTTCCTTTTGCAAACACAGGCTTATACCCATGAATATCCTCATTGCTGGAGATGTGGAACTCCGCTTTTGTATTACGCGCGCAGTTCATGGTTTGTAGCGATGTCGAAACTGAAAGATAATCTGATCGAAAGCAACCAGGGAACCAACTGGGTTCCGGCACATATCAAAGAGGGCAGATATGGAGAATGGCTCTCCGAAATTAAAGATTGGAATTTTTCACGGGAAAGATATTGGGGCACCCCACTGCCGATCTGGACGTGCGAGAATTGTGGAAACCATAAAGCTGTTGGAAGTTATAAAGAGCTTTCGGAACATCTTCCTTCTAGTACCAACAGATATATTCTTGTCCGTCATGGAGAAGCGGGGCAAAATGTTTCCAATATAATCAACTGCGACCCCAAAGATAAGGATAAATACCCGTTAACAACCAATGGAATAATCCAGGCGAAGAGAACTTCCCTGAGCCTCAAGAAAAAAATAAAAAAAATAGACGCGATTATCTCGTCGGATTTTATTCGGACAAAGGAAACCGCAAAAATTATCGGCGATGAATTTGGAATAAAGAAAATAATCACCGATCCGCTTTTGAGGGAAGTTAACATGGGAGATTTTAACGGGGACAATGTTTCTCGTTACCACGAGTACTTTTCTTCGCTTGAAGAAAAATTTATGAAACGGACCCCTAACGGAGAAAACCTCAGAGATCTGGCCGCAAGAAGCTACGATTTTATACAAAAATGTGAAAAAAAATACAGCGGGAAAACTATTGTTGTGGTAGGGCATGAATATCCGCTGTGGATGGCGGAGACCGTTCTTTCTGGATGGAGTCAGGAAGAATCGGTGTCGGAAAAAGAAAAAAGAGGTCCCGATTTTATAGAAGTCGGAGGATTTGATTCCGTTACTTTTGTTCCGGCATCAAGAGATGAACAGGGAATCTGTGATTATCATAAGCCATATGTGGATTCAATCAGCATCCCTTGCGAAAAATGCGGAAAAAAGATGAATCGAGTTAAAGAAGTTGCCGACGTATGGTTTGATTCGGGGTCAATGCCATTTGCCCAAGATCATTATCCTTTTGAGAAGGGTGATAAAGTCGGGAAAGCGCCCCAATCGTTTCCGGCCGATTATATCTGTGAGGCAGTCGATCAGACCCGCGGGTGGTTTTACACTCTTATGGCCGTCTCTACATTATTGGATTATGAAACGCCGTATAAAAACGTCGTTTGCCTAGGGCATATAAACGACAAGCATGGACAGAAAATGTCCAAATCAAAAGGGAACATTGTTGATCCATGGATGATAATAGATAAATATGGCATTGATGCCGTTAGGTGGTATTTTTACACCGTTAATGCTCCGGGGGAGCCGAAGAATTTTGACGAGAATGAGGTTGCTAAAGTACTGAGAAAATTCAGCATGACTCTTTATAATTCGTTCGCGTTTTTGGCGCTTTATGGAAAACAGAAGGTAAGTATCCAAAAGAAACCTTCATCGCCGAATATTTTGGACAGGTGGATTTTGGCAAGGCTAAATCAAACAACTGTCGGAGTTTCGGACAAAATGGACGCATATGATTTCTTGGCTACCGGACAAATAATAGAATCGTTTATTGACGATCTTTCCAGATGGTACATTCGCCGATCGAGAAAGAGATTCCAAAAAATTTCGGATAAATCGGATTGGGGTACGGCGACCGGTGTTTTGGCGTATGTTTTGGCCGAATTTTCAAAAGTGATCGCTCCCTTTACTCCATTTTTCGCCGAAGCTCTTTACAGATCCATAGCCGAATTTTGTTCGTTTAGCGCAAAAGAATCCGTTCATCTCGAATCATGGCCGGAGGGCAGGGTTTTTAATGACGATGCGGTTATGTCGGAAGCCATGAAACAGATAAGAGACTACGCCAGTGCTGTTTTGGCAAAAAGAGCCGAAGTTGGAATCAAAGTGCGGCAGCCTTTGAGCTTGTTGAAAATAAGAAGCATTAAGTCTAAAGAAAAAGACTCTAAACAATTATTAGAAGTGTTAAGGGATGAAGTTAACGTCAAAGAAGTTGTGATTGATCCAAAAATAGAAAATGAATTTGAGTTGGATATCAACATCACTCCGGAACTTAAAGCCGAAGGAATTTTGAGGGAAATAGCCCGGACAATTCAGGAATTGAGACAAAGTTCGGCATGTGTTCCCAAGGATAAAATAGAAGTTCGCATTTCCGGACCTGCCGACATTGAAGCGGTGGTCAAAAACGGACAAGCCACGCTTTGCCAATACGTTAACGCCAAAAATATTCTTTTCGGTAAGAGCGGTAAATTTGATTCCGAAATTGAAACCAAAATTGATTCGTCAAAAATTTGGATAGGTTTAAGAAAAATATAAAATGACTCCATTTTTTATATCGGTTCCCGTATTCCTGGTGATAATAGCCGGGTGGTTGTTTAAGAAGTACAAAATAGTAGACGAAGTCTGGATTCATGTTTTAAACCGATTTGTCTATCACGTTTCTCTTCCGGCGCTTATCATTGCCAGTTTTTGGAGTATCAATTTTAGCGACAAAATTTCATTAATGACCGTTGTATGGAGCGCGTCCTTTATGATTGCTTTTATGATATTAGTCGCAATCGTTTTGTCTTTTTTAAGTCTTCCTCATAAAACAAAAGCGGCCGCATTTCTAATTATTTGCACAGGAAATACTATTTACATGGGCTTTCCGATAATATCGGATGCATTCGGTGGTGGAGCGATGCCGATGGGGTCGTTAATAGCCGTTCTATATCTCATTTTACCGATATTGGCGTCGATTTTCATGATCAGAATTTGGGCCAACAGCCATCTTTCGTTATCATCCCAATTTATTGAATTTATAAAAAATCCACTTATGATTTCGGCTGTTGCCGGGGTGATGGCAAGTTTTATTCCAAGACAGGCAGTTGGCGTGGAGTTGCTTTATAAAGCATTGATTTTGGTTGGAGCGACGGCCTCACCGGTGGCGCTTTTTGCACTGGGGAGCTTTTTGTATAAAAGATTTCTAAAAAGTAATTTTAAACTGGTTTTTTGGTCGTCTTTTTCAAAAGTTGCCGTATTTCCGGTTGCGGTATTTATTGCAGGAAAACTAATGGGAATTGCCAAGCCGGACTTTGGGCTGATGGTCTTGCTTGCGGTCATGCCCTCTGCAGTGACTACCTTTATTATCGCCGAGAAATTTTCATTAGATGAAATAGCCGTAGGGAACGCTATATTGCTTTCAACAATCCTTTCGTTTTTTGTGATTCCTCTGGCGGCTTTAATTATTTAACAGATGTTTTTGAGATTTCCAAAAGATTTTTTTTGGGGAACAGCCACTTCCGCTCATCAGGTGGAGGGAAATAACCGCAACGACTGGACCGAATGGGAAAAAGATAATGCTTCTTGCCTTGCCGATGAGTCTCATAGAAAGTGGCAATCTTGGCAGCAAAAAAAATTTCCGGAAATGTTTAATCCGGACAATTATATTTCGGGAAAAGCCTGTGACCATTACAATCTTTTTGAGAAAGATTTCGATATTGCAAAAAAATTGGGCCATAATGCCCATAGATTTTCCATTGAGTGGTCTCGGATAGAGCCGGAAGAGGGGAGGTTTAACGAAAAAGAGATTGAGCATTACCGCAAGGTTATTACTGCTCTAAAAAAAAGAGAAATGGAGCCGTTAGTAACTTTGTGGCAATTTACCCTGCCGATGTGGATCGCAAATAATGGCGGAGTCAGCCACAGAAAATTTACGTCGTATTTTGCTCGATATGCGTCAAAAATTGCCAGCGCCTTTCCGGAGGTTAAGTTATGGATTACTTTAAATGAACCAGACGTCTTTGCCGGCCGCGCCTATCTTAAAGGGTTTTGGCCGCCCGAAAAACATAACGCCTTCTCATATCTGAGGGCGCTTAACAATCTTGTACAAGCTCACAAAGCGGCGCATAAGGAAATAAAAAAGGTGAATTTGTCGGCGAGGGTTGGGATTGCTAAACACAACGTCTATTTCGAGATGGCAAAAGATACGGCACTGAACCGAATTTTAAAATTTGGGGCGGATTTATGGTGGAACCGGTACTTCCTGTGGCGGATAAAAAATTATCAGGATTTTATCGGGCTTAACTATTACAATCGTAACCTGATTAATAACGGATATTACAAAAATAAAAATATAAAATTAACCGACTTCGGTTGGGAATATTGGCCCTCATCTTTGTACGGCGCTCTAATGGATTTAAAGATGTATAATCTTCCCGTGTATATAACCGAGAATGGAATTGCCGATTCCGACGACAACCAACGGTCCGAGTTTTTATCAATCACTCTTGAGTCAGCGGCAAAAGCCATTCGGGACGGAATTGACGTCCGCGGATATTTTTATTGGTCTTTATTGGATAATTTTGAATGGGACAAAGGTTTTTGGCCGAGGTTCGGGTTGGTTGAGGTTGATTATAAAACTCAAAAGAGAACTATTCGCAAAAGCGCCGCGTACTATAGAGACATAATTTTAAAAAATGGAGTAGAATTGGGATAATATGATAATTCGTAATTACAAATCTCTGGCAACAACGAAACTTCGCAGAGACGGGCTAAAAATTATCGAGAGCGCTTATGAGGCGATTGATATCGAAAAACTTATTAAAAGACGTTTTTTGCTCAATGGACGAACTCTCGAGGTAAGGGACTTGGCCCAAAAAAACAAAATATTATTGGATAAATATAAGCGGGTTTTTGTAATTGGTTTTGGAAAGGGGTCATACGCGGCGGTTTCCAAAATGTCGGATATTTTGGGAAAGAAACTTTACGGAGCGATATCGCTTGATATTAATTCTTCGTACAAACCAAAAAGACCAAATAAAAAAGTTACAGCTTTTTGGGGGACTCATCCTACGCCATCTAAGGAAAATGTAGAGGCGACAACGACAATAACTTCAATTGCCAGAGATGCGAATAAAGACGATTTGATAATTTATTTTATAGGAGGGGGAGGCTCATCTCTTTTGTGCGGTTCTTTGGGAGAGTTGGATTATTCAGGATGGCTTTTTAAAAAACTAACCAAGAAGGGAGCGACGATAGAGGAAATCAATACGGTCAGAAAACACATCTCGGAGGTTAAGGGCGGTAATCTGGCCAAGCTTACATATCCGGCAGACTCCTTTTCACTCATAGTTTCCGATGTTTGCGGCAATTCTTTGGGAACGATCGCTTCGGGCCCCACAATCTATGATAAATCAAAAGTTGAAGATGCTCTGATGGTGTTGAAAAAATATAAAATACCTGTCGGAAATATCATTTTCACAAAAACTCCCAAAGAAAAGAAATATTTTTCTAAATGTAAGTATTTTCTTCTGGCTTGTAATCAAGACGCTGTTTTAGCGATGGTAAATACGGCGAGAAAAATCGGATACGATGCTTCCATAGGCTCTCTTCTTGTTAATGGTGAGGCAAGGAAAGCTATTTTCCCTTTCATTAAAAAAACTAAAGTTGGTCAGGCAACAATTCTTGCCGGTGAAACAACGGTAGTGATAAGAGGAAGGGGAAAGGGCGGCAGAAATCAGGAGTTGGTACTTTCGGTTATCGCGGCGGCAAGTGATAAAAAAATAGATATGACAGGAACGTTTCTGGCCAGCTTTAATTCGGATGGATTTGATAATACTCCGGTTGCCGGAGCGATTGCCGACGATGTTTCGTTTAAAAATTGTAAAAAAAGGAAACTTAATCCTGCCAAATATTTGAATAATAACGACTCGTTTACTTTCTTCCAAAAAACCGGAGATTTCATCCGGACAGAGAGGAGAGCATTTAATGTTGCCGATTTGATGCTGATTTTGATATCAGATAAATAAAAAAATCGCTTAGTTCCGTGGACAACTGTGTGGATGTGAGACCTTTGCCAACAGCAAAGGAGTTCAGAATCTTTCAGAGGTGCACCTCAGCCGGAACCGAGATATCCTATGCGTAGAAAAATTCCAAGATTGTCCACGAAACCAAACGATCTTCTATAAGCTAAATATTATCATAAATAATGGAATTTGTCAAGCATGGGAACATTCCATTATCTTTAAAATATTTACTTTTATAATGAGCTCTTTTTTGATACAGTTAGGAATAATAGTGGCATAAGTAAATCATGTCAAGTGGAAAAACTGTGAACAATTCAACACTTCTGTCAAGAGATGAAACTGTAGATTCGGCATTGAGGCCGCTTAATTTTGGCGATTATATAGGACAGGATAGGGTGAAGGGAAATCTTAGGATGATGATAGAAGCGGCCAAAAAAAGAACCGAGCCGATAGATCACCTGCTTTTTTACGGTCAGGCGGGGCTTGGCAAAACTACGCTGGCAATGATTGTTGCCAAAGAAATGAATGCAAATATAAAAGTTACTTCTGGTCCCGTTCTGGAAAAAACCGGAGATTTGGCAGCGATTCTGTCGACTTTGGACGAAGGGGATATTCTTTTTATAGACGAAGCTCATAGAATAAACAGAACTATTGAAGAGATGCTTTATCCGGCGATGGAATCAAGAAAGCTTCACTTGGTTATTGGTAAGGGTCCGGCAGCTCGGATGATGACTCTGGATTTACCGCAATTTACTCTTATTGCGGCGACGACTCGGGTTAATCTTTTAACGTCTCCGCTTCGTTCCCGATTCGGGGGATTGTTTAAGCTTGATTACTATAATCCGGTAGATATCGAAAAAATTATCGAACGTTCGGCCAAGATATTGGGAGTTTCTATTAGCCCGGAGGCGATTACCATACTCGCGTCTGCGTCGCGATTTACGCCAAGAATAGCAAACCGTCTTTTAAAACGCGTTCGCGATCTGGTTGAGGTAAGCGATCGAAGAGTGGTCGACGAAAATGCGGCGCACAAAGTCCTTTCCATGTTTGAGATAGATGAGCTCGGACTCGAAGAGCATGACCGAAAGCTTCTTTACACTATTATAGAAAGATTTAATGGAGGCCCTGTCGGTCTGGGGTCAATCTCGGCGGCTTTAGGCGAAGACAGGGGGACTATAGAAGACGTCTACGAGCCCTATCTGCTTAAAATAGGACTTCTCTCCAGGACTTCTCAGGGAAGGATAGCTACAAAAGAGGCTTATAATCATTTAAAAAAAGACAGATAATTCCCCGTTCGAGGCCTCTTGTGATACAATATAAGCGTTATTAATAACGTTTTTTATTTATTATGGCAAAACCTTTTATTCGTGAGATGGCTTCATTAACAATTAAAGATGTTCCTGAAGCAGGAGGGAAAAATGCATCACTTGGAGAAATGCTTAAGGTCTTGAGGCCCAAAGGAGTTAACATTCCCGATGGCTTTGTGGTTACAGCCACGGCTTATAGGCATTTTATAAACGAAGGGATGGTTGTAACCAACGGAGAAAAAGTTAACTTAAAGAAATTTATCAAGGATACCCTTAAAGGACTGGACACTAAAAATGTCAGGGATTTGTATGCTCGTGGAAAATCAATCAGACAAGCAATTGTTTCGGCGGAACTACCTAAAGATCTACAGCGCCAGATTGTAAATTTTTACAGAAAAATGGAAAAACAGTATTTTCCCAACGTCGACGTTGCTGTTCGTTCTTCGGCCACGGCCGAAGATCTTCCAGGGGCATCCTTTGCCGGACAGCAGGAAACTTATTTGAACGTAGTCGGAGATGAGAAGTTGCTTGAGGCTGTTAAAAAATGCATCGCTTCTCTTTTTACCGACAGAGCCATATCTTACAGGCAGGATAAGGGATTTGATCATCTTAAAATTGCGCTCTCGGTCGGGGTTCAAAAAATGGTTCGTTCGGACAAGGCGGCGTCGGGAGTTATGTTTACTGTCGACACCGAATCGGGGTTTAAAGACATAGTTATTGTCACGGCTACCTTTGGTTTGGGCGAGTTGATTGTTCAGGGAGAAATAGTCCCGGACGAATATCTGGTACACAAATCTTTTTTGGGCAAAAAAGACATCGTCCCGATAATCAGCAAAAAACACGGCTCAAAGGACAGAAAAATGATTTATTCGTTTGGCGGAAATAAATCCACAAAAATTATCGATACGACTCCTAAAGAGAGAGACTCGTACGTCTTGACCGACGAAGAAATCCTAACTCTTTCAAAGTGGGCAACTCTTGTGGAAGAACATTACACGCGCGTCAGGAAAACGTGGACGCCCATGGACCTTGAGTGGGCCAAAGACGGCAAAAGCGGGAAACTTTATATAGTTCAGGCAAGGCCCGAGACGGTTCAGGCCGGGAGAGACTTTTCTAAAATTAAGGAATTTGAACTGTTGGGAAAAGGAAGTTTGCTTTGTAAGGGAACTTCCGTGGGAAGCCAAATTGCATCAGGCAAGGCCCAGATTATTCTTGATGTAAAACATATTGAATCGTTCAAAGCGGGGGAGGTATTGGTAACGGACATGACCGATCCGGACTGGGAGCCAATAATGAAGATTGCGTCGGCAATAATTACGGATAAAGGCGGGCGTACTTCGCATGCGGCAATAGTTTCCCGGGAACTAGGAATTCCCTGTATTGTCGGGACGGAAAATGCCACTAAAAAAATAAAAACTGGGCAAGCCGTAACGGTGGATACTACCGGAGGCGAGGGGTATGTGTATGATGGATTGATTAAATTTAAAGTTATCGAGCATGACGTAAAACACATCCCTAAACTTAAAACGAAGATAATGATGAACATAGCTACTCCTGATACTGCTTTTGAAAAATCATTTTTACCCAATAGCGGGGTAGGATTGGCTCGTGAAGAATTTATTATAGCTTCCGATATCGGAATTCATCCGATGGCCCTGCTCGAATTTCCGGAATTGGAAAAAAGAGCCAAGCGGGATCCAAAAATAAAGAAAATAGTGACGGAAATAGAAAAGCGGACTCGGGGATGGAAAGATAAAAAGAAATATTATGTTGAGAATTTGGCTTATGGGATTGCAAAAATCGCCACAGCTTTTTACCCCAAGGATATTATTGTCAGATTCTCGGATTTTAAGACCAATGAGTATAGGCAACTTGTGGGCGGAGAATTATATGAACCACACGAAGAAAATCCGATGATAGGATGGCGCGGAGCTTCCCGATATTATAATCCTTCGTTTGCCCCGGCATTTGCTCTTGAAGTAAAAGCCATAAATAAAGTCAGGGAGGAAATGGGACTCTCTAATGTCCAGGTGATGATTCCTGTATGCCGAACTGTGGATGAGGGTAAAAAAGTTGTTGCGTTGATGGCAAAATACGGCCTCAAAAAACACGATGGATTTAAAATCTACGTAATGTGTGAAATTCCATCAAATGTTATCTTGGCGGATGATTTTCTGGATATTTTTGATGGTATGAGCATTGGCTCCAACGATCTCACCCAAATGACTTTGGGTCTGGACAGAGACGGAAATGAGCGCATCAGAGGTATTGGGAATGAAAAGAACGAAGCGGTAAAGACTCTGATTTCTCAGGTAATAAAGCGCTGCAATGCCAGAAAAAAATATATAGGCATCTGCGGACAAGCCCCCAGCGATTATCCTGATTTCGCCAAGTTCCTGGTGGATGAAGGAATTCAAAGCATGTCACTTAATCCCGACTCAATCGTAAAAACAATTTTGTATTTGGCCAAAAAATAAATGATTCTTTCGGAAACAAAAATCGTAGCCATTAAAGATTCAAGAGGCAGTCAAACGCTTGAAGCGCACATCACAGCCCATGAAGGCGATAGTAAGGAAATTTCCGTTGTGGCAAGCGTTCCTGCCGGGAAAAGTACCGGAATTCACGAAGTAAAGTCGTTGAGTCCGGCTCTTGCATTTGAACAGTTTGAAAAAATAAAACGCAATATCATCGGAGTTAACTTTCATGACCAGCAGGAATTTGATGCTTTGTTGATCGCATTAGACGGAAGTTTGGATAAGCATGTTTTGGGAGGTAATTTAATCCTTGTTTTGTCGGAAGGATTTGCGCGGGCTTTTGCTGCAACCCGAGATCTAGGGCTTAACCAATACCTTCATCAGCTGCTTGGGTCAAAACATAAAATTCCGGACCGGTTTCCCAGACCTTTATTTAATATAATAAACGGAGGGGCTCATGTGACGATTCCCTCGGACTGGGATAAAAAATTCGGAGTTTCAAAATCTCTGGATATCCAGGAATTTCAGGTGGTTCCAGCGACAGATGATTTTGCTTTAGGATTAAGTGTGGGAAAAGAATTTTATTCAAAACTTGGATATGAGCTTGGAAAAATATATGGAGCAGAAAATGTAATCTTAGGGGATGAGGCGGGATATGTCTGTCCGTTTAAAACAAATGAAGAAGCGCTCGAAATTATCCAAGAGCTGATTAATCGGTATTTATATCCACTCAAAATAGGGCTGGATGCGGCAGCATCCCAATTTCATAATGATGCCGACGATTCTTATATGATAGAAGGAGCCGAAAGGACCCCAGAAGAGTTGACGATGCTTTATTACGACCTTGCTCATGCTTACGAATTGATATCGCTTGAGGATCCTTTTAACGAAGAGGCATTTGATGATTTTGCCGGTCTTCAAGAAAAAATTCCCAAGACTATTCTTATTACCGACGATCTTACGACAACCAATCCCGAAAGATTATCCAAGGCGATTTCTAAAAAATCGGCCAATGCCATACTTATTAAACCCAATCAAATCGGAACAATAACAGAAACGATTGATGTTATTTCTATGGCTTATGAAAACGGATGGAAGACAATAGTCAGTCACCGGAGCGGTGAAACCAAAGATGATTTTATCGCCGACTTAGCTGTTGGTGTCGGAGCTTGGGGATTAAAATCCGGAGCGCCGGCGACAGAATACAGAATGGCAAAATATTCCAGGGCTCTCGATCTATGGCAAAAAATTAACCCTTCCGGCCCCTTTTAAATATTTTCAGGTATGAGGCGACGGATTTCTGCCCTAGCTTTTTTATTGCAAAAGCTGTTTTATCAGGCTCTCTCCGGTCATGTCTTGAGGTTTAGGAAGTTCCATTAGTTCAAGAATTGTCGGTCCTATATCGGCCAACATTCCGGACATAAAACGCTCCCTTTCTTTTACATCAAATGGATTTTGGGGTTTTTTGTATTTGCTTCCCACTAAGTAAATCGGCACCGGACTCGTGTCATGTTTAGTCTCCGGCTCTCCGGTAAGAGGATTAAAAAGCCGTTCTATGTTGCCATGGTCGGACGTTATAATAGCCGTTGAATTGTGCTGAAGTATCGTTTGGACGATTTTTCCTATTTGCTCATCAATTACTTCGATAGCTTTCATAGAGGCGTCAAAATTTCCGGTATGTGCAACCATATCGGCATTGGCATAGTTAACCAATATAAAATCGAAAGTTTCTTCTTCAATTGCCTGTAGCAGGCGAGTTGTTATTTCGGGAGCCATCATTACCGGATCCTGGTCCTGCTGAGGGACGATTCTCGATGGAATCAAAATTCTATATTCATTTTGAAACGCCTTATCGTTAAGACCATTGAAAAAGAAAGTAACATGAGCATATTTTTGAGTTTCGGCCATTCTGAGCTGGCTTTTCTGGTTGTCAGCGATAACTTTTCCTACGGGATTATTCACTCGTTGGGGTGGAAAAGCTACGGGGATGGTAAAATCTTCCCTGAGCTGAGTCATGGAAGCGACCAAAAGATTATCGAACTTTTTTATAGGAAATTGGGTAAATGACGGATTAATAAACCCTTCGGCCAGTTGTCTGGTTCGGTCTTCCCTAAAATTAAAAAAGAAAATCGAATCTCCGTCTTTGATGGCATTGTCGGCCGAACCAATAAGCGCCGGTAATATAAACTCATCATCCAATTTTTTATCGTAGGCTTGTTGAAGATGGTTTTTTATCTCCGTAATAGGCATTATTGTTCCGTTACCGACAAGCATTTCATAAGCCCGCTGGGTCAGGTCCCACCTGCTGTCTCTGTCCATTGCATAAAATCTTCCCGCAATACTTCCGATTTTATCTTGGGGAAGTTTTTCTATAAGTGAAAAGGCCGATTGGGGAGCGCTGTCACGACCGTCGGTTATGACATGAATTCTGTAGTCAATTTTGCGCCTATTTGCCAGATCTATTAAAGCTTGGAGGTGTTCCATTGAAGAATGAACATTGGCTTCTCCAACGAGGCCTATTAAATTTATTTTGGAGTTGTTTTTTTGGGCATGGTCAAAAGCGCCGTTAATCGTCGGATTAGAAAAAAAAGAACCGTCCCGAATCGCCAAGCTTATGCGGGGATAGTGTTGGTAAATTATTTTCCCCGCCCCCATTGTCAAATGGCCCACTTCGCTGTTACCCTCCTCTCCCCAAGGGAGGCCTACGGCAATGCCGGATGCCTGCAAGGCTCCGGAAGGAAAGTTGTTTTTTACATATTCTATATTTTTAGGCTTGGCAACATGAATCGGGTTCGAGTCGCCCTCCACTCCAATTCCCCAGCCATCAAGAACTATAAGAACTACGGTATTTCGCATTCATTAAGTATAACAAATAAAGACTATTTTTCATTATATTGACGTCGCTATTCCACAATAGTATTATAGATTTGTGAAACTAAATTAACTTTTGACTTGAGATGAATTCTCGGATTTTATTTGGTCAGCCAATTTCAAAACTGAATAAAGCAGAAGGGAAGAGTCTGCAAGCCAGCAAAACGTATGAACACGATAGATTTTATGTATCTTGGAATAGCCCTACTTGCGGGAGCGGTAGTCGGCTACATTGTTAGGCAAAACGTCGTTTCAAAACAAGCGGCGTCGGTCGAAGAAAAAATAAAGCATCAACTTGAGGAAAGTAGGGCCAAATCGAAAGAGGTCATCTTGGAGGCACAGCAAAAATCAGCTCAAATTCTTGAAGATATAAAACGCGACGAGCGTGACAGGAAGTTGCAGCTGGATAAAGTAGAAGAGAGACTTTTAAAAAAAGAAGAACTCTTGGAACGCGAAGGGCTTGAGTTGAAGGACAAGGAAAAATCCATACAGACGGATGTCCAAAAATTAATCGACGCCAAAGCTCATATTGAAGAGCTTAAGTCGAATGTTATCAAGGAGTTGGAAAAAGTATCCGGTCTCAGCGCTGAAGAGGCTAAAAAAATCATTTTAAAGGACGTTGAACAAAAATATCAGCAGGATTTGGCCGAATACGTCAAAAAAATGATGGGCGAAAGACGGGAAGAAATCGAAAAACAGGCAATCGGAATTTTATCCACGGCAATCCAGCGCTACAGCCGCTCATCGGCAGCTGAATTGACAACTACCACCGTTCAGTTACCCGACGAAGAATTTAAGGGTAAAATTATCGGAAAAGAGGGCAGAAACATCCGGACGTTCGAAAAAGTTACGGGCGTTGAGCTCGTTATCGACGAAACTCCAGATAGTATAGTTATTTCTTCGTTTGATCCGGTCAGAAGAGAAGTGGCCAGGATGGCATTGGAGAAACTTATAAAAGACGGAAGAATCCAGCCGGCAAAAATCGAGGAAAAAGTGGAAGAGGCTACTCAGGAAATAAACAAAAAAATCGGAGAAGCCGGAGAAGCGGCAGCTTATGAAGTCGGAGTTTATGACTTACCCAAAGAAATAATCCAACTTCTCGGTCGGCTTAATTTCAGAACCAGCTATGGTCAAAATGTTCTCAGGCATTCAACGGAAGTTGCTCATTTTGCCGGAATGATTGCCGAAGAGCTTGGTCTTAATGCCGATATCGCCAAAAAAGGAGCGCTTCTGCATGATATCGGAAAATCGATTGACCACGAGGTTGCCGGAAGCCACGTAGACATAGGAAGAAAAATCTTAAAAAAATATGGAGTCAGTGATGTCGTTATCCAGTCAATGGAGGCTCATCATGAGGAATATCCTTTTGCAATACCCGAAGCGTATGTAGTAGCTGCAGCTGATGCATTATCTGCGGCCAGGCCGGGAGCCAGAAGGGATACTCTTGAAAACTACATCAAACGCCTGGGAGATTTGGAAAATATCGCTTCCGGATTTGAAGGAGTTAAGAATGCATATGCCATTTCTGCGGGAAGAGAGCTTAGGATATTCGTCACTCCGGAAAAAATAGACGATTTCGGATCACTCCAATTGGCCCGTGAAATCGCAAAGAAAATAGAGTCGGAATTGAAATATCCCGGAGAAATCAAGGTTGTAGTTATGAGGGAGACCAGGGCGGTAGAATACGCCAAATAAAATAATAAGAAAATAAGCCAATTTTGTGTGAATAACCAAAAAACCGGACATTAATTCCGGTTTTTTGTTATAAAAAAGTGAGTATTTAAGCGGTTTTTTGCTATTTCACAGGAAATGCACAAAACACCGCATATTTGCTTGTTTTTTTAAAACAGTATCTGCTACAATTATCTAAAGTAATAAAAGGTCGTTTATTTAGCGCGTAAAATGTGTTTAATATGAAAAAGCCAGAATTAGTAGAAGCAGTAATGAAAGCGGCTGGACTCGAAGTGAAAAAGCAAGCGACAGAAGCCGTTGAAGCTGTATTCGATACTATCTCAAAGGTTTTGAGCAAGGGAGAAGAGGTTGCTATTTCGGGATTTGGAACTTTTAAAGTCGCCAAGAGAGCGGCTCGCGAAGGAATCAATCCTCGAACCGGAGAAAAAATCCAGATTGCAGCTTCAATCAAGCCCAAGTTCAGAGCAGCAAAAGCACTTAAGGAAGCTGTCAAATAATCGTTTCTATAGAAATATAAAAATAACCCTAAGGTGAGGTCTTTGGGGTTATTTTTTATATACAAAGACAAACAAAAAACCGCTTTCAGCGGCTTTTTAGAAAAGATGTTTATTGAAGATATTTTTTAACGTTGACGCTCATATTGATGAATGTATCGTAAGCGTTCTTTATGTTGTTGTATGCTTCCGAAACGGTGTTTGCGATGTAAGAATCTATATCATCCTGGGTAACTCTAATGGTTGAGGTGTCCGTAAGGGGATACTGAGCTTCAATTGAGGATATTTTTTGGGAAAGTATTTTTTCCTTAAGTGTAGCCACAAATTCGTCAGTTGAGGTGGTGGTTGTGCTCGTATAAAGATTCAGTATTGCCTGGCTTGAATCGTCGTTGAGTGCGTGGGCATTCTTTAGATTTTCGGCCGCTTGATTATAAAGGTTTCTGAGCGCCTGATTTTGGGTCAATTTATTCGAATAAATTCTATTAACGTCGATTCCTACCTTGGACAATCTGTCATCGGCCACCGAAAGGACGCTATTTATATTAACTGCCGCCAAGACATTGTTGGCTCTCGCTACGTCTTTGTCTATGTTGTTGGATTTCATCGCCTCAAGAGCTCTGGCAAAGCTTTTCAGATCCGCAGCCGTCATATCCTGATTATCTTGGAGTGAGGATTGGGTATTGTCGTAGTAGGATGAGTCTTGATTTAAAATGTTCAAAAGGTAATTACGAACGTTATTCCATTCGTCGTTTTTCGGAAGAGTGCTGCTGGAAAGTTGATTCTGGACATCTGAAAGTTGGGATTGAGCGACATCAATTACATTGGATATGATTTCGCGCCTGAGATCAATTTCCATCTTTTGTTTAGGTCCCGTGGGGATAGTCATGTCGTCCTGAATCTTGAGAAGCTTGGCTACATCATCTTTAGTCTGGGAAAGCTTTGCGTTTATTGAGTCGTCGGCAAACGCCGATTTTGTACCGGCTAAGGTCGTTAAAATTAATACTGTCACGAACAATACGACCAGGACATGTTTTGTTTTATAAAAAATTTTCATATTTATTTAGTAATTGAATTTAAAATATCATTCACGTCGCTTGTAGTAGATGACGTCGAATCGGATGGATTTGCCGAATTTATCTTTGTTTGCTCCCCTTTAATCACGGACTCGCTTAAATGAGCGGGGGTGTTGGCAGCTACCTCTTTAAGGGCTGACGCGCTTTCGCTCGCGTCTTGTTCAAAGCGTTGTATATGTGAAAGTTGAACGTCTATTGATGCGTTTATCATATCGGCCTCCGCTACAACTCCGCGCTGGTTTAATCCGGGCAAAAATAGGGGAGAAAGCTGGGAGGTGGCCAAATAAATTATTATAAATAAGCCGACGGTTGCAGTTGCAACGGCTAATCCGCGCCACACATTTTGGAACAAAGAAGTGAATGAAATCGTTCTCAAATCTGCGGTAGCAGCGGCAAATGACGGGCTTTCCTGGATAGTGGGTGTAAATGGAGTAGCCAGAATTATATTTTTGGAACGCTCCGAATACGCCTTATCGGGCGTTATGGTTCTGAATTGTTCCAATATTTTTATAATTTGATTATGCTTCATATTTTTCCAGTTCCTTTTTCAGTTGCCGGAGCGCCCTGAATTGCAGCACGCGTACGGCGCCATGGTTTTTTCCGGTGATTTTAGCTATTTCTTTGGGAGATAGTCCTTCTACGAACCTCATAAGTATAATTTCCTGATAATCCGATGGTAGTCGCTTGATTGTTTTGTAAACCGTTTCCACCTCTAATTTATTGGAGAGCATTTCCTCGCTGCTTTTTGTGGTCAGTGACAAAACTTCATCGGGGATATCATCAATGTTGGTTATTTGTTTTTTTGTCCTATAAAAATCAATGACCTTATTTCTGGCAATTTTATATAACCAACTTGCCATAGGAAGGCCCTGATCCTGAAACATCTCAATGTTCTGCCAAGCACTTAAAAATACCTGATGGGTGAGGTCCTCAGCTTCCTCACGCTGGCTTACTTTTAGGAATATAAACCGAAATAGTTTCGGTTGATATTTGTCGTAAAGCAAGCCAAAAGCCGAGGCCTCACCCCGGATAGCGCGCTCTAGTAAGTCTCTTTCGTTGTCTATGCGCTCATCTTTCATAATAAACGAATAAGAATGCCTTGTGTTTCAGTTGTTTTAGCAGGCATTCTCGTAGTTTTAAGCCCCCTTTTCTGGGGGCATACCACATTATGGCATATATCCTTGAGAAAGGGAAGGAATATTCAAAGGATGGCTACTTTAGTAACCGAACGGAATAGTAGTATTGACTAATATGTTATATTATGTTAATATTATGGCAGAAAGGAGATTGCCCATGAACAGCACGAATAAGCGGAGGGGTTGGATCGGCGTGATCGGGGCGGCGGGGTTGGCGGTTCTGTTATACGCCAACACTCTCAATGTTGTGGCTCATATGGCCAGCGGCCGCGGCTCGTTGGGTTTGGGCATCCCGCTCGCCCTCATATTCGGTGGCGGGACCTACTTCTTCGGGGACATCGCGCTCAAGAAGGCGAGGTATCTCGCCAGCCACTAGCAGTTCTTTGTTTCGTTCGACGTGAACGGTTCTACGGAGCCGTTCCTTTTTTTATCCCACACCTTTTATTTGCAAATAAAAGATGCGGGATTTTATAAACCCTGGTAATATGAGGCAATGCTTTTTTCGCGAATAACAAAAAAAGATATTTTGATATTTATCGTCGTTTTCCTGGTTTTGGGCGCTATTTTTGTTTTACATAAGCCCACATCGTTTATCGGAGATAATTATGCCGTTGTGGAAAATTCGAGCATCCCCAAACTTCAGGTGGCTACCTCATTTCCATTGGCGGCTGATTGGATAAATTCCGTCGGCAAAGACCGGGTTCAGGTACAGGTTTTTGCATCACCCACGGATGATGGGCTGATTCAGTGGCTAAAAAAGCCCTCTTCGGATGCTCCACAGGAGACCAAAGTTTTTGTTTCTATGGGAAATAATTTTGACCAATGGGCCCAAGAACTGTCCGGGGGAGATCCCAAAATAAAAATTGATGTTATGATTTTGAGTAATTTTGCGTCTCCGGTTAAAACATATCCTACTTTATCGGGTTCTTCTAAGAACGCTGAAAATTCCTCACCTTACTATTGGCTTTCACTTGAGAATGTCCGGGAGTCAGTTCAGGGCATTGCCCGGGAATTTGGAAAAGTTGATGCTGCCGATAGGGAATATTTTATAAACAATGCATATGAATATTCTGTCAGACTCGATTCGCTGCTGCACGAAACTGTGGATGTTTTGGGAAGTATCAGAAATACCGCAGTGGCACTTGATGGCGCCAGATGGGCTCCTTTTGTAGACAGTTTGCAGTTGCGGGTTGTCGGGTTGTTTGATTCAAACTCCACAGAAGACATCAAGGCTATTCTTAAAAAAAATAAAATCACCACAGTTGTGACCGATAGCGATTCGAACGGCCGATTTTTGGAACCGGCATTATCCGGGACGACCGTATCGGTTGCTGTCATAGATCCCTGGGGACTTAATAGCAATAACTACGTGGATTTTATGCGCTCTAATATTTCGGAACTGATGAAAGCGCTTTAGTTTTTATAAAAAAGTTTATTAACATGATGGACTTTTTTTAAAAATCACGATAACATAAACTCACAAATTTGCGGGTATCGTATAGCGGCTATTATACTTCCTTGCCAAGGAAGAGATACGGGTCCGACTCCCGTTACCCGCTCAAAAACAAAAATTACCCAAACGGGTAATTTTTGTTTTGGGTGTTGACGGGGTAGGATGCGGGGTGGTCGAGGGGCTGCAAGCCCCTCGTGTTGGAAATTATTCAAAACCGAGGGTTTTGAAGGAGCGAATATAATGAGCGACGTCCGATTTCCCGTTACCCGCTCAAAAACAAAAAGCACCACAAGGGTGTTTTTTGTTTTCTGTCCGCCCGGAAGGGAGTCTCACGTCGCTCCGACATTGCGTCGGAGCTCCCAAGACACCCTCGGTTTCTTGACGCTCCTCCGGAGCTTTTTCCTACACGGGAGATTAAGCATCTCCCGACCCCTCTCTATTCAATTCCTTGTTGACGAACAAAACAAAAAATATTCACAAAGGATATTTCTTATTTTGTCCGCCCGGAAGGGAATCTCACGTCGCTCCGACCTTGCGTCGGAGCTCCTTAAAACCATTCGGTTTTAATATTTCCTCCACGGAAAACCTTCGGTTTCCCGACCCCATCCGATTTGATTCCTTTACTGACGAATATAAAACAAAAAGCACCACAAGGGTGTTTTTTGTTTTCTGTCCGCCCGGAAGGGATCGAACCTTCGACCGTCTCCTTAAGAGGGAGCTGCTCTACCAGCTGAGCTACGGGCGGTACGAAACCATTCTGCCATCAAAAAAATAATTTTGCAATCTTATGGCTGAAAAATCGGTTGGGTTTGTCCATCAATTGAAAGCGTTATGGATTTTATTGTTGGAAATTGAAGGAGTGTTTGTTTTATTTGTGCCACACGCATTGCCATGGAACATGAACCGCCCCCAGATTCTGTTAGCGAATTAAAATCGGCATGCGCATTGTCGTTGCTGTCTATGGAAAGAGAATTTAAATCAGAACCTGGTGGCAAGGAGCTTGTATATCCGGAATCACTTTCGTCTTGAGTTGGCCCGGCAAAAAGCAATTCCAGTGCTGCCGTCGCTATTTTGGGAGTGGTTATTATCTGTCTTTCTACGGGAACAACTTCTTTGCAGGTTTTTTCCGGCTTTATTTTATTGTTGGCAAAATAAACCTTGATTGAAACGAATTCCGGCATGGACGATTTGGAAGAGCTTACTTGTAAAGATTGGATAATTTTTAATGATTCATCAACCGGTTTCTTCAGATGAGCAATGACAAAACCGGGTGTTTGGGCAAAAATTATCCATTCGTCGGTAATATTTGAATAAGTAGCAACATCATTCGTCTTATAAGAAAAATTATTTAAAGAAGGTAAACAATCCGGACATTGTGACTTATATTGATTTTCCCAAAAATCTTTTGCCGAAGGGAAACCGGCAGCACCGTTATAGAAAAAAGAAACCGTATTTATCTGATTATTTGAAAGATTTTCTATGGTAACAAGCGATGGCAATGTAACTTTTGACTTAAGAGAAAATTTATCTTTGGGGTATGAAAATTGGTAAGCGATATTTTGAAAATCGCCTTCATATCCGACAACGTAAGAGTTTGAGAAGGTTGCCAGTTCCGGAGAAGGAGATGGGGCATTAACGGTTGAAATGGGATTATTTTTTATGAATCCAAAATAAGCGGCTATTGTCGCCAATAAAAATAATAAAATAAAAATAATTGTTTTCTTCATTGTTGTGCCCCCGCCAGGATTTGAACCCGGAATTCATGGTTCGAAGCCATGCGTGATATCCATTTCACTACAGGGGCAAATTTCGGCGGGCAGGGAAGCCAGATATTCTACCTGCCCCGTTAAAATTGCTATGCAATTTTTTCGGGGTCCGTTGAAATAAGGGGGCTTATTTTTTTCAGTAATTTTACTATGCCAGTATGGTATGATTTAATCAATACCTCTTATTAATATGGATACTAACCTGAAAATTCCCAAAGAAATTTTAGAAATAGTAGGAACGCTCGGAAAAGCGGGTTTTGAGGCATATCCGGTAGGAGGATGTGTTAGGGATTTACTTATTAAAAAAGAACCTAAAGATTGGGATGTTGCCACCAATGCCAGACCAGAGGAAATCCAAAAAATATTTCCGGATAGTGTTTATGAGAATAATTTTGGCACTGTTGGAATCAAAACCAGATCCGATGAATCATCCTTAAAAATCGTTGAGGTTACTACATTCAGAATTGAAGGGGGGTATAGCGATAGCCGTCACCCGGATTTGGTTAAATTTGCGGACAATTTACAAGACGACCTTTCCAGGCGTGACTTTACAATAAATGCGCTTGCATTGGAAATTCAAAATGAAAATATCAGAAATAAAAATAGTAATCAAAAATTCAAAATTATTGATCCGTATGAAGGGGGGACGGATATAAAGAATAAAATCATTAAAGCCGTAGGAGACCCGAATAAAAGGTTTGGAGAGGATGCTTTAAGAATGCTTAGAGCTGTCAGACTTGCTTGTCAGCTTGAGTTTGATATAGAGAAAAAAACGGAAGAAGAGATAAGGGAAAATGCTCACCTACTCAAAAAAATATCTAAAGAAAGAATAAGGGATGAATTTTCTAAAATCATAATGACCGATTATGCCGAGCGGGGAGTTCGAATGCTCCAAAATCTTGGATTGATGAAATTTATTATCCCCGAGTTAATTGAGGGCGTCGGCGTTGCACAAAATAAACACCATATTTATACGGTTTGGGAACATAACGTTTTGGCATTGGGATACTCTGTTGCCAAGAGATATTCGTTTGAAGTCAGATTGGCATCTCTTTTGCACGATGTCGGCAAACCGAGAACAAAACAAGGAGAGGGGCCCGATTCCACTTTTTATCAGCATGAATATGTCGGGGCCAAGATGACAAGAAAAATTTTGGAAGATCTTAAATTTCCAAAACACATTGTTGATTATGTAACTCATCTGGTTAAATCACATCTTTTTTATTACAATGTCGGCGAAGTAACCGAGGCCGGAGTCAGAAGATTTTTGGCCAGAGTTGGACCGGAAAATGTTGACGACCTTATAAAGGTCAGAGAGGCGGACAGAATCGGTTCGGGCGTCCCCAAAGCATTCCCTTATAAATTGAGACATCTCCTTTTTATGATAGACAAGGTTAGACGGGACCCGATTTCTCCAAAAATGCTTAAAATAAACGGCAATGATTTGATGAAAATCCTATCAATCGATCCCGGACCAAAAATCGGCCACATTCTCAATGCTCTTTTGGAAGAAGTTATTGAAGACCCGGAAAAAAACTCAAAAAAATATCTGGAAAAAAGAGCCGGAGAGTTAAATCGGCTTTCTGTTAAAGAACTTGAAAATTTGAGAAAAAGAGCAGAGAATGCCAAAGAAGAATTTGAGACGGGTATTGAAAAGGAAATGAAGCGCAGACATCACGTTTAAATCTTTTTATTAAATTAAATACAAAATATAGATTATGAAATATGCCAGGCATTTTATAGTTACATTGTTGATTTTTTTGGCTCTTTTGGTTGCCGGAATTTTTCTGACCAACCAACCGTCAGTTAGTTATTCCATGTCGCCTGTTTATTCAAAACCGGTAACAATTGATGTTTGTAATCAAAATATTACAAGGAGCTGGACTGGGGCTTATGAATCGCAAGGATGCGCTACCACGGTTGGTCACGATTGGAACTATTATTATCAAAGCACCGTAAACAACGGTTCCGGAACTTATGTTCCGTATATGAATTAATGACCGCTCCGGCGGTCTTCTTTTTTTGATCTTTAAATTTTAAACTTTCCGCCCTATACTTTATCTATGTTTGATTTTCTTAACTTTCACATTGCTCAACAATGGAGTGAATTTAACTTCATAACTGCAATGCTGGTGTTTGTCGTCTATATTTTTATTGACGCGCTTTATTCGGGCTATACTTTGAGTGTTGCCGGACACAAACCTTACGCCGCTGCTACTATGGGCTCTTTAATTTATTTTTTTACCGCGCTCGGAGTAATAAGTTACACACAAAATTATTTGTATATTATTCCCATAGCTGCTGGTTCATGGGTCGGTACGTTTGCGGTAGTATACAACGCCAGAAAGCATTCAATCAAAAAGAATATAACTGAAAAATAACATGCTGGGATTTTTTGATTCGGGACTTGGGGGACTGGCGGTTTTAAAAGAGGTTGAAAAAGCAATGCCGCAGTATTCGTATATTTATCTTGGAGATAATGCCAGGACTCCTTATGGTTCACATAGCCACGACACGATTTATAAATTTACCAGGCAAGGGGTGGCTTATTTATTTAAAAAAGGGGCCGAAGTCGTGATATTGGCGTGTAACACGGCATCCTCATCGGCGCTGAGAAGAATCCAGCAGGAATTTTTGCCGAAATATTATCCCAAAAATAAAGTATTGGGAATTATTATACCGACAGCAGAAGAGGTAATATCCAAAACCAAAACCGGAGAAATCGGAATTTTGGCGACCGAAGCAACAGTCCACTCCTTTGCTTATCCGAAAGAAATAACCAAGATGGACGAATCTTTAAGAGTTCATCAGCAAGCCGGAACTTTGTTGGTCCCTATAATTGAGGCGGGAGAATTGGATTGGGACGGACTTGATTCGATTATAAAAAAATACCTAAACGAATTATTTGAAAGAAGTAAAAAAATAGATACTTTAGTTTTGGCTTGCACTCACTACGCTTTAATTGAAGATAAAATAAGAAAGCATACGCCATCCAAAGTCCAAATTATATCCCAAGGCCAAATTGTTGCACAAAAATTGAAAGAATATCTTGAAAGGCATCCGGAAATTGAATCCCGATTAAAAAAAAGTAACAGGAGAGATTTTTATTCTACCGAAGATTCCTGGAGAGTAAGAAATCTTTTTAAGCTTTTTTACGGCAGGCCGGTTGAGATAAAAAAGATTTCTCTTGAGTGATTTGATATTTGACGAAGTCAATATATTCTGTTTTTATATTCTTTCGGACTGGTAATGTGGACAGTTTTCTGAAACAATAAATATGACACTGTGTGGGTGTCGAGCGTTCACGTTCTTTGTTTTAATTATCTATCGGTCTTGAGCCGAAGAGTTTTTTACACGCATTTATTTGTTTATTTGAATTAAAATTGGAAATTGGTATTTTTTCTTGTATTTCACCCGTGGTGAGGCATAGTATGTCGGTAGTACGTGCATTCGTTACGTTAGATAAATATCGGGCTGTAGTATACCGGTAGTACGTGCGCTTCGGGTGCGTAAAGACCGGGTTCGATTCCCGGCAGCCCGACTAAAATAGAAATCCCATTCGGGATTTTTATTTTTGCTTGGACTCCGGAAATTGAATCAGAAGGGGTCGGGGAACCTGTGGTTCCCCGTGTAGGAAAAAGTCCGCCCTGGGCGGACGTCAAGAAACCGAGGGTGTTTTGGGAGGAGTGAAACGACGACGTGAGATTCCCGGCAGCCCGACGAAAATAAAATTCCCCTTTAGGGGAGTTTTATTTATGTTTGGGTTTCAGGGGAATTGAATCGGAAGAAAAATGTTCTTAAATTTGATATACTTTGTTTATGTCTTCGAATAAATCTCAATCTATTCTGATAGTTCTTTTGCTGGTTTTTTTGCTGGCTATTTCTTTTTTTGTTATTGAACCATATTTAACCTCTATAATATTGGCAACGGTTTTTGCCATTGTTTTTTGGCCGGTTTACAGACGGCTTTCTGGAATTATCAAGCTCGGGGGATTTGATGCGTTGATAATGGTCTTTCTTGTACTTGTCGTTTTTTTAATACCTCTTACTTTTGTCGGTTCGAGGGTTTTAAGTGAAGCTTACAGCGCCTATAATTCAATTTTTAATGCAAACGGAAATGCTCAAATAACCTCCACTATCAGCTGGCTAAATCAAAAGATAAATGAATCAGCCCCGACTTTTATCGGTCCAATTGATTTGACTGGATATGCCAAGTCAATATTGGAATGGTTTTTGGGAAATCTTGGCACAATCTTTACTGGAGTTGCCAGGGGATTATTTACTTTTGTTCTAAGCTTGTTTATGCTCTTTTATTTTTTCAGGGATGGAAACAAAATAAAAAAATTTCTTATTGAACATAGTCCGCTGAACGAACCTTACAATACCCGGCTTATAGAAAAAATACGGGAAGCAATTAATTCGGTAGTGAGAGGATCGCTTATTGTGGCTTTGCTTCAAAGTATCGTGAGCGGAATCGGATTTTATATATTTGGAGTTCCCAATCCGTCTTTATGGGGAGGTCTGACTTTTGTTGCCGCTTTCGTTCCAACACTCGGGACTTCTTTAGTAATCGTTCCGGTGATTGTTTATATGTTTTTTGCATCAAACACTCTGATGGCCTTAGGTCTTGCCGTCTGGGGAATACTTGCCGTTGGTTTGATAGATAATACTTTAGGGCCGATACTTGTCGGAAGGGGAATGAAAATCCATCCCTTGGTTGTCTTTATTGGAGTTTTGGGAGGAGTCAGTTTGTTTGGGCCGATAGGTTTTATTGTGGGACCGATAGTTTTTGCTCTTCTATACGCAGTATCGGATATTTATTTTGAATTTATAAAAAAAGACAATCAATCCTCCGAAACTTGATTTTGCCCTTAAATTCAATAGAATTGAAACGTTATGATAAATTATGAAACTTTTAAACAAGTTGAGTTAAAAGTCGCTAAAGTTTTAGAGGCCGAAAGAGTTGAGGGTTCCGAGAAGCTTTTAAAACTCAGGGTGTCTTTGGGAGCGGAGGAAGAAGCGGACCTGCCTGCCGGCAGGCAGGTTATTGCCGGTGTCGGAATCAAGTATCAGCCGGAAAATTTGGTCGGCAAAAACATTATTATTGTCGCCAACTTGGAACCGAGAAAGCTTATGGGATTGGAAAGCCAGGGGATGCTTTTGGCGGCAAGCAACGAAAATGAAGGGCCGATATTGTTGACGACAATGGAAGATATTTTGCCCGGTTCAAATATAAATTGATCCAGAAATTACTAAATTCCGATTATAAAAATTTTGGTATTTGAATATTGAAGTTTGGAATTTGCCACATTTGTGGCTTTTGGGCCTGTAGTAAAACGGTATTACGCAGCATTCGCATTGCTGAAGTAGGGGTTCAATTCCCCTCAGGTCCACCAAAATTATAGTGACATTGCATGAGTGTGGGTTCGGTTCTCGCTGGATCTACCAAAAACAAATCCCCCCTTAGTTATCTAGTTGACTTTCGGATAACTTTTGATTACTATATCAATATAAATTGATATAGTTTATCATTTGCATATGAATAAAATAAAAAAATTAACTTCTGCGACAGTCATGTCGGAATGCTGCCTTCCTGGAAAAACTTTAAAAAAAGTCAAAAAAACATCCGATCTTTTGAAAATAATTTCCGAAGCCAATCGTCTGAAGATTCTGTGTATTCTAAAAAGGGGTGAGCGATGTGCCTGCGATATTGCTCGTGATATTGGTGTTTCTCAAAATCTGGCATCGCACCACTTAAAGACATTAAAAGAAGGGGGGGTGGTTGAATCGCGTCGAAAGGGTCTCGAAATTATTTATCGCTTAAGAAAAGAATCACTAAACAAATTTAATTCAATATTAAACAATCTTTTTTAATTTTATGGAAAATAACATTATTCAGGTTCTGGGTTCCGGTTGTCCCACTTGCCAAAAACTTTATGAAATAACTAAAAAAACAGTAGGCGAGCTTGGGCTGAATATAGAAGTTGATTATATTACCGACGTTCAAAAAATATTGGATATGGGGCTTATGCAAAGTCCGGTTTTGGCGATAAATGGCAAGCCGGCTATGGTTGGCTTTACACCCGATATGGCGAAAATAAAAAAAATAATTAAGGACAACCTATAGTTTTATGGAAAATCATAAACACACATCTTCTCCAAAAAATCTCGTTGTCGCAATCGTCATAAATGCTGTAATTGTTGTGACAGAAATCATCTTCGGTGTAATTGCCAGAAGCATGGCTTTAATTTCCGAAGCACTGCACAATTTTACCGATATCGGTTCTATGACCTTAAGTTGGTATGGTGAAAAGGTGACTAACAGGCCAAAAACAAGCACAAAAACTTACGGCTATAAACGTGCGGAAGTTATTATTGCTTTTGTTAATGGTGGCGTACTTTTGGGGGTGAGTGGCTGGGTTTTGATTGAATCGGTCATGAGAATATTTAACCCGGAACCGGTTGGCGGATTTATTATGCTCGTCGTGGCCATTATATCGCTTTTAGGCAACGGTCTGGCCGCATATATTCTTGAGAGAGATTCTAAAAAGAACCTGAATCTAAAAAGTACCTGGCTTCATTCATTGCAAGACGCTCTGTTTTCACTTGGCGTTGTCATGGCGGCCGTTATTATCTACTACACCGGATGGAATATTGTTGACCCCATTGTTTCCATCGTGGTGTCGCTATTTCTGCTCAAGGAGGTTTACAAAATTTTGTCAGAGTCGGTTAGTATGCTTTTGGACTCGGTACCGGACGATTTGGATTTTGAGGAGATTAAAGAAGCCCTGAAAAAATTTGATGGAGTGACAAATATCAATGATTTACATATATGGCAGACGGGATCGCATGATCGTTTTTTGAGCGTGCACATGGTCATTAGCGAAATGCCGGAAGCGGAAAGAGTAAAAATTCTGGCTAAGGTCATGGTTTTACTAAAAGATAAATACAACATCCAACATCCAACGCTTCAGATGGTATCGGCACGGGAAATAAAAGAGATCGGACTGGAACGTGAGCATTGCAATTAGAATTAACATTAATTTGACTGATAAGGATTATGTCTCTTATTACAATTATTATTTTAAGCTCAATCGTTGGTATTATCACCGCCGGTCTTTCTATTAGATTTGACCGATTTTTTGTCATGCTTCTGCTATTGTTTTTGGCTGGTGTGGAAATAAAAAATGCAGTTAATATTTTTTTGATAATTATTTTTTTGGGTGCGGCGATGATCTTAGTTGAAAACAAGGAAAATTTAAGAAAAATACCGGCTGAAAATATAACTAAATTTTTGACAATTATACCAATGCTTACATGGCTCTTCTCTTTTTTAGGGACGTGGGCATTTATGAGCGTTTCCTCGGTAACATTAATCGCAACGTTTGGTGTGCTGACTTTTTTTTATGGCCTGCGCATGACTCTCATACATTTCAAGGAGGAAGAAAAAAATCACATACACGGAATGCCGGTAATGCAAAAATTTTGCGGATTGGCTGGACCTATGATCAGCGGATTTTTTGTGGGTTTTATTGGCACCTCGCTTAAATCGCTTAAGATCCCATTTGCGGTAAAGTTTGGGAAAATGAATTTGTCGCAAGTATATATCGGAAACGCTATTACGGCTGCATATGCGTCTTTGTTTGCTATTATGTGGCGTTTTGTTTTTGGTATTGGCAATGTTTTATTTCTGTTATATGGCGTGGCGATTTGGGGTACGATCCATGGAGTTTCGGATTTAGTCTCGCCGGTATTCCCAGGGCGTTGGAAAAAGGGTTTTCAAATTATCGTCGGTCTAGCTTTGTTAATCGCGGCAGTTAAGGTTTTCAAACTGATATAAAATTAAAAATAACTATGGAAAAGATATTTAATGTAAGAGTAAGGCAAATAAATGGAGGTCGAGTCGAATCCGAAGCGCATGGACAGAAAATAATTCTTTCTACAAATGGCAATGATCCAAATTTGGGGATTACAGCTCCGGAAACTGTTTTGGCGGCTTTGGGAACTTGTATTGTCTCTAATATAAATAAAATTGCCAGTGAGTTGGGATTAAAAATTGACGACGTAGTCATTACGTTTGAGGCAAAAAAACGTTTGGATCCTTTGGGAATTAAAGATTTATACTACACGGTTAAAATTCAAAGTCCGGAACCGGTAGAAAAATTGCAGACATTGTATGAAATGGCGACTACTAATGGGACCGCTACCAATGCTCTCTTGGAGGGGATTGAGCCTATTGGAAAATTATTAATAAATGTAGCAAGTAATGCCGTGCAATAATAGCACAACGTAGTTATGAAAAAACCAACCCTATCGGAACTTTTTAAAACAGCTCTTTATATAGGTGCTATCGGCTACGGCGGAGCAGCAAATTTGGCACTGATGAAAAAGACCTTTGTACATGAAAAGGAATGGATCTCAGAAAAGGATTTTATGGAAGCGCTTAGTTTATCGCAGATTATTCCAGGTTCTACGGGGGTTAGTTTGATGGGAAATATTGGATTTAGATTTCACCGCATATTGGGTGGCATTTTAATCCCACTTGCATTTATGTTCCCGGCAACTATCGCGATTCTTATTCTTTCGTGGGCATATTTTTATTTTGGCAACACTTCATTTGTTCAGTCGTTATTTCTCGGTTTGGGCGCGCTGGTAGTAGCGCTTCTGGTTAATGCGACGTGGATGTTGGGTAAATCGGTTTTTAAAAAGGTATCTATTAATGATTGGAAAGGTTTCTTTATTACTATAATTACCTTTGTTGGTGTTTTTTTTATTAAGGTTAATGTGATTTATCTTATTCTAACCGCTGGATTGTTGGGTTTTGTATTTTATTATTTTACTAAAGAATTTGAAGGTGAAAAGACAAAAGAGGGAAAATCAATTTTATCCGAACCGACGATATCGGCATGGAAATTAATGAGTGTTGAAGATTGGGGTGCGTTGTCCATATTACTCATTCTTGTTGTTATTGGATTTATCTTTCCATTAGTTAGTAAATTGTTTGCGACATTCGTTAAAATCGGGCTCTTTGCTTTTGGTGGAGGATTTGCGGTTATCCCTCTTATTCAGAATCAGGTTGTTGCCGTTCATGGCTGGATGACCACTAAAGAATTTATCGACGGAATCGCGCTGGGACAAGTAACGCCGGGACCGGTATTGGTAACCGCAACGTTTGTGGGGTATCGCGTGGCCGGAATTTTGGGTGCGCTGTTTTCTACATTGGCTATATTTTTGATTCCGATTCTTTCAGTGATCGCTCTCGCCGATATTCATGCAAAAGTCCGTAATTTAAAAGCGGTAAAAGTTGTCGTAAAGGGATTTTTGTCTGGTTTTATTGGATTATTGATTGCCATAACTTTACAATTTGCCTCCAAATCTTTATTGGGTTGGCAAACGTGGCTAATTTTTATCGCGTCATTGGTGTGGATCATGTATTTAAAAAAAGATTCCATTTGGGCGATATTGGGAACGATCGCGCTATCGTTATTAATATTTTAAAAATAATTTTATGGACATTTTTTATCCTTTACAGGCGCTTGCCGATTGGCTGACTTATTCGGTTTTCGGTATTATTCCCAAAACGCTTCTGGCCAGCGCGGTAAATTTTTTTATTTTTGACACGACAAAGATATTAGTTCTTTTGTCGGTGATTATATTTTTTGTTTCAATTATCCGCTCATATCTGCCACCGGAAAAAATCAGGGCTGTTTTGGCACACAAAAATGAATTTGTTGGGAATATTTTAGCGTCTCTCTTGGGGATAATTACTCCGTTTTGTTCCTGCTCGGCCATCCCGCTTTTTTTGGGATTTGTTCAGGCTGGAGTTCCATTGGGGACAACTTTTTCTTTTTTGGTTTCTTCGCCTATGGTCAACGAGGTGGCCTTGGTAATGCTTCTTGGACTTTTTGGCTGGAAAATTGCCCTAATTTATATTATCAGCGGACTGATTATTGCCATTTTTTCCGGAATTGTTATTGGAAAAATGAAAATGGAAAATTTAGTTGAGCCATTTGTTTATCAGAACGCTCTTAGTGGTGACAGCATTGATTTTCCGAGAATGTCTTGTAAGGAAAGAATAATTTACGCCAAAGATTACACGTTGGATATTTTAAAAAAAGTTTGGTTGTATGTTTTAATCGGTATTGGTATGGGAGCTTGGATACATGGTTATGTGCCAGCAGATTTTTTGGCACAATACGCCGGATCGGGAAAGTGGTATGCAGTTCCATTGGCGGTACTGATTGGCATTCCGCTTTATTCCAATGCCGCCGGAGTAATTCCACTGGTTAGTGCTTTAACCGAAAAAGGAGTGGCAATGGGAACAACGTTGGCTTTCATGATGTCGGTAACGGCACTTTCGTTGCCGGAGTTTATGATTTTAAAAAAAGTTATGAAAGTCAGGTTAATTTTGATTTTTGCTGGAATTGTTGGTATTGGAATTATGCTCATCGGATTTTTGTTTAACTGGATTTTGTAATTTAATTAAATTTTAAACCCTTGCCAGTCGTTCATTTTTGACGTATTGTTTGGTTAGTATTTTTCAAACGAAAGGAGACAATAATGGACGCCGACGATGTTGTTATCAATGATAGTATGGAAGTCGTTTATGAAGATGATTATCACATCAAGAAATGCCCGACTGATGGATTTATCCAATTCAGCGAAGTGGTTGAATTAGAAGACCAGAAAATTTACAGATCGGTTCTTTTGGATGAATCTAAAAAAGAGATAGCGGTCGGATTTTTCCACCGTTCGGAAATTAAACCATTTGATGCGGTTTATGTAAAAATCATGGACGAAAAAAAGGGTGGATATTTGGTTTATTACAATGCCACATCCCAAAGCTATGGGTTTATGCAGGGGGGCGCTGTCTGGATTCCCAAGGATTTGTTATCGGTAATGACAAATCGCACAATCAGAGGTATTGTCGATGGCAGAATGGTAACTCTCAAGTGCAAATGCGGGGAAGAACTGGTGATGGCTGCTGGCCTGCCGAGAACTTTGGCCGCGTGTCCCAAGTGCAAACGTGCTGATCATGTTGTTTAATTAATATATTTTTGGGCGCGAAGCGCCCTTTTTTGTTACAATAAAATAATGAGAAAAACATTTTATATTATCTTAATCATACTGCCGGTTGTATTCGCAGTAGCCATTTATTTATTTTCAAGAAGTTCCACTTCAAAAGAAAGCGGATTAAAAATAGCGACGACTATTTTCCCTGTTTTTGACATCGCAAGAAATATTGTTGGCGATAAAATTCAGGTTATTCAGGTAGTTCCTCCGGGAGCCAGTCCGCATACTTTTGAGGTAACTCCCCAAACGGCATTGGAACTGCAAGGCGTCAAGGCGATATTTAAAATAGGAAATGGGCTTGATGACTGGATTGACGGCGTTGCCCAAAGCGGCGCCCCAAACGCTCGGATTTTTACGCTCTCGCAAGGAATAGATTTGAGGAAATTTTCAGACGGCAGTGTTGATCCTCACTACTGGCTGGCGTTAAATAATGCGCAAATAATCGCTCAAAATATTTTTCAGGATGTTTTGGAAATTGATCCTGCCAATAAAGATTATTATCAATCTAATCTGGATGCTTACTTGAAAAAACTTGATACTGCCGACAAAAAGATATCGGCAACTTTGGCCGACGTTTCTCAAAAAAACATCGCCACTTTCCATGATGCTTGGTATTATTTTGCCCAAAGATATGGACTTAACGTTATCACCGCTTTTGAGCCGTTTCCCGGAAAAGAACCCACCCCCCAATATCTTTCGCAATTTATAAACGATATAAAAAAATATAATTTGAAAGTTGTTTTTATAGAACCTCAATTTTCGTCTCAAAGTTTGGAACAAATCGCTAAAGACCAGGGAGTTAATTTGGTCTTAATCAATCCGGCTGATGGCGGAGCTTCGGGAAATGACGATTTGATAACGCTGCTTGAAAATGATGCTCAAATAATGGCTTCCGTGCTAAAATAGAAAAATGGATCCGCTACTGGATGTTAAAAATTTATCGGTAAAATTTGGTGATGTTTCCGTCTTGGAAAACGTCAATTTTTCTTTGAACAAGGGAGATATCTTGACGATTATCGGTCCTAACGGAGCCGGCAAAACGGTATTGGTAAAATCCATACTCGGATTAATTAGTCACGAGGGAATAGTTGAATTTAACGGCCGACCGGTTTTGTCCCAACTTTCAAAAATAGGTTATGTTCCTCAGCGGCTTGATTTTGACCGGACATTTCCGATTACCGCCAAAGAATTACTGGATTTGGTTTCAAAAAAAACAACTTCCGAAGAAACAAAAACCGTTTGTCAGCATCTTGAAATAGAAAATATTCTTTCAAAAAAGATTGGAACGCTTTCAGGTGGTCAAATGCAAAGAGTTTTAATCGCTCGGGCGGTTATGGGTGGTCCCGAACTTTTGATTATGGATGAGCCGACGGCGGGAGTGGATATCGGCGGCGTTAAAAATTTTTACGACATAGTCGGTCATTTAAACAAAGAACACGGGATGACGATTATATTAATATCCCATGAAATAAATATGGTCTATTCGCTGGCAAGCAAGGTTTTGTGTTTGAATAAACAAATGCTTTGCGTTGGAACTCCCAAGCAGGCGATTACCAGAAAAATTTTGGATAAGCTTTATGGAGGAAGTGTCGGCCCCAGGGAACATAATCACTTAAATTAGCAAGCAATAATCGATATTCGATAAATGGAAAACATAATCAATCTAATTTCATATCCGTTTGTTTTGAGGGCAATATTTGCCGGAATTGTTACTGCGGCACTGCTGGCTTTCTTAGGGGTTTTTGTGGTGTTAAGAAAAATGTCTTTTTACAGCGACGGTATCGCGCATGCGTCTTTGGCCGGAGTGGCGGCGGGAATTTTGCTTTCCAGCCAGCCGCTTTTGTGGGCAATGATTGTTGGAATTATTTTTGCGATTTTGGTTTTTTGGCTGGAAAAAAGAACTTCGGTTTCGGTTGATGCGATTATCGGAGTTTTGTTTACCGCTAGTTTGGCCTTGGGTGTGGTTTTGATGAATTTCAAATCGGGATATCAGCCAGATTTAATCAGTTTTCTTTTTGGAAATATTCTGACGATTCAATATTCGGATATCTGGCTTATTTTAATTATCGCTTTAATTACCGGAATTTTTATGACAATTAATTACAAAAAATATTTGCTTTTATCGTTAAATAAGGACTTGGCTTATCTTTCGGGAATAAATCTTTCTTTATATCAATTGTTGTTTTATATCGCCTTATCGGTTTCGGTTATTTTGGGAATAAAAATTGTAGGAGTGGTTTTGGTTAGTGCTTTAGTGATTATTCCCGTTTCTATCGCGAAACTTTTTTCGGTCTCAGCAAAGTCCTTGGTAGTTTGGAGCATTGTCTTATCGGAAATAATTATGCTTTTAGGCGTAATGCTGTCTTTAATATTTAATTTGCCTACCGGAGCGACAATCGTTCTTGTTGGAGCAGTTATATTTTTTGGAGGAGTTTTAATTTTAAAAAAATTATAATTTTAACCGGCTGGAAATGCCGGAGCACAAGTGTATAATCAAGTTAATTTTTATGAATAAGAAAAAATTTTTACCGGCAGCTATAGTGGCTTTTTTTGTGGGAATTTTCTGGGCATTTCCCGCTCAAGCCGTATGTCCCGTTTGCACCGTTGCCGTTGGGGCGGGCGTGGGATTGGCGAGGTATCTTGGAGTTGACGATACAATTACCGGAACTTGGATAGGAGGATTAATGATTTCGTTAATATTTTGGACTCTCAGTTGGTTTGATAAAAAAAAGATATTCTTTAAAGGCAAAGTCGCACTAACGGTAGTCTTGTATTACGGATTGGTTGTCGTTCCTCTCGTCTGGATAGATGTCATTGGCCACCCTCTCAATAAATTATGGGGTTTTGACAAATTATTGCTTGGGATAACATTCGGCAGCGCGGTATTTCTCGCGGCGAATTATTTGTACGAAATATTAAAAAGAAAAAACGGAGGGAGGGCTTGGTTTCCATTCCAAAAAATAATTATGCCTGTTTTAGCTCTTATAATAACAAGCGGAATATTTTATTTTATAACCAAATAAATCTATGAATAATCCGATAAAAAACGTTGACGAGTTCATAAAAAAAGTCGGTGAAATGAAAAAACAAGACAAGTTCGATTTGTCTTCGGACGAAGACCTGTCTATTGCGGTCATGAATCTGGTTAGTATAGAGGAGCATTTTTTCTTTACGGCCGAGAAAACCGGCAGGAGTGAATATTTTGACCTGCTCAAGGAGGTGAGAGAAATGCGCAAAGAACTCCTTAAGAAATTAATAAAAGAATATGAAGGCGAAGTCTGGTGTATTTCAAAACATTTATTGGCTGCTTCTATGCGATTAATGGAGGTTGGCACAAAACAGCTTGGGGCCGGAAATAAAAAGGAGGCAAGAGAACTTTTTGAAAAGGCCTACAATCTTTATTCGTTGTTCTGGGGAGTAAATATGAAATTAATCGGTTCCAAGGATTTGAAAAAAATAGACGATAACGCCTTAAATCGTCATGATTCCAAAAAAAGCGGATTCATGGGCAAACTAGGAGAATTGGTCAAAAAAGCGATTGATTGTTGCATTGAATAAAACCTCCAGTGAGTAGCCACAGATAAATACGGATTAAACAGATTTATGCGGATAATAAAAAAGAGTCGCTAACAGCGATTCTTTATTTTTTGGATTTATTTGCGGCTCGGCGCAGCTGCCAATTGATGTGACGGTAAAAACGGGGAAGGTGCTTACGATCAGTTGCGCGAAGCAAGGATTCCAACCCCCGTTTATCAAGAGACAATCCCAAGCATCTGAATTTATTCAGCAAAGCGGCATCTTCCTTATAGCCGCACGGATAAAAATTTAATACGCGCTTGAATTGTTTAAATGTTTCAACAAGTTCAATGAGCCGTATGATTCTTGGGTCGTTTTTGTCCAATAACGGGATTTGGCTTGTGTGGATATTGCGCAGTTGTTTTCCGAAGGCAGTAGGAACCACAAGACCTCCTTGTGATAAGTTCTAACGGGTAGTATCTGATATTTTTGGATATGAATCAAGTATTTGGTCCAATTGTTTATCGGGATAATTATTGACATTATTCTTTTATAGTGGTATAAAATAATCAGCAGCTTGATTCAAATACGGCTGCGGAAAAGGACGGACATACACATGTCCGAAGAAGCTATCCGCATCAGCAACACCGCAGGGATTTTTCTGGTTATTCTTCCATCTTCAGGCGAGACGGAAGTGAAGACGGTATTGGTATTGGGAAAGTCTGAATTGGTAGAGCAGAGCAACGGCACTGTTTTTTCCAAGCCGCGCATGTGGGGATTGCCCAAGGGAAGGATGAAGTCCGATACGGATGAAGACGTTGTCACAACCGCCCTCCGAGAGTTTCAGGAGGAAACCGGAATCACCGAGATTTCCAAGGGTATGATCAATTGGGAGTTGTCCGTAACGGAGAAGGAATGTTCACTCCGTCCGGGCTCAGACGAACATCACAAGACGTTTTTCCTGGTGGTTATGAAGAAAACGCCCAAGATCGGAATTCCTGTCGATCCCAAGATTGAGAAAGCCCAGATTTTTTCCATCAGCGAACTTCCCATCACGGGCGGAACAAAGTTGGCCAAAAGTCATGCTCGGGCCATGAGCGCACTTCTGGAAAAGTGCCGGCCACAGCTTTTGGCAGAAGGCGTCCATCCCATGGTTTTGGCTATGTGCGAGGTAGGCCTGTCCCACAAGCCGGGAGAAAATAAACCCGATGACGAAAAGAACAATTTCCGCAATCAGCGGTAACTCCGAGCATGTCTCGGAGATTTTTTTAATCAAAAAATAATATTTGAAAATATCCCGACAAGTGAGGGGATTTTGTATAGTCCTTCTTCGCATAAAGCTTCGAAGGACACTTTTCGTCTGGCTTGCACTTCGTAGCTCGCCAGGGCGAAGAAGTGAGCGGGTAAGGGGAAGTCTTACGCTCACCCCCGACCCCCGCTTAAGAAACCTTCGGGTTTCTTACGTCCCTATTTTCCAACACGGGGGTTCGCATTCGACTCCCAAACTCACCCACAAAAAAATATCCCGACAAGTGAGGGGATTTTGTATAGTCCTTCTTCGCATAAAGCTTCGAAGGACACTTTTCGTCTGGCTTGCACTTCGTAGCTCGCCAGGGCGAAGAAGTGAGCGGGTAAGGGGAGTCGGACCCCTCTCATCAGCTTGGAAAGCTGAGGTAATACCGATATACGATACCCGCTTAATGTGAATAAAGGTAACAAATTTTCTTGATTTTTTCAATAACTCAGGTAATCTGAGCGTATGTTTTTGGACAGGTTCGATAGATTGCCTAAAAAAATTAGAAGGACCGCATGGGTTGTTATCGGATTGGTGGTTTTGATGTTGATTGCATATTTGGCGTGGAGTTACTTCGGTTCCCATGTGCCGGGAGATTTCAACGAGGCCAGGATAGCGGCGTCCGTGGAAGCTAAAACGATTGCCGATACCCTGAAAGATTCTCCTGAGAATCTTCAAAAAATACAACAACTTCAGGAAAAGTGGAAAGACGATCAGGCGCTGACACTTTTGGTTGCGGAGTTCCAAAAAAACCAGGCAGCCAGAGATGCATCGGTTAAACTTGCGGGAGAACTGGAAAGAATGGCTCAGGCCATTCCCGACATTCGTCCCAAAAAATCCGCCGAAAATGCTTTAGTTGCAATAACTACCGAAACTCAGTTGATTTATAAACTGGTCTCGTTTAATGATGATATGAGTCAGTTGCTTAAGTTGATGCAGGATAAAATTACGAATAAAATCTACGGGGTGGATAAAGTAAATCAATTAGTGGATGCCATTAATTCCGAAGTCGATTCGATAAATCAGCTCAATAATCAGTTTGAAGATTATCTGAAAACGTTTGACGGGTCGTTTAATTAATTTAGGTTTTTATAAAATTGGGCCGTTAGCTTAGTTGGTAGAGCGCCTCGTTTGCAACGAGGAGGTCACCGGTTCGAATCCGGTACGGTCCACATAACAAAAAAATTGCCTAGCGCAATTTTTTTGTTATGATGAATCAGGGTCGGTTTGAATATTTAGGGGTCGGGGTATTTGTAAATACCCCGAGTAAGAAAATTTGAGAAACCGTGGGTTTCTCACGAACGAATGAAATGAGTGAGGTGAGATTCCGGTACGGTCCACAAAATATGAAAAAATCAGAATATCTTTTGAGAAGTTTTATAAATGCGGCTGGAGTATTTGTTTATGTAGCATTGATTGCCTGGCTGGGTTTTAACAGCAAAACAATTTTTGGAGAAGCTCCAAGTTTTATTGCGCCATTGTTTATGCTTCTTTTGTTTGTCGTGTCGGCTTGTATAACGGGCCTATTGGTCTTGGGTAAGCCAATTCTTATGTATTTGAACAATCAGAGAAGAGAGGCCATTGTTTTATTTTCGGTTACTCTTAGCTGGCTCGTATTGTTTTTGGCGATTATCGCGACTGCTCTTGCCTTAAGATAAATTAATATAGAAGGCGGTTAATTTGCATTTGGAAAAAAGTGCGCTATTTTATAACCAGAACGCAAAGAGGTGAGCGTGCGCGCTCTTTCCCATCCGATATCCGTTTTTGTTTGCGGTTTTGAGGAACTGGACGAACAGGAGCAGGCGTTACTGCTTGTAGCGGCGGATGCTATGACTAAGGCTCAAGCGCCGTATTCGCATTATCTGGTTGGTGCTGCCGTGTTGGATGGTGACGGCCACATAACTGCCGGATGTAACGTTGAGCGGTGTACGTATACGCAGACGACGCATGCGGAACAGGCGGCCGTGGATGCGATGGTTGTTCATGGCAAATCCAGAAAAATTCAAGCGGTTGCGGTTGTCGGGGGACCGGATGGCACGATCAATGGACCCATTGAGAGATTTCCCAAAGGAGAAGTTGTTGCTTCTTTTGATGAAATTCCGGCGCCATCTTGCGGGCATTGCCTTCAGATTATCTGGGAGAATTGCCGGGGCGATAACAAGGTTAAGTTGTATTCCTGGGCCGATGGCTGGGTTTACATCACGACCATTGGTGATGCGCTTCCGATGAAGTTCGGGCCCAATGATTTGTTGTAATTTGCGAGTGCTCTTGTTTGGAGCACTTTTTCTTTGACTGAATTTCGGGTATCGTGTATAAAAGTAACATTACTGGAGGGGTGTGTGAGTGGTTGAAACAAACGGTCTTGAAAACCGTTATGCCCGCAAGGGCATCGCGAGTTCGAATCTCGCCCCCTCCGCTTTGTGCGGAAAATAAAATATCACCATTTTTTTGACAGTTGTATTTTATATGATATCTTTTTGTCAGTACTAAAAAACATGGAGTGACCGTGCCTGACAACTGCGTGTTTTGCGATCGGGTGAAGGTTGAAGAAAGAATCGTCGGAGAGACTGCCGATTTCTTTATTGTTGCAACTATTGGCCAGATCAGTGACGGGGGATATCTTCTTTTGATCCCCAAGCGTCATGTGGCATGCATTGCCGCAATGAGTGAACCGGAAATTCGTCTTGCTTATTACGCGATTCAAGAAGTGCGCACGGCAGTTTCATGGGAATATTCATTCGCGCCAGTGACGATTTTTGAACATGGGATTGTCGGACAAACGGTAGAGCATGCGCACATTCATTTTGTTCCTGCTGCGTGCGACATTACCGCCAGAGTTAGAAAGGATTTTCCGGATTGCAGAATCATCTCTCCGATAACGCTGGAGGAAATCCGACATTCTTATTTGATTGATCCTCGTCCGTATTTGATGTGGCGGGACCAGAATTTTAACATCAGTGTTTGCTGGAATCCTCCTGCTCCGCCAATGTACTTTAGGATTGTTGTCGCCGAAGCGCTTGGGCGTCCCGAAAGAGCCAACTGGCGCACGATGGACAGGGAAGTCGATAATCGTCTGGTCTCTGAAACTATTGCCCATTTGAAGCCGTATTTTTCATAAGCCCGCATATTTGGGGCTTTTATTTTAGAGCCATAATATTTGACAAAAATATAAATATGTATTATCTTATAAATATCTTTAGTGAGAATCCTGCACATAGTAGCAATAAAAGGTTCTTACCCGAGGATTTTTTATTTCTATGAACAACAGATTCGGCAACAAAAGGCCCGTTCACGGGCACAGTAATCACGCAGGCTCGTCTCATTCTTCCAGCTCATATCCGCAGCATAATGCCGGCGGCAGTTCGAGGCGGAGAAATTTCGGTCGTGGCCGCGGCGCATCGTCAAAAAGCCAAAGGATCAATGAAACGCGATTTATAAACAAATCAAGCGTTGTAAACTCGACTCTTGCTTATGAACCCAAAAATTCTTTTGCCGATTTTGAAATCGACGGCCGCTTAAAAGAAAATATTGCCAAAAAAGGATTTACAAAACCGACTTCAATCCAGGACAAAACCATCCCGGAGATTTTATCCGGCAAGGATGTTGCGGGACTGGCAGATACCGGCACCGGAAAAACCGCAGCTTTTCTTATTCCATTAATAAATAAAATACTTAAAGATAAAAACCAGAGAATATTGATTTTGGCTCCGACAAGAGAGTTGGCGTTACAGATAAATGCCGAGTCAATGGATTTTTGCAGAGGGTTGGGAATTTATTCAGTTGAGGCTGTGGGAGGCGAAAGCATCCGCGAACAAATATACCAGATAAGGAGGGGATTCAACCTGCTTATAGGCACTCCCGGAAGACTTCGGGATTTGGCCGACCGCAAAGCGGTGAACTTGGGAATTTTTCAAAACGTTGTATTGGATGAAGCCGATAGAATGTTGGATATGGGATTTTTGCCGGATGTTAAATTTTTACTCGGCTTATTGAGAAAGGAGCGGCAAACCGTATTTTTCTCGGCGACATTTTCTCAGGAGATTAGCGACCTGACCAAACAATTTTCTCAAAATCCGATAAAGATAGAAACCAAGATCAGAGATACCTCATCCGATGTTGACCAGGATATAGTACGTGTCGGGCTTTCTGATAATAAAATAGAGATATTGGAAGAATTATTGAACAAGAAAGAATTTCAAAAAGTTCTGATCTTCGGAAAAACAAAAGTCGGCGTTCAGCACGTGGCCGATGAATTGAAAAAACATGGATTTGCTGCAGAGGCTATTCATGGAGATAAGTATCAGGCCAGTAGAGAAAAAACCCTCCGCGCCTTCAAGCAGGGGAGATTTAACATTCTTGTAGCAACCGATGTGGCCGCCAGAGGACTGGATATTCCCGATGTCACTCATGTAATAAACTATGACATTCCATCGACATATGAAGATTATATTCATCGTATCGGTAGAACTGGGCGTGCGGGTAAGAAAGGAATGGCGCTCACTTTTATCGGCGGGAAAGAGCATCGTCACGATCTAAGGGCTCAAGGGGGAAATAAAAAGTTTTTCGGATCAAGTCACGGGCATCCGGGAAGGCGGCCGTTTTCCAAAAGAGGCCGCAGAGATAGAAGGGGAAGATAGGCGCAAAGCCTTGCTGCGGGAGTCAGTATACCAAGGGTGGCGGGAATTTTTCCGCCACTTGTTTTTATCGGATGAATTTTGACCTAAGCTATTAAGGCAATAATGTGATATAATAATAACTTAGGATAATAATTAAAAAAACAAACATGAGAAACAAATTATTTGTATTATTCGTAGCAGTGGCTCTTGTTTTCGGTGGAATATACTATGCTTTCGCTCAAGAAAGCGGAGGAGCAAAAGTCCAACTACAAGGACAAGTCGAGACCCAAAACAGTGGGGGAGAAGTCCAGGTTCAGGTCCAATCCCGGAACGAGGTACAAAGTGGGAATGACAGCGAAAAGAATTCTACCGGCACCGAGTCCGAGATGAACCAGAAAAACGAAATTCAAGGCCAGAATGAGATTAAGGGAGAAAATGAAATTGAAGCAACGAGCTCACAGGAAGGAACGAGCAGCGATCAGGAAGTCGAAAAAACCGAGCCGGTAAAAATGGCCGAGCAAACCAGAAGCGAAGTCGCTAACGCAGTTCAGGAAATGCTTAGCGTTGCCGACAGAGCCGGAGGAATCGGAAGCGAAATCAAAGTTATTGCACAAGCCCAAAATGAAAATCAGCTGAAAATAGAAAACAGCATAAAAAATATTGAAGGGCGAAACGGCTTCGTTAAATTTTTGATAGGTCCGGACTACAATGAAGTTGATAATGCCCAAAAGGCCTTGAGCCAAAACAAGGAACAAATTACCCAACTCAACCAAATTAAGGCTAAAATTACCAATCAGGCCGATCAGCAGGTGTTGGCTAACCAAATCTCCATTCTTGAAAAAGCCAACGTGAATATTGAAACGTCTCTGAATCAATCGCAAGGAGGTTTTAGTCTTTTTGGCTGGCTGTTTAGGATAGTTAAATAATAGCGAACAAAAAAGCCGCGAAAGATAAATGTCCGAGCGGCTTTTTGTTTTATCGGCGGGTATTGTAATGAATATATGAAAAATATAATTATAAGCGTTGTTATAACGCCGTTGGTTGTGGCAGCGGGTTTTTCGCTTGGCAGTATTTTACAAATAAAAACCAAGCGCCGTTTATGATATAAACTCAAAAACTTATCAGACGCCAGAAACGTCATTTCCGATGGAACTTAAGACGGGGGCAATATCGGATGTGGTACTTTGTCCCAGCAGGTGGGAGTATATGAATACAAATTATATCTGGACAATATTCTCGTGGAGATTATTCCGTTTCGGGTTAAATAGATTATAATAAGCAAAAGGTCATAAAATTAGAAAAATAATATGAGTATTACAGATGCGATTTTTCTTATCGGCCGGATAATTTACGGCGGGTATCTTATAAAAAGTTCCTGGAACCATTTTGCCCATCATAAAGATTTGGTCGGATACGCTTCGTCAAAAAATGTCCCGATGCCAAATATTTCTGTCTTGTTAGCGGGGATATTTTTACTACTTGGTGGATTGGGAATAGTATTTGGGGTTTATGTGCAATGGGCGGTTATCTCTATCGCATTATTCTTTATTCCGGTGACATTTATGATGCACCAATATTGGAAAGAGCAGGATGGCCAAAGAATGTCGGATAATGTCAATTTTTACAAAAACTTGGCATTGCTTGGAGCAGCGCTGATATTTTTGGCGATTCCGCTCCCTTGGCCGTTGGCGTTATTTTAAAGCTGTCAGTTATCAGGATATTATGCGGATAAAAACACCCCAAATAATTTGGGGTGTTTTCCACTTTTTATTTTGTATAAAAAGGTACAATTAAAGGAAAACTATGTCTACTAAAAAAACAACAATTGTGATTATTCTCCTGGTTATACTGGTGGCAGCAGCCATTCTTGCATATTCCTGGTATACAAAGAAAGCTTCGGTTTCTACTACAGAAACATCTACCGCGCCCACATCCGGATTGGGTAGTCAATTATATCAGCAGACAGGAGCTCCGGCAGCCAGCCCGCTTCAAAATACCAACCCCTTCGACAAGGTAAAAACTAATCCTTTTGAGTAATATGAAAAAAAATATCTTACGGCACCTTCCTCATTTGATTATTTTTTCCGCAATCATTATTTCGGGGATAATTATCGGAGGGGCTGCTTATGCTCAACAAGTAAGTTCGACATCGACATCAAATATAACTTTTCCGATAGCGGAATTGGGAAATTGTACTGATCAGGTAGCTTGTAAGGCGTATTGTGATATTGATGCCAATAAGATTGCCTGCGTCAATTACGCTCAATCTCATGGACTAATGTCTTCTGATGATACCAATCGTGCCAAAAAATTTCTGCAGGCCGGTCCGGGACCGGGAGGCTGTACCGATGCCCAAACTTGTCGTTCGTATTGTTCCGATATTAATCATATCGATGAATGTTTAGCTTATGCCAAGAAAACGGGAATCCTTTCGAGTAGTGAATTGGACGAAGCCCAAAAAATCGCCAGCGCACTTTCTCAAGGCGCACAACTTCCGGGCGGGTGCACCACTAAGGATCAATGCGAGGCTTATTGTAAAGACTCGTCTCATTTAACCGAATGCGTTGCCTTTGCCGAAAAGGCGGGAATGATTTCCCAGCAAGAGGCCGACATAGTCCGTAAAACCGGAGGCAAGGGTCCCGGCGGATGTGATTCACAACAATCGTGTGATGCCTATTGTAACAATAAAGATAATGCCAATACGTGTTTCGCATTTGCCCAGGAACACGGATTGATATCACAAGATCAGATTGACCAAATGAAAGAAGGAATGACTCGTCTACGAGCGGGATTAACTCAGGCTCCTGAGGAAGTTGTCCAGTGTCTAAAAGATGCTTTGGGCTCGGATATTATAGGGAAAATAGAGTCGGGAAATTTTACTCCGACACAATCGGACGGACAGACAATCCAAAATTGCTTCAATCAGTTTAAGAGTCAATCAACACAAAAAATGTTGGAAGGATTTAATCAGGTTCCTGGCGCTGAGGCGTGTATTCAAAATAAATTAGGCACCAGCACTCTTGACCAAATAAAACAGGGGAATATGCCAAATGACCCCAATATTGGAGATCAAATCCGATCCTGTTTTGAAGAAAATGCAAAAGAGGCCCAACAAAAAGGATTGGAGCAGATAAAAAATGCCCTTGAAAACGCTCCCGAATCGGTCAAGGCGTGTCTTCAAGATGCGATAGGAGCTGACGGTCTTGCCAAAATTCAACAGGGAGATTCATCGGTTTTAACTCAAGATTCGGAAAATAAAATCAAACTGTGTTTTTCCCAGATGCAGCAACAGGGAGTTAACCAACTACAAAGCGCCCCCGCCGAGATTCAAAGTTGCCTCAAAGAACAAATGGGTAGTGAGAGATACGGCAGAATTATAAGCGGCCAGGGAACAGCCGAAGACCAAAAAGAAATGCCTCAGGCAATCCAGGAATGCACAAAAAAATATCAGGAACAAATGCAGAATCAGATTCAGGAAAGAATGCAGCAAATCCCCGGATCCGGAGAGGGATTGCCGGGAATGCCGATTAACGGACTTAATGTTATTCAGAATCAGGGAGGGTCCGGCACTCAGGGAATGATGCCTCCGCAAGGACAGCAAGGAATAACCGGCCAGCAAGTTCCTTCGTTTCCCAGTGGTGTAAAAGATTGTTTGGAACAAGTATATGGAAGCGATATAGTGGATAAAATTCAAAGCGGACAGTCTCAACTTCCGGCTGATTATATGCAAAAGATAGGCTCTTGCATGGCTCAAAAAATGGGAGCTCCGAGCGGTAATTAGTGATGAGTAAAAAATATCCCGAATCGATTCGGGATATTTTTTATGCCTTTGCCACCACTAAGCCGATTATTTTTTGGGCGCCATATTTTTTAAGAAGAAGAGAAATTTCGTTAAGCGTTGCCCCTGATGTTGAAACGTCATCTATCAGGATAATGTTTTTGCCCGAAACCGACTCCGGGCCGGTAATTTGAAAACATTCGGAAATATTTTTTATTCTTTCGGAAAAATCTTTGGTTTTGGCCTGGGGTGGATTATTTTTTACTCTTTTCAGGACATCAAGACAGGGGAGAGAAAAATAATCCGAAACAACAGAGGCAATAATTTGCGCCTGATTGAATCCTCGGGCGCGAAATTTGGATTTATGAAGGGGAACGAATGTTATAACATATCGGCTCAAATCGATTCCGGTTTCTTTAAGATATGAAATTAACATGGCACATAATATTGTTCCTATGCCCTCTATTTTTTTATATTTAAATGTATGGATCAGGGACGGTATGGGTGCTTCAAATCTGCTTGCGGGCGCCAAGACATAGCTTGTGTCGTGGCATTTATCTGTCCCCGGCAGGCGGGACATACACTTCGGGCAATAAAGAGCCGAGTTGAGACGTATTTCATCAAAGCATGATTGGCAAAGAAATTGTTTCTGATCGGGAATGGAGGATTTGCAGTTTACGCATACAGGAGGAAAAACGGTGTCCGAGGCTAATTTATTCAATTGAGCGATGATTTTTATCATAAATTCGGATATAATAATTATAAAAGATAGAGGTTACCGGTTTCCAGATCTTCGTGATCGGCAATCTTTTTGTCTTATACGACCATGTTTGATCTCTTAAAAAAAATTATTCCCGGACGATCTTCTTATCTTGGCGTTGATATCGGGACTACCTCAATTAAAGCTGTCGAACTTACCAAAGGAGCGCAAAATCCGACTCTGACGAATTACGGACTTTTGGAAAGTTATGGCCACTTTGAGCGTGCTAATAATGTCATACAGGCCAACGCCCTTAAGCTTTCAGAAAAAGAGACAACGTTTATGCTTAAGACTCTTGTAAAACAATCGGGATTTAAAACCAGCGCGGCGATTGCATCCATTCCTTCGTTTGCTTCTTTCATAACAATGATTGAAATGCCCTCCATGTCAGAAGAAGAGACTAATAAAGCTATGGGATTTCAGATAAGACAGAGCGTTCCTCTGCCCCTATCGGAAATTGCCGTAGATTGGATTAGGGTCGGCGAACGCAATGATGAAAACGGGTTTGCTAAACAGCAGATGGTTCTCATCGCAATTCCAAACGAAACGGTTTCCAGATATAAATCTATTTTCAAGGGAGCGGGACTTTCTTTAAAAGCGCTCGAAGTGGAAAGCCTGTCCTATATACGATCGGTTATTGGAGGAGATAAAACTCCTTCGATGATTATTGATATCGGTGCGCGCTCCACAAACATCACTGTCGTTGACCAGGGATTTTTGAAACATAATTCTCAGATAGATTATGCCGGAGATTCTTTAACGCAAGCGATTACCAAGGGACTGGGTATAAGCTACAAGAGAGCCGAGGAGCTCAAGAAACAACGGGGCATAAGCGGAGGGTCCGGAGAATATGAGTTATCCACATTGGAACTACCTTTCATAGATGTTATAATTAGTGAGGTAAATAAGGTTAAGGACAATTTTGAGTCCAATTTTGGCTTAAAAATTCAGCGGGCCATACTCATAGGGGGAGGCTCAAGCTTGATAGGAATAGATAAATATTTTGAAAGCCAAATGCAAATAACCTCAGTGTTGGGCAATGGATTACTTTTTGTGAATACTCCAAGTCAGTTGAACGTTGTTGAAAAAGAGTTGCAGGTAAGATTTGCGACAGCGATAGGGCTTGCGATAAAGAATTTCGTTTAGTTTTAAATTTTTCATGGCAGATTTAAATACAACAGTAAATCGAGCGCGAGCGGCAGGAGCGGCATCCGCCGGTTTTCCTTGGCGGCTTTTAATTATATCTTTCGTTGTGTTCGGGCTGACGATTCTTGTCTGGGCCGGAATTCAATTTGGATACATTCCGTTTTTGAATTCCCAGTTATCGAACGCTATGGCTAATTTTAATTCCCTTTCCGGAAAAATCAGCGAGCAACAGCAGAAAGACCTGACCGGTTTTTATTCTCAGCTCTATAATATTCAGTCTTTGCAAGCGTCACATATTTATTCCGCGAAACTGTTTGATTTTTTGGAGAAAAATATTTATCCCAACGTTGTTTTAACCAGTTTTCAGGCGAGCCTTACCGGAGGAAGTATCCGTTTTGATGGAATTGCTTCCGACTACTCTACCCTAACTAACGAGCTGGCAATACTTAAATCCGATCCGAACGTAACTTTGGTAACGCTGGATTCGTCGCGCCAAAAAGATGTTAAAGAAGGAGGGGGAGTGGCATTTACAATAAGCGTATCCATTTCGCCAAAATTATTTGATTCCGCCCAATAATATGAAAACAAGCTCCAGAAGAATTCTATTTGTCATATTATCTCTAACCTTGGTTATTGCGGCTGCTTTTGTATATTCCTCTTTTATTTCTCCGGCCTATGACAATGTCATGACTTTAAGAAGCCAAATTGCGTCCCAGAACTCCGTTATTCAGAGATTCCAGATTACATTCGGAAAGGTGCAAAAACTTTTATCGGATCTTCAGACCGCTCCGGATGTCCAAAAACAGGTATCTCTGATTCTCCCGACGTCCCGTGACGTGAGTTATTTGGTCGGCCAGATTTCAGGACTTGCCGAAGCAAACGGAATGACGCTTTCGCTTCTTTCAACAAATGTTCTTCCGGTTCAGCCGGCACAATCCAAAGTTATTCAGTCTGTGGGAAAATTGCGAGCGGATATCAAGTTGAACGGAAGTTATGCCGGATTCAAATCTTTTCTGAGGCAATTGCAATCAAATATTCTTCTGCTTGATGTGACGGATATTAAAATAGACAGCAGCGTGGTCAGTGGCACTACCGGTAGGGCCGGCTCAACATCTTTATCGTATTCCATATCTGTAAATAGTTATTATCAAACGAGTCAATAATTTATGGCAATTTTTATTGAAGAAGAAAAAAAGGGAGGTGGCAGGTGGTTTGGTTTCGGGATAATATTTATTTCCCTCATAATTGTTGGGGCAGCGGTTTATTATCTGTTTTTTGTACAGACTCAATTATTCAACGTAGTCCTTCCGATAAAACTTCAATCCATTGACGAACTGACAAAGATCGCGAATTTTGACCCTCAGACGGTTATCAACAGCGATTTTTATAAAAGTCTAAGACAGGTGATTCCGCCGCCGAGTCCTCCTCCGGCCGGCAACGCATCCCCATTTAATGTTTTTTAGATATGGAGAACAAAGTTCTCATTGACAAGTTAATTGCATCGGGCGCACTGAGTCAGGATAACGGGCAGAAGCTTCTTCAAGAAGCTTCTTTTGCCAAACGACCAGTGGAAGAACTCATGTACGAAAGGAGAATTATTCCCGAACAAGCGCTGATGGATGCAAAGAGCCAGCTTCTTAAAGCGCCGTATAAAAAAATTGACCCGCAGTCTATTACCGACCAAGTTTTGAAAACAATTCCGGAAACTACCGTAAGAAATTTTAAAGTTGTTCCGATTGAGTTAAAAGAAGATCTGTTAGTTGTCGGTATGGTTAATCCCGACGATGAGAAGGCCCAGGATGCGCTAAAATTCATAGCCAGGCAACTGAGGGTGAATCTTGGAATATATCTTATTCCCATGTCTTTGTGGGACACGATCCTGAGAAGATATTCTCCATACCGGAGTGAAGTTGAAGCGGCAGTGAAATCTATTTCGGCTTTTGGTAAAAAAATGACGCCGGCATCCCAGATTGTTCAATTGGAAGCTGGCCAGACCGGAGCGGAAGATGCTCCAATCATCCGCATAGTGGCATCAACTTTAAAAGAAGCGGTTTTTGAGCAGGCGTCAGATATACATATAGAGCCTCAGCGTAATCGACTGCGTATTCGTTTCAGGCTTGATGGGGAATTGAGGGAAGTGGCCTCAATGCCTCTTGAGCTTTATCAGCCAATCGTTTCGCGCATAAAAGTCCTTTCGGATTTGAAAATAGACGAGACTCGTGTTCCTCAAGATGGGCGCTTTAGGACAATGTTAATGGGAAGGGATATAGACTTTCGTGTTGCGACATTTCCGACTCCGGTAGGGGAAAAAGTAGCAATACGTGTTTTGGACCCGACTGTCGGGCTGAAGGGGCTTAAGGAGCTGGGGCTTATGGGAAGAAATTTGGATATTATTCAGCAGGGAATAGAAAAGCCTTACGGCATGGTACTTATCACCGGACCAACCGGTTCGGGTAAAACAACGACGCTGTATGCTTTGATGCAGGGACTTAACAACGATTCGGTTAATATCGTCAGCTTGGAAGATCCTGTGGAATATTATATGGACGGATTAAACCAGTCCCAAGTACACCCCGAAATAGGATACGACTTTGCTTCCGGACTCAGACAGATTCTAAGACAAGATCCCGATATTATTATGGTCGGTGAAATTCGCGATAATGAAACTGCGGCACTGGCCGTTCATGCGGCTCTGACCGGACACATTGTTCTATCGACGCTGCACACCAATAACGCAGTCGGAGTTATTCCTCGTCTTTTGGATATGAAAGTCGATTCATTCCTTATCCCGGCATCGCTAAACTTGATGGTTGGCCAGCGCCTGATTCCAAAACTTTGCCAGCAATGCAAAGAAGAGAAGCAACTCACTCCGGATTTAACCAGAGAAATGGAAGCTACTCTTAAGGAAATATCCGAAGAGGACAAAAAATCTTTTGGTATAGAAGCTCCTTATAAAGTTTACGAATCCAAGGGTTGCTCCGCGTGTAAGGGCAAAGGAATTTCCGGACGTATAGCAATGTTTGAAATATTAAGAATGACTCGGGAATTGGCGGAAGTCATCAGTCGTAAGGGAACCGAGGGCGATATTGTTAAGGAGGCGGAGCGACAACATATGATTACTTTGCGCCAGGATGGGGTGATGAAGGCGGTTAAAGGTTTGGTATCTTTGGAAACCGTTCTTCGTGAAACGGAATTGATGTAAATTAGCCAATAAATATTCGATAAGTTATACTTAAATATATGACTGACTACAAACAGAAACTGAACGATCTTTTGTTGATGTGCGCCAAACAAGATGCTTCCGACCTGCATATTGCCGTTGGGCGCCACCCGACTTTGCGTATAGACGGAGCATTGGTTCCGCTGACAAAAGAATTAATATTGACACCCCAGGATGCCGAAGGCCTTGTTTTGGCTTTATTGACCGAATCTCAGAAGGGCGAACTTGCCTTGAAAAAACAAGTCGACTTTTCTTATTCCTATGAAGACAAAGCGCGGTTCAGGGTAAATACTTATTATCAGCGCGGATATATGGCTGCGGCTTTGCGTTTAATTCCGGCCCAAATCAGAACAATTGAGGAACTTAAATTACCTCCGATACTGCATGATTTTGCCAATCTGTCACAGGGATTCGTGCTTGTTGTGGGTCCGGCGGGACACGGCAAGTCAACGACGCTGGCCGCCGTTTTGGATGAGGTAAACCATAATCGCACGGAACACATTGTCACCATTGAAGATCCGATAGAATATATTTTCGTTCAGGATAAAAGTATCGTTTCCCAAAGAGAGGTGCGGACCGATGCTATGGATTTTTCGCAGGCATTGAGATCGCTTCTCAGACAGGACCCGGACGTAGTTATGATAGGAGAAATGCGCGATACGGAATCTATTGCAACTGCCTTAACCGCAGCCGAAACCGGACACTTGGTTCTTTCAACTCTTCACACCAACTCCGCTTCTCAAACAATCGACAGAATCATAGACAGCTTTCCGGCCGAACAGCAAAGTCAGATAGCTTCTCAACTTGCGGCAACGCTTGTGGGAATCGTTTCCGAGCGTCTTATTCCACGAATCGAAGGAGGCCGTGTTCCGACTTGTGAAATTATGATAGCCAATCCGGCCATAAGAAATTTAATTCGGGAAAGAAAAACCTATCAGATAGATTTGGTTATAGAAACTAATGCTCAAGAAGGAATGATCACGCTCAATCGTTCGTTGGCGGATTTGGTGCGCCGCAGGGAAATAAGCTTGGAAAATGCCGAGTTGTACTCTCTCAATCCTTCCGAGTTAAGAATCCTTTTGGAAAAATAAATAGAAATGAAGTTCAAATATCAAGCCAGAAATAAAACAGGGGAATTACAGGTGGGATTTGTTGAGGCTACCACGAGAGATGCGGCTTCCAACACCCTTACTTCCCATGACCTCTACGTTCTTAGCATTGAATCGGCGGAGAAAAAGAGCGTCTTTGACGCACTAACCAAAGTTTTCAAGAGAGTAAAAACAAAAGACCTGATGATATTTACCAGACAGCTGGCGACTCTTTTGGAATCCCAAATGCCTCTTAATAATGCACTGCAATCTTTGTATCAGCAGACTAATAACGAAACACTCAAAGAGTCGGTTTTTTTGATACTTCAGGACGTAGAAGCGGGACTTTCTTTGTCACAAGCTCTTGAGAGGCAGCGGCCGATATTTTCCGAATTTTATGTGAGCATGGTACGTTCGGCCGAAGTCACCGGACGTCTTGAGGAGGCGATGACTTTTTTGGCTTATTACATAGAACGCGAAGCTAAATGGAAAGGAAAAATCGGCAATGCTCTTATTTATCCGGCAGTTCTTTTGGGTATGTTTGTCATAGTTGCCGGAATTATGGTTGCGGTGGTATTTCCTAAAATTCAGCCTGTTTTTACCGAAAGCAATGTCCAGCTTCCGTTTGTCACCCAGGCTTTAATGTCCGGGGGACAGTTAATTAGCAATTGGTGGTGGTTGGTGATTTTGGTTATGGCGGGCATAGTTTTTATTATCGTCGACTATCTTAGGAGCAATGAAGGAAAGGCGGTGGGCAACCAGCTGATATTGGTCATCCCCGTATTTGGAGAGCTTTTTAAAAAAATATATATCGCCCGTTTTTGCCAATCCCTTAGCGTTTTAATCAAAGGAGGCATTCCCATAACTCAGGCAATCGAAATAGCATCTTCTACTATTAACAACGTTATATACGAAGAAGTATTAAAACAAATAGCCGAAGGCGTCAGAGGTGGCGCGCTGTTTTCCCAGCTTCTGGGGGACAACATTAAATATTTTCCGATAATGGTCAGTCAAATGGCGGCAGTAGGAGAAACTACCGGCAGAGTGGACGAAATGATGAATAAAATCGCGGATTTTTATGACAGCGAAGTAAACGATATGATGGCCAATCTTTCGGAATTAATTCAACCTATTTTAATTCTTATTATCGGCGTATTAATTGCCCTGCTATTTGCCGCCATTCTTCTTCCTATTTACAATATGGCCCAAACATTTAAAATATAATTATAAATTTATAAATAAAATAAGTATGAAAAAAATATTTTTATCGGCATCGGGATTCACTTTGATCGAAATGATGGTCGTTATCGCAATTATCGCAATTTTGGCGTCCATCTTCCTGGTGGGACTGGGAGGATTTAGAAGCAGCGCTTACGACACCAGAAGGATTTCCGACTTACAACACGTCCAAAGCTATCTTGAGCTTTATTATAATAGCGCTCATCATTATCCGTCATCTGTGGACTATACGGCTCTTGGCACGGATTTGATTGGGGCCGGAATTGGAGTTACGGCATTGCCTCAAGATCCTCAATACAGTAATGGAACCGGTGATTACGTATACCAATACACCCAATGCACCGGCGGCCAGGGATATATTCTTTCTGCAGCGGTTAGCAAAAGCGCTTCAGTAATAAACCAGATACCAGCAGCTCTTAAATCTGAAACTTGCACGGCGTCATGGAATACGGCGTGCGGAACTCAGGGATCTTTGAGTAATACCGGATTGGCGCTTTATTGCGTAGGTGAATAATTTTATATCTTAAAAGATGCCTTTAATTGTCCAACTGCTTTTATTTTGTTTGGGGCTTGCCTTTGGTAGCTTTCTTAACGTTATTACTTTGCGTTATAGCCCCGATAGGGGATTTTATCACAAGGAACATTTTACCGGCCGCTCCCATTGTCCTCATTGCCACAAGATTTTGTCCTGGTATGAGCTGATACCTCTTGCCAGTTATATGATTCAGCTGGGGCGGTGCCGCGTTTGTCAGAAACGCCTGACCGTCCAGTATCCGATTGTTGAACTGACTTCGGGATTGATGTTTTTGTATATACCCCTTGTTATAAAAAATCTTTTTACGTTTACCGGTCCCAATTACGCCTGGTATTGGGGGGCAGCGTCTTTTATCTGGATTGTCGCATTTTTGTTTTTACTGGCGGCTTTTATTATAGACATCCGCCATTATGTAATTCCTAATTCGGTGAACATCACTCTTTTTGCCGTATCGATTATCTGGATTGGTATCGGAATTTATATGGGAGCGTTCAGTGATGTGTACAAGGCTTCTTTTTTAAAACAATTTTCGGCCGTATTTCCGTCATTTTCTTCAATTGTCTTAAACCACATTTTTGGAGCCGTAGTGGCTTTATTGTTTTTTCTGGCACTATTTATTTTTTCCAGAGGAAGGGCGATGGGCATGGGGGATGTTAAGCTTATGGGGGCATTAGGGCTTCTATTCGGATGGCCGGATATTGTTCCTATAATGCTTTTGTCGTTTATTATCGGAGCGGTCGTGTCGGTTGTGCTTATAGCTTCGGGTAAGAAAAAGATGACCGACAAAGTTCCTTTCGGTCCTTTTATAGTAATTGCTACCGCTATCATATTTTTCTTTGGCGCTGGATTGCTTAGTGCTTACTTTGGTATAATTGGCTTATAAGTGTTAGAAACACTTTTAGCCCAATGAATTATCGACACCCTCAATCGGGACAACCCTTGATACATCCTGGGACGGATAAGCGTTGTTTTTCGCCGTCTAATTTGTTTTCGGATAAAAATATGATCCGATCTTCCAATATTAAAAAAGACGAAACGGGATTTACGCTCATTGAATTAATGGTGACGGTCTCTCTTATTATTGTTTTTGTTTCGATGGCTGTTACCTATAATCGCACCGCCGATCAACAGATAGCCTTATATCGGGAACAGGGAAAGCTCGTAAATACTTTTTATCAGGCGCGGTCTTTGGCTATCACCACCTTCAATCGCAGCGCGCAATCTTTGGATGCTTGTGGTTATGGTATTCATATCGCATCGTCAACATCGCTGACGCTTTTTAAAGACCTGCCCGATCCTCTCAATAACAATCAATGCAAAGATTATGCCTCTCTGGTTCCGAGCTCGATTTATACCGGAAGCGAGGAAGATGTTAATTCGATTCCGCTGGAGGACATAACTATAAGTCAGATTTGTGGGGGCTCAATTTGCAGAAATGTGGTTGATAATCCGATTGATGTTCTCTTTACTCCGCCCAACCCCAGTGTTTTTTCAAATATAAGTTTTCCTATAGTTATATCACTTCATGCGCCGAGTGTTTCTCCGGATTTGAATATTACAATTAATCAGTTTGGCCAGATTTCGGTTCAATGATGATTACAATAAAAATCCGACAATTTATAAATCGTTTCCGACCCTTGCTAAGGGCTATGACTGGTAAATCGGGGCAAGTATTGGTGGAAACTATGGTGGCTCTTTCCATGGTCGTTATCGGGCTCCTGGGTCTTTTGAGCCTGCTGACGTCTTCCATAGGATTGAGTAAAGTTGTTTCGGATCAATATGTTGCAGCTTATTTGGCGGCGGAAGGAATAGAAGTTGTTAAAAATATTGAAGACAGCAATGTTGCCAACGGGGACCCTTATAATCTTGGACTTAATCCCGGATCTTATCAGGTTGATTATAATTCAACGATAAGCACTATTAAGCCGTTTGATCTGTCAGCTTATCTTCAATTTGACGCCAATAACCCTTCGGGCGTGAAGCGCTATACATATTCCCCTCAGGGGATTTCTCCGACACCGACCCCGTTTCAGAGGAAGGTGGATATTTCTTTGGCAAGCGGTGGTTATGAATTGATAGTAAGGTCCACTGTCAGTTGGGTAGGCCGGGGAGGCAGCTCGCAGTCAATAACCGTTGAGGATCATTTTTTCGGTTGGAGATAATAGCTTATGAATGATAAATTTTGAATATCGGATTATGAAAGAAAACAGGATTAAAAAAATAATAGCCGGACAATCGGGCCAAACACTCATTGAGCTTATGGTGGCAATGAGTATTTTCGCGATATTTATGACGGTTGCTATCGGTGGATTTATCCAATCGATGGCCAATCAGAGGCTTGTCTTAAAGCTTGTTTCGGCCACCGATAATATGAGTCTGACTTTGGAGCAGATGATGAGAGAAATGAGGGTTGGGACTAATTTTATAGCGCTGACTAACGGGGTCCAGTTTGATTGGCCGGATACCGATATGGGAATTTCGGTAATGAGGCAGATCGTTTATCAGGAAACTCAGGCTTCTTGGGGCTCTGCAATTAAGAGGACAATATCTACTTTGGATAGCACCGGAAAAATTACCGGAACGCCGGTATCCGAATTTATAACTTCGAATAATGTTAACGTGTCGTATTTTAACGTTGTGGCCGCTCTTTTTAGTAATAAGTCGCCGGGTCCTTGTAGGATAAATATGACTTTGGGTATAACAGCCACAGATAAGGGCGTTTCTATAACTAATTATATTCAGAGCACTATCAGCTCAAGAGTTTTCAGCTCAATATGCCAATAGAAAAAATGACAAATAAAAAAAATCAAATAACTAAAAATATGTCAGGGCAGGCGATGCTTATTATCGTTATGATTTTGGGGGCATCTATGCTTGGAGTTGCTACCATAGCCGGATATATTTCTCTCCAAAAAATAAAATCATCCACGGAAATATCCGATTCAACCAAAGCGATTTATGCCGCTGATTCGGCGGTAGAATGGTGTTTATATAACAAATTCGGACCCAATGGAACTTCCACGTTCAATTGTACAAATCCCAGCCCGATATCTTTCGGAAATGACTCGGACGTCTCCGTTATTGAGGTAAATAATGTAGTTAGAGCAATAGGGCACTCGTTTAACTCTTACCGTGCATTTGGGATTTTCTTGGGGGTATTTAATCAGTGATGGCTATGAAAAATGAATCGGATAAACAACAAGCGCTTGAGCGCATGGAAAAATTGCGCAAGTTTATCAACTATCATCGGACTTTATACCACACTTTCGACACGCCTCTTATTTCCGACGAGGCGTTTGATACCCTAAAAAACGAACTGGAAGAACTGGAGTATAAATATCCAGAATTTGTAACAAAAACTTCTCCCACTCAAATTGTCGGGGGAAAGCCGCTGGATAAATTTGTTAAAGTAAAGCACGAAACCCCCATGCTTTCTTTTGATGATGCTTTTTCGGATACGGAAATGAACGAGTGGCTGGAGAGAATGAATAACTATCTTGGATATGACGCTTTAGCGCGCTGGAAGAATAAAAAAGAATCGTTTTTCTATTGCGAGCTCAAATTGGACGGATTGGCCATAGAATTAATCTATGACGATGGAGAATTGGTTTTGGCCGAAACGCGAGGAGATGGTTTTGTTGGAGAGGATGTAACTCAGAATGTAAAAACTATTGCCACTATTCCAAAAAAACTGACTCAGTTTGGGCCATGGGAAATACCCAAACACCTGGTGATAAGAGGAGAGATTCTGGTTTCAAAAAAAGAACTTGAAAGGATAAATAAAGAGCAGGAGAAAAAAGGATTAAAACCGTTTGCCAACGTCAGGAATTTAGCCGCCGGCTCGATCCGCCAGTTGGATCCAAAAATTGCCGCCTCAAGGAAACTGGAGTCGTTTCAGTACGATATTGCCAATAATGTCGGTCAAAAAATACACGAAGAAGAGCACAAGATGTTGGCTTCTTGGGGGTTTACTATTAATTCATACAATCGTCCCGCTAAAACGTTAAAAGACGTTATCGATTTCAGAAATTATTGGGAAAAACACAGAGAAAGTCTGGATTATGACATAGACGGGATAGTGGCGATTGTGAATGATAACTCAATATTTGATGCGGCCGGGGTAATCGGCAAGGCTCCGCGAGCGGCAATCGCTTATAAATTTTCTCCGCGACAAGCATCGACAATCGTTGAGAGCGTCACTGTCCAGGTGGGCCGGACCGGAATATTGACCCCGGTTGCCGTACTAAAGCCGGTTGAAGTCGGTGGAATTACCATTACCCATTCCACTCTTCATAATTTTGACGAAATAAAGCGTCTGGGATTAAAAATCGGGGATACTGTTATAGTTACACGGGCGGGTGACGTAATTCCAAAAATCACCCACGTTTATAAAGAACTTAGGACCGGAAAAGAAAAGGAGATAAAGATTCCCAAAATTTGCCCGGTTGACGGAGCGCCAATAAAAAGAGAAGGGGTTTTTGTGAAATGTTCCAATCCAAAGTGCGGAGCGGTTAACCGCAATCTGATAATTCATTTTGCCACCCGGGACGCTTTTGGCATCAGGGGGTTGGGGGAAGGGATAGTTGACAGATTTTTGGACGAAGGTCTGATCTCGGGGCCTGCCGATATATTTACGTTACAAAAAGGGGATGTTGCGGCTCTGGAAAGGTTCGGAGAGAAATCGGCACAAAATCTGACAAGTCAGATCGAAAAATCCAAGAAAATATCTTTGGACAGATTTATTTATTCTTTGGGCATATCCAATGTCGGCCAGGAAACAGCCAGGGCATTGGCTAAAAAGTTTATGTCTTCCGGAAAAAAAGTTTCCATAAACGAGTTTGAAAATTATTTTAAAAAAATATCGGCACAAGATTTGGAAGAAATCCAGGATATCGGACCGAAAGTGGCTCTTAGCATAAAAGAATGGTTTGCGGACAGATATGACGATGCTCTTTTAAAGAAACTGGATAAAGGAGGAGTAGAAATTATCGGTTATCATGAAAAAACCAAGGGTGCCTTTGCAGGAATGAACATATGTCTGACGGGAAGCTTGGAGTCAATGTCCCGGCCGAGAGCCAAAGAAATAATCCAAAACAGCGGCGGACATTTTAATTCCGATGTCACGAATAAGACGGACGCTTTGATCGTCGGCGCAGACCCGGGATCCAAGCTGGAAAAAGCAAAAAAATTAGGAATAGAAATTTGGGACGAGAAGAAGTTTTTGGATAAAATAAAAAAATAATAGCCCTACTTTTGCAGGGCTAGAGAAAATGTTTCTGGTTGCATCATTTCCATTACTTGTCCAGGATGTGTTCTACCGTCAAAATCAATATCAACAACGATTGATCCGCACACTTGGCACCATCTGGCAACCTGATGGCTTCCATCCCACGGATGACGAGCTTGAAGTATATCAATTAGCGAATGATTGCCGCCTTTACATCCAAGGAGAATGTCTTTTGTCTCAGGCATCTCTGCCTCCTATTTTCTGTTCATAACATACTAGATATTTATGATAGCGTCAATAGTATTTAATTTAGTTGGTAAATTTGATAATATCTTTTCATGGCCGAAATAAACGAAAAATCACTGGACCATCTTCTGGCTTTGGCGCGGATGGAAGAAAAAGACCCTAAGCGCAGAGGGAAACTTCTCAAGGATCTATCCAAAATATTGGATTATTTCAACGAGCTTAATGAAATTGATACCGAAAATGTTGAACCGATGAGCGGGGGAACGTTTTTGACCGATGTTATGCGCGATGATTCCACAAAATACAGAGACGTCCATGAACATGATTTAGAGAGGGAAGAGTCGTTAAGGCAATTTCCCAGAAAAGAGAATGATTATTTAAAGATACCGCCGGTATTTGAATAAAATGTTTTTTGATTCCGACTTCACAATTGAAAAATATCACTCCGGTCTGAGAGAAAAGAAATATTCCGTTACCGAGGCAATAGGGGAGTTCTTTTCATATGCCAAAAAAGAAAATGAAAAAAACGGCGCCTTTTTGAGATTTTTGGAAGATGATCAGATTAAACGGGCTAAAGATTTGGACCTGCGTCTGGAAGAGGGCGGAATTACATCCGATTTGTTTGCCGTCCCTATGGGAATAAAAGATAATATTTTAATATCCGGAGGTATTGCCACAGCGGCCTCAAAAATTCTGGAAAATTATGTTTCTTCCTACGATGCGACAGTGATAGAAAAACTGAAATCAAACGAGGCGATTTTTCTGGGAAAGACCAATTTGGATGAATTTGCGATGGGTTCTTCCACGGAAAATTCGGCGTTTCAGCTGACGCGAAATCCCAAGGATATCAGCCGAGTTCCCGGTGGTTCCTCGGGCGGTTCGGCTGCGGCAGTGGCGGCTAATATGGCTCTTGGATCTCTTGGCTCCGACACTGGCGGTTCAATCAGACAGCCGGCCGGATTTTGCGGAATAGTCGGTCTCAAGCCCACTTATGGAGCGGTTTCGCGTTATGGAGTTATGTCTTTGGCGTCCAGTTTGGATCAAATAGGGCCGTTTGCCAAAACGGTGAAAGACGTGGCAACAATTTTTAAAACAATCTCCGGTATCGATAAAATGGATTCAACATCGGCTGAGACGGACTATTCTACGGTTAATCAATTTAATGACGTGAACGTAAAAGATTTGGTAATAGGAATTCCCAAAGAATATTTTGTTAAAGGAATGTCTCCGGAGGTGGAAAAAGAAGTTAATGATGCCATCGGCCGGATGCGTCGGGATGGGTTTAAAATAAAAGAAATAAGCCTACCCCATTCAAAATATGCTCTTTCTTGTTATTACATTATTTTACCGGCCGAATGCAGCGCAAACCTGGCAAGATATGATGGTATCCGTTATTCCGTTCCGGAAGAGCTAAAAAATGAAGATATGAATTTACTCTCTACTTATTTCAGAAACAGGGGATCAGCTATTGGAGATGAGCCCAGGAGAAGAATTCTATTGGGGACATTTGTTCTTTCGTCTGGATATTACGATGCATATTATGCCAAAGCCCAGAAAGTCAGGAGACTGATTTTAAATGATTTTATGAAAGCATTTGATAAATCAGCGGAAGGGGTTGATGTTATAGTTGCTCCGGTGACGCCGTCAACAGCGTTTAAGATAGGGGAAAAAACCGACGACCCGCTTTCAATGTATCTTTCGGATATTTTTACTATTCCCGTTAATCTGGCCGGCCTTCCGGGGCTTTCGCTTCCGACGCGGAAATATAAAGAAGGAGAATTACCGGTAAATTTTCAGATAATTGGCAAACATTTTGATGAAAAGTCCATCCTTGCTTTTGGAGATTATTATGAAAAAATAATGAATAAATAAAATATGGCCAACATTGTAGACTGGTTTGTAATAAATTTTGTGTGGATTCAAATCGCTTCAATTTTAATTTCAACCCTGCTTATAGTAGCGATTGTCAGGTTAATTATTAAAATCGACTATTTTTCCGACAGAAGAGAATACGGACGGGAGATTTGGAAAATAAAAGAACTACGCAATATAAAACTTAAAGAGCTGTGGAAGACAACGCTAAAAATGATATCTCAGCCGAATCCGGAAAAATGGAAGGCGGCATTGATTGCAGTAGATGATTTTTTTGATGATACTCTTAAAGCGGTGGGTTATTTAGGTTCAAGCGAAGTCGAAAGATTGTCCAAGGTTGAAAAAGAAAAAATATCGAATATTGATGACTTAAAGAAGATTCATCTTGAAATTCTACAATTGAGAGCCGAAGAAAACTCCGTTTTGGACCACGAAAAAGCCAAAGAGTATCTAAGAGCTTATCGTCAGGCATTCAGGCAGCTGGGATATATGGAATAACCGTTGTTTTTGTTATTCAAATCGGCCAAGGGCCGATTTTTTGCTGGATTTTTATAGGGATTTGTTTGTCCAGGTTATTTCACGATCGTGAAATAACCTGGACAAACGCAGGGCTGCTGACATTATCTATTATTTTTCTATTCTGAGCTTCTATCTCGAGTTTCTATTCTGCGGACCGTAGGGGATATTCACTCTCGCCCCCGACCCCCGCTTAAGAAACCTTCGGGTTTCTTACGTTCCTATTTTCCAACACGGGGGCTCGCAGTCCAAATCCATAGGTCAACACAAAAAATAACCCCGCATGAAGCGGGATTATTTTCTGCGGACCGTAGGGGATTTGAACCCCTGGTCTTCTCCGTGACAGGGAGACGTGTTAACCGGGCTACACCAACGGTCCATCTGACCGAATTATCCTATCATTTTTTGAGACAAAATCAATCTAAACGACTCTTTTTATGACAACTAACGGCTTACGGCTGGATACTACTTTTTTAATACTATCAATTTGAACCCCTTGTTTTTTTCCTATGCCACCGGCATGGATTATTTCTCCGTTCCCTATATACATAACCACGTGGCCGATACCGGCGGGATATTTTTTCGTGTAATAACCTCTGACGCCATGAAGGTAAATCAGGTCGCCAACTTCTATTTTTCTGACGTCGCGTACTGTTTTTTTAATAAACTCCGCCTGCTGAATAGTGCTTCTGGGGATTTCATATCCGAAATGCTTGTAGATAAACTGGACAAATCCGGAACAGTCGAAAGCTCCCGGTTTATCGCGCAGAGGAGCGCCATATTCATAGGGAGTGCCGATGTATTTTTTTGCAAAAGCGACGATTTGCTCTCTTAAAACTTCTTTTTGTCGGGGAGACAACTTTTCTATCATTTAAGTATATTAAAATAAAAGACAGAAATAATCGAGATATTGACATTGATTATTGTGTGAAGCATACTTCACTTACGAATATCGCGGGATGGAGAAGTAGTATCTCGTCAGGCCCATAACCTGAAGATCGCTGGTGCAATTCCAGCTCCCGCAACAAATACAAATCGCCTTTGCATCAAGGCGTTTTTTGTTGATATAATCGATATACGATGCTGGATATAAAATATATAAGAGAAAACGTAGAGTTTGTAAAAAAAGCCGCCAAGGATAAGGGTTTTGCGACCGATTTCTTTGATGAATTATTGGAAAGAGATAAACAAAGAAGAGAATTGTTGTCCGAGCTTGAATCTCTTAATTCCGAAAGGAAAAAAAATACCGACAGAGAAAAGGGCAAAGAACTTAAAGAAGCTATTAAAGAAAAGGAGGAGAAACTAGCTTTGGCACTTGAAGAATATAAGCGGCTAATGTTGAGAGTTCCCAATCCGGCAGCGGCGGATGTTAAAGCGGGCACTCCCGACGAAAACGAAGTTATAAAGGAAGTTGGGAAAATTCCCAAATTCGATTTTCAGGCGAAAGATCACGTTGAGATAGCCGAACTGACAGATACTCTTGATTTAGAAAGAGGAGCAAAAGTGGCTCAGTCGGGATTTTATTACGTCAAAAATGAGGGGGTCCTCTTGGAACAGGCGCTGATAAATTACGCCATAGGCAAATTGATAAAAAAAGGATTTACGCCTTTTGTGACTCCTAATGTCGCCAAGGAAGAAAACGTTGTCGGATGTGGATATCAAGCCAGAAGCGACAAAGAAAGGCAGATCTATCACATTGAAGGCGAAGATTTGGATTTAATCGGAACGGCCGAGATAACTTTGGTTGGACTCCACACAAACGAAGCAATCGATGAAAAATCCTTACCACTTCAATATGCCGGGATTTCTTCCTGTTATAGAACGGAAGCCGGGAGTTATGGCAAAGACGTCCGTGGAATTATAAGGGTTCACGAATTTAGAAAAGTTGAAATGGTTGTATTTTGTAAACCCGAAGAATCTGATAGTTGGCACGATAAATTACTTGGCATAGAAGAAGAAATTTGGCAGGATTTGAAAATTCCTTATCAGGTGATAAAAATGGCTACCGGAGATTTAGGTAGTGCTGCGGTAAGGAAATATGATATCGAAGCCTGGATGCCTTCGCAAAACAAATACAGGGAAGTCACCAGTACCAGTGCCACAACCGATTTCCAAACAAGAAGGCTTAATATAAGAACCAAAGTCGGTGGAGAAAGTATTTATCCTTATACACTCAATGGGACGGTGCTTGCATTGGGTAGGGCAATGATTGCGATAATGGAAAATTATCAGCGTAAAGACGGATCGTTTGAAATTCCTAAAGTTTTGCGTAAATTAGTGGGTAAGAAAATCGTCGAAATAAAAAAGTGATTTTCTTGAAGTTTTGTTTTCCTTAAATTATACTTCCAGCGTAATAATGGCAAGGTAGCTCAGCCGGTTACCCGCCCGTACCGAACGGTACGTTCGGGCGGGGAGCGGCCACAAAATTATCTCTTATAGATGTATACAACGTATATAATTAAGAGTGGCGATAAATTATATAAAGGCGTTACGAATGATATAGATAGAAGGTTGAGAGAGCATAGACGTGGAAAAACAAAAACGACAAGGATGATGGGGGAAATAACCCTTGTTCACAGTGAAAGCTTCGATAATTTTGTTGACGCCCGCAAGAGAGAATTGTATTTTAAGACAGCGGCAGGGAGGCGCTTTATCAAATACAAGCTAGGAATTTAATAATGGCAAGGTAGCTCAGCCGGTTAGAGCGGGCGTTTCATAAGCGCCAGGTCGTGGGTTCGAGTCCCACCCTTGCTACATAAATAAAACAATCCACAGCAAGTGGATTGTTTTATTTTTCAAGGTAAGGATTTCAATCGGAAGAGGGTAGGAGAAACAGCCGTTTCTTTGTGTTTGTAGGGGATATTAATCATATACATTGACACATATTCGATTATTTGATATAATTACAAAAGCTTAGATTGATAAACTAACACCAAAAAACCCTCAAAAACAGGGACAAACGGAACAGGTGACTATCCGTTGAAAAAACGGATGAAAGGATGACGGAAATGAAACGCTTCCTTCTCGTGTTTTTGTCGCTATCGGTTGCGGCCAGTGTGTCGGCTGTCGACCTCAACTTTCGGGTGCGAAAGCACTTGGAACGGGCGCCGGAAACGTTTCTTTGGGTTTCCGACGTGCAATTTTCTCCGTGTCATCCGGAGAATCTGTCCGGAGAGAAGGCGGTTGTGAGCGCAGTGATGCGTCACAATCCGTCGTTCGTTCTCAACGGGGGAGACTTCGTCGAGGACAAGCCGGCTCATGACGCGGTGTGTATCGCCTCCGGCTGGGACAATCCCAGCATTTCGGGACCGTGGGACTTTCAGCTGTTTGAGTCCACGTGGTCTCCTGTTGTCGACTCCCTGGGGAAAAACAACCTCTACGGAGTTGCCGGCAATCATGACTTTTGGGCCGATGCTACGTGGGCATATGCGCACAAGGATTCATATCTTGTGCGTGACGGGATTTTTTTCCTGATGCTCAACGTTTCGGGCCCAACCGATTCATCGATTCCTACTTGGGACAATGACTGGGCAGAAAAGATGTTGTCCTCGGAAGAGGCGCAAAATGCCCAGTTCCGGATCGTGATTTTTCACGAGCCTGGGACTACCAACAGGAGTGGCGGATGGAACAATTCTCAGATGGCTCAAACCATCAGAGAAAAACTTTATCCGCTATTTTCCGAATACCGTGTGGATGCGATTCTCAACGGCCACATCCACACGTACCGGCGATGGATGGAAAACGGCATTATCCACGTCATCTCCGGTGGCGGGGGAGGTGGATTTCAAGGAGATGCCGGAGATGTCGTCAACTCATCCAATTACCACAACTTCATCGAGTTTCACAAGGAGTTCGATGGAGTCACGGGTGATTGGAGACTCAGCGCCAGCGTTGTCGGTATCGACATGACAAATCCGAACGAGCCGGAGGAGTATCAGATCGACTCGTTTGAGATCAACTCACAATCGAAGTAATAGTTCTTTTTCATTACGGCCCCAGGGAAACGTTTCCCCGGGGCTTTTCTTTACTCTTGCTATCATAATTATTATGTGTTATAACATTTTCAGTAATTTGACCTAATCTCTCTGTTGCATAATGCATCGGAGAGCAAAAAAAGGAGAAAAACAAGTGAAAAAGAGAGTTGTCTTTGCACTGATGTTGGTACTGATGTTTTCCGGTTTGGTGAATGGATCTGAACTCAAGCAACACATCATTCGTCGGCATATTTCTATTGCCGAAAGGGCCGATTGTCCGTATCCCTGGTGCGATAACGGCATTAGAGTTTATACGGCAATTGCCCCAGACGACCCGAGTCTGTATTTGGGTAGCTCAATCTCTTATGAGAGGCCAAGTGACTGGAAGAATTTCGCACCGCTGTCTCAGAAGGTGCAGGAGCTTATCGGCAATTTGACTTCCAATAGGGATAAAATTGTTGCACTGGCCAATTGGGTAAGAGCGTCAAAGCCATATGCCTATCCGACGTTTGTTTCTTGGCCGCCGACAATTGAAGATCTTTGGAATGCGCCAACAGGAGTTTGTGAAGAGGCGGCATTCTTATTGACCGCGATGCTTCGCGAGGCGGGGATTCCGGCAATGGTTGTTTCAACGTTGAATCGGGAGCATGCCGTTTCCAGAGTCTGGGACGGCGAGCATTGGATTATCGCGGATGCAACATTTTCCGGAGCCGATTCCGGTCCGGCAATCATCTACGAGTGGGACGACTATTCGCTGGTAGCCGGTTTTCAGGAAAGGCCAATTCAAGTTTGGGATAACGTTCCGATTCCACCCGCTTGGGGGAGTGGAGCTATCGAAAGCGTCACTCAAACTCAAGTCGAGGTTATCAATGAGCCTCAAAAATTGGCTCGCATCGGTCTTGGGTACGCGAATCTGATTTTCCCCATCACAAACAAGTTTTTGTATTACGACTCAGTCACAAAGACTCTGGCGGAGAGTGGAAATTCTTCTCAGCGAGTCTCCATTACCTACAGGATCGACGCCGAGGACAATCTGTTTCTCAATAATAGGCAATCGTGGTACTCGGACTATTTGGGATTTATTTTCGTAAATCCCATGCTGAGAACGATCGACTCAAAGCATGGTTCGGGAATTTTCCAGAATTGGGGGAATGGATATGTAAAAACCATTTTGCCCAACTGCGGTATCTGGAAAATCAGCTATTATTTTTCCAACCTGGATTTGAACGCCAATTCCTCGGGCGACTTTCAGAAACTGGCAACGGCAACATTTTCTTTGAGCAATATAGGAGACACTGTCGTCATCACGCCGGATATGCTTCAAATGGAACCGGGAGCGGATCAATACTACTTTCAGGAGCTAGTGGGCGCCCTTAAGAGCGTCCCTGATTACGCCAAGCAATTCGGCAAAGCAACGCCTTAATCAATTTTCTCCTTTAATTTGTCCCGACTAGAAATAGGCGGGATTTTTTGTTTATTGACTTTTATTGCATGTATGGTATTAATTTTGGCAGCCCGGCGGTTACCCGCCTTTAAAAGGAGAACTCAATGACTAGAGGTTTCCGAAGAGCAGCTTTCCTTTCGGTTACTATTCTTATTGTTTTCTATATATTGAAGCCATCGATTGCTTATGCACAAAATGGACGATCTTTTGTCTATTCCAGTCGTGGGGTGGTGACTCATTGGGCAACCGGATCCGATTTGGATTCGGTGGTTTACATGGGATTTAATTGGGTCAGGACCGGAGTTGGTTGGGACGTAATTGAGTCCGATTTTACCGAACCCCCGACATATCATTGGGAAATTGCCGACAAAATCGTAAAAGATTGCGTGGCGCGCAATCTCCAAATTCTTTGGGGCCTGCCATATACTCCGCAGTGGGCCAGTTCAAATGGCAGACAAAACGGATATCCTAAGGATGATACCGCCAGGCGGCACTGGAGAATGTTCGTTCGCGCCGTAGCCGAAAGATATGCCAAACAGATTAATTATTTTGAAGTCTGGAATGAGCCGAATAATGCAAGATTTTGGCAGGGAACGGCGGAGCAGTATGTCAATTACATCTTGATTCCGGCAGCCGAGGAAATTAAAGCGGTTAACCCGAACAATGAAGTAGTCGCCCCCACCTTGATGAACAGAAGGGGAGCCAGAATAAGCGTTGAAAGTTTTTTTGGCGAACTGGGGAAGTTAGGCGCCAATAAGTACATAGACATTGTCAGCCAGAATGTCTATGAGAAGAATCCTAAAAATCTGGTTGACCAATTCATTATTGGGGATTACGAATGTTGGTTCGTTTTTTGTGTAAAGAAGCGTGTTGGGCTGTTTGATATTTATGATCAAAACGGATTTTCCGGACACAAGGTCTGGATAAATGAATTCGGGTGGAGGTCCGACAGGGTTGGTGAAGATGTCCAGGCAAAATATATTGTGAGTACGTTCAAGCTACTGTCGAAAATTCCCAGGATAGAAAATGCTTTTGTTTATGAACTGAAAGACGATGACCGATACGGGGCAAGATGGGGAATGGTTCGCGGAAACGAGTTGCCCAAAACATCTTTTCGGTCTGTGAGTGACTTATTCAGAAATTATTTGCCCAGATAAAATCTGTGTTTGACGTGATTTAAGATAATATATCCGCCGAAATTATTTGGCGGACTTTTTTAAATTTGCCTGACGCTTGACAGATATTGATACTCACCGATTATCGTGTTATAAGTTTAGGCAGCAAACTACAACTAGGAGTGTGGAAATGAAAAGAGTACTGTGGTTGGCGGTAATCGCAATTGCTGCATATTCCAGGAGTGCATCGGCTGTATTTTGTCCTGCGCTACCGATTCCTCAAGACGCAACTCAGCAGATTAAGAATTGTATTAAGCAGGCGGCAGATACCGATAAGGTTGTTTTTCTTACATCGGACCACGCGGTTGGCGCCTCGGATACACTCACTTCTTATGCCAACGATTATCCGATTTCGTCTCAAATTATCGTTGACGGAGTATCAATCATTGGAAGTGGCGTATTGTGGGGTTCGCAGATTGATATTAATTTCGGTCAGGGATTCAGCAATACCGACACTGCCAATGCTGCATTTGTTCAAAGGAACGGTGCGGTTATGGATGGTTTAACTTTCAATTATCCGGTCCAGGTAAAGGGCCAACCGCTGATTGAGTTTCCGCCAACGATCGCCGTCCAGGGAAGTTTTTGTAGAGTCAAAAACAGTTTTTTCCCAAATTCATACGTTGGAATTGATGCTACGGTTGCCCATGGTAAGCTGAATATGGAAAATCTGGAATTTGGGGTTTATTTCACCGCCATCAGGGATGATCAATGCTATGACATCGATAAGATTTTTGTCATTCATGGAAACCCTGGAATGTTCGCAACCTGGGTGGATGACAGCGTGATGGTCAATTGGATGCATCAGAACAGTACCTTCATCCAGGCGGGCAGAATTGATTGGTTGTGGATTAAATTCGCCTTTGCATGGGGACCAAAGTTCGGGCTTAATCTGGTTTCTTCTCAGTACGGCGCTACCGGCGATGCTCAGATTGAGACGTTCGGCTGCGATGCCTGTCAGTACGGCGTCTACTCAAATATTCAGAGCGGGTCTGTCCCATGGCTAATCAGCATTTCGCATGCCGCGCTTACCGCATTTGATCCGACAACCGGAGGAGGCTCGGGTACCGGAATTTATCTGTATGGAGTTCATGGCGTTTCTTTGGATTCGCCGAATTGCTGGGGAATCAGAAACAGCTGCGTTCAATTCAAGAACGTGGACTCATTCGGCATCAATAATCTTAAGGTCATTAGTGGCGGATGGAATCAGGCGAGCGCTCAGCAGGCAAGCATGCAAGGAATCGACAGTTCTTATTCTGAGAGTATGGCAAATTGGAACGCCTACATTAAGAGCTTGTTTAAGATTCCAGCTATCGAGTATAAGGCTCAAGGGTGGAACACGTCGGATTCTGGATATGCCCTGATTGAGCTGGACAACTGCAGTAACGGAGGAGTTTCATTGGCAGCAGGGGATAGCAATAAATCTTCTTCCGTCGGCATCGTTGTAAACGGCGGCAACAATATTTCTTTGGTTGCAAATACCGTTAATGTTCCGTCAGCGCCCATTGTTATTGCCAACGGAGCCACAAATATCAGAGCCGTCGCTAACGGTGGCTGTGCTCAGGATTTGTCGGGTAGTTCATCAAACAGGATTGATAATCTTTGCGGAGTTGTTTCAACTCCTACGCCCACACCTACGCCGACTCCGGTTCCGACTAAAAATCCGACCGACCCAACTCCTACTCCTACCGCTTCGCCTACGCGGACACCCAAAACAGGGCCAGTCAATCCGTAGTGGCGATTATAGACTAAGGCGCTCTAAAATGGGCGTCTTTATTATTTATGGCTTAAAATGAGGGTATTATGCCTATTGCCAAAATAGCATAAGTATGGTAAAATATGTGTGTTCTTTGATAATTCGGCAAAAACCGCTGCGGCGGAGAAAGGGAGCGCAAATGTTCAAGCATATCGTTATCTTTTCGCTCGCGCTGGCCCTTTGCTCTGTTGCCAGCGCACAACAAGGGAAATTGAGCCTTGATATCCAGCTGATGAAGCTGGGCGTCAACAGCTCAACCGGATCGTTCGGGCCGGACGATGTATTTTCGGCTCAAAGAAACGACGGACTGGGGGTCAACGGATTGCCCCAGACCGCGATGCGTTCCGGGCGGTTTGACTTCCGCTCCCGATTCACTCCGCGCTTTGCGTTCGATTTTGGAAACGCCAAGCAAGGGTGGACGGCGGTTGCCTGGGGTTTCCGGCAGACCGCCAGGATGGGGTCCGAAGCTTCTTCGGACTGGAACCAATCCAGCCGTCTGGAGGCAGCGTCAATCGACGTCGCCTACCGGACGAAGTTGTCCAATGGCATCACGATGTATGCCGGTATCAAAACGGCGTACGCACGGATGCAAGACAGTTCCACGACGGAGGGTGGGAGCAACAAGACTCAGTCTCACACCTCTGTAAGCGGCGGCATCGGGCCAATGGTCGGGTTGTCTTACTCGGTCAAGGTTTCTCGGATCGAGTTGGCGGCATCCGTCTCCCAGAGTTTTCTGGGGACGCGCTCTCAAGTCAGCGATGACAACGGGAGCACTTCCCAAAACTTTGGGAAATTCGGGTGCGCTTCCGTGACGGAAGGGTCGGCCAGGGTTTCATTTAAGATGACCGACCACCTGTCGGCTGGACTGGGAGCGTTCTTTAGCTCCTGGCACGGCGTCCAGGTAACCGGCCGCCCGGGCATCACGTTCGGCGGGGGGATGGCTTCAATCGGCTATTCCTTCAGGTAGGCAGTACTTTTTCTCTCGGCTCCGGGCACTCGTGTTCGGAGCTTTTTCATATTCAAAATGATGTTTTGACATGATTTATAAATATTGTATAATGAATGAAATCTATGTCTTTAAAGGAAAAAATTCCCAAATCTAAATTTTCTAAAAAGATTTTCTGGGAAGGATTAAGCATACTATTTCGTCAACTAAAACCGTACAAGAAGATGGTTGTTTTTCTTGTCGCACTAAGCACAATAGGAGCAATTTTTGAAGCATTTATCCCGCTTGTCGCCGGTAAAATTTTTGATGCCATAATAAAAATTGCGGAAAACCCGATAATTTCGGTCACATCTATTTTTATTTTGATAGCTATTTGGTTTGCGCTGAGATCTTCAAGTGATGCCATGAGCTGGAGAATCGGATTTAATAACCAAAAACTTGGGGCTTTTTTGGAGGCGGATTATATGTCCAAAGGATTTGGAAAAATGTTTGAGTTACCGATTAGTTTTCATAAAGAGAAAAAACATGGGGAGATAGGCGATAGAATAACTCGTGCAGCCGGATGGCTCGATAATATTGTAACGAGGGTTTCCATAAACCTTTTACCCAACTTTTTGAGTATTGTTATTGCCTTGGTTATTACTTTTATTATTAACTATAAACTGACGCTGATTTTACTTTTGGCGATTGTGATTTACATTGTTATTTTAATGAAAACGGTCAGTCCTTTGGCAGAAACCCAAAAGAGAATGCACAAAGCTTACAACGAAGCCTTTGGAAAAGCCTGGGATTCATTGGATAACATTCAGGAAATAAAGCAATCAGCCACCGAAAAATATGAACAGAACGTTATTTACAGAAATTTTGTGGACAATGCCGCGAAGCTTTTTCTGAAAATGATAAACATCTGGTCAAGGTTGGATTTTTCCCAACGTGTTTTGATTTCATTATCTCAGCTTTCAATATTTGTCGCATCGGTATTTTTTGTAAGAAACGGGACGCTGACGCCGGGGCAATTGGTTGCCTTTAACGGATATGCGGCGATGATATTCGGACCTTTTGTTATTCTTGGGCAAAACTGGCAGACGGTTCAAAACGGTTTTGTAGCTCTAACCAGGGCCGAAAAAGTTCTCCAGTTACCTTCGGAAAATTATATTCCCGAAGGGTCGTCTTTTTTAAAAAATATTTTGGGGAATATTTCGTTTAAGGATGTATCATTTTCTTATAAATCGATAAAAGAAAACGTTATTAAAGACGTTTCCTTTGACGTTAAGCCGGGGGAGAGGGTGGCAATTGTCGGAGAATCCGGAGTCGGAAAAACTACGCTAATAAGTCTGCTTTTGGGATTGTATTTCCCCCAAAAAGGAAAGATAACAATTGATGGTAAGGATATAAAAAAAATAGAATTACATTCATACCGGTCAAGAATAGGAGTTGTGCCTCAGGAACCGACGTTGTTTAACAAAAACATAGCCGATAACATCAAATATGGAAATTTTAAGGCCTCTATCAAAGACGTTATAAGTGCCGCAAAGGAGGCTCACGCCAATGAGTTTATCGAAAAGTTTCCCAAAAAATACAGCCAATTGGTTGGCTGGAAGGGAATTAAATTATCAGTCGGGCAAAAACAGAGAATTGCTTTAGCTAGGGCATTTTTGAAAAATCCGGATGTGCTTATTTTGGACGAGCCGACATCAGCTCTGGATTCAAAATCCGAAGCGTTGATAAAAGAATCTCTCAAGAAATTAATGGAGGGCAGGACGACTTTTATTATCGCTCATAGATTGAGTACAATTCGCGAGGCGGATAAGATTTTAGTGTTTGACAAAGGCATTCTTGTGGAACAGGGGACGCACGATGATCTTATAAAAATTCCAAACGGAGTATATAAGAATTTTTACGAACTGCAGAAGTAAGATAATCTAAATGAAAAAAATTTTTCATAATATACCTCTATTTTGGAAAGTAATTAAGTTCAATTTTCTTAAAGTTATTGCATATCCTTGGGAATGGGTGGCATTTTTCGCCCAAAGAATAATATTTTATCTGTTACTTTTGATATTTTGGTTTGCTGTTGCACAAAGCTCCACTCATTCCATTAATTTTCGCTCGCTTGTGGCTTATTTTTTGATCGCCAGCTCTGTGAGAGAAATTACTTTTGCTTATCATACAAAAATGGGTAGGGATACGATGCGCTACATACAGTATGGAGATCTTAATAATTATTTAATAAAACCCGTACCGACGATTCCATTCCTGTTTTTTTCATATATCGGCCAAAACTGGATGCCGATTGTTTATTCCATATTTGCCATTGCTGCGGGAGTAATAATTTTACCTCCCACAAGCATAATAAATATAATTGAATTTATTGCATTTCTTATCTTGGCGTTCATGGTTTCGATAAGTTTTAATTTATTTGTGGCAATATTGGGATTTCATATGATTGAAGCAAACGGTTTAAGAAATGCCTTTAATCATACTATAGAAATTTTTTCGGGAATTTTGATACCGATGACATTTTTTCCGGGTATTTTTAGAACGATTGTTATGCATTCTCCATTTCCCATCGTGGCTTTTACACCCGCCTACGTCTTGCAGAACTCCCTGAAATTTGGAGAGGTATTTAGCCTTTTTGCCGTTTCTCTGGTGTGGGCAATAGGACTTCTGTTTTTAATGATTAGGTGGTGGAAATGGTCGTTGCGTAAGTATGAAGGGGTAGGGATATGAGATATAGACTAAATATATTGTGGGCCAATATAGTCAATACTTTCAGGCGCGAAACGGCTTATTTTTCGCAAAATTGGAGTAATTTTTTTTCGACGGTTTTTTACACCCTCGCTATGGTAGTTTTTGTTGATGTTTTGTTTTCGAATATTACAACTTTGGCAGGATACAGCAGGGAAGAGATGTTATTTATGGTTTTTATCGGTCAGGTGGCATATTATTTTGGCTGGGGCGTGTTTGGCATCAACGGAGAAAGATTGAATGAAGACATCAACAACGGATCATTTGATTTTGTTTTGGTTCGTCCCGCACCGCCATTATTTTTTGTTCTTTTCCGTAACATTTCGATAATCGGAACATTGCGCGATTCATTGGCGAATATATTAGTTATTTCATTTTTGATAAATTGGACTACTCTCCACATAACTTTATCCAGTATTGTGCTTGGGTCCGTTGTTTTTATAGCCGGACAAATAATTTGGCAATATATCAGAGTCGGACTGGTATTCCCGGCTTTTTGGTTTGGCAGTGCTAAAAACATAATGTCGATTTCTTATGAACTTACCGAAACCCACAATCTTCCTTTGGAGGGGTATCCACAAAGTCTGAGAATTTTGTTTACGACGCTGATTCCGACTATAATCGTATCAGCTATGGCCGGTTCGGTTATTTTGAACAAATCAAATGGTCTAATAATGGCCGGCTGGGCGATTGCCGTTACTGTCGCGTTATCTTTTGTTTTTGTTTGGGCATGGAATTCGGCTCTTAAACATTATTCTTCGGCATCATCTTAATATGGAACCCGTAATAAAAATAGATAACCTATCAAAAGAGTTTAAAATAAGGACAAACAGAAACATTATAACCGGACTCTTTAATCCTAAAAACAAAATCGTTAAAGCGGTTGACGATGTTTCTTTTTCCGTAAATGAAGGGGAGAGCCTGGCATTTTTGGGTCCGAACGGAGCGGGGAAAACAACCACCATTAAAACGCTGACGGGGTTGCTTTATCCCACATCGGGTAATGTTGAGATCCTTGGTTACAACCCTTTTGACAGAGACCCTCAGTTTTTGAAGCAAATAGGGCTTGTTATGGGCAATAAAGCCGGACTTTCCTGGGACTTAACCGCTGCTCAAAGTTTTGATTTGATTCAGAAAATCTATGAAATTCCCCTTGAAGCATACAAAGAAAGAGTTGAACGATTTACCAGCCTTTTTAATCTAAAACACGTACTCAATACGCAGCTAAGAAGCGTCTCTCTTGGAGAACGAATGAAGTTGGAACTTATCGGTGCAATTCTTCACAACCCGAAGATTTTGTTTTTGGATGAGCCGACTATTGGTTTGGATATTATATCCAAGAAGAACATCCGTATTTTCCTCAGGGATATCCAAAAGCACGCTAAAATTACTATTATTTTGACCAGCCATGATATGGATGATGTTGAAAAAGTTTGTGATAGGGTAGTGGTTATTAATCATGGACAGAAGATTTATGATGGTCGTTTAGAAAAGCTGATGGGGGATTATCAGAAAGAAAGGGTGGTTGTGTTTTATTTTGAATCTGTTCCCGGCGAAGTTGTCGGTATTAAACACACCGAAATTGAAGAGCAAAAAGACGATTCAATAGCGCTGCGGGTTTCTTCAGAAAGAATGCCAAAACTTATTGCCGAAGTGACCTCAAAGTATCCGGTTCTGGATATTGATATCAAGTCCATTCCTTTAGAAGACATTATTGAGGACTTATTTCAGCGTGATTTGACACCACACAAGTTAAATGTTAATATATAAATCATGTTAAATTCGCATGAAAATGCGAGGCAAATACGGGGCTTTATAAAAGTCGCCTCTTTCATAACCAGCGGTTTTTGGATTCTGTGTGGAGCGGCTAGTAAAAGGCCGTTTTTTAATAACTAATAGAAATGAGTTTAATAGAACAAGCTTTTAAAAAAAGGTTACCAGATCATCAGTATATGGATTTGAACACCCTCCTTTGGATAGAAGATAATAAACCATACCTGGCATCACCGCATATTTCTGGAATAGATCTGAAATATGTGAATAAATATTTACTTACAAATATTCCTCAAAAAAAATGGTTTCTGTCGCAATCTGAAATCAACACCGTCCATGGTTTACGTCACACAATAAGAGTCATGATTTATGCTATTATTCTTGGTAAACAAAAAAGACTTTTACCGCCAGAAATTAGAAACGTCACGATTGCCGCCGCGATTCATGATCTTAGACGCATAAACGATAAGAAAGATTATGGTCATTCAGACAGAGCGTACCAGTGGTTTTTGAATAACAAGGATAAAATTTATAAAAAAAGATTATCCAATATTTCCCCCAGAGATTCCGAATCAATAGGATCAGCTATATTTTTTCATGATGAGGATTATAAACATATTAAAAAAAACTCAAGATATCTGAGATCCAGCAAGATTGTGGACATTCTTAAAACCGCCGATGCCCTTGATAGATATAGATTGCCCAAAGTTAAATGGTGGATTAATGACAGGCGCTTATCTTTAAAACCTTCTGATTCAATTAAAAATTTTGCATTCAAGCTTATAATAGCGAGCGAGCACAGATTTTTGTTATCCGGTAACAATATAAAGAGTGTTGTTGAGGCATTAAACAATATATTTCATGAAATTAAATGACAAGCTAGGGGCTTGGGCTGACGGCCACGTATTTTTTAATTCTTTTTTGCAGAAACCAGTAGATGCGGATTTAAAAAAAGAAATGGAGGAATTTTCCTGGCACAGGAGAATGGTGAGCGAAGGTGTGCACGGCAGACTGTTGACAACAAATTCATTTTTTAATGATTTAAAAAATTCACCGAAGATCTATCTTGCTCATATAACTTATAATCTCAAGGAAATACTAAAAAAAGGAGAGCTTTACTCTAGCGGTGGATGTCTCGTGGGCAGCTTGTACTGTACTCCTCTTGCCAAAACCGAAGGAAGATTGAGGTTGCATAATCTGGGAAAATATATATATGAAAAAGAAGCGCCTTTAGGCTTAAAGGGTGCCAAAAAAAATATTCCCGATGTTTTGATTCTTGAAATACAGATGCCTGAAAACTATAGAAATAATTTAGTGGGCATAGATTATCTTCGTCTTGGCAATGTTCATTTAAATATTTATAAGGAATTGGAATATTTGCTTTCATCGAAAGAAAGGTTCGACCTGCATAATATTATCGTAAATCGAATTAGGCGGTCGGCAGATTATTTGGGATTGGCAAGCAAGAGTTATTTCAACAAGTATGGATTTGATGCTAAGTACATGTTGAATCTTTATATAGACACCATCGATGATCTTCCTATACTTGGCTACCTGTATTTTGAGGCCGTTTCAGAATATTTAATGATTTATCAGGACTGTTATAAATCAGAAATATATGACAGTGTGGGAGAGCTGTATAACGAAAGTTACAAAAATTTAATGTACGATTTATACCCTAAATTTACAGAAAATTTTAAGTTGAGCGGTTTTAAGCCAACTTTCGAAGAAGTGGTAAGCTATATCTTGAAAAATAAATTATTTAAAAAATTTGATCCGGAACATATGCGAAAATATGTTGCCGAGAGATTAGTGTTTTTGACGAACGCAAGATTGCTTAATACTTTTCAAGGTCCAGTAGAATGGAATAAAATAATATGGAATTTTGACAGTATCTTGGATTATGCCAGTCCTCTAGCGGGCCACTTAATACATAGAGAGCTAAGAACCTTCGGCAGATATCCAAGTTTCTATTTCTACTTTGATCAGTACAAGGCGCTACAAGTATGGAATTATTGGAATCATATGAATATAGCAGTTCCATTCAATGGCGTTATCCCGAAAGGAGAAGTCGGTATTAACCCGGCGGCAGCAGATATAAAATACAAGATATATTCAAGCAAGATTGATGTCGGGAAGGATTATATTTATGCGGAACCGTCAAAACAACTTAATTTGCGCGTAGTTCCAAAACTCGTTGATCCAAAATTCACTTTTATGCGCAATAAAGGAAAAAACTTCAATATACAATATGATTAGCGTCCGTAAAAAAAACGTTTTCGCGGCCATTAAAAGAGCATATATTGATTTATATAGAAAAAAAGGAGGTACTAATGACCCCAAATTATTGAAAGAGGATGAGGGGATAATCGTCGTCACGGGAAATAGGAAATGTTTGCCATATCTGTCGCTTATTAAGGGTGAGTTTATTTGTGGCCTTAATTATTCAGATTATTTTCCATATGCAAACAAAAATCTTATTCATAATGAGCTCGATTATTGGAGAAAAAAAATAATTAAATCAAATAAGTTAAATCATGTTATTAGCCATATTAGAAATTATCCAAATACCAAAAGAGCCATTCTGAACTTTCTAGAGCACAGCATTCCTCAAATCCGGGGAGAATTTCCTTGTGTTAGTTACATTTATTTTCGCAAGCGCGGTGAATTTGTTGATGTTCATGCGCATATGCGTGCAACGAATGCGAATTTTATGATGCTTATGGATGCAACTTTTGTAATGGGAATTCAAAAAATTGTAGCGGATGAGCTTGGGCTTAAATGCGGTATTTATATTCAATATATGGATTCTTTACATTTCTATAAGAAAGAAGCTTCACAAATCGATAGGCAACTCAAATTTATGGCTAAATCAAAAATTTGGAAAAATTTGTAGACGAATTTTATCAGACGGGGAATTAAGATTTCGATTATTTAATTTAATATTGAACAAGTATGAAAAAAGATGGGTTGATATACTTTATCGGCGGGATCAATGGCTCGGGGAAATCCAGTATTATTAATGCGATTTCCGAAAGGAATAGAGAATTTGAATCTTATCATGGATCGGTTCGTTTTATGGAATGGCTAAAAATTAAACCCGGAGATTATCCTTCTTTGTGGAAACTCTCGGATGATTTTAAGAATGTCGAGCTTGATAAAATGATTCGATTCGCTGTTAATGAGCGTGCAAAAAGTTCCAGATCATTATTGATCGATGGCCACTATCTTAATCTAAGGAATGGAGAAGTTTCAAACGCTACAGGTGATTGGATATCTGTTATGGACGCGATATTTCTTATTAGTGCCGATAGCCGAGAAATTTTTGAACGTTTGGAAAATGACTTTAGGATATCCGGAAGAGAGCGGGGTATTTTTAGAGAGGGCGCAGGAGAAAAAGAAATGATTTCAGAAATAGATAGATACCAAAATTTATCAAGGCAACGGGTTATTGAATTGTCCCGAATATATAAAATTCCGTATTATGAAATCGTTAACAACGACGGTAATCAGGAGAATGCCGTAGATAAATTTATTTCGATTCATACGAATCTCAGAAATCATTATAGTCATTAATCTAACCGGATATATGAGAGCAAAACATTTATCAAAAAAAATAAACAAGTTTAAAAAAGGCGTGGACGAAATGCTTGGCGATAAATCAATTTCTCACGGAATGAGTAGGGCCCTAAGGCATCTAAGGAAAGAGTTGCTTCTTTATAGAAATCACGTTGAAGGATTGGAAAGGTGGACAGGATCAAGAGGAGAGTTAAATGATCTGAACGTTCAAATTGGTGGAGGCGCGCACTTATTGGATGGCTATTTAAATATTGATATTGTCCCACCAGCCGACCTAATCTGCGATGTTAGAGAGGGGTTGCCACTGCCAAATTCCTGTTCAAACGTGGTATTTTCAGAACATTTTTTGGAACATATTGACTATCCTGTTTCCGCAAAAAAATTCATTTTTGAATGTCACAGGATATTAAAACGAGGCGGTCAGTTGATAATAGGAGTTCCTGATAGCGAGCTCGCTGTCATGAGTTATGTAAAAAGGAACAAGAATTTTTATAAATTGGCAATTAGATCATGGTATTCAAAGAGGAATTGCTTGAAGGATTTCAATACCTATATAGATCTTCTGAACTATCATTTTAGGGATCAAGACGATGACAAAAAATACAACCCTCATTTTTGGGCCTATGATTACGAAAAAATTGTTGACATGATGAGACGCTCCGGTTTTGTAAAAATAAGACGATGGAAATTTGATAATAGGATTGCAAATTCAAAAAGAAAATGGGGGAGTATATATGTTTGTGGAGAAAAATAATATAGAAAAAATCCATCGAGAATCCGATCCTAATAGGGCCAAGAAAAAATTATTGGTTCGAATTTTCCGTCTGGCAAAAAGGTACGCAAATTATAAATACTATTTGAATTGCAATATAATCCATAAATGTTTGCCCTACACGATGATTTCCGACAGTTCACTTGTTAGGATTATTGATCTAGTCAAATATGTTAATAAAAATAATATTTCCGGAGATTTTGTGGAATGTGGAGTATGGCGCGGTGGTGCGTGTATGGCTATTGCATTGACCCAAGTCAAATGTCTCGGCTGCACCAGAGATATATGGCTATACGATACTTTTGAGGGAATGACTAGGCCCACAGACGAAGATGGCCCGAAGGCAACAAATAAGTACAAGGATATTATTGATGGTAGACATGTCGACAGATATGATCAATGGCACAAAGAGAATAAATGGATTTATTGTCCCATTGAGATGGTGCAAAAAAATATGTATTCAACCGGTTATGATCTGGAAAAGATTAATTTTGTCTCTGGCGATGTTTTGAAAACTATTGACAAGAATTCTCCGTCTGCTATCGCACTACTTCGTTTAGATACGGACTGGTACGAGAGTACGAAAAAGGAATTAGATGTGCTGTTTCCACGAGTTTCTATCGGCGGAATAGTGATAGTTGATGATTATTATGCCTGGCCGGGATCAAAAAAAGCAGCGGATGATTTTATGATTGCTAATAGAAACAAAATTGTGATACTTGAAAACAAATCTCCGCAACCGCTTATATTAAAAAGGATTGCTTAGGCATTTACTTGAATGGATTTCAAATATTGACTAAAATTTATTATAAAAATTAATAATCATCAAAAATATGGAAAAACAAATTGAAGTGGAGCATCGAGCAAGGTTTTCGAAAGAAAGGCACGACGAACTCGCGGGTTTTTTGACTAAAAATGGCCAAGATTTGGGGCAAGATGATAAAAACGTTTACTTTTTCCTTTTTCCCGATAAATTACTAAAGGTAACCGATAATATTTCGAAAAATACCGCAAAGATTACCGGAAAGCTCAATAAAATCGGGAATGGGAGTGGTTTTGAAGAATTGGAGTTTCCGATATCCAGAGTCGACGTTGAAAAGGCAGTAAAACTTTTCAAAGATTTTGGCTTCACAAATGTCCACGATTCATTTCAAAGTCGCCATAATTTTATGTATAAGGGAGTTGAGATTGCTCTTAAGTACAGCGAGATGTGGGGTTATCACGCTGAATTGGAGATTGTAATAAATAACGAATCCAAGAAAGAAGAAGCGGATAAAAAAATCATGTCAATTGCTGAGGAGCTTGGGATTAAACTTATGACGGAAAAAGAGCTCAAGGTGTTTATTGAAGAAAAAGAAAAAGAACTTGCTGAAAAAAACGGCAAATAAATATGAACTTAAAATCGGCGTTATAAAACCTTTCGGAAATCTTTACCGAAAAAGGCACGTTTTGATTTTATGTAAGGATATTGATGGAAAAATTATTCTTGGCGGAAAAGAGGAATATCCTGAAGGAATATGCCGATTGCTTGGCGGAGGAGTGGAAGAAAATGAGTCCTATGAAAATGCTGCGGTTAGAGAATTGGGCGAAGAGATAGGTGTGGACCTTGATCCCAAAAAACTGATACCTATGGCATTGATTGATGTGCGGGCTATGGACGGAAGTAAAATTTACTCTATGGCCACCATGCTATATTTTGTTCAATTGAATAACAACAATATAAAAGCGGGTGACGATGTAACAGATCTGTTGAGATATGATGAAGAACAATTTTCGGAATTGATTGAAAGATTCAAAAATCTAAAAGAAGATTTTTGGTATAAGAACGAATTTTCTTGGCATGATTACGGAAAAGTTTACGGTTTTATCCACGAAGTGGCGCTTAAAGAATTAAGAGCCAGAAACTTATAAAATTATGAAAGAGATATAAGTGGCAGAAGTTGGCGGAATACTTGATGAAAAATAAATAAAAACTATGGAAACAAAGCTTCATCTCAGGGCGAGGGCATTGGTATGTCACGGCGGGAAATTTCTGGTTATTCGTATGAAAAATGGAAGCCACTCATTTTTACAGGGAGGACATATAGAAACGGGGGAGAGCATTCCGGAAACCATAAGAAGAGAGATGGTAGAGGAATGCGGCCGCGCATGCGTTGTCAAAGAATATCTGGGAGCTATAGAACATAGTTGGGAAGAGGGCGAGGTGATTAATTGGGAAATAAACCATGTTTTTCATGTGGAAATTGCCGATTTGGACAAAAATCCGGAGATAAAATCCCTTGATGAAAGATTTGATTTCATCTGGATTTCGTCGGATGAGTTTGAAAATGTTAATATGTTGCCCATACCGATAAGAGGGCTCATGAAGAAATGGGAAAAGGGAGATAAAGCTACGTGGTGGGGCAGCTCAATGGATGTTAAAAAGACAGATTAACTTTATATATGGAAACCGAAATTGAGGCGAAATTCACCGATATAAATCCAGACCAAATACGGATGATGCTGGAAAAAATCGGGGCAAAACGGGAGTACCCGGAGATTCTGATGAAACGGAAAGTTTTTGATTACCCTGACTGGCGTCTGGAAAAAATCGGGGGTTGGATAAGAGTGAGGGACGAGGGGGATAAAATCACTCTAAGCTATAAGCAGCTGAATGACAGAACTTTACAAGGAACAAAAGAAGTCTCGGTTGTTGTGGACAATTTTGAAAAAGCCTGCGAGCTTCTTGCCGCTGCGGGTCTTATGGAAACCTCTTATCAGGAAACCAAGAGAGAAAAGTGGATGTATGGAGATGTGGAAATAACTATAGATACCTGGCCCTGGATACCTACTTTTATAGAAATTGAAGGCAAGGATGAAGAGTCGGTAAAAAGTGTTGCGGAAAAACTTGGATTTAATTGGAGCAAGGCAATGCACGGCAGCGTGGAAACGGTGTACCAAATGCACTACGATTTTACCGAAGCCGAAATCGACCGCTGGAAGTCAATAACATTTATTCCCGAACCCGACTGGCTTTCGGCTAAGAAGAAAGTTTAGCTACTTTTATCGCCGAATCTAAGGCCTTATCAAAATCGTGATATTTCTTCCACGATTTTTTGATCGCTTCTCTTATATTTTTATGTTCCGGGTAGCCATAGTCGGTCTGAAATCTGATGTCGGAAAATTCAAGATTTAAAAGAACGGTAAAGGCTTCTTTGATATTCCAGATTTGTTTCCAGGTCAGCCCTTTTTTGGCACATTCGTCCCAATAGTATTTATGGAACATAAAGTGCATCAGTTCATGCATGGCTATATCTATGGCAATGAATTTATTTTGCGTCATACTGGTGGCAAACCACCTTCCCTGAGTGCTATAACCAAATCCACCTGCGGTAGATAACACGGCTTTTACGTGAGAAAAAGGGAATAGATGATTGTGAATTTTTTCTAATCTTTTAAAATAAACAGTTTCAATTTTTATCCATTCTGAATTTACATCTTTGGATATTGAAGTTAGGATCTTGCGTTTGTTTGGTAGGTAAAATCTTCCGATATTTTCTCTTATTCTTACCCCGCTTTTTTTAGGTGAGAGTTTTAATAATTTATCGTAAAAATCATTTTTCCTTCGTTTTCTCGAACTAAATTTACCTTTATAATAATCTAACTGAATTAAGTGGTTCTTTATATCAAGATTTTTGTCTATGACAAAAGAAACTATACGTTTTTTCATATAAGTATTATAGTCAATTTAGGTGCCTTGGAATAGGGGAATTAGCCTCATTTTAGGCTATTATTGGGGTACTTGATTTATTCTGGGGGGTATGGTATAATATAATAATCAAGGTTGGAGACTGGCTCTAACCTGGCAGTACATTGTCAATAACCGTCTTTTGCTCAGGGAGAGGGCAGGAGACAAAACAAAACAGAAAGAAACCCCAGGTCAGACTGGGGAAAGGGAGGCTTCTATGAGCTACGCAACGCGTCCAACCCGAAACCTGGTGAGCGTGATGGTTGTTGCGATGGTCATCATGCTTGCCGCTGTTCTCTCTGTCGGGTGCGGTGGAGGCTCTTCGAGCCCCACCGAGCCCAAACCGACTCCGGGAGTCACTCCGACTCCGGCGCCGATCCAGCCGAGCATCACCTTTGTCTCGGCGACTCCTCCGTGTGGGTCGACGGTCAACTCCTCGGATGCGCCGCTGATCACCTTTCGCGTCCACTATGTGGCGCCTGCGGGAGGGAACGTCTACTTCGGACTTGCTTCTCCTCTGGGAGAAGTGCATCCGGCGGCGGGTGATTCGATCGTTGGTATCACCACCGCTTCTGGTGATTTTATCAACGTCCCCACCTTTTTCACGGGGGACAAAATCAGCGTGGTGACGACCGGCGTGAACCTGTATCTCTACCCCGGGAGAATGGCAGGGGGGGTTCCGCTGGCAACCAGCTTTGAGCCGAACTGCTCTTTCACTATCTTGCCGCAGTGACCTCTCCCCACTGCGCGCTTCAGCCCCCGCCTTCTTCGGAAGGATGGGGGTTGTTTTTTATAGACCTAACTTATATGTGGTCTTAGGTGCTAATCAAAATACAAATAGATATTAACTACTTTATTGGCAGTAATGTTGTATAATATGGGGGTAGATAACCATTAAAAATATTCTACCAAGATGAAGAAAACTTTATATATTTCAGTCGCTTTATTAACTTTAGTCGGAGGAGCTTATTTTGCCACACAGCACGCTCAGGCAACTTGTTATCAGGGACTTCCCAGTGAATATTGGTGCAGCGTGAGCGCATCGGTTCGTGTGACTCTTGATGCAAGTCAAACACAATTGACTATAAATGCTTCAGCGGATGCCGGATTTGTCGGAGCCCCGCCAAATTCCGTTTGGGATCTTTCTGTAGATGGAAATTCTCCCGATGTCCCAATGATAGGTGATTATCAAACATCTACAGCTTCACTTACACAACATTTTAGTAAAACATATCCGATTGTAGGCACTTATGATGTTTCTTCTCTTCCTAACGGAACTTACCACGTTACATTTAGTGCTCATAGTAGTTATGGAGGTGGAAGTAATGGATCGGCTTCAAGTGATGATTCCAGAACGGTGACTTTTACCATAAACAATCGCGTAGTTGCGCCAACTTGCAGCCTTTCATTCAGTCCGGCGAGGATAACCAGGGGAGGAAGCTCTACGGCAACTTGGACTTCAACCGGTGATGCGGATGATACTTTGCAATACAGTTGTACCGGAGATATCGGA
>JAKAHY010000011.1 GCA_021814695.1 bacterium
ACACCTACGGGTGGCAGCAGTCGAGAATATTCCACAATGGGCGAAAGCCTGATGGAGCGACACCGCGTGGAGGAAGAAGGCCTTCGGGTTGTAAACTCCTTTTCTGTTTGAAGAAGGCCGTTTTTTGCGGCTTGACATTAAAATGGGAATAAGAGGTTGCTAACTCTGTGCCAGCAGCAGCGGTAATACAGAGACCTCGAGCGTTATCCGGATTTATTGGGCGTAAAGGGCGCGTAGAGGTCCCATCGCATCTTTGGTTAAATCTTGCCGCTTAACGGCAAACTCGCCGAAGAGATGGATGGGATAGAGGACATTAGGGGTGAGCGGAACGCACGGTGTAGGGGTGAAATCCGTTGATATCGTGCGGAACACCAGAGGCGAAGGCGGCTCACTAGAGTGTTCCTGACCTTGAGGCGCGAAAGCGTGGGGAGCAAAAAGGATTAGATACCCTTGTAGTCCACGCCCTAAACGATGCCAACTAGCTATTGGGAGTATCGACCCTCTCAGTGGCGAAGCTAACGCGTTAAGTTGGCCGCCTGGGAAGTACGGTCGCAAGACTAAAACTCAAAGGAATAGACGGGGACTCGCACAAGCGGTGGAGCATGAGGTTTAATTCGACGGTAAACGAAACACCTCACCAGGGTTTGAAATCCTATTGACGGCGTTCCGAAAGGGGCGTCTTCCGTGAGTTTACTCACGGACAGTAGGGCAGGTGCTGCACGGTTGTCGTCAGCTCGTGGCTTGAGTTGTACCCTTAAGTGGGTTAACGAGCGCAACCCCCGTTGCCAGTTACATGTGTCTGGCGATACTGCCCCCTATGGGGGAGGAAGGAGGGGATGACGTCAAATCAGCGTGGCCCTTTGATACCCTGGGCGACACTCATGCTACAATGGCCAGTACAGAGGGTAGCCAAGCCGTAAGGCGGAGCCAATCCCTTAAAAGTGGCCCCAGTTCAGATTGAAGGCTGCAACCCGCCTTCATGAAGTCGGAATCGCTAGTAATCGCGGATCAGCACGCCGCGGTGAATACGTTCTCGAGTCTTGTACTCACCGCCCGTCACACCAGGGGAGCCGGGGATACATAAAGTTCGCTTCGGCGGATCAATGTAAATTCGGTGACACGGGTGAAGTCGTAACAAGGCACGTGTAGCGGAAGCTGTGCGTGAAACAATTACTTACAAAATTGTCGATTTTATACAGGAGTTGATCGCGGATCCTCAAGTTGCGATCTATGTCACGTAATATCGTGGCGATTGGACAACCAAAAAAGTCTTTAAACACAAAAACAACCCGCAAGGGTTGTTTTTGATACAAGCAGTAATAGATAGATATAAATTGAGATAAATTGTTTTAATAATATATCAATTTTTATCGCGAAGCACATATCTATTTATCTCCACATCTTTGTCTTGCGCGGCTTACTTTAGCCCATTTAGTCATTCAGTTGCTACTTTTTAGTTGTTGGTTTATAATTTATTTATGGATTCAAAAAAGATATTACTTGTCGAAGACGACCCGTTTTTATCGTCTTTGCTTAAAAATCGTCTGATAAAAGAAAGCGTCGAGGTTACTCATGCGCATGACGGTCAGGAAGCGCTGGATATTTTAAAGACTTACAAGCCGGACTTGATTCTGCTTGATTTGATACTTCCCAAAAAATCCGGATTTGAGGTCATGGAAGGTATAAAACAGGATCCTCAACTTCAGAATGCTCCAATTATAATTATCTCGAATCTGGGACAGCCGGAGGATATCCAAAAAGGACAACAGCTCGGAGCGGTTGAATATTTTATCAAAGCCAAAACTTCAATTGACGACCTTGTTGGTAATATTATGGGTTTTTTGACCGCTCAGCCGCAGTAATTTGAGTTATACACATTTTTTGTTGTTTAATGTGTAATGGATGGTATAATTAAAAAAACGTAAAAAGTATATAATTTATGAAAAAAGGCTTCACATTAGTTGAACTTCTGGTCGTTATCGGTATTTTGGCGGTTTTAACTGCGGCAGTTGTCGTTGTTTTAAACCCTGCTGAATTATTAAAACAATCACGCGATGCGCAGAGGTTGAGCGATTTTGATGCTTTAAGGAGTGCAATCTCTCTTTACCTTTCAACTGCTTCAAATCCGGCGTTTACTAATGGAGCGAGGACAATGGTGGGATCGACTTGTCAAACACTGACCATGACTTGTGCTTCTAATACAATAACTAAAGTAGATGGTACCGGATGGGTAGCTGTAAATTTCAATGAATTAACAGGAGTTGGCCTTTCATCTCCATTGGCGGCTCTTCCTACCGACCCGACAAATAGTGGTAGTTATTATTATGCGGGAGCATTTGATTCGGTTAATAAATATTACGAATTAGACAGCGTTCTTGAGAGCAGCAAATATAGCGGAAGAATGTCAACCGATGGAGGAAGTAGTACATCGACTTATGAAGTAGGAAACGCTCCGGGCTTGGCTTTGTAAAAATAATAATTTTTATCTTAAAAAAGAAGTGAATTATTCACTTCTTTTTTTGTTTAATTTGGTATAATAAAGTCAATATTAATAATGCAATGTTTTATAACCTATGAAAAAAGGCTTCACATTAGTTGAACTTCTGGTCGTTATCGGTATTTTGGCGGTTTTGACTGCGGCAGTTGTCGTTGTTTTAAACCCTGCCGAATTATTAAAACAATCACGCGATGCGCAGAGGTTTAGTGATTTTAGCGCTATCCAAAGCGCTATCTCTCTTTATTTGTCTACGGCTCAAAGCCCTCAATTCAGCGACGGCAGCACCAATAAATCATTTTCTATGGTTACTCCAGGAAATTGTTTTGGGATGACTGCCGGTGTCGGATGTACGGTTAATGGATCCACGACTATTGATGGTACCGGGTGGATAGCGGTTAATTTTAACGAGTTAACTTTGGTTAATCTCTCGTCTCCTCTTTCAGCTCTTCCGACCGACCCGATAAATAATGCCTCATATCACTATGCGGCTGCCTTTGATGCGACAAACCGTTATTATCAAGTAGACAGCGTTATGGAGAGCAGTAAGTACGCCACGAGAATGGCCAATGATGGAGGTTCCAGTTCTACCGTTTATGAAGTAGGAAACAAACCCGGATTGAATTTGTAATATGTTTTGGCAAATTCAGTTGGCATTATTGTTGATTGCCGGAGGAGCGCAAGTATTCTTGCGCTCCTTCTCTGTTCGCGTTGCCCGTATAATCTATTGGACGGCCGCGAGTTTTTCTTTTTTGTGGGCGGCGCATACTTCCTATCTTCAATATCTCACCTGGAAAATGTCTTCATTGGGCCAGCTGTTGCTCCCGCCTCATGAAAGTATTTTTTATTTTATCCAATACGTTGGTTGGAGGTTTTTTTCTCCGGTACTGGTCTTATTTTTGTTTTCACTTCTTTTCATTTTTGCGGCAAAGTCGATGAACAAAAAAGGGGGAGAAAGATTTTTTGAAAAGGACGAGATTTATATAGCTGCGCTGACCATAGTCAATGCGGGTTATCCTCAGGTTCTGGTTTTTTTTGTGTCCTTTGCCGTTATTTTTCTGTTGATTAATATATTTTTCACCGCTATTCGTGGCGGTAGCTCAAGAATTTCTCCTTATTATCTTTGGATTCCGGCCGCGGTAATTGCTATAATAATAAGTGAGCTGTGGCTCTCGCATATGCCATGGTGGAATATGTTCATTATATAGAAACAACATATAAATATTTAAATATATAAAAACGGGCGCTTTATCGTCGTTTTAGATGTTGTTTATATATTACATCTTTAAACATTTGAATTGCTTTCTATGTTATCTTTTCCTCCTCAAAAAATTAAACAACTGTTAACCGAACAAGGGCTTGTAACCGTTGAACAATTTGACCAGGCCTTTGAAGAGGCGTCCAGAATGGGCCAGGATGTCGGAGATGTTTTGGTTGCCAAGGGTTATATAACCGAAGACTACCTTTATTCCCTGTTTTCCACTTATCTTGGAGTGGAGCGGGCTAATCTTAGTGCGCGCGGAATAGACCATAATGTTATTGCTCTTATTGACGAAAAGTTTGCCCGCGAAAGGGGCGTTATCGCTTTTTCTCAGGATGCCGACGGCACTTTGAACGTGGCAATGTCGGACCCGACGGATTTGCCGACGATTGAGTTTCTTGAAAAAAAACTTGGAAGAAAAATCAGGCCTTTTCTGGCGGTACCCGACGACTTGTCGCGGGGATTTTCCCTTTATGGCAGGACTCTTACGGAAGATTTCAAAAAACTTATTGAAGAGAGCGTCAAAAAATCTCTTGAGCAGAGAATTGGAGCGGCCGAAGAAAAGGAGGCGGCAACTCAAATTCCGATTGTTGATCTGGTTAATAACACTCTTTCTTATGCGGCCTCACTCAATGCATCCGATATTCATATGGAAATGTTGGATGAGGGCCTTTTGATTAGATTCAGGGTTGATGGAATTCTTCATGAAATATTGAGGATTCCCAAAGAGGTTCATCCGGCAATTATCGCCCGCATAAAACTCCTGGCCGCCCTTAAAGTTGACGAACATCAAAAGCCTCAGGACGGACGTTTTCGATTCCAGGCCGGTCCGACCGTTTTGGATATTCGTGTTTCAATAATCCCTACTCTTTATGGGGAGAAAATAGTTATGCGTTTATTGCCCGCAACTCAGAGGCCTTTGTCTCTTACCGAACTTGGAATGCTGGAGGATACAGCAAAAATAGTAGAGAGCAATATGAAAAAATCCTACGGTATGCTCCTGGTTTGCGGACCTACCGGTTCCGGTAAAACGACGACTTTGTATGCGGTACTGAATATGCTCAACCATTCGGAGGTCAACATCGTCACCGTTGAAGATCCTATAGAATACAACATAAAATATATCAACCAAGTTCAGATTAATCCTATGGCCGGAATCACTTTTGCTTCGGGTTTGAGGTCAATTCTGCGCCAAGACCCCAACATTATTATGGTCGGTGAAATCCGCGACGAAGAAACGGCTGAAATTTCCGTCAACGCGGCTTTAACCGGTCACTTACTGCTTTCTTCTTTACACACCAATGATGCGCCAACTGCGATTCCAAGGCTTATTGATATGAAAATCCCGCCATTCCTGGTAGCTGCCGTATTAAACGTCGTTGTTGCCCAAAGGCTGGTGAGAAAAATTTGCACCGATTGCATAGAATCATATACTCCGGCCCCCGAATTTTATCATTCTATGGAAACTCAGATAAAAGAACTGAAACTTCCAGACGTTGAGGTTCCCAAGGTCCTTTATAGAGGGAAAGGATGTAAAACATGTAATGGAACCGGCTACAGGGGCCGAATGGGGATATACGAAGCGTTCGAGGTGGGTGAAGATATAAGAAAAATAATCACCGGCCCGGATTTTTCTACCGATTTACTGATGATGGCCGCCAGAAAAGAGGGTATGGTCACCATGTTTGAGGATGGGCTTCGCAAGGCCGCTCTTGGAATGACGACGATAGAAGAGATATTAAGAGTGATAAGGGAATAATTATGAAATTTACATATAAGGCAATCAGGCCAGACGGAAGAGTATCCGAAGGAGAGTTGGAATCTCCGACGATGAATGACGCCTTGTCACAGGTTGCGGCTATGGGACTGAGGCCGATTTTGCTCAAGCCCATAAAAAAGAATTTACTGGCCGCAAACCTTTTAAAAGGACAGAATATTACACTTGAAGACAAGGTATTTGTTATGAAATACCTTTCTTTAATGCTTAAAGTCGGCACCGATCTTTTTAAGGCAATCGATATTTTAATCGAAGATTTTGACAAGCCCGCAGTCAGATCGCTTCTTTTGGAGATGCGCACAAATCTGGAAAAAGGCCAGCCGTTTTATATGACCTTTGCCAATCATCCAAAACTTTTTGATCCGGTATTTGTAAACTTAATCAAGTCCGGGGAGGTTTCGGGAAATTTGGAAAAAGTTTTTGAGCAGCTTAGCGATTCTCTGGAAAAAGACAGAGAACTTCGCAGTAAAATAAAATCGTCTTTAACTTACCCTGTAATTCTGTTCTTTGCCGCTATTTTGGTATTGATTCTGCTTGTGAGCTTCTCTTTGCCGAAAATCGCCAATGTGTTTTTGCAGGGAAGCATACAGCCGCCGACATTTTCCAGAATCGTGTTTGCTGTCGGTTTATTTGTCGGAAATAATCTGGTTATAGTTTTGGGAACGATTTTTTCGCTTCTTATCGGTGGATATATATTTTTTATGAGAAGCAATGTAGGCAAAAGAGTCGCTTATGATATGGCTCTGCGAGTGCCGGTTATAAAAACAGTGATAAAGCAGATTTCCTTGCAGCGTTTTGCGGCGACATTTTCGTCTCTGCTGAATTCGGGAATTCCGATAGTAACCGCTTTGGAAGTTACCGCCGATTCAATTGGTATGCCGGAACTTCAGGATGCTTTGCGCAGAATAGGAAGAGAGGGAATATCTAAGGGACTCACCGTTGGAGAAGCATTTAAGAAAGAACCGGTATTTCCAAAAACAATCTCCAATCTTATTGCCGTATCGGAAAAATCCGGCCATCTGGAAAGCATTTTAGCCACCCTTGCCGATTTTTATTCGAGCGAAATTGAATCGGCTGTTAAATCATTAGTCTCGTTTATCGAGCCGGTAATGCTTTTGATGATTGGGCTTGTTGTGGGAACGATTGCTCTTGCCACAATTATCCCGGTTTATCAGTTAACCACCAGTTTTTAATGATAAATTTGGTCAAAAACAAAAATTCATTCACATTAGTTGAAATCCTGGTCGTTTTGGGAATTTTGGCGATTATTTCCACAACCGGCTTTGTCGAGCTTTCGCAATTTAAAGGCAAGCAAAATTTTGATCTTGATGCCCAAAGCATTGTTGAGGCAATCGGTTCGGCACAGAACAAAGCTATTCAGCAGGAAGGCGGAACGGCTTGGGGAATACGCTTTGATAATTCGACATCGTCTTACTCTTACCAGGTTTTCCAAGGGTCGTCTTATTCGGCGGCAGCAGTTGTATCCAGTGAGACATTAAGTTCGGCAACGGCTTACTCCAATCCTCCGCCAGGATTTTATATAGATGTTGTTTTTGCCGCTAGAACCGGTTTACCTACATCAGGGTCAGCCACATCCATTGTTATCAAAAGAACTGGCGGCAGTGGTCTATATACAATAATGGTTAATTCCGGTGGAAGAATTTCAAAAAACCTTGAAACTGGTCTTGTTGGTTATTGGCCGCTGAATGAAGGGAGCGGGGGAACTGCGTATGATGCTTCGGGGAACAATAATACAGGAACTGTAACTATCGGAGCTTCCGGAACTCAAACAACAGTGGCACAGGCATGGGCCAATGCTACTCCGTCACGAGTCGGGGTGGGATTAAATTTTGATGGAACGGATGATTTTGTTCAGGCGCCATTAGCAACAACACAGACGGATAACTGGACAATAATGGCGTGGGCAAATAGCAATACAACAAGTGGGGCAGGTGGAGTGGTTCAAATTGGTGGCCCAGGATGCGGGGGTTATAGTATTACAAGAAGTGGTTCAAACTGGTATCCGCTATATTCCTGCGTGTCGTGGAATCCAATAATAGCTCCAGTAGTAACTGGAGCATGGATTTATATCGCTGTCGTGAGAGAAAATGGAGTTATGAGAGCTTATGCGAATGGGGTTCAGACGGTAAGTGGAGTGGTAACTGTGCCATCAAACCCGAGTGGATATTTTACAACAATAGGAAAAACCGAAAGTAGTTATTTTTTTGGAGGTAAAATCGATGACGTCCGTATCTACAACCGCGCTCTTTCGGCAACGGAAGTACAGAATTTGTATAATAGTTATTAAAACATTGATATAAGATAGAGATAATTGGATATAAAATTGATATAAATTGAAATAAAACAATCTATATCGATTTATATCGCGAAGCGTATATCAATCTATTTCACATAAAATCATGATTAGTATGATGACCAATATCAAAAGAACAAAAATATACAAAATTATCGCTGATGATCGTGCCCAGCTTCTCACTGAAGTTTTGGTTGCTATGGCAGTGGGTGGAATTTTGATAGTTGCCGCTACGGCCGCAATCGTTTCGGTTATCCGCCAAAATTATGAGAGTCGGAGCGGACAAACGGCTGCGTCTGTAAATTATGATGTGTTAAGTAAGGCAAAAACATATGCCAATTCCGACTGGCATAACATTTATAATCTAAGCCACGGGACATCTTCTCCTTATTATATTGTTTCTTCGGCGACATCATCGCTTAGTGTTGGACTGGCCGGTTATTGGAAATTTGACGAAACGGGAGCGACCGCAATCGACTCTTCTGGAAATTCCAACAACGGGACATTAGGAGCTGTAACTCACGACACTGTTTCAAATTGTATCGTTGGTACTTGTGCTCATATCGGAGGGGCACAACTAGCGACTATTCCTTCGAGCTCAACTCTAAATATTACAAACGCCATAACTATAAGTTACTGGTTTTATCCAAAAAACTCGACCGCCGGTTATGCATCTCACCCTCTTCAAAAATGGACATCGACTACGGACGCAAATTATGTAATGTATTTTTTTGGCGGAACCAGCGGAGTACAGAATTATATCGGATTTTATGCCAATGCCGGTGGAGCTTGGAGTAATGTTTCTCCCTTATACCACATACCGGCATTAAATTCCTGGTATCATGTCGTTTGGACTTACACCAGTTCGGGAGGGGGTTACCTTTATGTTAACGGGTCCCTTATCTCCGGAACTCCTTATGGGAGTGGAGTTTTAGCAACAAATAGCGCTCCTTTTTATATCGGAGATGATTCCGGTGATTCGAATGAAAATATTGATGATTTTAGAATTTATAGCCGCGCTCTTTCTGTGGATGAAATCAAGCAATTATATAATAGCCCGCCGAATCTTGGTTATTCCATCGCGGTTTCAGGTCAGGAAAGCGTTCTTTCAAATGACATTCAAGCCGGCCTTGTAGGATATTGGAAATTTGATGAAGGCGAAGGCACAACTGCTTTTGACTATTCGGGGACCGGCAATATTGGAACGCTTATGAATTCTCCGACTTGGACCGCGTCATCAAGTTGTCAGGTGGGAGGATGTCTGAGTTTTGACGGAAGCAGTAATTATGTTTCAGTAAATTCTGACCCATTGCCGAGTACAAATCGCACCTCAATCTCTTATGGAGCTTGGATAAAAAGAAATGGCTCCGTGCCCGCTTATGGTCGTGTTATTGATAAACGCAACAATGCGGGCGGTATTGCCGATTACGCACTTTTATTTGATAGCACTGGAACTAATGTATATTGTTATTCCTATATTAATAACGTTGCGATTAACGGAACGCTTGTCTCAGTACCTGACGCAACATGGACGCATGTTGTTTGTACTTATGATGGTTCTTTCCTCAATACCTATATTAACGGATTATTTATTTCAAAAATTGCTGCTAGCGGAAATATAGCATACGATTCTTCTGGACTTTTTGGCATAGGGGCATACGCCGCGGGATCTTCTGGGTGGAATTTTTACAAGGGTAATATCGATGACGTTCGTGTTTACAATCGCGCTCTTTCGGCTAACGAAATTTCTCAGCTTTATAATAGTTCGGTTTACACTAGATATTTTTACGTTTCCAATGTTAACCGTGATGGCAGCGGAAATATTGCCGCAAGCGGAACCGATGATCCTTCAACTCAACAGATAACTGCGGTAACAACGCGGGCTGACGGGGGAGTAACACAATTCAGTGAATATTTAACCCGTTCATCGAATGCTGTTTTTACGCAGTCCAGTTGGTCCGGGGGAAGCGGTCAGGATGGGCCAATCACCTCTCCGACAAATACATACTCAACTTCGACCAGCATTGTTCTTTCAGGGACTTCGCTATCCTGTTCCGCGGGAACCTCTGCCAATCTAACGTCCAGTATTATTGATACCCAATCACCACTCGGTTCGGCTATTAATGATATCATCTGGCAAGGATCGGTTGGGGGTGGTGGTGCTTCATTCCAATTGGCGCCATCAAACAATTCGGCCGGACCATGGAATTATATCGGTCCGACCGGCGGTGGAAGTTATTACACAGCAGGACCCAATACATCGATTTCGGTTACGAATGTGAATAATTATCGCTATGTCCGGTATCTGATATATCTTAATTGTCCTGTGGGGCAGACGGCGCCTATAGTGAATTCGGTAAATATAAATTGGTCACCGTAAGCGTATACCGTAGGCCGTATACCGAATACCGGAGATCGGATAGCGATGGCGTGGGTCATTGCTGCAGACCGAGGATGTGTTAAAATCAAACAATAATAAAAAATATATGTCAAAAATAAATAAAATACTTTTCGGGTTGGTTATTGTATTGGTGGTGGCAATAATAGTTATCGGTGCGATTTGGTATCTGTGGGGCGGAACGGGCAATAATTATTATGCCGTTTACCTGGATACGGGAGACCTTTATTTTGGAACGTTGTCCCGATTTCCTCATATGACATTAAGCAATGTTTTGTATTTACAAAGAGATCCCCAAAACCAAGGGCCGTCTCTTCAGGATTTTTCCAAAGTCGCCTGGGGTCCGGAAAATAAAATTGAAATTAACAGCAATAAGATTGTCTGGATAGCTAAAATATCCGATATCAGCCAATTAATCCCTATTCTTTCTGGAAAAGAATCTCCGGCAACACAACCTCAGCAAAATAATCAAGGGGTTCCTTCGGGAAGTGTTACTTCAACTCCATCAAGATAGGATTTTGTCCAGGTGGCTTGTATTCCACATAAAAATAAATACTCGGAAACACCTATGCGATTATTCCATGCAAGCTACAAAATTTTTGTTGCCGTTCATAAACGAGGAGCTGCTGCCATTACGACGATCTTAATTATGGGTATTATAGTGGCAGAAATCGCAGTTGCCGCCGCTATCGCTTCGTATTATGCCAGCCAAACGGGGCTCGGATTGAAATTGGTATATACTGCATCCTTTGCTGCACAATCCGGAATTGATGACGGCATCATTAAAATTATCCGGAATAAATCGTTTAATCCAAGTCCGAATCCATACACTCTTGCAGTAAATTCGGCTTCGGCTCAGGTAAGGGTTTGTTCCGGAAGCACAACCACTTCGTCGTCTTGTGATACACCGGCCGCATCCGGAACTTTTGAAATCACCTCACTGGGCTCATACTTGAATAAGCAATCTCGCCTAAGGGCTGTATTGTATTCGGATCCTTCGACAGGATTGGTTACCGTTAGCTCAATTACGGAGATTTCCACTTCTCAGCCTTAAGTGTGGCGTACTATTTCGGTTTCTATTTGCTATAATATAAACAATATGGCTTTTTCGCTTCGTTCGCTAAAAAAAGTTTTCAGGCTCCTAAAACCGCGGGTAGAAATAGGCGGTCTTGATGTAAGCGACGGAGGAGTCCTTTTCGTATCAGTAGATCCGGAAACCAAAAAAATAAAACAATTTTCCGTGCGTCTTCCGGATGGGGTTATAGTTAACGGCAAAGTCCAAAATCCGACAGAATTTGAAAAGGCTCTTAAACAACTCCATCAGCAGATTACTGTAGATAAGACAAAGAGAATTCCTGTTGTAATATCCGTATCTGATACCAATATTTACAGCCAGCAATTCGAACTGCCGCCGCTTCAGTCGACCAATCTTAATGAAGCCGTGCGTCTTAATTTGCAGGTGCTTTCTCCGGTGGATTTTTCTAAAGCTTATAGTGATTGGCAGAAAGTTGAAAATCCAAAAACTCGGGGCGTGGAAATTTTGGCTTCGTTTGTCGAAAAAGACATAGTAGACAAGATTATAGCTCCGATTGTTGGGAGTAATTTTGTCCCGGTGGCAATCGAGCAGAAAGCCGCGTCTCTGACCCGGGTGATTTTACAACTGACTTCCGGGAATGATCCTAAAATTCCGTACTTTCTTATGTATGTCAGCAGTGACGGATTGGGTTTTTCTATAATCAGGCAAGGCCATCTGTATTTCAACAGATTTAATTCCTGGGCAGGGCTTTCAAAAGGTAAGCAAAGGCAGATATCATTGAAGGAATTTTCAGAAACCATAATTCAAGAAAGTCACAGGATAATGAATTTTTATGCGAGTCATTTCAATGAAAACATTTCTTATCTTTATGTTGTAGCTCCGGGTATGGAAAGCCAGGTCAAACAGATTGTGGAGGATAATTTTTCATTTAAAATTGAACCTCTTGTTTTGAAAGACTATTCTATAGATCAATCGTGGCTCGTGGCTCTCGGAGCGGCAGTCAGAGGACTCATTCCGCGCTCTATTGATACGGAAATTAGCTTGTCTCCCGAAGGCACCGAAATTCAATTTTTCCACTCCCAAATTATTACATTTATACAGATGTGGCGAAGCATAGTCATTTCGGTATGCGCCATTATTCTTGTGGCGTGCGTAGGGGTTTTTCTTTTTCTGGGATCGGTAATCAACAGCACGGCTCAAGATTTCAATAAAGTGTCCGGAAGCTATAATGTTACTTATCTTAATGCCCTTAAACAGCAGGCCCAGTCATTTAATCAGCTGGTGGACAGGGCAATATTGGCGCGTCAGCAGCAAACCAGATGGGCAAAGGCTTTAAGCGGTATTTACTCTCAAACCGGACCGAATGTTGTCATAGACAGATTCTACATTCAATCCCAGGATCTTCCGGGTGTTATTAATGGCCATGCCACTGACGCAAATTCCGCCGTTAATTTTAAAAATAAATTAGCAGCTTTGCCGTATCTTAATAGCGTAGACCTTCCTTTATCCAGCTTGAATCAGGGAGTCGCCGGAAATGCAGTAGTGTTTACGATCAGCTTTAAGGTAGGAAATCTCCCGCTTTAAAACGGGCTTGGAATTGAATCCCGCCTTTCTTGTCGGTATAATATTTCTACAAATGAAACCGTACGATTTTGGAAGTATAGAGCGTAAATGGCGCAAGTCTTGGGAAAAAGAAAAACTTTTTGAAGTCAAACAATCCGCATTTTCTTCTCCTCGCTCGAAAAATAAATATATACTTGATATGTTTCCCTATCCGTCAGGGGACGGACTTCACGTTGGCCACGTCGAAGGCTACACTGCCTCCGACATTATTTCCAGATATTACAGGATGAGGGGATTTAACGTACTGCATCCCATAGGTTGGGACGCTTTTGGGCTTCCGGCAGAAAACTATGCAATCAAAAACAAAGTTCATCCCGAGATTGTAGTCAAAAAAAATATTTCAAATTTTACCAGGCAGTTGAAGGACTTGGGATTTTCTTACGACTGGAGCAGGCAAGTTAATACAACGGACCCGAATTATTACAAATGGACCCAGTGGATTTTTTTACAACTGTTTAAAGAGGGACTGGCTTATGAAAAAGAAATGCCTGTTAATTGGTGCCCTAAGGATAAAACCGTTCTTTCCGACGAGGAATCGGAAAATGGGATTTGTGATCGTTGCGGAACGAAAGTCGAGCGTAAGAACCTTAAACAGTGGATGCTCAAAATTACGGCTTATGCCGATAAATTGCTCGATGGTCTTGATGGGTTAAACTGGCCGGAGCGGGTAAAAACCATGCAGCGAAACTGGATAGGAAAGTCGGAGGGTGCGCGCATAAATTTTAAAATACAAAATACCAAATACGAAATACCTGTATTCACTACCCGCCCCGATACTATTTTTGGAGCAACCTATCTTGTTGTGGCTCCTGAACATCCGATTATTTCCAAATTGAAAGATAAGGTAAAAAACTCGAAAGAAGTCGGTAAATATTCTGAAGTTTCGCGAAATAAGTCGGATCAAGAACGCGTAAGTGAAGGGAAAGAAAAGACCGGCGTGGGATTGGAAGGTATTTATGCGGTTAATCCATCAAACGGCAAGAAAATTCCTGTTTGGACCGCAGATTATGTCCTTCCATACTACGGAACCGGCGCCATTATGGCGGTTCCGGCACATGACCAAAGGGATAGGGATTTTGCAGTTAAATTCAATCTGCCCATAGTTCCGGTAATCAGTCCCGATGGAAAAATTACCGTTGATGAAGAGGTTTATGAAGGTGATGGAATTCTGGTTAATTCCGGAAAATTTGATGGAAAAAACAATCGTGACGCAACTCCTTTGATGATTGATTTTGTTAAGGGAAAATCAGAGGTTCAATTCAAATTACGCGACTGGATTTTTTCCCGCCAGCGTTACTGGGGAGAGCCGATTCCGCTTGTATTTTGCGAACATTGCAAATCGGATGCCAAACTTAATAAGCCGAGTCTCAAGTTTTCCAAAGGAGAGCTTCTTAATCCTGGATGGATTATAGTTCCCGAATCCGAGCTTCCTCTTAAATTACCCAAAGTAAAAAACTACGAACCGACCGGAACTCTTCAATCTCCTTTGGCGGAGGTTAAGTCTTGGGTGAATACGATTTGTCCCAGATGTGGAGGTCCGGCAAAACGTGAAACCAACACTATGCCGCAATGGGCCGGTTCCTGCTGGTATTATTTGCGTTATATTGATTCTAAAAATAAAAATAAAATTATAGACTCCAAAAAGGAAAAATCCTTTATGCCGGTGGATGTGTATATTGGGGGAGTGGAGCATGCGGTTTTGCATCTTTTGTATGCAAGATTTTGGCATAAATTTTTGTACGATAAAAAAGTTGTGAGAGACTCGGAGCCGTTTACCCGTTTGGTTAATCAAGGATTGATATTGGGTTCGGATGGAGAAAAGATGTCCAAATCAAGAGGTAATGTCGTCAATCCCGATGAGACGGTAAAAAAATTCGGAGCCGACAGCTTAAGAATGTATGAGATGTTTTTGGGTCCGATTGAAGATCCAAAGCCTTGGAACGAAAAAGGAATTATCGGAAACTGGAGATTTTTAAACAGAATCTGGATTTATTATCAGGCCCAATTTTCAAAGCAGCCCAAACGCCAGTCGGAAGATATATCCGAATTTGAGAGATTGTTCCACCAGACATTAAAAAAGGTTACCGAGGATATAGAAACTCTTCATTTCAACACGGCCATAAGTTCATTGATGATACTGTTTAAAGACATGGAAAGACTATCGTCTGTTCCGAAAAAATATGCCTCTGATTTTATTGCCATGCTTTCGGTGTTTGCACCGTTTATCTCCGAAGAAATTTGGAGAAATGTCATGGGAAATAAGAAATCAGTTATGTTTTCTGCGTGGCCCAAAGCGGACGAAAAGAAGGCCAGACAGGAATCAATTACTATCGCCGTCCAGATAAACGGCAGGACTCGGGGAACTATTTCGGCAAAGAAAGGGAGCTCAAAAGAAGATTTGCTTAAAGCTATTCTGTCCGATACCGGTTTGAAATCTTATGTGGAAGGTAAGGCGATTAAGCGGGTAGTTTTTGTGCCCGATAAAATAATTAACGTTCTTCTTTAGCGTGGATACTGTCAAAAAAATCGCCATTGTCATGGCAATAGGATTTTTCGTCTTCTATCTGCTTGGTTCTATCAGCGGAGCCCAATCACATCCGCGCGAGCGTACAGCTCCTTACGCCGGTTATTATGGAAATAGGTAAAAAAGAGAGATATAGATATAAATGGAGATAAATTGAGAGAGATTGTCGCGCGGCGATTCTCTGTTGTGTATCAACTTATCTCTATTGTATTTCTATTTATATCAATCTATATCATTTTAATCACTTTCTTTCTTCCAATATTGCCGCTATCGGAACCTCCTTCCTGTTTCGGAGTACTTTAAGGTTTATTTTTTGTCCGATCTTAGCGGTTTCCAAAAAATCCTGCAGAGAAAACTGTGGGGTTAACTTGGTTCCGTCTATTTCTAAAATTATGTCGTTTTCTCTTACCCCTGCTTTATGTGCCGGACTGTTTTTTACGATAGCGTCCCGTTCGTTGGAAGGTGAGATGGCAATAGCTCCGTAATTTACCGAAAGCTTGAGCGAATCTCGGACAAAATTATCAATCATAACGTATCTAACTCCCAAGAATGGTTTTGTAATCCGTCCATATTTTTTTATCTGCTCCAAATCCTTTTTTATTACATTTATCGGGATTGCAAAACCGATATTTTCCGCCGTTAAAACGCTTGCCGTATTAATTCCTATAACGTTACCCGATGAATCTATAAGCGGACCGCCGGAATTTCCGGGATTGATAGCTGCGTCTGTTTGAATCAGTCCGCGCAGGTTTTCGTTGAAGGCTTCGCTTTGAGCCTGGATTGATCTGGCCAGACCCGAAACTATTCCCGAAGAAACGGTATTTTGGAACAATCCCAGAACATTTCCTACCGCATATACCGATTGGCCCAGTTTTATCTTTGATGAATCACCCAACGTTAGGGTGGGCATTCTTGAATCTCCCGTGACTTTCAAAAACGCAACGTCATCTACCGGATCGGTAGCGATAAGTTGTGCCTGATATTTTTTACCATCCGACGTAGTCACCTCATAATTCAGATGGTCGCGGATAATAACGTGGACATTGGTGGCGATTATTCCTTCAGAATCCACTACAAATCCAGAGCCGCCCCCAAAGCGGATAGTTTCGCCTCTCTCATGCTTTCTTAAAAACTGTCTTCCTGTAGATTCTCTTTCGAAAAACGGAAATATCCACTGTGGATAGGCCCTTTCGATGTCTCTGACTTTCTTATAAGCCTCTATCGAGACTACCGCCGGCAAAGTTTTTTCTATAATTTTAATTATCTTCTGTTCTTGGGTTAGCATATGAATAAATATTTATGAAAAAGATTGACCTTAAATAAAGTATAGCATCAATTGTTATAATTAATGTGGATTAAAAAACCGGCAAGCGGTGATTATTTCTTCTGTGCCCCCGCGAGGAATCGAACCTCGATCGGCGCGTTAGGAGTGCGCAGTTCTATCCATTGAACTACGAGGGCCCAATTAACGCTAATATTTTGGCATGAATCAATGCTATTATCAACTAAACAGCTAATATGTAGTAGAATAAATATATGGTACTGACAGACGAAATAAAAAATATCATAAAGGGCGATGTTTCGGTGGATAAAAAGGTTTTGGACGCTGATAGTCGTGATGCCAGCATTTTTAGAGTTAAACCGATAATTGTTGTTTATCCCAAGGACGTCCAAGATATCAAAGCTCTTGTTGGATTTGTTTCACAAAAGAAAAAAGGCGGTGAAAACATTTCTCTTACCGTCCGTTCAGCCGGAACTGATATGACCGGGGGACCACTGACCCAATCGGTAGTTGTCGAAATGACTCGGTATTTTAATAAAGTTATAAATGTCGGTAACGGGGAGGCCACGGTTCAACCGGGGGTATTTTACAGAGATTTTGAGAAAGAAACACTAAAACACGACCTGCTTCTTCCAAGCTACCCGGCATCAAGGGAGCTTTGTACGGTCGGAGGGATGATATCCAACAATTCCGGAGGAGAGCTTAATCTTAATTACGGCAAAACGGAAAATTACGCGAAAAAGATAAAGATGGTATTGCGGGACGGTGAAGAACACACTTTTGTTCCGTTGAGCGCTCAGGAACTTGAAAAAAAAGAATCGGAATCGGGAGTAGAGGCTGATATTTACCGCCAAATCCATAAAATCATTGACGGTAACTTTGAAGATATAAAAAATGCAAAACCCGATGTATCCAAAAATTCTGCCGGATATTATTTGTGGAACGTTTGGGATAAAGATAAAAAAATATTTGATATAAATAAACTACTTGTCGGCTCACAAGGAACATTCGGTATTGTAACCGAAATAACTTTTCGCCTCGTGAAGCCAAAACCTTACCGGCATCTGGTAATTGCCTATCTTAACGATATAAATGCCATCCCGTCCATTATTGATGATGTTTTGGTTTATAAACCAGAAAGCTTCGAGTCGTTTGACGACAATACTTTTAAAATTGCCATGAAGTTTTTGCCGCAAGTGATAAAAAAAATGAAAGGCAGTTTTATAAAATTAGCCCTCAGTTTTATTCCAGAGGCATGGCTGATGTTTACCGGAGGCATTCCCAAACTGCTTTTGATGGCGGAGTTTTCCGGCGATACCGACAAAGAAGCTCTGGAAGCGGCAACAAAGGCCTGCGATGCTTTCAAAAAACATGGGCTTAAAACAAAAGTGACCTCACTGACAGAGGAAAAAGAATACTGGGTTTTCAGGCGCGAAAGCTTCAATCTTCTGCGTTCCAAAATAAAAAATATGCACACGGCGCCGTTTATTGACGACTTTTCAGTTCGGCCGGAAAAGCTTTCGGAGTTTTTCCCCAAGCTGTATGCGATCTTGGATCAGTACAAAATTCTTTACACGGTTGCCGGGCATATAGGGGATGGAAACTTTCATATAATTCCTTTGATGAAGCTAGAAGATCCCAAAACCAAACCGATAATAGAAGAACTTTCCAAAAAAGTTTATGAACTCATAATCCAATTCAAGGGTACAACAACTTCCGAACATAACGACGGCCTTATTCGCAGCCCATACCTTGAACTTATGTACGGCAAGAAAATTGTCGGCCTGTTTGAACAGACAAAAGACTCATTTGACCCCGATAATATATTCAATCCCGGTAAAAAAGTCCGTTCCAGCTGGAAATATGCCATGGATCATTTAGATGTTCCGGGAAATAAATAAATTATGAAAAAATATCTACTGAGTTTATTTTTGGCGGTATCGGTTGGGATTATTTTGGCCCCCGTAGCCCTTGCCCATGAGGCTTATGTTTTGCCCGCATTTGAATTTCAGGCAGGATTAAAAACGGACGCTGCCAATCCTTTAGCGCCGTTGATTGATCCTCAACATCTTAAAGTTTTCATCACAATCGGAATTCTTGTCGCTCTTTCATACTTAATTATCATAATCTGGTCCACAACAAAATTTTCCGATATTTTGGATAAAGTTGTGAGAAAAGCCGCTGTTATCGGGCCGCTCATTATAAGAATTGCTATAAGCGCCGCTTTTTTCTTTTCGGCTCAAGCTAACGTCATTTTAGGACCGGAACTTCCTCTTTCGCAGGTTCCTTACGGAGGCGCTATTCGACTGTTTCTTTTTATAGCCTCATTTATGATTATTACCGGAACTTTAACCGAGCTTGCCGCTGCTTTGGGGATTATTGCCTATTTTTACGTTTCGAGCGTTTTCGGATTTTATATGATTACTTACACTAATTATCTCGGAGAACTTCTTGTATTATTTTTGTTTGGTTCTCGGTTTCTTTCTTTTGACGGGTTGTTCTTTGGCCAAAAGAGATGGATAGAAAAGATGTCCGATTATCGGTTTTTGGAAACGCCTATTGTCAGAATTCTTTATGGAGTGGCTTTGATTTATGCCGGATATACTATTAAATTTTTGCATCAAGGGCTGACGGTTGATGTTTATAATCAATATCATTTGGGAGATTTTTTCCATGCCACTGCGCAGTTTATTGCCGCCGGTGCCGGATTATCGGAACTTATGATAGGTTTTTTTATACTTATCGGTTTTTCAATGCGCTGGACCATTCTTATATCTCTTGTTTTTATAACTCTTTCCATTTTGTATTTCAGGGAGCTGTTGTGGCCCCATCTTATGCTTTATGGTATTTCTTTTTCGCTTCTAATAAATTCAGGCGATAAATACACCATAGACAAGTATATGGTTCCTTGGGTAAGGGGGGTGTTGAAAAAAGCTTTCAAAGGAGATTCTACCGGTAAACAACTTCAATAGAATCGTTTGCGTGAATTGGGGTTTGTTCGGTTGTATTAACCGAAGCCCCGTTAACCGAAACGGAAATTTTATGGCCATTTCCTGACACGTATCCCATCAATTCGGCTGATGTAAAATTTTTATGCCAGACATTAAAAAAATCTTTTAAGGTGTAAATGTTTTGATTGTTGGATTGAACCAAGACGACTCCGCTTGAATCGTTGGTGTGGATTGAGCGCAGGCATTGTCCGGGATCATGGCCGATATTTGAATCCAGAGGAACATCTTGCCCGTTAATAGATATTTTTAATCTGAACGAGAAATTTTGGACTATCGGTTCGGTTGTGTCTATGCAGGCGACGACCGGAAGGCCGTAATATCCGGGAGCTGTTTGGGATTGCTTCCAAAACCAATAACCGGCGATTATTGCCGCTACAAGGGGAATTAGTATTAATACTTTTTTGTTCATTTTTGTATTGGTTTATAACATCATTATAACATATTTATAGTTGATGTTTGTTTTTACCATACCCCACATTGATGAGTTCTATGGTACAATAAATAGATGAAGAACGCCGAGTTGAAGAACAAAGTTATAAAACTTAGAAAGAGTGGAAAAACTTACGGAGAAATTATGAAGATGATAAGCTCCCCAATACCCAAAAGTACCTTATCTAATTGGTGTAATGGAATACCACTTTCTAAAATACAAAAATTAAGAATAGAGAGGAAAATGCTATCCAATATAAATAAAGGAAGAGTTATCGCCCTCAGAGTTAACAAAGAAAAAAGAGAAAAATATTTAAAATCGGTAGAAAAAAGAGTTTCTTATCTATCCGGTGATCTGAAAGATAGGAACGTTGCAAAATTAGTTATGGGCGCGCTTTATCTAGGAGAAGGATCAAAATCTAGACATGGCTCATTGACGTTTGGGAATTCAAGCCCTGGAATAATTAGGGCCTTTTTATTCTTGCTAAGATCGACTTATGACTTGGATGAAAAAAAATTTCGTTGTACTGTCCAATGTAGAGCTGATCAGGATGTAAAAAAACTTGAAAGATTTTGGCTGTCTGTAACTAAAATACCAATGAGACAATTTTATAAAACAAGGATTGACCCGCGAACATCGGAGAAAACATCAAGAAAGATTGATTACAAAGGTGTCTGCAGGATCGAATATTTTTCTGCCGATTTATATAATGAACTACTGAAGATTGGAGATTTGATTTGTTCTATAAATTGATATAAATTATCAATGTTGAGCGGGCCTGTAGTATAGTGGTAACACGCGACTATGGCATAGTCGAGTCGGGGGTTCAATTCCCCCCAGGTCCACCAAATTATTAATTTTCAACAATATGGAAAGAAAAGATGGCTTAAAAGATCAAATGTCGGAGCAGTTGCGCAAAGAAGGGGAGCATTCAAACTGGCTTGAAACGGCCGACGCAGAAAAACTCATTAAAAAGATTGAGGCCGAATTTGACGGGGTTAAAATTGGCATTGACGAAGAATATGTCACTGTTAATTGTCCGGACGGCAGAGCTTTGCAGATCCATCGCTGGAAAGAAATTCCCTATGCTCCCGACGGCCAGCATGTTATTGCTCATCATAAGATTGAGGATGAAATAAAGAAGTTCATCAACGAGTAATTTTGGAGACGTGCCAGAGTCCCGCCTGCTGGTGGGCAGGGGTTGAAGATTGTGAACATTGCGGAGGGGTGCCAGAGTGGTCGAATGGGCTGCACTCGAAATGCAGTAGGAGAGAAATCTCCTCGTGAGTTCGAATCTCACCCCCTCCGCAATGTTCAAAATGAGCCGCATTGAGGGAGAATCCGACCACAAAATTATAAAGCTGCCAAAGGCAGCAAATACATAGGAAGTGCATAGCATGCAAAGCATGCGGTCATGTCCACCCTCTTCGCTTTGAACGGGATAAAAAATGCAGTGTCCTGGAAATGGTAATCATCCAAAAAAGGAGATGCTCCCATCTTTGTTCTATCTGTAATAAATATTGAATAAGAGAAATTTGTCAGTTTGGCGCATTTTGTTTTAATTACCTGTCCGGTGATATATAATTAGTTCATGTATAAAAAATATTTTTATTTGATAGCGATTGTCGTTGTTATATTTTTGTTTACCCGGGTTGTTTTTGCTCAAGATATAATATCTTTACAAAGCCAAATTCAGGCGTTATTGGTTCAAATTAATCAGCTTCAAAATCAAATTAATCAATCACAAGGGGTTGCTTCAAATCAGTGGTGCCACACATTTAACGTTAATTTAGGATTAAATGATAAGAGTAATGAAGTGACCGCATTACAGAAGGCACTTACTGAAGAAGGGTTCAGTTCAGGGAATGATGTTGGTAATCAGATCTATGGCAATTTAACTGCTTTAGCTGTAAATAAGTTTCAAGAAAAATATAAAAGCGACATTCTTGATATTTACGGACTTAAATATCCAACGGGATTTGTTGGTAAGACAACCAGGGCAAAATTGAATTCTTTATACGGATGCATTTCTTCGGTAAGCACATCCTCATCGTCTTCATCAACAAACTTGGTTCATACAACTTCAGAAGCCACCACATCGACAATTTCCATTCCTGAGAACGCTACTGTTGGAGAGCCTCACATTAGTTCTCTTTCTTCCATAAATGGACCGATTGGAACTCATGTTGTTATAATCGGATCGAATTTTGATTCGGTTAACACTTTGAATTTCGGAGAAAAAATAAAGCTCAATGCCTATTCCAGCGATGGAACGAATATAGATTTTTATGTGCCGAGCGGTCTCTCCAAATTTTATTCCATACTAAGCAACCCAACGACTGACTGCTCCTCTCTCCCCATGAGCAATCTTGTTACGGCCGGGAATTATCAAATTTCGATCACTAATAACTCTGGTACTAGTAATGATATTACATTTGGCGTGGTTCCTAAGACGGTTGTACAGATTCAGAATGATCTATTAAGTGGGTTAATAGCTAATAAATCTCAAGGTGACCCGGTTAATATTTCAAAAGATGTAATTGCTTGCATTCAGACATCGGCTCAATTCGAAACAATGGTAGATTCTTATTTTTCGGCAAATACATTTAATAATCAAAATTGGTTAAACTCCAGTCAGATAGGGTGGGACCAAAATTCCTGGGGTCGTAATTGGCTGAGTGAGCGTTCCGCATATTTGCTTGGAATTGAGGGGTGGAAAATGTCGAGCCAGCTGAGCAGCAATATTCAACAAAAAATGAAATTGGTTTTGCGCGATGCAGCTGACGGAAATCACATCGTTTATGATAAGTGTGGTTCCGAACAAGGAAACTCCTGTTCCGAAGACTATATTGGGATAGTTATGGCAGTTTCTGCCGCGAAACTTAATGGAATAACCGGACTTGATGGCGTGGAACAAAACTATATTCAGAAAACATTTAATATTTCTTCCGACCCCAATGATGTAGCCAGCGGATTGGTTTCCGAATCGAAATCGTGGGATGGGGGAGCCACATATACAAAAATGTACAATCATGGAGAGGAAAATCCGGTATACGCGGGTATCCTTTTTGTTGATTTGAATGATGCGGCATATGCCTACTCTCTTGCACAGGGAGCTTCTTTAAAGCCCTCCCTTCCTTCATATTACACGCAGCCCTCGATGATCCCTCTTTTTCAATGGATTCAGACAAAATCTTCTGCTGATGGAAGTTCTTATCTTAATACATGTCATCAGGTGAATAATCCCAATACCATTTCCTGTGGAGATCCTGGAACGTCAGCGGCAATCCCAGGAAGGATTCCTGGTGGCAGATTTGTCAGGGCTTTTTTGGGAAATTCGGCATTTCTTCCGAACTTGTACTCTTTTGAAAACTTTTCGGGAAGTCAGAGTGGAAACTATGATATGGGAAGGGAACTTGAGTATTCGACTTACAATCCAATGTGGATTATCCCGACTCTCCCCCCAACATCATCAGCTCCTTCTTGCTCAATTTCATTCAGCCCAACTTCGATAGTCGGTGGTGGATTAACAAATGCAAAATGGTATCAAACAGGCGATGCCGATGGCTCCATTCCATATTCGTGTACCGGAGATATAGGGTCGGGTACGCTTTCGGGAAACGAAGGAATTATTTCAAATATAATTTCTTCTCAAACTCAGACGTGTACATTAGATGTTTCCAATTCTGTCGGAAACTCTTCTTGTGGCGCTAAAATAACGGTTACGGCACCAACGGTTTCTGCGCCGACAGCTCAGCTTTGGGCAGAATATCCGGATGGTACCAAAACCTCTCAGGTTCCCTTGGGAGCGGCTCCATTTTTGCATTGGAATTCAGCTAATGCTACGGAATGCCATTCTTTAGCCGGTGCCGGATTTTCGACGGGTGGATTTACACAAGGAAATGATCAGGTAAATGCTATGGCGGGAACAACCACTTTTTCTATTTTATGCACCGGCACGGGAGGATCTGTTCAAGCGAATGCCACTGTTGGGGTTTCTGCTATTATCGCTGCGCCAACTTGCAGCCTTTCATTCAGTCCGGCGAGGATAACCAGGGGAGGAAGCTCTACGGCAACTTGGACTTCAACCGGTGATGCGGATGATACTTTGCAATACAGTTGTACCGGAGATATCGGA
>JAKAHY010000003.1 GCA_021814695.1 bacterium
AATGTCATCAGCGCCGCGGTTATCGTCGATAAAATGTCTGGCCGCTCACGCGGATTCGGTTTTATCGAAATGGAAGATGCCGACGCTGAAAAAGCTATTGCTGAACTTAACGGCAAAGAAATTGGCGGCCGCAAATTGGTTGTCAATGAAGCCCGTGCAAAAGAGGAAAGACCTCAGCGCAGATTCGGCAATGATCGCTACTAATTGTTGGTGATTCACCGATGATTATAAAAACCCCGCGAAAGCGGGGTTTTTGATGCTTGTAAAAAATATATAATTATGTTATAATATGTTAAGAAAAATTTAGTCCATGCGTCAGGCTGAGGCGAACAAAAAGGAGGCAGCAAGATGAGCGGAGCGGTTAAGGCTACGTTGGTGGCGGCGGGATTGGTAGCTGTTGCTGTTGTCGTAAAGATCGAAAGAGGCCCAAAGGATATTTCTCTTTCGAGCGCTATTTTTCAGGATCCGCCTGTCGGTGAAATGCCGGATGAATGTGCCGAGTGGATTGGTATCGGAGCGTGATAAACGCTCCATTTTTTTATCCAATAAAAAGTGCGGGATTTATTGAAAAAAATATTATTACTGATAGAATAGACACATTATGTCTCAATATTATTCTCCCAAAAGGACAAGGGGATTATTCGATCCCGAATCGGAAGAGCCGTTTAGAATCAGCCGCAGCAAAATAGATTTATTCTTGGAATGTCCGCGATGTTTTTATCTGGACAGACGCCTTGGAATCGGGCGGCCTCCGGGTTACCCGTTTAGCTTAAACAGCGCAGTTGATGCATTGCTAAAAAAGGAATTTGATATCCACAGGGCTCAGCATACCGCCCATCCTTTTATGAAAGCTTACGGAATTGACGCCATACCTTTTGAGCATGAGAAAATGGATGAGTGGCGCGACTCACTTAGGGCGGGGGTGCAATATTTACACGAGGCGACGAATTTGATGGTAACCGGAGGCGTGGACGATGTCTGGATAAATCCGAAAGGTGAGCTTATTATTGCCGATTATAAAGCTACCAGTAAAAACGGAGAAGTTAATCTTGATGCCGAGTGGCAGGACGGATACAAGCGGCAGATGGAAGTTTATCAATGGCTTTTCAGGCAAAATGGATTCAAGGTGTCGGAAACAGGATATTTTGTCTATTGCAACGGAAAGGCGGACAAGGAGGCTTTTGACGGAAAACTGGAGTTTGACGTCAAGCTTATTCCATACAAAGGCGATGATTCCTGGATAGAAGGCACCATCAAAGACATAAAAAAATGTCTTATGTCCGATTCAATTCCGAAATCATCACAAGATTGTGATTATTGCAGATATTGTCAGGCGGTGAGTGAGACTAAAACAAAATAATATGAGACTTCAGCGCTTTATCGGTAATTTTAACTTGAATGAAAAAATATTAGCGATAAGCGATGCCGGATTTTACAATCAGCTCAAAAATGTTTTGAGGCTTTCGGTGGGAGATAAATTGATTTTATGTGACGGCAAGGATAGTGAGGCTGAAGTTGAAATAACCGAGGTTTCAAAAGACAATATTAAACTCAAAGTTGGAGAAGTTAAGACGGGCGGAAATGAGCCGAAAATAAAGACTATTCTTTACTGCTCTATTTTAAAGAGAGAAAATTTTGAACTTGTCGTGCAAAAGGCTACCGAGATCGGAATAAATAGGATAGTTCCGATACTGACCAAAAGAACGGTTAAGTTGTCGTTGAATATGGCGCGCTTGGAAGCAATAGCCAAGGAGGCGGCCGAACAGTCAGGCAGGGGAATTGTGCCTGAAATTTCCCGACCGATGAGTTTTGAAAATGCGTGCCAGGATGCGAAAACCAATTCCGTCAATTATTTCTTTGATATTTCCGGAAAACAGTCGTCTTTATCCGGATCGCCGGGCCCTGTCGGATTATTTGTCGGTCCTGAGGGGGGATGGGATGAAAATGAAATTCACATTGCATCGGAAAAAAAGTTCAATATTGTAACTTTTGGACGACTGACTTTTCGCGCCGAAACGGCTGCAATCATTGCGTCCTTTGCCTCAATTTCCGGGTGCATATAGAGCCGGATAGTTTTGAAGGACTTGATATTTGTCGGTTTTAAATGCCTCTTGCGGCATTGTTTTTTTGTGGTAAAGTTCTGAATAAACGAAAATAATCATGAAGAAGGTAAAAATAGGGGTTTTTGATATTGATGGCACAATTTTCCGATCCAGTCTGTTGATTGAGTTGGTAAGGGGATTGGTGCGGTCGGGGATTTTTCCCAAAAAAGCCAATCATGAAATGGAATCGGATTATTTGGCTTGGCTCAACAGAGTTGGGGATTACGATGATTACATCAGAAAGGTGATGGATATTTACAACAAATACATTATAGGAAAGAAATTTAATGACGTTGAAGATGTTGCAAAGGAAGTAATGGATAGTGAGAAAGACAAGGTTTACAGATTCACTAGAGATTTAATTCCGGAACTCAAAAAGAAGGGCTATTATCTCGTGGCCATATCCGGCTCTCCCTGGTATATGGTTGACAGATTTGCCCTGCATATGGGTTTTGACGTCTCATTCGGTACGACAATAGAATTGAAAAACGGCCTTTTTATGGACAGGTATGTAGAGAAAGATTTTATCAAAGGAGTCGATAAATTATTGAGCTTTGAATATAAAGCAAAACTGATGAATTTCTCCAATAAAGGGCCGCTGCTTGAGCAATACCTCGCCAGCAAAAAAATGATTCCCGATTGGAAGAATTCCGTTGCCGCGGGAGATAGCGGAAATGATATTGCTATGCTTAAACTTGTCGGTCATCCGATAGCCTTTAATCCGGACGATGTTTTGGTAAATGAGGCAAGAAAAAATGGCTGGAGGGTTGTTGTTGAAAGGAAAAATGTCGTTTATGACCTGGATAAATTCAAATTTCTTCCCTACAAAAATTAGAAACTTATTTTGACTTCGTCTCCGATTTTTATCGAGGCTGATTTTATAAATCCGGCGTTAACTTCCAAAACTTTATCTACTGCATACTCAGGTCTTATAAAGGCCGGTAGAGCGTCTTTTGGTGGGGCGGGAATGTTTTCGTCTGTTTGAACCACCTTGTTTTCGTTCAGCCAAATGAAATCCAGAGGAAATCTCATTTCATTCATCCAAAATTCGTATTGCCCGGGAGTATCAAAAACAAAAAGCATCCCGCTATTTTGAGGCAGGCTATCCCGACCCGAAAGCCCCTCGGTCCTTTTTTGTTCGGTATCGGCAATTTCCAGGTAAATTACCCGTCCATTGATCGATAGTGACGGTGTTGTTGTCTCCGGAGACGTGTTGTTAGACCCGTTTTTGGGGATAAGGGTAAAAACGGCAAATGATATCGCCGCAACGGCAATAATTATCAATAAAATGGTTAACAGGCGGCGTTTCATTGGAAAATTGTACCAAAAAGAATGCACAGAACACAATTTCTTTGGGGAATGGTATACTATACTAGATTAAAATATAATTATCACAACATGGAAGCATTAAAAGCATTGGCTTTCTCGGGAAGTCTTAAGAAAGATTCCTTCAACAAGAAAGCGCTTAAAGTTGCCGTCGAAACGGCTAAAAAATATGGCGCCGAGGTGAAAGAGGTGGATTTAGCAGAACTTAATTTGCCGATATACAATCAGGACTTGGAAAATCCGTTTCCCGAGCAGGTAAAAATTTTAAGAAACATGGCGGAATGGGCCGATGTATTTATTATTTCATCCCCCGAACATAATCATTCCATAAGCGCCGGATTAAAGAACGCAATCGATTGGCTTTCAAGAAAACACGATGAGACGATTAAGGGCAAGGGGGCTGTTATTTTGGGCGTCTCTACGGGCAACTCAGGAACCTTAAGAGGCCAGGCTCATTTGCGTCAAATCCTGGAGGCTCTGGATATGTTTATTGTTCCTCAACCGGAAGTGCTCATCACCAACGGTGCCCAAAAATTTGACGATAAAGGAAATTTGACCGACGAAAAATCAATCGCCATAATTGACGCGCTGGTTAAAAAAACATTCGACCAATTTACAAAAATAAAACAATGACTCTTAAAGATTTTCTTTTTAAAAAAACGATAGAACGCAAAATATCGGGAATGACCGATGAGCAAAAAAAGGCGGTACTGGGGTTGTTCGAAAAAAATCCGGAATTTTTGGACACAATCGTTAAGAATGTGCAAAAAGAGGTTGAATCTGGACGGAAAACGGATGAAGCGGTTAAATATGTAATGGAGAAAAATCAAAAACAATTAATGGAGATATTTAAAGAAGGGGGATTAATAAAATAATTATTTATGGCTGAACAAACAAATAAAGGAAATATAATGGAGGTGAAAGTGTCCGACAAATACAGAACGGTCTCCGAATTGCTCAAAAAGGGGCAATCGAATTCTGTTTATTTTACATTTCTTTTTCTGTCGGCGATTATCATTGCTTCGGGGCTGTTACTGCAGAGCATCGCCATAGTTATAGGAGGTATGCTGGTTGCTCCAATCCTGACTCCGGTTCTTGTTATCGGGCTCGGCTTTTCCGTGGGTGAAATCAATTCAATAAAACCGGCAAGCATTCTCTTGCTAAAATCTGTTGGAGTTATTACTGCCGTTTCTTTTGTTGTCGCAATAATCTTTGGAGGCAATAGCGGTATATTTATTTTTGAAAATACCTTAAGAGCGGCGTTCTTATATTTTTTTGTGGCACTGGCTTCGGGCATCGCTGCTACATTCGCTTGGGTTCACAGGGAGGCCAACGAAATACTTCCCGGAATTGCAGTCTCCGTTTCATTAGTCCCTCCTCTCAGTTATCTGGGGATAGCATTGAGTCATTTTAATTGGCCGGAAGTTCAAATTTCTTTTCTTATGTTTTTACTTAACGTTGTCGGAATAATAGTGGGGAGTCTTGTGATTTTTACTCTTCTTAAATTTTCACGCTTGGAGAGAATAATTCATGAAGAATCAAAAAAACAAATCAAATAAAAGAATCGGTGGCCATGTTTCGGCCAGCGGAGGTTTTTTGACGGCCATAAGAGAGGCTAAAAGAATAGGAGCCAATACCATACAGATTTTTGGGGCCAGCCCTGTCCGCTGGAGCGCTCTTCTACCCGACTCGGAAACGGCCAAAAAATTTATTAGTGAGTGTAAGATAAACGACATCAACCCCGTTTTTTTACATGCGCCTTATCTGATAAATCTCGCCAGTCCCAAGGGTAATATGCCCAGGATTTCGGAAGCGCTTTTGGAGAGGCATTTGGAGATAGCTAATGAGCTTGGAGCATTTGGTGTCATATTTCATATAGGTTCGCGCGGAACCCGACCTCAAAAAGAATCGGAGCATCTTGTTGCAAAGGAACTGTCGGATATTTTAGGCCGGATTAAAGAAGGAAGATTGATTATTGAAAACAGCGCCGGGGCGGGAAACTTGGTTGGTGATTCTCTCGAAGAAGTCGGCTCGATAATGAAGCTTGTGAACAATCCCAGGCTGGGATTTTGTTTGGATACGGCCCATGCTTTTGAGGCCGGAATATTTGCCGACTTTTCCAAAAAGGGAGTGGATAATTTTGCCAAGATGTTAAATGATAAAATCGGGGCGGATAATTTGTGGGCCATCCATCTCAATGACAGTAAGACTCCGGCCGGGTCAAACAAAGACAGGCATGAAAATATAGGCAAGGGACTTATAGGCGAAGAGGGATTTTCCAATTTTTTGAATCATCCGATTTTTAATGGAGTGCCGGCAATTCTCGAGGTCCCCGGATATGACGATAACGGGCCGGATAAAAAAAATATAGAAACAGTAAAAAGATTGTCGGGAATAGATTAAAATTTCCGGTCGTTTATGGTAGAATCAACTTTCCATGAATGTTATTGAAGTAAATAATCTGACGAAAAAATTCGATAAACTTGAGGCCGTTAGAGGGGTCTCTTTTGATGTCAAAGAAGGGGAAATATTCGGTTTTTTGGGCCCCAATGGAGCCGGAAAATCTACCACAATAGGAATACTTTCAACCCTTGTTAAGCCGACATCGGGCAGTGCGGTCGTTAATGGATTTGAAGTGATTAAAGACAAGGATGACGTAAGAAAATCCATAGGATTGGTTTTTCAAGATCCGTCTCTGGACGACAGGCTTACGGCTATGGAGAATTTGAGATTTCATGCCGAATTATACGGAGTATCCAGGAGTGATTTCTTAAAGCGCATTCGGGAAGTATTTGAATTGGTTGAACTTTGGGACAGGCGTGACGGAATTGTAAAAAATTTTTCGGGAGGGATGAAGAGGCGGCTTGAAATCGCGAGAGGGCTTCTGCATTATCCCAAGGTGTTATTTCTTGATGAACCGACAATAGGACTGGATCCTCAAACACGTGCTCATATCTGGCAATTTCTTCTTAAATTACAGAAAAATTTTGGGATGACAATTTTCATGACGACTCATTATCTCAATGAGGCGGAATATTGTGACAGAATTGCGATTATCGACAATGGATCAATTGTGGCGTTGGACACTCCGGGAAACCTGAAATCAATGGTAGGGGGAGATATCATCACCATAAAATCAAAAGATGTTTCTATTCTAAAAAAAGACGTGGAGATTTTTAAGGCAACGGAAATTGAGGATATGCAGGGAGGAATCAGGGTAGAAATCCAAGACGGAAAGACTTTTTTACCGAAGCTTTTTTCCAAAAGTAAGGCCAAGATAGATTCCGTTGAATTAAGGGAGCCGACAATAGACGACGTGTTCTTAAAAATTACAGGCAAACAGATAAGAGAAGAGTCCGCATCGGCATCAGATGTCATGCGCCAACATTTTATGTCCCGTCGCCGCTAACCTATATTTATATGAAAGAGTTTTTTATATCTACGCGAACAATTTGGATGAGGGAAATAATCCGATTTTGGAGGGATAAGCCCCGTATTATTTCTACAGCCTTTCAACCGGTGATGTTTCTGGTTGTTTTTGGTTTCGGTTTCCGTCAAATTTTGGCGCGCAGCAGTTTCGGCCTGGATTTCATACAGTTCGTTTATCCGGGAATTATTGCTATGAATGTAATGGGGATAGCATTTTTCTCTTCGGTTTCTACAGTGTGGGATAGAGAATTCGGTTTTCTAAAAGAAATACTGGTTGCTCCAGTTTCCAGAGTTTCGATTGTTATAGGAAAAATTGCCGGAGCCGCTACCGTTGCCACTCTTCAGGCCTTGATTCTTTTGGCGTTGGCTCCATTTATTGGAGTTTATCTGAACTTTACGATTGTCTTTCATCTTGTCGTGTTTATGATTTTACTTTCCTTTGCTATCGCCGGACTGGGACTTTTGATAGCATCATTGATGACTACTACCGAAAGCTTCGGTGTAGTTATGCAGGTTTTGTTTTTCCCGATGTTTTTCCTATCGGGAGCATTTTTTCCGTTGACCCAAGTTCCAATTTGGATGGAGTGGCTCTCAAAACTGGATCCTCTTACTTACGGAGTCGACGCTTTTCGCCAGGTTATTTTGAGCCAAGGAACGGCAGCGCAAGTTGTTAAAACCCTCTCGCTTAATTCTCTCGGAATTGATGCTCTTATTTTGGCGGGATTTTTTATCGTATTTATCATTCCCGCAACACTCAATTTCGACAGAAACCAATAATAGGGTTTAAACTCGGGTAATCTGATATAATCAATACAACAAAAAATATGAATAAAAAGAGAAAAATGGCTTTAAAAAAGCGCAAGAAAAAAGAAGGAAAGAAAGTTCGGGGCACTAACCGTTAAACTTGCCCCGTTAGATGCTAAATAATTTCAAATTTATATATAATTTATTTAGCAGTTTACGAATATCTTGCAATAGCCCATCTCTGTCCATGATGGCATTTAACGGGGCTTGCATTCCGACCGGTCGATGATAGACTTCAATTAGTTCATATCATGGCAGGGGGGTGCTATGACGGAGAAAGGGATCCGACCGGTTGGTTGGCCGCCCGAATTGAAGTTGCCAAAAAACCTGGAACGTTGTTGGCGGCAGAGAAGCCGATTTCTTATGGATATGGTCTCAACCGATCATAAGTTTTACTATCCGGATGCAAATGGTCCGCAGACTGCCGAATTGTTTGAGAGGATTATTTTGGGAATTCACTCACTTCCCGGATATTTTATGTGTGTTTACACTCCAATCTCCGGCAGCGCGCCGTTTATGAATCTCAGGCGCGGCGGTAAGTCATTTAATATCGTCGGGTTGAGGAATGTCGTTCGTTACGTAAATGCGGTTTTGAAAAGAGCCAGAAAGGGCGATGTCGGCGAGAATGATATCAGGGCCGTAAGAAAGATTATCCGCATGGATCCGGCATTTGAGGATTTTGTAATCAAAGAAATTGGTGGAAGCGACAATTGGTAAGCGGGCATTAGGTCCGCTTTTTTTGATGAAAGATATTGTGATATAATCGGCGCATGTGCGGAATCGTCGGTTATGCAGGAAAAAAACAGGTGTTGCCGATACTGATGGACGGCATCAGAAATCTTGAATACAGAGGATACGACTCCGCCGGTTTTGCCATAATCGAACCAAACGGAAAAATAAAATCGGTAAAATCCGTCGGAAAAATTTCGGCTCTTGAGGAAAAAATAAACGGCACAGAAGTCAACGGAACAACGGGCATCATACATTCCCGGTGGGCGACTCATGGAGGCGTTACTGAAGCCAATGCTCATCCTCACCATGATTGTTCCGGGTCAATATGGCTGGTCCATAACGGAATTATAGAGAACTACAAAGAGCTCAAATCGCATCTTGTCAAAAAGGGCCATAAGTTCACTTCGGAAACGGATACCGAAGTCGTAGCCCACCTGATCGAGGAAATAAAAAAATCCCAAAAACTGACTCTTCCGGAAGCGGTAGCGCTTGCGTTGCGTCAGATTAAAGGCACTTATGGGCTGGCGATTATCGATTCCCATAATCCCGGGCAGCTAATTGCTGCCAGGAATTTCAGCCCGCTTCTGGTGGGCATCGGAGATGGAGAGTATTTGGTTGCCTCGGATGCTTCGGCTGTGATTAAACATACGCGAAGAGTCATCTACCTGAACGACGGCGAATATGCCGTTTTGTCTCCGGATGGTTTTGAGGTATATACATTATCCAGCCGTCCCGTAAAAAAAGACATCAAACAGCTGGATTGGGATATGGAAGTTGCAAAAAAGGACGGATTTGCCCATTTCATGTTGAAAGAAATAAACTCACAGCCGGAAGCGATTGAAAATTCAATCAGGGGACGTCTCATAGCCGATGAGGGAATGGCAAAGCTTGGAGGGCTGGAATCGATAAAGGAAAAGCTGCGGGACGTTAAGCGTCTTCATATTGTCGGCTGTGGTACGGCTTACTTGGCCGGAAAAGTCGGAGAATATATGCTGGAAGAATATGCTCAAATTCCTGTCAAAACCGAAGTCGGTTCGGAATTCAGATATAAAAAACCGGTTTTTGAAAAAGGCGATGCGCTTTTGGCAATTTCCCAATCGGGAGAAACGGCCGATACCTTAGCGGCAATCCGTGAAGCAAAAGAAAAAGGAGTTCTGACGCTGGGAATAGTCAACGCTGTCGGATCGAGCATCGCCCGGGATACGGATGCAGGAGTTTATCAGCACATCGGTCCCGAAATAGGCGTGGCCTCGACAAAGGCCTTCACCTCGCAAGTAACTATTCTTTCCTTGCTGACATTGTTTCTGGGAAGACAGAGGGCAATGTCTCTGGTGATGGGTCAGAGAATAGCCGGAGAAATAAAAAAACTGCCGGCGCTTATAAAAGAAATTTTGAAAACCGACTCCCAAATAAAAAAAATGTCCCAGAAATATTCTAAATACGGGAACTTCTTATATTTGGGAAGAAAATATAATTTACCTGCGGCTTTTGAAGGAGCGCTTAAGATTAAAGAAATTTCATATGTTCATGCCGAAGGATTGGGAGCAGGGGAGATGAAACACGGGCCTCTGGCAATGATCGATAATAATTTTCCTTCGGTAGTCATTGTTCCTAAGGATTCGGTTTATGAAAAAAATATTTCCAATATCCAGGAATTGAAAGCCCGTGGCGGTCCGGTTCTGGCTATAGCGACAAAAGGAGACAAGGAAATTTCCAAACTCGCCGATGATGTCATTTATATTCCCAAAACCCTCGAAATGCTGACGCCGGTACTGGCGGTAGTTCCACTTCAGATTTTTGCCTATCATTTCGGAACAATGAAAGGTTATGATGTGGATAAGCCCCGAAATCTGGCAAAATCAGTAACCGTTGAATAATGCTTTACATAGTTTCAACTCCTATAGGTAATCTAAAAGATATTTCAGAACGCGCTTTGGAAACGCTGCGTTCGGTTGACTCGATTATTGCCGAGAGCCCGGAAGATTCGGTTAAGCTGCTTAATGCATACAATATAAAAGGGAAAGGACTTTTTAAATATAATGACAGGAATATGCGGTCGGCTTCGGGAAAGGCGGAGGAAATTTTGAAAAAAGGGAACGTGGCCTATATAACTTCGGCAGGAACTCCGGGAATCAGCGACCCCGGACAGGAATTAATAAAAATAGCAAGGGCAGAGGGTATAGAGGTTAGGGTAATACCAGGACCCTCCGCTTTAGTGAGTGCGATTGCGGTTTCTGGAATAAGAGCAAGACAGTTTACTTTCATAAGTTTCCCTCCCAAAAAACCCGGACAATTAAGGAATCTTTTAAGGGAATTTTTGGATAAAGAGGAAACTCTGGTATTTTTTGAATCTACCCACAGAATTTTAAAAACGGTGGAAGCCATCGAAGAAGTAGCCCCGGAGTGCGGACTTTTTGTGGCCAAGGAGATGACAAAAATTTTTGAAAATTATTTTACCGGAAATCCCGGGGCGGTATTGGAAAAACTTAAAAGTGATCCAAAGAATGTAAAGGGTGAATTCGTGGTTATCGTCGATTTTTCTTCTCGCAAATAATAGGAGTTTAATATACAATCTATTCAGTTCTCTGGAGAGGTTTTTATGGGAAAAGAAAAGTTGGCGGTCAAAGGCCCTGTTTCTCCCGAAGATTTCGAAAAGTTTCTTAATTCTCTCACTAAAGAATTGATATTAAGCTGCGGATTGAGAGATTCCAGTTTTATATTGAGGGAAGCTTTGATAAGAATTCAGGACAACCTGAGTTGTAAAAGCGCTTCCGATTGTGTTCAGGACTTGGTTGATGGGGTTTTGAGCAGAGTGTTTCATTCTTTGAGCAGAGAATCGGATGATTTCTAAATTGAAATACGACGAAAAATTAACCGCTGTCAGGCGGTTTTATTTTATAAGCATCCCATCGCCGAAAGAAAAAAATCTTAATCTTTTTGCAATCGCTTTTTTATATAAATTCAACAATTGTTTTCGTCCGGTCAGTGCCGATACCAGCATCATTAAGCTTGATTTGGGAACGTGAAAATTTGTTATCATCCCGTCGATAAATTTAAGTTTATATCCTTCTTGTATGAATAATTTCGTCTTTGATTTGAGACTTGTTATTTGAAGTTTGTTATTTGCCGCACTTTCCAAAGTGCGAGCAGTCGTTGTCCCGACGGCAATAATTATCCGGCCGTCTTTTTTATATTGGTTTAATCGTTTGGCGGTTGCCGGGCTTATTGAGTAGAATTCTTCGTGTAATTTTTTGGTTTTTAGATTTTCCTCGGTTAGTGAAGCAAATGTTCCAAGTCCGACATGAAGAGTGATAAATTCAACGGCAATTTTTGAATCTTTGAGATTTTTTAAAAGACGCTTTGTAAAATGCAGAGATGCCGTTGGGGCAGCAACGGAACCTCTTTGTTTGGCAAAAATTGCCTGGTATTCTTGGCGCAATTTCGATTCCGAAAGGGGAGAATGTTTTATGTACGGAGGAATCGGAGTTTTGCCGTATTTGTCCAGTATTTTAAATAAGCGGGTAATAGGAAACGACGGTTTAAGATAATAATATTTTTCGGACCGGGTTTTCACCGAGAAAAATATTCCCGGAGCAAGCGTCAGTTTTGATCCGATATCGAGCTTCCTGTCCGCCATCACTTCCATTAGCCCTTTTTTTGTTTCCGTATAGAGTATGCGCACTTTACCGGAAGTCGGTTTTGTTACCGTTAACCTTGCCGGAAGAACTTTTGTGTTGTTAAACACCAGGACGGATTTTTTGGGGAGATATTTCGGGAGGTTTAAAAAAGTATCAAAGCGGACAATCTTTGATTTACGGTCGTAGACCAAAAGTTTGGCGCTATCTCTCGGATGGGCCGGTTTTTGGGCGATGAGGTCTGGAGGAATCGAATAATTGTACTTTTCAAGAGTTTTTTCTAAATATGACATCTGAATAGTTGGTCGCGAGAGATAAATAGATATGCGCTACGCGAAATAAGTTGGTATAAATTGTAAGTCAATGAATATCCGTTCATATCCATTTTTATCTATTTATATCTTATTGTTTTTAATTTCATTCCTGATTTTTTTCACAAACTCATTAAAATAAAACAGGTTATGGAACGTCAGTAATTTTAGAGCGGTTATTTCTTTTGATTTCAATAAGTGGTGCAAATAACTTCTGGTATAAGTTTTACAAACATAGCAATCACAATTTTTGTCCAAGGGTGAAAGATCTTTTGAATATTTTGTTTTATTCATATCAAGCTTCTCGTATGCCACATTCGATTTTTTGCTTATGAAGGCATAGCCGTGCCTGGCATAATGAGTCGGTATAGTGCAATCAAAAGTATCTACGCCTTGTTTTATGATTTTTGGAATATCTTCCAATTGTCCGATACCAAGCAAATGTCTCGGCTTTTCTTCCGGCAGCTCTTTTATCACCCAAGAAAGCATCTTTTCCATTTTAGCTTTGCTGCCGCCGAATTCTCCGCCTATCCCAAATCCGTCAAAAGGGAGTGAGCCGATAAATCTGGCGCTTTCAATCCGTAAGTCCTTGAATTTTCCGCCCTGAACTATTCCATAAAGCGCTTGCTTTGATTTCTTTGCTCTCAAACAGATTTTCGCCCAAGGATGGGTTTTTTGCAGAGCTTTTTTGTTGTACTCGTAATCGGCGAGGGGAGAGGTGCATTCGTCAAAAGCAAAGATAATATCGGCTCCGAGTTTCTCCTGGATCTTTATGGATTCTTCGGGGCCGATAAAAAGTTTCCTTCCATCTATGGGGGAGCGGAACCATACGCCTTCGTTTGTTATTCTTATATCTTTGGGCTGATGTCCGACAGTTATTTTATTGGTATCATTCGCATGCATTTGTATATTGGTATCGCTTACCGATACTTTGCCGGTACCATAATCTCTTCCGAATCCAAGGCTAAAAACCTGGTATCCTCCAGAATCGGTCATTAATGGACGTTGCCAGTCCATAAATTTGTGGAGGCCTCCGTTTTTGGACACAACCTCTTCCCCCGGCTTTAGGTGGAGATGGAAAGTATTACAAATCAGCGCTTGAGTTCCGGTTTTAGGCGTCTCCTTACTGTCCAATGTTTTAATAGTGGCTTGTGTAGCGACGCCAATAAACGCCGGCGTCTCGATCGTTCCATTGGGGGTTTTAATCACTCCCAGACGAGCCCTGCTTTTATTGGATTTTTTTAGAATTTTGAAATTTATCATGTTATAATTAACTCATAATACAGATACCACAAATTTAACCGGCTACCAAGTTGTATGGCATTTAATTTTGAGTCGCTGTTTGGCGGCAAGAAAACTGAAAATGATGAAGGAAATAAAATAAGCATAGAAAATGCCGGGGAAATTTTTAGAATGTTTGATGATGCAAATGTAGCTTTAACCGGAGAAGCAAAGGATATTATAACCGATGCAACTGCCGCCGGATATATAGAGCAGAAAAATTTGGAACGTCTTTTGGAATTGATAAAGGAAGCTGATTCCGCGGAAGATGAGTAGACAAGAAGCTCTACAAATTTTAGATGAATGGGTGAAATCCCCCAATCTTAAGAAACACATGCTGGCAGTTGCCACAAGCATGGAGTTTTATTCAAAAAAATTTAGTGCCGATTCCGATAAATGGTGGGTCGTCGGATTATTGCATGATATGGATTATGAAAAATATCCCAATCCTAATCGCGATGAAAGCGGACATCCATATAAAGCGGCTGAATTCCTGAAAGATAAGTTGGACAAAGAGTCCCTGGATGCAATTATGGGGCATGCCGAATTTACCCATACCCCAAGAGAAACGCAAATGGCAAAAGCTTTGTTTGCCGTAGACGAGTTGACCGGGATGATTACAGCCGTAGCTCTTATAAAGCCGGAGAAAAAATTATCGGCAGTTGACGTGAATTCGGTCAAAAAAAGATTCAAAGAAAAGCGGTTTGCATCGGGAGTAAACCGGGAAGAAATCATTCAAGGCGCCCAAGAATTGGGAGTGCCGTTGGATGAGCATATTCAGAACGTTATCTTTGCTATGGGAAGAATATCCGGAGAGTTGGGATTATAGCTCCGATTTTTTTATCTCTTCTATTTTGGATTTAATTTGTGCCGCCTTTTCAAACTGCAAATTACGCTGGGCAAGCTGCAGTTTTTGTTTCAGCTCTTTTAAGTAGTCGCGGATAAATTCGTTTTTCACCGGAATTTCTTCGGGTTCTTTTTCTGCGGAGAGTGTGTAGGCAATTTCTTTTGATATTTGAATGGGGGTTTTATGATTTTTTATATTGTATTCTTCCTGAACTTTCCGACGCCTATCCATTTCGGCGATTGCCGAACTCATTGATTGAGTCATCTTATCGGCATACATAATCACGTGCCCGCCAAGGTTTCTGGATGCGCGTCCGGCAGTCTGAATAAACGTAGTCCGGTCCCTTAAAAAACCCTCCTTATCGGCATCCAAAATTGCCACCAAAGAAACTTCCGGCAGATCCAAACCTTCCCGAAGCAAGTTAATTCCGACAAGAACATCGTATTTTCCGTTTCTGAGGTCAAAAAGAATCTTTGGCCGTTCCAGGGTATCGATTTCCGAATGCAAAAAGGCGGCCTTAATCTTTTTTTCTTTTAAATGCCCGGCTAATGCTTCGGAGAGTCGTTTTGTTAAAACCGTCACCAAAACTCTTTCTTTCTTGGCAACCCTGATTTCTATCTCGTTAATCAGATCGGGCACCTGCCCTTCGGTTGGGCGTATTTCAACGCTTGGATCAACTAAAAATGTCGGTCTGACTATCTGTTCGGCGACTTGAGTGGATTTATTTGTCTCATAATCTCCGGGAGTGGCGGAAACAAATATACATTGATTTATCTTTGAAGAAAATTCGTCAAATTTGAGCGGTCTGTTATCCAAGGCGCTTGGTAATCGAAATCCATGTTCTATGAGAGTTTGTTTTCGGGACTTGTCTCCTTCATACATTCCTTTAATCTGGGGGATGGTCATATGGGATTCATCTATCAGCATCAAGAAATCTTTAGGAAAATAATCTATCAGGGTATATGGAGGAGTATTGACGTTCCTGCCTTCCAAATATCTCGAATAGTTTTCTACGCCCTTGCACCAACCGACTTCTTTGATTAGAGCCAAATCATATTCGGTTCGGCGCTTTAATCTCTCTGCCTCCAAAAATTTCTTTTGGTCCTTTAGATTTTTCAATTGTTCCTGCAAGTCGAGTTTAATATTGGAGATGGCGATTTCCCGCTTGCTTTCTTCCGATGGCCAAAATTTAGCCGGAAAAAGTTCGGCTTCTTTAATTGGTTTAGTGGTGCCAAACGGCGCCTCCATTTGGAGCAATTCTTTTACTATTCCATTTTCTATTTTTACGCGATAAATTATGTCGGCAGAGGGAGGCCAAATATCTACATACTCGGCTCTTTGCCTGAATTTTCCGCGCCAAAAATTAATTTCATTTCTCTCGTATTGCAGAGCCAGAAGTTTTTTTAATAGTTCGCGCTTTGTGATCTCCTGTCCGATTTTAAATTTAATAGCCAGATTTTGATAGGTTGTCGGAGAGCCGAGGTTATAAATACAGGATACCGAGGCGATGATTATGGTATTTTCGTTTTGTAATAGCGACTGAACGGCGGCGTGCCTAAGCTGCTCCAGCTCTTCGTTGATTTGAACCTCCTTTTCTATATAAGAATCCGAAACCGGCATATAGGCTTCCGGTTGGTAGTAATCGTAATATGAGACAAAATAATGAACATTGTCTTTGGGAAAATAACGCTTAAACTCTTCATAAAGCTGAGCGGCCAGAGTTTTGTTATGGGAGACTATTAATGTAGGCTTCCCGTAATTTTGGATAAGGTGGCCCATTGTAAAAGTTTTTCCGCTTCCGGTTACTCCGAGGAGAGTTTGATATTTATCGCCGCGCTTCAAACCGGCAGTCAGTTGCTTGATTGCTTTTGGTTGGTCGCCTGCAGGCTGCAGTTCTTTGGATATATGGAAAGTCATAATAATTGAGTAATCAGTGTAATCCCGTTATTTATTTGTGTAAATCTGTGAGCGTCTCCTCAGACGATGGTAGGCGATGGCAAATCTGTGGGCTTCGTCACGGGCAGCCAAAATTGTATCGCGTACCAATTCGGGAAGTTGTCTGATTCCAACACTTCCATAACCATAGGGGCTATGGACGATTCCAGAAACCCTCGTCCGTTTCGATGCTTTTCTTTTGGAAATACCTATGACTGAAAGGGGAATGTTGTTCAATCTTGATAATTGCCCTTTGCCTCCGTCAACAACAATTAAATCGGGATATTTCCATTCTTTGTGGGCTAGGCGACGGCTGATTATTTCGGCCAGAGAACGCGGGTCGTCGCTTCCGGAAACGGTTCTGATTCTGAATTTTCGGTATAAATATTTTTTTGGTTTGTTATTTATGAACGTTACCATTGAACCTACGGAAAGCTGTCCGGATGTGTTGGAAATATCATAGCATTCGATGTGAGCCCCAGTGCCGTTATAAATACCGATCAATGCCTTCAGTCCGTTCACGATTTTATAATAATCCTTTGCCTTTTCCAGATGGGCCCAGCATTGTCCCAGATGGTAATAGAGGCAGGGCTTTCCGACCGGATTCTTACAGGTTTTGTAGGGGAAAATCCTCCGAAGCGCTGCAAGAAATTCTTTTGTTTCGTATCCGGCAACAAATGGACCGATATAATCGGCGGCAATTTTTTTGGGCTGTCTTGTCGTAAAAATCCTTGGATAAGTTTCTCTGGTGAATCCTATATATAAAAAATTCTTGTCGTCTTTTAATGCCAGATTATAATAGGGCTGGTGCTTCTTTACCAAAGCGGATTCAAGAATCAGGGCATCTTTTTCGGTTTTGGTCGGAATAAAATCGATGGTCTTTACTTTCGAGTAATCGATAATTGTGTTTCTCCATCCGCGTTCCTTTTTTGCCTGTGAGCTGAAGTGTGATTGAATTCTTTTTTTGATGTTTATTGCCTTGCCGATATAGATAATCTGCCCGTTTTTATCCAGGAAAAAATAGACGCCGGGCGCTTGAGGAAGATTTTTTACGATAGTTTTAAGCTCTTTTGTCATCAAGATAATTATACTCTCTTATAAATGATGTGGGTGTCAAATAAAAAAATCTCCCCAAAAATAGGGAGAAATCTTCAAATGTGCTAGCTAAGAGGGCAGCTGAGATTGTTGTATGTATCCAGCTGCGAGGCGAGAGAAAGCATTGTCTCGCGACTCTGGCTCGAGAATGCATCGTTGACCATCTGCACCACCTGATTTGTGGTGAGAGGATAATGAACCGTCGAGCTTGAGGCATTCAGTACGGCAGCGACTGCCGACCGGGCCAAAATCTTGGCGGCTCCGTCGGTACCAAATCCGCCGCTGAAGTTGAGAGCCTGCATCATGGATGCGCTATCCGTCGAGTCGTACAGGCTGGCCTCTGAAAAGACGCTCATCAAATTCTGGACTGGAGAGAACCCTACCCAGCTATGCGGGTGGTTCTTCCAATAGCCCGGAGAGCATCCTTGCTGACAGGACGGAGGCGTTGTCGGAGTTGGCGTGCACTTCGGTGTCGGTGTCGGAGGAGGCGTGCACTTTGGTGTCGGTGTCGGAGGAGGCGTGCACTTTGGTGTCGGTGTCGGGGTTGGTGTCGGAACCGAACATCCGGTCGCCGAAATGTTCCAGGTATTGCTCGATACCCATTGCCAGTTGTACTCAACAGAGCTGATTTTGCCGGTGTTGGGGATGTCTCCGCATCCGACAACCTTGGCTTGCCACGATACCCATCCGGTTTGACCGGGGGTCAGAACGTGGGCATTCCAATTGAGGACGCCGTTCTTGAATATCGGCACGAGACCGTATCCGGCGTCGACGTTGGAGCTGTGGGTTTCGCTCAGGAACTGAAGGCGCGAGTCGAGAACGTCCGTTACTCTGACTCCGCCACCGGTACAATTACTCCCGCCGATATTGGCAAACGAAAGCGTATAGGTCACCGTGTCTCCAAAGTTAGCAGTGGAAGCGTTGGCGCTCTTGACGATCGCCAGCTGGCACTGCCCTGGAGGCGCTGTCGGTGTCCTGGTCGGCGTTGCCGTCGGTGTCGGGGTGTTTGTAGGGGTGTGCGTTGGAGTCGGCGTTGGAGGCGCCGTCGGTGTTCCGGTAGGCGTCGGCGTGTGAGTGCAAGTCGGTGTAGGCGTCGGAGGTGGCACTGTCGGTGTAGGCGTTGAAGGCGGCGGCGGTGTTGCGGTAGGCGTGGGTGTCGGCGTAGTCGGAGGTTGTGTCGGTGTCGGTTCCGGTTGGCACCACGTTGTGATCAGCGATCCCTGAAGCGCATTCGGTTTCGTGTAGAAAGCCGAGATAGACAAGTCCACGATGGAACTGATTTCCAACCAGCCGAACGGCTTGGGAATGTTCAAATCGGATACGCGGACGAGTTGCGACTGAATCATCTGGATCTCCTGTGACCCCAGGTACTCTCCTTCTTGGGAGAAGGCCTTGATCGTTACAGGCACCAGCATGAAATCGTTGGGATACGGATTGATCGACGGACGGGCATAAACCTGGTTTGAATTCCATACCACGAAATAGGTATCGATATCCGAATCCAAGTCTTGGTCGAACCTCAACATCTTGTATTTGCACAGTTCGTTGCAGTTGTTCGAATAAAGCCGAACCAGCCGTGCTCCTCGCAACGTATGAACTTCGTCGTTCGCGTAGGCATAGTCGCCCCAGAGCTCGAACGAAGAATAAGGTTGCGGGACGATCGTAATGTATCCGCTCATCCCATCGGGGACGATTGGCGTAGAATAGAAGTTCGAATCGGATGGAGACTTTCTTCCGGACAATTGTGCCTGGACTTTAGCCAGCTCGTCGTTGGAGAGCTGCCTGTCCGGGAGTTGGCCGGTTTTGAGCCACTTGCCGACATCAAACGTCTTAACGCTTTTGCCGTCGATGTTTACGAATGTGAAAAACACCCTGATTCCCCAGTTGGAGTAAACGTTAATGACTGCCGTGGGCGAGTCATCCTCGGAATTGACCAAGGAAAACGTCGTCGTCATGTCCGTGTTGAAACCGACTCGGAAATAGGGAAGTAACAGCCCGCTTGACGGAACTGGAACCAATTGAGTCGTCGTGTTATCGGCGTTTGCATATCCTACCGTAAGGAAGGATGCGCACAGCGCCAAAGCACACAGAAGCCTCGTTTTTCTCACTTTCTTTGCCCCTTTCTAGCTGTCAAACAGCTGGGCAAATCATAATAATAATTAGCCATTAAGTCAATAAGTACGAGGTGTTTTATGGGCTCTATATTAGCCCTTGATAAGCGCTTATTTTTGGGATAAAATAGGCGATTACAATGCATAAAAACAACACAAATATAGAAATTATAGGGGCTAAGGTTCACAACCTTAAAAACATCGATGTTAAAATTCCAAAAAACGAACTAGTTGTCGTTTGCGGAGTTTCCGGCTCGGGAAAATCGTCTCTTGCCTTTGATACTCTTTATGAAGAGGGACAGCGTCGATATCTTGAGGGTCTTTCGTCATACGTCAGGCAGTTTTTGGGAGGCTTTAAAAAACCGGATGTTCAAAAAATAATCGGCTTATCGCCGACGCTGGCCATAAACCAAAAAAATGTTTCGTCCAATCCGCGCTCAACTGTCGGGACAATCACCGAAATTTATGACCACCTGCGGCTTCTTTTTGCGCGGTCCGGAACTCCGATGTGCCCTAATGACAATATTCCGATAGCCGCCCAAACTCCTCAGGAAATAGCCGGTAAAATAATTTCGTATTCCAAAGACAGCGAGGTTTTAATTTTGGCGCCGGTTATTTCCGGAAAGAAAGGCGAGCACAAAGCGGTATTTGATGAAGTGGCTCGTGGCGGATACGTTCAAGTTCGTGTCGATGGTTATTTATATCCTGTCTCCGAAGCACAAGGCCTTTCTTTGGACAAGAATAAAAAGCACACCATAGAGGTTGTTGTCGGAAAATTCTTGACGGGTTTTAAGATGGAAATTCAACACGCTCTTACTAAAACCGAAAAAGAGGCATTAAAGAAAAGAAATAAAAACATTCAAAAATTTATTAAAGAAGAAACAGTCGAACTCATGGAAAAAATCCGTAAGGGTTTGGTTATCGGCCAGGGAAGCATCACGGCATTGATAAAGCCTTTGAATAAAAAAACAAAAGAACAGGAGGTAAATTTTTCGGAAAATTACGCTTGTCCTAAATGCGGATTTTCTCTGCCCAAAGTGGAGCCGCGCTTATTTTCTTTCAACAGTCCTTTCGGAGCCTGTCCGCATTGCCAGGGGCTTGGAACAAAGCTTGAGATTGATTTGGATATTATTCTCGAGCCGACCTTATCGCTTGAAGCCGGCGCCATCAAGCCTCTTTTTTCTTTGAGCCGAATGGCTCGGCGCGCATTGGGGGCCAACTGGCAGCATTTTGTGACAGAAACAATAGTCAGGGACCATGGTTATTCTCCCAAGACTAAATTCGGGGATCTTTCCAAGGAGGTTCAGGATTTGATTCTTTACGGAAGCGGGGAAAATTATATTCAACTTCAAGACGGAGACTGGGAAGGAAAAACTCAGTTTGAAGGAATTTTACCCAGATTGGAGAGGTTATACTACGAAACGGATTCGGATTTTATAAGGCAAGAACTCGGTAAATATATGCGCGAAGCAACTTGTCCGGTTTGTCAGGGAGCCAGAGTAAAAAAAGAGTCGCTGGCGGTAAAAGTCGGGGGAAAAAACATCGCTGAAGTTGCCACGCTACCGGCCCAAAAACTTGTTAATTTTTGCCGTGCCGAAATATACAAGGGGATGTCCCAAAGCCAAAAATCGGTAGCCGAACCTATAATAAAAGAAATAATTACCAAAACTCAATTTCTCAATGATGTCGGTTTGGATTATATGACAATCAATCGTTCGGCAACGACGCTTTCGGTGGGTGAAAATCAACGCATTCGTTTGGCGACTCAGCTGGGGTCGGGGCTTTCGGGAGTCATTTACGTTTTGGATGAGCCGACTATCGGTCTTCATCCGCAGGACACCGACAGGTTGATAAATACGTTAAAGACATTAAGAGACCTTCAAAACACCGTTGTTGTTGTTGAACACGACGAAAGAGTTATCGCAGAATCGGATTGGGTGATAGAGATAGGTCCGGGAGCGGGAGAGGATGGGGGCAAGGTTGTTTTTACCGGTACTCCCCAGGAACTTTTGAAATCAAAAACTTTGACCGGAATGTATTTATCGGGCAAAAAAACAACCGAATCCGGACTTGAAAAAAATCTGACCGACATCAAAGAAAAAGAATCCATTAAAATATTGGGAGCTTCCCAATTTAATCTTAAGGACGTCGATTTTAAGGTGCCGACAAAAAAGTTTGTCTGTGTTGCGGGAGTTTCGGGTTCGGGAAAAAGCACCTTGGTATTGGATGTATTTGCCAAAGCTCTGGAAAAAGAAGTTCTTAAATATCCGTCGGTACCGGGAGATTACAAAAAACTTGAAGGCCAGGACAATATTAATAAGGTGATCGTTATAGACCAAAGCCCGATAGGAAGAACTCCGCGTTCCAATCCGGCCACATATACCGGAATTTTTACTCCGATAAGATTGTTTTATTCCCATCTTGAGGAGGCGCAAATCCGCGGATATGGTCCGTCATATTTCAGTTTTAACGTTAAGCCTGGAAGGTGTGAAGCGTGCAGAGGCGAAGGATACAAAAAGGTAGAAATGTATTTTTTGCCGGATATGTACGTCGAGTGCGAGGTCTGTAAAGGAACCAGGTTTTCTCAGGAAGTTTTGGATGTTAAATATAAAGACAAGAGCATTGCCGATGTCTTAAATATGAGCGTCAAAGAAGCTTTGGGTTTTTTCGCATCATTCCCTCAGATTTCAGAAAAGATAAAAGTTCTAAACGAAATCGGTCTTGGATATATGAAACTGGGCCAACCGGCAACGACTTTGTCGGGAGGGGAAGCCCAAAGAATAAAATTAGCCGACGAGTTGGCTCGACGCTCGACGGGCAAAACTCTTTATGTTTTGGATGAGCCGACGGTGGGCTTGCATTTCGACGACGTTAAAAAACTTCTTTATATTTTGCGCTCGCTGGTGGTTAAAGGAAATACGGTTTTGGTAATTGAACACAACCTGGACGTATTGAAAGAGGCCGACTGGATTGTTGAGCTTGGTCCCGGGGGCGGAGAAAGCGGAGGTAAAATTGTTTTCGAGGGAACTCTGGACCAGATAAAAAAGAAAAAAACAACAACCGGAAAGTATTTGATATAAATAGATATAAGATTGAGATAAAGTTGATATATTAAGAGAGGTTGTTGTGAAGTGAAGGTGTTTATAAAAAAGAAGGGGAGCAGCGCGAAGCTGCTCCCTTTTGAGACTGGCACGAATGTTTCGGGTTCTTGGTGTTGCGCTAACCCGGAGGTTAGCTGAGGAGGTCGATGATGCCGTTCAGCTCGGCCGCCTCGCTGTTGAGCTTGACCGCTTCCATCTGGAGCTCGGTTGCCTTGGCGTCTGCCTTGCCCTTGGTTTCGTTGACCTTGTAGCTGATCCTGTTGTGGATGGCTGCGATCTTGGCCTCCAGCCTGGAGATCTTAGCCTCCATCTTGAGGATCATCCGGTCGATAACGTCGCGGGCGCTCGAGAGAACATTGCGCGCCGCATCGTTCAGAGCATGAGCGCCGCTGACCTTGGCCTCGCGCTCGGACCGGGCCTCGTCAAGAGCGACGAAGTTGATGCCGGCGGACTCCAGGAAGTCCTGGAGATCCTGGACGGCGTCCTGCGACGCCACCCGACCGCGCGCTTCCCACCGCGTGAGAAGCTTGCGCAGCTCCTCGAGTCCGTACTTCGCCTTGAAAAGGTGAGACAGGGTTGTGATCTTCACTGGCGACTCCCTTCGGTCCTTTGTGCCCCTTAGTTCTCCTCAAAACCAGAGATTGGGGCTGGTTTTCTTTTCGTGCCTTAGTGTACGATTATTACGAATGAAATTATAAACTATTGTATAAAAAAGTCAACCCCGCACCTTTGCTCAACTCAAGCTATCGCTTGAATTAGTATTTATAACCACCAAAGCTGTTGATTGTTTTAAATTGGGCCGATAGCTTCAGCTCTTACTATCAAAAATGGCCTATTATACAGTTGAGCAAAGGTGCGGGATTAACCCCATTAGAAGCAGATATGCGCTGCGAGCACTTGCAGACTCTATCTGGATAAAGCATCTTAAAAAAGCATCTATTTTGATATAATTTAAAATAATGAAAATAACCGTGATTGCTAAAGTCGGAAAAAAAGAAGAAAAGATTATCAAATTAAATAACTTGTTGTTTGAAGTCTGGACAAAAATGCCCGCCAAGGAAAACAAGGCCAACGAAGATATTATTCGCCAGCTGGCCCAATATTTTAAAATTCCCAAATCCCGAATCAGCCTTTATCTCGGCAGAACTCAAAAAGAAAAAGTTTTTGAAATAAAATAAAAGACCATAATATGGTCTTTAAATTCCGATCTATTATCTCGATTAGTTCTGGTCCGTCTTTCCGGAAAGTCTTTTCAATTTATTTTCCAATTGATACGTTTTTTCGGTAGCTACGGCCAGGATGTACATTCCGACAAATTCAATACCAAGCGACAAATTTATCAACGATTCGTGCTTACTCGTTGCAAATCCTACCATACCGATTACAAGCAATATAACTCCCAATATGACCAATCTGATGATGCGAACCAATCCTATCATTTGGGTACCTCCGAATTTCTACAAATAATATAAGCGGTTTTCTATAAGCTGTCAATTTTATTTGATTATCGATTAAGCCCCCGATTATTTTATGTGATGGAAAACATCGACAATAAGCCGATCGTCGGGAGTGATTGTTTTTTCGATGGCTTTAAAAATAACATCTGCCACCTGTTGAGGGGTGTGGTACGGTTTTTCTTTTGGAAAAAGCCCTTTAAACATTTTTGTATTGGTTGATCCCGGGCACACCGTCACAAAATTCATTTTCAGTTTTTTTAACTCCTCATTTAATCCCTGGGTAATATTAATAACAGCGGCTTTGGTCGCGGAGTAAACAGCAATTTCATCAACGCCATAAATTCCTGCTCCGGAAGCGATGTTGATAACAGTTTTCCCTTGGCAAGAATTTGATGTTTCGCATAGTTTTATAAATTCCTGCATGCAGATAAATACCCCTTTTACATTAACTCCTATTACAAAATCCCAATCCTTTTCGGTTGTTCTCAAAAAATCTTCTCTTTTTGCCACTCCGGCATTATTTATTAAGATATCCAGAGAGCCGAACTTTTTTTCAGCCGCCTCCATTGCTTTTCTGACCTGATTTCGTTTTCGGACATCTCCCTTGGCCAATAATACTCGGCCATTAAGATTTAACTCCTTCATCTCGGTTGTCTTTGGAATGTCGGGAGAATAGATAACAACGTTGTATCCTTTGGAGAGAAGCAAATGGGCCGTTGCTAGACCGATTCCGGAAGCGCCTCCGGTAATAAAAGCGGTTTTGATCTTGGTGGTTGTCATGATATTATTCAGTATATCACAGTTATGAGTTACGGATTATTTCTCGCTACGCTGATAGTTGTTCTTGGGGCCGCATTTGTAGCGGCGTACTTTTTGTTCGGAAAAAAGAACAAGGGAGAGGAAAAGACCCAGGATTCCGCCTTTCTTATGCTTCAAAATCAACTGAACGAAATAACGCGGGTTATGGACAGCAAATTGGGGGAATCACAGAAGGCCACAGTCAGCCAATTCCAGGAAAGTGCCAAAATAATCCGGGACGTGACCGAAAAATTAACCAAACTGGACGAGACCAACAAACAAGTTATAAATTTTGCCGACCAACTCAAGAATTTGCAGGATATTTTGAAAAATCCGAAACAGCGGGGAATTTTGGGAGAGTATTATTTGGAAACGGTTTTAAAAAATGTTTTTGCGCCCGGGCAATATCAGATGCAGTATGAGTTCAAGGATGGAGTGATTGTGGATGCCGTGGTATTTGTAAAGGATAAGATAGTTCCGATTGACTCAAAATTTAGCTTGGAAAATTACAACAGAATTTTGGAAAGCCGCACCGACGACGAGCGGGAAAGATATGAATCGGCATTTATCAGCGATTTGAAAACAAGAATAGACGAGACTTCCAAATACGTAAAACCCGAAGAGGGTACGATGGAGTTTGCTTTCATGTTTATACCTTCCGAGGCCGTCTATTATGATTTGCTGATAAATAAAGTAGGAGCGCTTAAGGCCAATACGAGGGATCTAATCGAATATGCCGCTCAAAAGAAAGTTATGGTTGTTTCGCCAACGACATTTCTGGCTTATTTGCAGACGGTTCTCCAGGGCCTTAAAGCAATGCAGATAGAAGAATCGGCAAAGGAAATCAGAAAAAGAGTTGAGGATTTAGGCAAACATCTGACGGCGTTTGATTCGTATATGGGAAAACTCGCCGGCCATCTGAGCACTACCGTAAACACTTTCAATACTGCCCACAAAGAGCTTGGAAAAATAGATAAAGACGTTCTCAAGATAACCGGAGATTCGGGCGGAATAGAAATTAAGCAGATTGAAAAGCCGACACTGTTTGACGAAGAATAAAATATCCGCCTGGTAGGCGGATTTATTTTGGGTGCGTGGGGTTGACTTTCTTTCCGGCGCGACTAAAATTGCTATACGAATCAACTTTATAAGTAAAATATTTAAGCGATATGAACTTAAAACCGCTCTCAAACCATATTCTCATCCAACCTTTGGAGGAAGAAAAAACAACGAAGTCGGGATTGGTGTTGCCGGAAAACGCTTCGGAAAAACCGACGCGAGGTAAAATCATTGCCGTAGGTTCCGGAAAGAAAGACGAAAAGGGACAATTAATTTCCATGACCGTAAAAGTCGGCGATATTGTTTTGTTCAAAAAATACGGCCCTGACGAAATAGAAATGGATGGGGTTAAGTATCTTATAGGAGATGAGGATGATGTATTGGCAATAATCGAATAAATAATTGGTGGTAATTAGTAAATAATAATTTTTTAAACTATGGCTAAGCAAATACTTTTTAATGAAAAAGCTAGGGATGCTATAAAAAGAGGAATCGATAAATTGGCCGAAGCGGTCAAGATGACCTTGGGTCCCAGAGGAAGAGCGGTTGTTATTGAAAAGGGATACGGCGCTCCGCAGGTAACTTTCGATGGAGTGACGGTTGCAAAGGAGATTGAGCTCGAAGATAAGTATGAAAATCTCGGAGCCGAATTCATAAAGCAGGCAGCCGACAAGACAAACGACGTCGTAGGCGATGGAACGACAACGTCGGTTGTACTTGCTCATGCGATGATAAACGAAGGCGAGAGGCTTATTCGCGAGAAAGGATTTAATGTGATTCAGCTTTCGGAGGCTCTCAAAAAAATGAGCACGGACGTTATTAAAGAGCTCGAATCTCAAAGAGAGGTAATAGCGGACGACAAAAAAATAAAAGAAGTCGCCACCCTTTCGGCGAAAGACGAAGGCATCGGAGAAAAAATAGCCGAAGTGATGAAAAAGATGGGCAAAGAAGGAGTTGTCACGGTTGAAGATTCAAATGCTATCGGAATAGACCACGAAATGGTGGAAGGAATGCAATTTGATAGGGGATACATTTCTGCTTATATGGTAACCAACCCCGATAAGATGGAGGCGACCATCGAAGATCCTTATATTCTTGTGACCGATAAGAAAATTTCCGCAATAAACGAAATTGTTCCGCTTTTGGAGAAAGTGATAAAGACCGGAAAAAAAGAAATGGTAATTATCGCCGATGACGTTGATGGAGAGGCTTTGGCAACTCTGGTACTCAACAAGCTTCGCGGAATATTTACCGTACTGGCTCTTAAAGCTCCGGGATTTGGGGACAGAAAAAAAGAAATGCTTCAGGACATCTGTGTTGTCACGGGAGCCGAATTTATTTCCGAAGAAATGGGCAGAAAGCTTGAAAATGTAGATGTCACCAATTTAGGAACAGCCCGAAGAGTGGTGTCCAATAAGGACAATACAACAATAGTAGACGGAAAAGGCGGCAAGGACGCGATCGAAAAGCGCATCGCTCAGATTCGTTCACAGTTACAGAAAACGGAATCCGATTTCGATAAAGAAAAACTTCAGGAACGCTTGGGAAAACTTTCCGGAGGCGTGGGAGTTATCAAAGTTGGAGCTCCGACCGAATCGGCCCAAAAAGAACTGAAACAAAGAGTTGAAGATGCCGTAGCTGCCACAAAGGCGGCCATGGAAGAGGGAATAGTCCCCGGAGGAGGAATGGCTCTTTACAATGTTTCTGTTAAGGGAGTTAAGCTTGCCGATGGATTTGATAAACATGTTTCGGAAGCGGCCAACTCAATCATTCAAAAAGCCCTTCAGTCTCCTTTAGAGGCGATAGCGATCAACAGCGGTGCCGATTATAAAGGTGTTGTCGAAAAACTCGGAAAAGAAAAAGGAGACAATTCATGGTTCGGATATAATGCGATGACCGATGAAGTGGGAGATTTAAAAGAGGCCGGCATTATTGATCCGCTGAAAGTTACCAAAACTGCTTTTATAAACGCTCTTTCGGTTGCCGGAAATTATCTGACAATTGGAGCGGCGGTTACCGACATTCCGGAAAAGAAAGAAGAACCCAAAGGGATGCCGCATATGCATGATTATGAATAGTAATCAGTAAATAGTAATTAATAAATAAAACGGGGGTGATAAACGCCCCCGTTTTTATGTAGAGTTTTTTCGCTAATTACTAATAACCGATTACCATTTACTGATAACGGGCGTTTTGTTTTTTATGCGATTATGATACAATTGATTGGTAATAATTAATAATAACAATATGGATATTCTTTCATCGTTGAACGTTCTCTGGATTCTTTTGGTTCTGATCGTGTTGGCGACCATTTTCATTTACAACGGCCTTATCCGTACTCGTACCCGGGTTAAAGAAGCCTGGTCCGATATTGAGGTACAACTCAAACGGAGATATGACCTGATTCCTAACTTGGTAAGTACGGTCAAAGGATATGCGTCACACGAGCAGGGAGTATTTGAAGACGTAACCAATGCCCGGGCAAACGCTCTTTCTGCGGGCTCCAAAGACGAAAAAGCTCAGGCAGAAAATGCTCTTTCGGGAACTCTAAAATCGCTTTTTGCGGTTGCCGAAAATTACCCCGATCTTAAAGCCAATCAAAACTTTTTGGATCTTCAGAGCCAACTGACCGATACCGAAGATAAAATTCAGGCAGCGCGCAGATTCTACAACAGCATCGTAATGGATTTGAACACGCGAGTTCAGACGTTTCCTACCAATTTTTTGGCAAGAATATTTGGCATCGGACAAGAAGAATTTTTCGGGGTCGAATCCGAGGCGGAAAAATCTCCTGTAGAAGTAAAATTTTAATAAAATGTCTTGGCAATATTTAAGTGGTCAGTTTGGAATGAATGCATGGGCATTGGTGGTGCTTGTTATCTGGACTCTTTTCTGGAAAGGATGGGCTTTATGGAAGTCTGCCAGAAGGGGAGAAAAATATTGGTTTGCTGCTTTGCTTATAATCAATCTCCTGGGACTCCTGGAAATGCTTTATATCTTTGTGATTACACCCTGGATTGATTCCAAGAAAAAGAAAGCGGAGGTTAAAGAATAATTGACGTTTAAAATAGGTTGTGAGAAAATTGCTCCGCATATCAAGCGGAGTAATTTATTAAATACTTATGTCTACTACAGCATATTCATTCCGGGATTCAAACATAAGAAAAACATGGGCGATATTTACGCTGTTTTTGATAATTGTTATCGGAGTGGGATGGATAATTTCACTGGCTTATAATGATGCCTCGATTCTTTATTTTGCGGTTATTTTCAGTTTGGTAATGAACCTGATTGCTTATTGGAAATCGGATTCAATCGCGCTCTCTTTGTCACGGGCTCATGAGGCTGATAAAAATACCAACAGAGATTTATTTAATGTTGTAGAAAATCTATCTATCACTACCGGAATTCCGACGCCCAAGATTTATATTATTGAAGATTCTTCGGCAAATGCATTTGCTACAGGAAGAAATCCAAAACATGCTTCGATTGCGGTAACTACCGGATTGTTGCAAAGGCTTAATAAGACCGAGTTGGAAGGGGTTATCGCTCATGAGATGTCTCATGTAAAAAATTACGACATTCTCGTTTCTACTGTTGTGGTTGTTTTGGTCGGGTTTATCACGATTCTTACGGATTTTTTTATGAGAAGTTTGTGGTGGCGGGGGCGGGATAGCCGCGAAAACAATGGATCTATCTTTATGATAATCGGAATTGCTACCGCTATTCTGGCTCCAATACTGGCGACAATTATTCAGATGGCCATTTCCAGAAAAAGGGAATTTTTGGCCGATGCGTCCGGAGCGTTGATAACCCGATACCCGGAAGGGCTGGCTTCGGCTCTTGAAAAAATATCCTCCGATAGGCCTATGGCACATCCCCAAAATGCCACGGCTCATATGTTTTTTTCCAGTCCGTTTAAGGCGGATGCCGGAGGTCAGCAGAAAACTCCGTGGTTTGTAAAATTATTTATGACCCACCCGCCCATAGAAGAGCGTATCAAGGCATTGAGGCAAATGTCTCAATAATCTTGCTATTTATTGCCGTTGAATTTATAGTTTCATTATGAAAGAACTTGCCGGTTCCGAGCGGGCGCCGATGCCCGAACGGGAAGCAATTCGAAAAGAATTGGAGGCGCTCATTCAGATTGAAAATAATCCTCACTTAAAATCGCTTAATATAAGCGAAATAGGTGATGAAGAAATAGAACTGTTTGGAAAATATCTGAAAGGCTCGCTTGGGGAAATTGAATTAAAAATCCGGATGGAAGCCATATCCAAAGAGCTTCATTCCAAAGGCATTGGCAGCGAAAAAATCCTTGACGACTCACGGATGAATCTTTTAGCATATCTTTTGAACAAAACAATTCTTTCAAAAGTTGAAAATAAGCAGAAATAAAATCAAAATCCCGCTTAAAGCGGAAGGGTGCCCGCCTTGCGCCACCGCTGAAGCTAAGGCGGCACGTGGTCGCAAACCTCTTTCGCGTAAAGCTTCAGAGGTCACGGAATGCTACGGCGGGCAGGCAAGAGTTAGAGATGGAGAGTTCGCATAGTGGTCTAGTGCGCAAGATTGTTCCCGATTTATCTGAAATTTTAAAAATGAAGTTATAAATCGCAATCCCGCTTAAAGCGGAAGGGTGCAGGAGTGGTTTAACTGGTGGTCCTGGAAAGACCATGTGCCAGAAATGGCACCGCGAGTTCGAATCTCGCCCCTTCCGCTTTGTGCGGGAGAAAGCGTGTGTGGGGTAAAACCCACCGAGAGTTCGAATCTCTCACCCTCCGCCATGTACGGGAGAAAGCGCGTGTCCCGATAAATTAAAATTGAGAATCCCTGCCTACCGGTAGGCAGGGATTCTAAGGAGGAGCGAAGCGACCACGTGAGATTCCCTCATCTTACTCATGTGATTTTTTATTTCAAAATATTTAATGTTATAATTTGCACATGGAATACAATAACATTACAACGGTACTTGAGTTGCCGGGTAAAAAAATAGTTAAAAACTTCGGTTTAGTGAAGGGGATTACGGTGAGGTCAAGGTCAATTTTCGGAACGCTCGGGGGCGCGCTACATACTCTTGTCGGCGGAAATATTACTTTATTCACCAATCTGTGCGAAAAAACACGCCAGGAGTCTTTTGAGCTGATGGTTAAACACGCGGAGGAAATGGGAGCCAATGCGATTGTCGGAGTGCGTTACGACGCTAATGACGTTATGTCGGGAGTAACCGAAGTGCTTTGTTACGGAACGGCAGTTTTGGTTGAGTAAAAAATTTAGCTTCCAAGAAATACCAAGAAGCCGGGAGTTTTTGATAAGAATAAAATAGCAACATTATAATTATATAGTTTCCTGCAGATAAAAACCGCTTTAAGCAAGGCGGTTTTTCTGGTAAGATAAATCCAATGAAGAAAGAGAAATCGATTTTTATTAAGATACTTTTAATGGCGTTAGGCGTGTTTTTAATTGCGGGAGCGATGATATTTCTTAATATATTATCGGAAAATTACGTCACAACAATTCGCGATCTTCCCATGTATCTTGCTAATTATTTGTGGTTTTCTAAATCTTCGTCTCCACTTGAAATAATCAAGATGTCGGTTGATTCGCCCAATTCGCCTAATTTGACATATCCCTTTTCCGACACAAACATCAAAGTTGAATTGAAAAGTAATACTTATGCATTTGTGAATGAATATTATTTTCAATTTTATCTGGACGGCGCTTATTATATGGATGGCGAAGGAATGCTCTCTCTTGCTCATGGCGATACATATGAAGTGCCGCCTTCAACATTTGAGGCTGTTATTAGTAATATAGCCGAAGCTTGCAAATTCTCCGGCTTAAACGCTGGACAGCATAATCTTCTTTTAAAAGTCACTACGGACAAAAAAATATCATTAATGACGGATATGTCAGGGCCTACAGTTAGTGAAAAATCAATTCAATTCAATCTTGATAGCTCTTGTCAAAAAAAGTAGCATAAATAAGATTCACGTTTTGTAATATGTCTTTCGAAAAACCAAAACCAATACCCGAAGAAAACGAACTCCCTCTTAAGATTTCTAAATCAGAAGCATCTGCTCACCAAGGCAGGGAATCGGCTTTGACCGATATTAAACTTGAAGGCAAGGACCAAGCCTTTGCTTTAAAGGAGGTAAAGAAAGAAGAGTTTGCATCCATTGAGGAAATGAAAAAGAGCAAGGATTTTTACGACCATCTTAAAAGAATGCCGGGATTGGGAAAATTTGTTTTAAACACCAGTTTTTTCAGCGCGCGGGAAACCGCTCAGGAAAATCCTCACGCTTACAGAATCCAAAAACTTGTAGAGGGTAAAAGATTGGACGAGCTGAAAGACGAAGAGCTCTATTCCGATCCGGAGCTTACAAAGCAGTTGCTTGATTTTGTTGACTCCGCCATCGAATCTCTTAAGAAAGCGAACGAAAGCAAAGAGGGCAGCCCCGATTTTTACGGGGACAAATTGGCGGCGATTTATCTGTACAATCCCAGATACAGCGGAAACATAATTATTGCCGATAAACCGGATGAAAATGGAAGAAGGATATTTTTAGTGGATACCAGCCGGCAAGTTCAGCAGGCGAGCAAAATAGGCGGTCTGTATCAAAAACACGTAGGAAGCCAACTGCAGATTATTCAGCTCGAGAGGTGGAAGAAAAAAATAGAAGAACGCCTGGCTAAATAAGAATTCGAACCGGCTACGTTGCGTATTAGCCGCCGATTACAACTTTGGAAATTCCGAATATATTCCTGACCGAATAGTGGTCGGAAAAACTTATATCTTTTCCATTTGCGATATACGGGTCGCGCATAAGATATTTTCCTCTACTGCCACTGACCAGAACGACAAAATGGGTTCCTCCATAAGCCTTAAGCCCGATAACGACAGGGTTGCCGGTTGAAAGCGTTGAATCGATTGCGGCGGTTTTACGCGTCACACTCACGCCGTCGACGTTGATGGTATACAAAAGATATGCCGGATAATAGACGGCAAAATTATCCGGATTGGAATTTATCGTCACGGGAGTAACGTCCCGATAATTATAGTGAGTCATTATCATCGCCATAGATGTAACCAGACATCCGTCGCTGGCAAGATTAAATTGCGTTCCGTTGAGAGCGTTGCTGCCCCAAGCCATATCCCGCTGATTGTAATAGCAGCCCCAAGCATCGCAGACGGTTTGATTGGGGAGTAGTTTTGAACCGCCGGCATTTTTGACGAAATCCGAAAAACTTTTTACCTGAGCTTCTGCGGCGGCGAGTAATTTTTGGTAATTCGATTCCTGAGCCTTTGTGTCGGCAAGCAACTGGTTTTTGGATTGGACTGTTGCGGCCAGAGATTTTTGCTGAAGCGCCAGAGATTTATTTTGCGCCGTAAGTGTGGCCTGTTTTTCCCTGGATGCAGCCTGAGAATTGGTCAGATCAACTTTCTGCGCTTTGAGGGAGCTGATATTGTCTTGGATGTCGTTTTCCAGCTGGATGTTGGCGTTGATGTCGTCCCAAATCTGGGAAATGGTATCGGATGATAACATTTGCATAAGTAACGATTGCCCGTCGGCTATTTGAAGGTTTCTCAAATATGCCCCAAGCGTTGTTCTGTTTGTGGCGATTGTTTTTTCCGTATCCACTATTTTCCCTCCCAACTGTTTAATTTGCAGTTGAGTCGTGTTTATCTGGCGTTGAGTCACCGATATCTGTGCCTCCACTTTTTTTCGCTGCAAGTCGAGAGTGTTAATTGCGGCCTGAAGCGTTTTTTTATCCGCTCCTATCTGCTGAAGTTTTACCTGATATTGTGCAATTTGCAGATTTAGGGTGGCTATCTGCTGATTATCGGCATCAATTTGAGCCTGAAGAGAGTTTGAATCCGGCGTCGCTGTTGTGGTTGCTGCCTGAACTGCCATCGATCCCCAAACGATAATGACATAAATAAAAACGGCAGTAAAAAGCGTGGCGAATGTTATTTTGCGTGTTATGTGTGAATTCATCAGAGTTAAACCTATTCTATTCATTTTTCCCGATATTGGATGCTTCGTCAAATGCTGTTTATTTATTTGATTTTATTATTTGCACCAAAAACATAAAACCGCACGTATTATTACCTGTAGGGTTAGAAAAGCCATCTAACTCAAATAATTAATAATAAAAAATTATGTTAAGAAAAAATTACGTTTCTTTGTTGGCAATATTAGGCGTAGCAATCGTTGTAGTTTTAATCGCGCCGATGGTGGCCCAAACTATGGGACTGGCAATGGGAATTGCCTCGGTTACTCCGGTATTTGCCGAGACGACAAGTGCCAACAGCAATGTGCCTGTAGGACATTTTTATCGGGGAGAGGGTTCCGATAGGGAAAACGGAGCCAATATGAGACCCGCGGTCTTTGGAACGGTCTCGGCGGTAAATGGAAACATGATTACCGTTACCAGTAAGCTCAGATTTAGACGTAGCGGCAATAATGCCACGACCACCGCCGCCACTACTGCGACCTATACGGTTGATGCGAGCAAGGCTACCGTTACAAAAAACGGAGCAAGCTCATCGGTCGCAAATATTGCGGTCGGAGACATGATCATGGTTCAGGGAACCGTTAGCGGAACAAATGTTACCGCAACGGCAATCAGAGATAATGTTGTCCAGCGGGATTTTCAAAGAACGCAGCCAAACCCGATAATTCAGGGAAATGGCCAGCCGATAGTCAGCGGTAGCGTGACTGCGATCAACGGTAATACCATTACTATTACCAATAAGAGCAATGTCACTTACACTATTGATGCTTCCGGCGCCACGGTTCAGAGCGGAAACTCAACCTCGACTCTTTCAAGCATAGTTACCGGCGATAATGTGATTGTCCAGGGTGCCGTAAACGGAACTTCGGTGACTGCGTCCTCAATTATCGTTCAGGGAAAGCCCGCCAATACGGCGTCTGAAGATTCATCCAGACCTCGATTGGGATTTCTTGGGGGAATATTCGGATTCTTCCAGCATTTATTTGGATTTTAATCATTGAAATTAATTGGATGTCAAAAACAGAAGGATTGTCGCCCTTCTGTTTTTTGCGGAAAGATAGGTCCCATTCTTTTCTGGTATAATTATTGACAGGAAAGGATAAAAACAAGTATCGTGCCAACCTATGCAATCTGATGAGCAATTAGTCGGCTTATATCTGAAAGGGGAGGAACACTCGCTTGAGATTTTGATAGGCAGGCATGCCGGCCATGTTTTTAATTTTATACATCAGTACGTAAAGAACTCCGACCAAGCCGAGGATTTGACTCAGGAAACTTTCGTAAAGATTTGGAAAAACATAAAAAAGTTTGACGTTAAAAAAAGTTTTCGGATCTGGATGTTTCAGATTGCCCGCAACACGACCATAGATTTTTTAAGAAAGAAGAAGAACATAAATTTTTCCGAATTGGAAAAAAATGACGGGACCGAATTTGATGCCGTAGACGAATCCTTAAACCCCGAAGAAATTTTGGAGAGGAAATCATCCGAAGAGGCCGTAACAGGAGCGTTGGAAAAAATTTCGGACAAACACCGTTCGGTAATTACTCTTTACTATCGCGAAGGATTTAATTTGAGGGAAATATCCGAAATTATGGATCAACCGTTGGATACCATCAAAAGCCGTCATCGCAGGGCTTTAGGGGAGCTTAAAAGATTGTTGTCCAAATGACGAAAATGCACCAAAATTATAAGATAATGCGTATATAACAGCGTATGGAAAAACGGGAAAAAATTGAAAATATTCTTTCCGGATCATTGATTCAGTCCCCGGAAGGGCTTTCGGATAAAATTATTTTGGCAATCAGCATCCGAGCCAAAAGATCCGCAAGAATCAGAGCGTATGTTTTTTCCGCCACCTCGTTTGCGTCGGCGGTTTTGTTGTATCTTACGGGTAAGATGGCCGTCTCCGAATTGTACAGGAGCGGCACCTCTCAAGTTTTCTCTCTCGTATTTTCCGATTTTCAAACGGTTGTGAGTAATTTAAGCTCGTTTGTCCTGACTATCGCCGAATCGTTGCCGGTTTTGCCGATAGTATATGCAATCTCGAGCGCCGTTGCTCTTTTTGTCCTGTCGGCTTTTGCGATAAACAATATTAAAAAAACGGAGTCGATCAAAATAAATTTTTATAAAAATGGATACAAACATGCTTAAGTCGAAATGGTTTAGGATAGCGGTCTGCTCGGCATTGGGGCTTATTGTCCTTTTGCTGGTTTTTTTGTTGGGCGCGTATATAGGCGAAAAGAAAGCCGAGTTCGGATACCAGTGGGGACAAAATTACGGAAGATTTTTTGGCGAACCCAGAGTGGGATTCTTCAATAACGCCACCGGGAGCAGCATGCAGGGTCCGCAAGGGCCGATGGGAATGAATGCCTTCGGTAATGGAGGAGTTGTGTTGAAAGTCGACGGTTCCACGATGGCGATAAAAGGTAATGACAATATAGAAAAAGTTGTCGCTATCGATGCTCAAACTCTTATCCGGGAAGGAAACACCGCCGTTTCTTTGAGTGATGTCGAGCCCGGGGACCAAGTTGTAGTTATCGGTTCTCCCAATAACAGCGGACAGATAATTGCCAGATTTATTCGCGTGTTTGAACGCCAAACTCAGCCGACTCCGACAAGCACTATCAATAAATAATTAAATTAATTTCAATAAAAAAATGAGCTGGATAAAAAGCACCGCCGGTCTGGTTTGGAGTAAGGCAATAGCGCATAAATTTATAGCATTTATCATTATCGTCGCTGTTGTCGGCGGAGGATACTACGAATACAAACATTTAACTGCGGGAACGGTGACGACTCAGTATGTTACTTCGGCCGCGGAGAAAGGAACTCTTGTTGTTTCTGTTTCGGGAAGCGGCCAGGTTTCGGCTTCCAATCAGACCAATATTCAGGCGCAGGTGTCGGGAATAGTTTCCAGCGTTCCGGTAACCGATAACCAGAAAGTTAAAGCCGGACAAATCCTTGTGATCTTGGATACGACAAATGACGAAAGGGCTGTCCGCAATGCGCAATCCAGTTTGGAAAATGCGCAACTGGCATTACAAACTCTTTTACAGCCGCCAAGTACGTCTACATTGCTTCAATCCCAGCAATCAGTGGTTCAATCCCAGCAGTCTCTTCAGAACGGACAAAATAGTCTAGCTTCGGATTATACGAGCGCTTACGCCGACGTCTCGAATGTTTTTATTGACCTTTCCGGGGTCATGGCCGGACTGAATAATGTTTTGTACAGTACGAGCATTAACAAAATTCAGGCCAATGTTGACGCGTACACAAATCTGATAGCCGATATCAATGCCAATGCCACTCAATATCATGACAGCGCCATATCCGGATATCAGGCAGCCTATGCCGCATACAATCAGGCTTTGGCGGATTATAAAAACTCGAGTATAAACTCCAGCACTTCAACAATAGAATCTTTACTCTCCGAAACATACGGTACGCTCAAAATAGTTTCTACCGCCAACAGCAATGTCAAAAATTTGCTGGACTTGGTCAACACAACTTTGCAGCAGCAGGGGAATTTAAAAATTCCGGCTCAGTTGAATGTGGACGAAACGAGCATGCAGTCTTATATCTCGACGACAAATAATCATCTCCAGACAATTTTACAGATTCAAAATTCTATTCAATCCGATAAGCAGGCGATAACCATCGGACAAATTTCGGTAAAACAAACAGCCGCAGCTCTTGAACAGCTTCAGAGCGGACCGACTCAGCTTCAGATTCAAACTCAGAAATTGTCGGTGACTCAGGCGCAAAATGCGCTCTCGGACGCAAAAGAAAATCTTAACAACGATTATGTTAGGGCTCCTTTTGACGGAATTATTACCGACATAACCGCCCGCGTGGGACAGCCGGCAAGTGGTACTCTGGCGGTTCTTGTCAGCAATGCTCAGCTGGCTCAGGCGACCCTCAACGAAGTGGACGTGGTTAATGTTAAAGTCGGCCAGCAGGCGACCGTGACTTTTGATGCTCTTCCGGATATGACGCTTACGGGAAAAGTATCCGAAGTTGATACTATAGGCACCGTTGTCCAGGGAGTTGTGAGTTATAACGTTCAGGTAGCGTTGGACGTTTCGAATGATCAAGTCAGGCCGGGGATGAGTGATACTTTGGCGATAATTACCAATGTAAAACAGGATGTTCTGCTTGTTCCCAATGCCGCAATCAGCACCAAGAGTGACGCCTCATATGTCCAGGTTTTGGGCGCGGATGGATTGCCGACACAGGTGGAAGTAACGACCGGATTGGCAAACGATACCCAAACCGAAATTCTTTCGGGAATTAATGAGGGAGACAAAGTCGTAACCAGAACAATTACATCAACCGCAACGACCCCGACAACGCAATCTTCGGGCGGGTTGGGCGGAATTAGAATTCCGGGAATCGGGCGATAAAAATATGATTGAACTTAAAGGCGTAAATAAAGTTTATAAAACCGGAGACGTAGAAACGTGGGCCTTAAAAGATATTTCATTCAAAGTGAATGACGGAGAATTTATTTCCATTATGGGGCCTTCGGGTTCGGGAAAATCAACGCTGATGCACATCATCGGAGCGTTGGATACTCCCACAAGCGGCGAGTATCTTCTGGACGGCAAGGATGTTTCCAAAATGGCCGACGACGAGTTGGCCGATATCCGAAACGATAAAATCGGATTTGTTTTTCAGCAGTTTAATCTTTTACCAAGAATCACGGTTTTTCGTAACGTTATGCTTCCGCTTATATATGCCGGGACTCCAAAAGAAGCGCGCGAAGAATCGGCGCGTAAAGCTTTGATTTCGGCCGCGTTGCCGGAAAATTGGTGGACTCATCATTCCAACCAGCTTTCGGGAGGACAGATGCAACGTGTGGCTATTGCCAGAGCATTGGTCAATAATCCGACGATAATTTTAGCCGATGAGCCGACGGGAAATTTGGATTCCAAAACCGGAGAAATAGTTTTAGGCACATTTCAGAAACTTCACGAACAGGGGCGCACAATAGTTTTGATTACCCACGAACTTTATGTTGCCGAACACGCCGAGAGAATCATTCACATTGTTGACGGCCAGGTAAAATCCGACAGCAAGAGCCATCCCCGAAGAAAAATATCAATGAAAGATTACAAAGATTAACACCCAAATATGGAAATATCGGAATTATTACAAGAAGCATTTTCAGCCGTGACGCTCAATAAGGCGCGCTCGGGTTTGACGATTTTGGGTATAGTCATCGGAATCGGTTCGGTTATTGCCATGATCTCCATCGGCCAGGGGGCTCAGGGTTCCATTACTTCAAGTATTCAATCTATCGGCTCCAATCTTATTTTGATTACGCCCGGATTTCAGCGGACTCCCGGAAGCCAGGTGAGCGCCGGCCGCGGGAGTGCCGAAACTTTGCGTCAGGAAGACGCCGACGCCATCGCCAACCAGGTATCAATGATACAAGCAGTTGCTCCCGAAATAACCCGTCGCTATCAGATTACGGCATTGGGTAAAAACACGAATACCTCCGTTGTCGGAACCGTTTCCAGTTATCCGGAAGTAAGAAACATTCAGATAGATTTGGGAAATTTTATTACCGACCAAAACGTAAAGGACGGTTCCAAAGTGGCCGTGCTGGGTCCGACTACCCGGGACGATCTTTTCGGTACCGGCGTGGACCCAACGGGAAAAACCATCCGTATTAATAATATAAATTTCCAGGTGGTCGGAGTTACCGTAGCTAAAGGTGGAAGCGGATTTGGGAGCCAGGATGATATGATATTTGTTCCGATTTCAACGGCTCAAAGATATTTGGAAGGGGATACTTATGTAACCACAATCAGCGTCGAGGCGCAGGATGCGCAATCGATGACTCAAGTTCAGGATCAGATAACCAGCCTGCTTTTGGAAAGGCATCATATTTCCGATCCGACTCTGGCGGATTTTCAGGTATTAAACCAAACCGATATTCTTTCGACGGCATCGACCATTACCAATACCTTCACTATTCTCTTGGCTTCAATTGCAGGAATTTCTTTGATTGTCGGAGGTATCGGAATCATGAATATGATGCTCACAACCGTTACCGAGAGAACGCGTGAAATAGGATTAAGAAAAGCCATCGGCGCCAAGAAGCGGGATATCAGCACTCAGTTTCTGATAGAGTCGGTGATGCTGACTTTCTTGGGTGGTATAGTGGGAATTATATTAGGCTGGATGCTTTCAATGCTGGTAACTTATTTTGCGGGTATTACCACGAGTATTTCCTGGTGGTCAATTCTGCTGGCATTTGGAGTGTCGGCCGGAATCGGAATCGTATTCGGATATTATCCGGCCCGTCGTGCGGCCTCTCTTAATCCGATAGAAGCTTTGAGATACGAATAATAAATATAAAAACAACTAAAATAAAAAAATGAATAACAAAAAAGATATGAAAAAAATGTTGCCAATGGCAATAGTGGCAGTCGTCGCTTTGGTAGCGGGATATTTTGCGGGCGCGCATTTCGGTTCGGGCACTCAGCCTTCGAGCACAAGAAATTTCGGCAATTATCAGCAAGCCGGAGGCGCTGCTGCCGGTAGAAGAGTCGGAGCAGTCGGTGCGGGTTTTGTCCGCGGAAACATCATTTCCAAAAACGATACCAGCATAACCATCCAACAGCCGGACGGAAGTTCCAAAATAATATTATTTTCCGCTTCTACGCCGGTTATGAAATCGGTAACGGGAAGCTCCACTGATCTATCCACGGGACAGGAAGCAACAGTCATCGGAACGACAAATTCCGACGGCAGTGTAACGGCGCAATCGATTCAATTGGGACAACAAAGGCCGCAAATTCAAACTCAAACAAATCAATGAAAAAATACATAATCACTACGGTTTCGATTATCGCCGCCGTAGCATTGTTGGTGGTGGGTTATTTTGTCTTTGTAGGAATGTCTGGAAAAACAGTTTCCACAACTCCCGGAGCCAAACTTTCCGACCAACCTTACGCTAAATTCGCTTATTTAGTTTCGGGCGACACGTTAAGTCCCGAGGCTCAAACCGCACTTGCCGGATTTACCGTCCAAAAACAACCGGCGTCCGATGGGGGAACGGATATCACTTTAAAATCAACTCAGGCCGGCGGACAGGACCTGCAATATCATTTACAGAAAGGCCAGCAACTATATTTCGTTGAGACCAGTATGGGAGACGATCAGGGCAATCAGGAATATGGGATGTACGACGATAAAGGAGTGATAACGGATGCCAACGGATATATAGTTCAATAAGCGGTGGGGAAAATGGGGCTATGGCCTCATTTTTTATATCGGCAGCAGTAACAAAATAAAATAAACGATAAAAGCATTTGACAAACGAATAAAATAATGATATAAAAAACCTACTGGAGGTGTTCTTGAAAGACCAAGCTTCGTGTCCGCGACTCGCTCAGGCAGAACCGTCCACCGAAGGTGGCAAAGCGCTGATCGATTGCATCGGTCCGTCCGAGAAGTGCTCGGACTGTCCGCTCCGTGACAGCGACTGCCAGATCGCCTGGTTCGGGCAGGAGCCCGACAGGTTCAACAGTTTCCAGCGCCGTCGGGCGCTCAAGGATCTTCTGGGGGATTAGCTCTTTATATGTTATTTGTTCGTGCCAGGCGTCGCCTGGTATTTTTTTACGTTTTTTCTTGATTTTAAATTTGTTTTGGCTAAACTACAGGCAGTTCTCATTGGAGGGGAAATGTCGAGACCGACGAATACTAAAACGGTATCATTGAAAATCAGGCATCTTCTGATCTTTGTTATTATGGTCGGGTTGATTCCAACAATTATGATGATGGGAGTTTTGCTAGGAAGTTTCTATCTGGCGGAACTCTTGAAGTTGTATTTGCTGGCCCCGATTGGTGTTTTTCTGGGCTTGATGATTATTTTACCCGTATCATTTAAGGGGAATGATTTGTTTAGAAAGTGGTATCCGCAGTATTTTACCGACTGAATTTTGGTCGGTTTTTTTGTGAACATAAATATGTGTCCGATAATTTGACTATTGTCTGAAATGATGTTTTTATACTGCCAGTACGCGAAAAAGGAGAACGAAGATGAACTCTGACAATGGCAGTTTGGAGAATGTCGACGTATCTTCGTTTGCAACCAAAACCAAAAAGGGACTGTCCGTACTCGCTATTTTGGGGATTGTGGCAGTCGCTGTTGTGTGCCTGGTGTCGGTTTTTAAAGGCCGAGAAGATGCGAATGCGATGAATGAAAGGGTAGGCGCCGGGTTTTCTAAAGAGGAAATCGCCGGTATGGAAAAGACTGTTAATGCGGCAAAGTCCATCAACGTCGATGTTTTCAAGTTGATTGCCAAACTGAACGCAGAAGGCACAATCGTTCCGCCGTCTATGGCAGCAGCTGCGTTTGAGGCCGATAGGAGCCTCGACGGTGCAATCAGAGATTATATTGATGCTCTCCATCTGCAGATCCGTTGCATTGAAGATAAAAGTCTTACAAAAGATTCCATCAGCTCTGAAGCGGATGCCATTCGGGTAAGATTCAGAGGGCATTTTTATAGGGCGTCGTACATTTGGTATAGAATCGCAATAGAGGCCAAAAGAATCGCCAGATAACCGGAGTTTATGCTCCGGATTTTTTTATCCTTTTGTCGGCACGAAAGACAGTAAAAACATTTATCTGATCCCCGTATCGCAGAAAATAGTTGTTGTGGCGTAAGAATCGGGGCCGACGGTTACTTGCGGATGGTCGCAACGGGGAAGATTGCTTTCTCCCGCTCCCAAAGTGTAGTCACCGGGAGGAAGTGATAGCGAGAATTTTCCATCGGCTCCGCTGTTGGTAAATGCTATGGCATGCACCGGATCGTTTGAGCGAAAAACCGCGACCATTGTTTGGTATGGTTTGTCGGCGCAGTTGGGGTCGGGCGGATTTTTTTGAACGGGGCAGGTCGGACCCAGCATCACAATTCCTTTTATTCCAGATTTGTAAGGCAGTATTCCTTGTGTGCCGGTTCCTTCTTGAGGGCTGGTTGTTGTAGTTGCAGTTGGGCAGGGAGTGAATTCGCAGTTGGGTCCTGTGCGGCCGACATACGAACCGTCCGGACAAAGTTTAGCTTCCTGAGTGCAGGCAATTTGCGAAGGAATAGTTTGTATGGGGAGTGAATTGGAAAACAACCAATAGACACCTAAAGTGGCGGCAATGGAAATTAAAGCGAAGATAATTAAATTGGTTTTGCTCATATTTTTATTATCTTATATATAACTTTATTAGAAGTATACATAATTTTATCGGAAGTGGTTTAAAATTAACAGAGTAATATTTTTCAATTTATAAAATCACGCATTTCGGCGATCGTCGAAATGCGTGATCGAGGGGTTGTTTTTTGGGAAATTTTGTTTAGAATATCAGCAGTTCTTAATGGGAGGGTAAAATGATGTCCCCTGAAAAGGAAAAAGCACTTGAAGATAAGTATCTGTTTTTTCGACCCGTCTGGGGAGTGGAATGCGGTGATGGCTGGTTTGGAATTATTGACGAGCTGTGCGCTAAACTTTCAAGGATGGATTTGAGTGGCGCAAGAATAGAATTTATCAAAGAAAAATTTGGTGGCATGAGAGTCGGACTTTCTCACGTCGGAGGGAAAAACTATGGAGACGCACTTTCTATTATTGAGTATGCCTACGATAGAAGCATGGAGACATGCGAGGAATGCGGACGGCCCGGCATCTTGAGGGACATTAAGGGATGGTTTAAGACGTTGTGTGACGGATGTTTTGCCAAGACATTGAGTCGGTCGAATGAATGAAATCAAAGTAGCAAATGCTATTTTACCGGAAGAGTTGAACCTCGCCGACGACGACAATTGTTGCCCGGCCTGGTCGGGACCAATTTCCGAATCACCGGATAAACCGATACGAGATGAATGTTGTGATGATGACGACGACTAAAACCAAAAGACGACTTAAAGTCGTCTTATTTTTTTATCTTGTTAAAAATAAAATTAAAATGCCATAAATGGCAGGGATTTTTTGTCACCCCTTTAATCGTAAAAGAGTGGCGCCAAAACTATTATATTTTTTATCTATGAAGAGATGGTGGATATTTTGCTACTTTTTGGGTCGGCAAAAAGTAGCGCAAAAACCGACAGGCTTTTGCAAATCTTATAATTAATTTATTTCGTTTGGGCTTCTGTCCAAAACTCAACCTCATTACATTCGGGATTTAAACAGTTGGACAGATTGCTTTGCAACCGCCCTCACTCGCATAAATTAATTAGATAAGATTTTCGGCCTGGTGTTTCCCTTATGTCATTCCAGCGGACGCTGGAATCCAGTATTCATCTATAAGATTTCTGGCTCAGGCTTATAAAAAATAAAAAAAACAGCTTGGCAGATGCCAAGCTTGATGAGGATGAAGAAGGGTTCAGTTTGTGTGAGGGGGCTTCTCAACGAAGCCGTTGTCTTCCGCCCAGGCACGGAAGTCCGGTCCGGCGACCTGGACGATGTTCTTGATCTCGACGATGAAGATCGTGCGCGGTCGGTAGTCGGTCGGGTCGGTGAACGCCTCCAGCTCTTCTTTGCAGTAGGCGATACCGGCGGCCGAGAACATCGGGTTCTGGAGCAGCACTACCGGCAGGCATCCGGAGGGGACGGCGTCCCACTCCAGCGTTTTTCCTGGCACCTCGGTCCCGTATTCGACGAGGAAGGTCTCCTTACTCATGTTGCGCGGGTTGATGTAGTAGCCCATTGCCCTCTCCTTTCTTTTCCTTATTTGAGTTAACAGCTAGTTAAATAATAACATAATTAGTCAAATAAGTCAATAATTGAATATCAAATTCCTAATTACTAATGTCTAATTACTAACACACATAAGTAAAAAAAGTGGCCCATCTCCGAAGAGTTGGGCCGTTGGGTGCTGATTTCTACTTCCCGTTGGAAGAGTTGGCCTCCTCGATGAGGGGATCGAAGAAGCTGTTGAGTGCGTCGTCGAAGGTATCGAATTCCATTTCCGGCCTCCTTTTGAAGTTCTAAACTGTTTAAAGTATAGCATAAAATTAAGATTTGTCAATAAGGTGTGATTAATTACTATTAACTGTTTACTATTAACTGATTACTTGTTATCATTCAATTACAACTTAATAGAAGTTATCAAGAGTGGCGGGGAGGGAATTGGCCCCATGATCCGCCCAGCAACTTGTCTTAGGTCTCGACGCTTAGGATAAAGTGCTAAATCCAATCCCCGAAGGCGTACTCGTCCTGAGCTCGCCGAAGGAGAGAGATAAGGTAGGTCGATTTTTAATGCCTTTAAACTCTTTCCTTCTCGGGAGAGAGTTTTTCTTTGCCTCGTCGAAGCTTTAGCGAAGGCGGGTATTTATTATCCTTTCGGGCAATGGCTGTTTGCCACCCTTTTGACCGCAAAAGGGTGGCGTCTAAAACTCCCAGGCTTAACATATGCTTATAATTCAGTCGATTCGCGCTTCGCTCCTGTCCACAACTCGCTTCGCTCAAACAAGTGGACAGCAAAACAGCTCGCGCTCATCTGACTGGATTAAATAAGCATATGTGGCCTGGCCGTTGAGAGTTATCACGGATATCAAAAAATCCGTATAAATCCGTTACATCAGCATTAATCCGTGTAGTAATTAATATCTAACTAATAACATGATCATAAACGCAAACGATGAAAATAACAGAAAAGGTTTCATAATTGGAACCAGCGTGGCTCATCTGAAAAAATATAAAAAAACCGTAATACAAAGGGCGGTCGATAACGAACTCATTCCTATAAGTACTAAGGGAAAAACAAAAGAAGAGATTGTTAAAGAACTGATGAAACAAGCGAAACATATTATTGATCGCAATTAATCTCAACTTCTATCCATTTATATCAACTAATATCTATTAACATCATGCTTAACGAAAAAATAAGAACCTGCGAATACGTCTCCCCAAAACATCCAGATAAAATCTGTGACCAAATTGCCGATGCTATTCTGTCCGCTTATCTGAAAAAAGACAAAAAAGCGCGGGTGGCGGTGGAAGTTATGGGCGGGCACGGAGTGATAAATATATCGGGAGAAATAACCAGTAAAGCGAAAGGCATAAAAATACGAGATATAGTAGAGAAAGTGATATATGAGGGAACCGATATAGATAGAGATAGATTGAGATACGGTGGAGATAATATAAAAAATAGAGATAAATTAAAACACAATAGATACAAAATCAATATAAACATTACTCATCAAAGCCCGTTTATTGCGCATGGAGTGGATACCGGCGGAGCGGGAGATCAGGGAGTTATGGTCGGCTATGCCTGCAACGAGACCAAATCGCTGATGCCTCTGGAATACGAACTGGCCAAAAATTTGTGCCTGAATATTTACAAAAAATATCCTTATGACGGAAAAACTCAGGTAACTATAGACGGCAAAAAAGTTACGGCAGTTGTCGCCAGTTTTCAAAACACCAAAACTCCGGAATTGGAAAAATTGGTCAGGCGGCTCATAAAATCGGAAAAATATTTTATCAATCCTGCGGGGGAATGGCCGGTCGGAGGATTTGACGCCGACAGTGGGCTTTCGGGAAGAAAAATTGTAGTTGATGCTTACGGACCAAACGTTCCGGTCGGAGGCGGAAGTTTTGCCGGCAAAGACCTGACTAAAGTAGACCGAAGCGGAGCGATGATGGCCCGAAAAATTGCCGTTGAGCTTCTAAAAAAGCACAAAGCCAAAGAGGTGCTGGTGAAACTGGCTTATGTAATTGGCGTACAACAGCCGGTAATGGCAGTGGCTTTAGCTGATGGAAAGTTGATTGAAGTAAAAGGCAGGGATTTGAGTACGAAGGGGATAGTGGAAACTTTGAGTTTTATCTGAAAAAGGCATAAAATATGATCAATCGTATCTAAACTCAGCATGCCCCAAAAGATCTCAGATTATATAACCGAGGTATCAGATAAATATAAAACTGGCCGTGCCGGAGAGCATGCTTATAGGCCCACTTTTGAAAAGCTCATTAAGTCGATAGATCCAAAACTTTCGATCATTAACGATCCGAAACGTACAGAACACGGAGCGCCTGATTTTATATTTGTAAGGGGAGACTTGATAGCGGGCTATGTTGAGACAAAAGATATAGATGAGGATCTTGATAAGACTGAAAAATCAGAACAGATAGAAAGATATTTAGGTTATTCAAATCTAATTCTCACTAATTATCTCGAATTTCGTTTTTTTAGAAACGGAGAACATTATGGCGAGCATATTATTATAGGGAAGATAATTGACGGAGTCGTTAAAATTCAAGAAGATCAGATCAGTTCTTTGGAAGATGTTATTTTTGATTTTTTATCTGCTAAGCCAGAAGCTATAAAAAGTGGAATTCGTCTGGCAAAAATTATGGGAGGTAAGGCGCGCCGTATAAGAGATAGCGTAAAACAATTTCTGACTAAAGAATCGGAAGATAATCAAGAACTCTCGCGCGTTTACGAAACAATAAAAAAACTTCTGGTTCACGATTTAACTTCCGAATCATTTGCGGATATGTACGCTCAGACTCTTGTTTATGGGCTTTTTGTGGCTCGTTATTATGACGAATCTCCGGATAATTTTACGCGTCAAGAAGCGCGTGATCTTATACCGGCATCAAATCCATTTCTGCGTCATTTCTTTGACCATATTGCTGGTCCGGATTTTGATAAACGATTAGCTTATATAGTAAATGAACTTTGTGAGGTTTTCTCGGTCGCGGATGTTCAAGTTCTCATGAGTCAGTATTTTAAGCAAGAGGATTTGTGGGGGAAGATACATAAAGGCCCTGATCCGGTTATCCATTTTTATGAGGATTTTTTAAAAGAATATGATTCTGAATTGCGTAAAAAAATGGGAGCATTTTATACTCCATTACCAGTTGTAGATTTTATTGTCCGGTCAGTTGATTATCTCCTCAAAAAAGAGTTTAACTTATCCGGGGGCCTTGCTGATGCTACTAAGACAGGGTTAGTGCACAAAGTTCAAATTCTTGATCCAGCCGTAGGGACGGGAACATTTATTAGTGAAATTATTCGTACTATCTATCAAAGTTTTTCTGGGCAAGAAGGACGTTGGCCGACTTATGTTTATCATGATCTTTTGCCTCGTTTACATGGCTTTGAATTAATGATGGCGCCTTACACCATTGCCCACCTTAAATTTAGTATGATGTTAAAGGAGACGGGTTTTAAACACTTTAACAATAGTAGGCTTGGTATCTATCTGACAAATTCTCTAGAGAATGGAGACGCTCAAGATAGTTTATTTACAGGATTTGGTTTTGCCGAGAGTATTGCGGAGGAATCCAAAGAGGCGTCAAAAATCAAGAATGAAAAACCAATCATGGTTGTTGTTGGTAACCCGCCATATAGCATTAGCTCCTCGAATAAGGGTGAGTGGATTCTAAATCTTATTAAAGACTACAAAAAAGACTTGGGCGAAAGAAAAATTAATCTAGATGATGACTATATAAAATTTATTCGTTTTGCAGAACATTTTATAGAAAAAAATGGAAGTGGTATTGTAGCTATGATAACCAATAATTCATTTATTGATGGAATTACTCATCGTCAAATGAGGAAGCATTTATTGGAAACATTCGACAATGTTTATATTCTTAATTTGCACGGCAATTCTAAGAAAAAAGAAAAGTGTCCAGACGGTAGTAAAGATGAGAATGTTTTTGATATTCAACAAGGCGTATCTATTTCAATTTTTGTAAGAAAAGAAGGCAAAAAACAAGAATTAGGAAAAGTATTCCACTCTGAATTATACGGCAGACGTCAAGATAAGTTTGAGAAACTTAATTCTTTTGATTTAGAAAACATAAAATGGCAAAGACTTAATACCATAGAGCCTTATTATTTCTTTATCCCAAAAGATTTTAGTTTGAGTGATTCTTATGATAACTTTTTCTCTATAACAGATCTGTTCAAAATTTATTCAGCAGGGATAAAAACTAAAGTTGATAACATATCAATAGACTTTGAAAGAGAATCACTCGGGAAAAGAGTTGAAGACATACTTACAAATAAATATTCATTGCAAGAAGTCATTAAAAAATTTAGCTTGAATCCAAAAACTACCTGGGAATACAACAATGTTCTGAGGGCGAGTTTTAACGATAAAGTTTTGTCTTTCTATGATTATAGGCCGTTTGATAGAAGATTTATCTACTATGATAAAAATTTTCTTTCCAGAAGTAGATCGCAAGTAATGGATAATTTTTTTAATAAAGATAATATAGGCTTAGAAACTTCACGTATGGGTGATTACATTTTTATTTCTAAAAATATTTCAGACGAGCATTTTGTTTCAGATAATTCATTTAAATTTCCACTTTATCTGTACCTAGATAATGGTCAGCAAATATCCAATCTTAAAAATGAGATCGTGGGAAAAATTACAGGAATTACTGGCAAAGCAGCTCCCATAGATATTCTTGATTATATTTATGCAGTCCTCCATTCGCCTAATTATAGAAAAAAATATGAGGAATTTTTAAAAATTGACTTCCCGCGGATACCATATCCAAAAGACAGAAAAACCTTTGAGAAATTAGTGAGTTTTGGAAAAGAGTTGAGAGAACTGCATCTTTTAGAATCTACAAAGCTTAAAAACTTTATCACGACATTTCCAGAATCAGAAAGTGATCTCGTTGAGTCAAAATATCCAAAATATAAGGATGGGAATGTTTATATAAATAGTACTCAATATTTTGGTAATGTTTCAGAAGTTATCTGGAATTTCTACATAGGAGGATATCAACCTGCTCAAAAATGGCTTAAAGATCGCCAAGGCCGAAAACTTTCAAATGAAGACATTGAACACTATCAAAAGATGATTGTAGCTTTGATGGAGACAGACGGGGTTATAAAAGAAATTGATAAAATTTATGTTCAATAAAATAAAAATAATATAAATTTTAAATAAGTTTTGATGATGGTACGATAATTTTATGAAAAAAATACAATTAAAATTAGCAAATTGCTACGGAATTAAGAAATTAGAAAGAGATTTTGATTTTTCGAATAACGGTACTTATGTAATTTATGCTCCCAATGGAGTTATGAAAACTTCATTTGCGAAGACATTTAAAGACTTAAGTTTAGGATTAAATTCTAAAGATTTGATTTTTCCAGAAATAGAGACGATCCGTGAGATTAATAAAGAGAACAATACTAATTTGTCTAAAGAGGAAGTTTTTGTTGTAGAGCCATATAATGAGGATTTTAATTCAGAAAAAATATCTACCCTTTTGGTTAATAAAGAATTGAAAGGCAGATATGATAAAATCCATTTAAAAATTGATGAAGAAAAGAGCGGGTTACTAAAAGAATTAAAAAACTTATCTGGATTTCGAGATGATATCGAAGAAGAAATTTCTCAAGCTTTTACAAGTGAGGACGATAGATTATTTGATTCTCTAGAAAGGGTGGAAAAAGAAGTTATGGATATTTCAGAACCTGTGTATTCTGATATTTCTTATAAAGAGATTTTCAATGAAAAGGTTCTAAATTTTCTGATGACTAAGGATTTCAAAGAAAAAATTGAGCAATATATTAAAAAATATGACGAATTAATTGAAAGTTCAAAATATTTTAAAAAAGGTATATTTAATCATAATAATGCATCAGTTATAGCCAAGAGTTTAGTAGATAATGGTTTCTTTAAAGCACAACATTCCATTTCTTTAAATACAAGAGAAAGTAAAAATGAAATTTACACCAAAGAAGAACTTGAAAAAGTCATTGATGAAGAAAAAAACGCTATATTGAATAACCCTGATTTGGTGAAAGTTTTTGAAGAGTTGGACAGCAAATTAAAAGCTAATAAAGAATTGCGTGATTTCAGAGATTATTTGTTAAATAATCCAAAAATTTTACCAGAACTGAAAAATCTTGATAGTTTTCGACAAAAATTATGGGTATCCTATTTTAAGAGTCAAAAAGATTTATACGAGAGTTTCTTAAAGGAATACCATTCTGGAAAAAGTGAATTGGACAAAATAATAGAACAAGCTAAAACAGAAGCAACGCACTGGATGGATGTGATAGACATCTTTAATGAAAGGTTTTCAGTTCCGTTTAAGCTTAGTATAAAAAATCAGGGTGATGTTATTTTAAAACGAGATGTTCCTAGTATCGCTTTTATATTTAAAGATTCAAATGGCGAAGTTCCTGTAGAAAAATTAAATTTACTCCAAGTATTAAGTAGCGGAGAGAAACGTGCTCTGTATATCTTAAACATAATTTTTGAAGTTCAAGCAAGAAAAGAAGAAAATCAGGAAACCCTATTTATTATTGATGATATAGCAGATTCTTTTGACTATAAAAATAAATACGCGATTGTTGAATATTTGAAAGATATTTCGGAAGAAACAAATTTTTATCAAATAATTTTAACTCATAACTTCGATTTTTTTAGAACCGTTCAGAGCAGGTTTGTTCCTTATGATAATTGTTTAATGGTTGAAAAAACAACTGAAGAATTAAAAATAGTAAAAGCAGATTATATAAAAAATCCATTCAAATACTGGATGAATCATTTAGATGATGATAAAAAATTAATAGCATCAATTCCGTTTGTAAGAAATCTTATTGAATACACAAAAGACACAAACGATGATGATTTTTTGAAATTAACATCATTATTACACGTTAAATCAAATTCCGATTCTATTTTTAAAAGCGATTTACAAAATATTTATAAAAGTATATTTCCTAACTTATCACTAACCTTAATAGGTAAAGATGAAAAGGTTATTAATTTAATTTTTAATTTAGCAGATACCTGTTTAACTGCGACCGTAGGCATAAATCTAGAAAATAAGATTCTTCTTTCTATTGCTATTAGATTGGTAGCGGAAAAATTTATTTTAAGTAAGATAACTGATAAAAGTGAGATTGTCGGAAAACAAACAAGGAAACTTTTTGAAAGATTTAGAAATGAATTTAATAAAGATAATTTTGAACAAGAAAATATTAAAATACTAGAGCAAGTTAATCTTATGACTCCAGAAAATATACACTTTAATTCATTTATGTATGAGCCTATTTTAGATATGTCGGATGATCATTTGAAAAACTTATATAACGAAGTGAAAAAATTAAAATAAATAATTAAAAGATTTTATGACCATAATGATTTTACTAATAATAAATACTTTTGGAATCGCTCTTTTGACATTTCTGTTTTTTAAGAATAAACAATCTGATAATGCCGGCCAAATAACAAAAGCTGTTGAGATTTTATTTGATAGAATGGATAAGGCTTTTAAGGAAGAAATGTCTCTAAATAGAAAAGAGTCGGCAGACTCAGAAAAAAGATTACGCGAAGAAATTTCTAGCTCATTTAAGGGATTTGGAGATTCGCTTGATAAAAGAATGTCCGAACTTGCTAGTACTCAAAATAAGAATTTTGAAGGATTTTCTATAAAACTTACAGAATTAATTGATAAGAATGATACAAAAATAGAAAAAGTCAGAGAAACAGTTGAAAGAAAGCTTGAAAATATACAAAAAGACAACGGCGAAAAATTAGAAATGATGAGGCAGACAGTAGACGAGAAGCTCCAATCTACCTTAGAGAAGAGACTGGGAGAATCATTCAGGCAAGTAAGCGACAAACTGGATTCTGTCCATGTCGGGCTTGGAGAAATGAGAAATCTGGCGTCTGACGTTGGTGGTCTAAAAAAAGTTTTAACAAATGTAAAAACACGCGGTATCTGGGGTGAGGCACAACTGGGTGCTTTACTGGACCAGGTATTATCTCCGGAACAGTATGCAAGTAACGTTGCAGTTAAGCGTGATGGCAGAGAAAGAGTAGAATATGCTATCAAATTACCAGGCACTAAAGAAGACGGAAGTGATCCCGTGTGGTTGCCTATAGATTCAAAATTTCCTCAAGAAGATTATGATCGTCTAATTAGCGCATACGAACAAGCAGATGCCAATGCAATTGATGTAGCGTCTAAACAACTGGAGCTTAGGATTCGCAATGAAGCCAAAAGTATCAACGAAAAATATATTGATCCACCCAATACAACAGATTTTGCCATATTATTTTTACCATATGAAAGTTTATATGCAGAGGTTATTAGGCGCCCCGGTCTCTGCGAAACAATTCAAAGAAGCTACAGGGTTACAATAACGTGTCCGTCAACATTGGGTGCTTTATTAACCAGTCTTCAAATGGGATTTAAAACTCTTGCTATACAAAAGAGATCAAGTGAAGTGTGGGAAGTGCTCGGAGCAGTAAAAACGCAATTTGGTAAATTTTCTAACTTGCTCGAAAAAACTCAAAGACAATTGAAAACCGTAGCTGGTACAATTGAAGAAGCTACTAAAAAAACCAAGACAATTGAGGGTAAACTAAGAAAAGTACAACAATTACCAGAATCTTTATCAATTAAGGTACTAAAAGGAGTGGAAGAGTTGGAAAATAGCCAGGAGGATGCAGAAGGAATAGAAAAGACGTCAATTTCTGAGACGCAAGAAGATTTTTCAGATAAAGAGATTAGATCAGAAGACCTACCGTTTTAGGTATCATTCTTCAATAAATCCTCCTCAAAACTTTTGATTCCGTTGAAGCCCATTTCTGCGTATTTTGATATGTCCGGAAAGTCGAGATTTATTATTTTCTTATAAACAATGCCTATTAAGGCCTTTAGGCGCTCAACTTCTTGCGGATCTATGTCCAGTGTTAGCCCAACGAGTTCTTTATGAAGGGGTTCTATAAAGCTTATAACTCCTTTATTTACCGTATATTTATTTCCGAATGCTTTGGAGTTTTCTATAAGGAGTTTATAGAATATTAACTGATTACGGTTGCGCCAGGCCTTAATTTTTGCGTACTGGTCGGTTGGGGACCAGCTATCTATTGGTTTTCCGGTTTTAAAATCCTCAACTATCATTTTGTTCCCTTCGATTTTTATTTTATCTATTCTTCCTGTTATGGGCGTTCCGTCTATAATTGCCCCCTCCTTTTTGAAATCAAATTCACTCTTATCGTCAATTGAAAAAGATTTCTTCTTCTGATTATAAAAGTTTTCAATTGCTTTCTGTCCTCTTTGCAGTAGGAGATCAAAATCCTTTTGGTTGAGCCGTCCGTTTTTTAGGGATTCTTCAAACCAAATTAACACCTCTTTAGTCGGAGGTAGTTTTTTATTATTTTTTAGGTAGTTGTATGTGCGTTTGATAGTTTCATGAGCGGCCGATCCAAGAATGCCACTTGGGGTCTTTGGTTCAGGAAATAAAAGCAGATTTTTTTCAAAGAAAGTTGCTGGTCCGCCATCAACAACATTTAAGAAATTCTGTAAATGAGTAACGTTGAGTTTATAGTCGTCCAAAATTGGTTTTAAAAGCGCTTTTTCTTCGGCTACAAAAGGGGGAGTGTGCAACATATTTAATTGATCAACTAGCATCTCTTCCGGAACTCGATTAATATCTTTTATTTCAATAAATTCTGGTTCAAAAGATTTTAAAGCACCTTCCGGGGATATAAATCCAAGGCGAGAAGATTCTTTTCCCTTGTTGTCATATTTATATGATGTCAGATATAACAATCTTTTGGCTCTGGTGATGGCAACATAAAAAAGTCGGAGTTGATCATCTATATTGTCTCCTGCTGGGCTGATGGGTAAATTCGATGGCAGGGTTATATTATTTCTACCTCGTCCGGTTCCGGCCCAGGAATCTTCCTGGCAATTTAAAACAAATACGGCTTCAAATTCCAATCCTTTGGCTTTGTGTGCGCTCATCAATTGGACCGCTTCGTTGGAATTAATAAAAGGACTGGTGTTATTTATGGGGAGGTTGTTTTTTGTGTGGATGTCAAAAAATTCAATCATCTCTCCAATATTTACTCTTTTACCACGTCTATATTCTCTTAGGGATTCAATAAATGATTTTAATGAAGATAGAAAATTTAAATAATCTGCTCTGTGTTTGGTAAATTTGTCCTTGTTAAAATAATAAGATCTAAATGGACTAAACATATCATTGCTACCCGCAGTTTCTTCCTCGGTTTTTTCATCTGAAAGGATTTGCTGGGGTCCACCAATGAGCTCCTGGAGAACTTCTTCTGCCGTTGCGTAAGTTGCTAGTCCTCCCAAGTTAATGAAAAATTCCGCTATGTCACTTAGCTGTCCTCCTAATTCTTTCATAACCATAAGCCACGGCTTGTTTTCTTTTATAGCCTTTATAGAAAGCTCCCAAATCATTGATCGTTTTATATTCCAGAACGGATAGTTTAATATCTCCGGTAAAAAGTTATCGGCATCGTCCGATTTTTTCATTATAGAGTCAACAAATTTGGCCATCGTGATAAGTTCCAAAATGTGCGGTTCCTGCAAAACATTTTGCTGGCGTTCGTAAGCAATTGGAATTTTAGCCATGTGGAAATAAGGAGCTAGAGATTCAAGGTCTTTATGTTCGCGAGCGATAACGGCAATTTCTTTGGGGGATATGCCTTGTTCAATCAATTTTTTTATTTCGGTTGTTATCCAATGATATTCTATTTCTTTGGAAGCAAATTCTTTTGAATGGATTTTTCCATCTTTTATATTTTTATTACTGGCGATCAGCTCTTTTTTTAATTCTGGAAAGATATTTTCAAGACGATTAACACCTTTTTTAATTATAAGTTTTGCTGCGTCTAATATGTCTTGAGTTGATCGATAATTTTCTTTAAGAACTATTAGCTCTGGTTTGCGGTATGTGTTTTGAAAACCGCTGACGTTGGTAATTTCTGCCCCCTGAAATTTGAAAATTGCCTGGTCATCGTCTCCGACAACCATTATATTGGGTCTGCCTTCGTTGACAGGGTTATCAGTTAGAAGCTTCAATAACCTCATTTGGGCATCATTGGTGTCTTGAAATTCATCCACAAGAATATATTGGTAGCGTTCCTGTAAGTCCAGTTTTACGTTTAAATTGTTTTCGAGCACGGAGATTGCGTCCAGGATCATATCGTCAAAATCATAATATTCGTTTTCTCTCAACTTCTTCATATATTTTTCGTATATGTCGGCTAACGCCTCCATCCTTTCGATGTTTAAAAGATCGGTGATATGCCTGAATCCATCCTCGCCTTTTTCTGTCCATTCATTTTTCCATTCTGTTACTGGGGATGTTGCATTCAAATCCTCGGCGTTTTTGACGGCTTGGGCGAGTGAGTACGCTAGTGATTGAGCAAAAGGTCTAAAGAAGCCCGGTAATTTTTTAGATTTAAAAGCGCCGATCTCCTTGGCGGCTGAAATTGCGGCAGGATATAATTTTTTTGAGATCCTGTCATTAAAAACAGATTTGATTATTGGGTCTGCATGTTCTATTTCTTTTTTATTTTCGGCTAATATAGTTTTGAATTCATCCGGAGTAAGCCCGGCTTTTTTAAGATATTCGATCGCCTTTTTTGTTTTATATAAGTAAGTAAATTGACCATTGAACTCTGATCGCAGGGGATTATCATATGGAAGTTCGGTAAATATTTTTTCTAATATTTCTGTCTGTGTTATCTGGTCAGCAGGAAGAAGAGTGGCGCCATTATAAAAATATTCCGGATAATAATTTATTATTTCAACTCCAAAACTATGAAAAGTATGGATAGAAACTCTGTATGCGTCATGGCCGATAAGACCAGCTAATCGGTTGCGCATATTGAATGCGGCGGCGTCGGTAAATGTTAAACACAATATATTTCCTGGGGAGGCGTCAGTATTTTTTAAAATATTAGCCACACGCAAGCTCAGAAGCTCGGTTTTTCCGGATCCCGGCCCGGCTATAACCATCACGGGGCCATCTATGGTATCAACGGCCTGTTTTTGTTGTTTATTTAAATTTTTAATCCTATCTTCAAATGTGCTCATAGTTAAAACAATACTTCAAATTTTAGATCACGTCTATTGTGAGTATGATATAATAATACAAATGTTTCATCTGCCACCAAATTTTGCTTGGGAATTGATAAAGAACATGGTCTTTGTTTGGTGGTTGCTAATTAAAGCATTCTGGCCGTTTTTGGTTTTATTAGCCCTTTTCTACGTTCTTGATTATTGGATTAGTAATAAAAAAAGAAAAAATAAAAAATGAATGATATTGAATTTTCTAGAGATTTAATAAAAGGTAAAATTGCGGAAGTCGTGTTTGAGCAAATGTTTAGATCCTCAGGGAAATATACGATACTGCATTCCGGTTACGAATATACACTTCCTGAACTTGCACAGTATCAGCATATAGCGGAAGTGAAAGCCGTTATCGAAAATATAAGAAATGCTCCTGATTTTGTTTTAATATCTCAGGATAAAAAAGAAGTGCATTTAGTAGAGGTAAAATATCGTACACATAGACGTCCAAATGAATTAAAGGAAATCGCGGAGGATGTGTTAAAAATCTGGAATCCATGTTGGCTATTTGTTGCATCTCCAGACGGTTTCTTTTTTGAACCCTGTAATACTGTTGTAAATAATAATGGTGAGATGGGATTGCTTTATTCAAAATGGGTCAACGAAGACATTCAGCGAGAATTTCTTAAATTATTGAACGAATTTGAAAAAAAATAAACCCATGAGCAAGGATGAAGAGTTGATATATGAAAATTGCCCCATATGTCTTAAAACGGGATTTGATGGGCACCTGGCTTATCTGGCAATATTGCATTACCAGATTGAAGCCGGAAAAGAAGAAGGCGTCCCGATTGACAAGGTTTTCGATAAAACTCAGGCACTCAAGCATTCTATTAATAAAGAAAATGTGCATGAAAATATCATCATTTCTCTGAGGCGGCTTGAAAAAATTGAAAAAAATAATAAATAATCCGCCCAAGGCGGATTTTGTGTAGACAAATTGACGCTATAATCTTTTTAATGTAGCTTGAATTCAGCAACTATATAAAACCAAAGGAGGGGCGACAGATGCCTAAAAAAATCCAATGCTATCTAGCCGGTTCGTTTATTCCATTTGGAGGTTGCGAAGATTGGCGCGATTATGTTGAGTCGAATTGTCTGTGCGGAAAAATCTCATTTTATGATCCCAGATCAGATACTGAGCAGGAATCTATAGCATCTTTTACGTCTCAGGATTTGAAAGGGGTAGGGTCGAGTGATGTCATCTTCTGTTTTATGGATAAGAACGCGGGTGAGGTCGGATCTGCTGCAGAATGCGGATTTGGCCTTGCTAAAAATCGGATGGTAATTCTTTGTATTGGGGAGGACGTTGACTTCCCTCATCCGTTTATGTTGGGGCTTGCGCGTCGAGTGATTATCGGACTTGATGCCGGAATAGAATATCTCAAAGGTCTTGCTGATTATGGAATTGAGAATGAATTTGCTGTTGCCTACGATTTTTTGAAAGATAAGAGCCAAAAATAATTCCGCCCAAGGCGGATTTTTGTTGTATAATAAACTCATGAGCAATAAATATCATAGCGGGGGAGCGAGTGCGGTCTACGGCCTGGGGTTTGTCGGCGCGGCTATATATTTCATCGGCCACGCGGCAACTTTCTGGCTGGGAGTTTTAGGCTTTCTTAAAGCCCTTGTCTGGCCGGCATACGTCGTCTACTACGCCCTCCAAGTTCTGGTAAAATAATTCCATTACAGACATTCCAATCCCGATATATCGGGATTGGAATGTCGTAAGTGAAGAAAAATAAAAAAATGCGAACGGATAAAAAAATATTTACAATCGTTCTGCTGGTTTTGGGATTGGCTTGGGCCGGAATCACCAGCGCCCATCAGCCCAGGATTGAATTTAATTCCAATCCGACAATCGACAATCCCGTTCCAATTTCCAATCCGGGAGTTTCTCAGGCATTTTACGGCGATCTTAAGGGTAGTCCCCAGTACTACGAAATCAAACTTGATAGCCCTTTAGATTTTTATTTTGGTGTTTTGGTTCCGGATGTTCCGGGAATCGGGAAAAATGTTTCGGCCGGGCTTATCATAGAAAATTCGCCAAAAAGTTCGTATGCCGCTTTTCTGGACGCCTCCAGGTCTGACTGGAATATATTTTACGAGGAATTTGCAGGAGATAATTATTTTTTTGGACCCGATACCACAATAAATCTTCCGGCGGGAAATTATCTGATCAAGGTATTTAATCCTGACAATGTCGGAAAATATGTTTTAGTTGTCGGAAAGGAAGAAGTCTTTCCTCCAAGTGAATGGCTGAGTGCGGCAATAAAATTGCCTTTGCTAAAAACCCAGTTTTTTGAAAAACCGATATGGTCGTTATGGGAAGGAAAAATCGGAAAATATCTGGTTATTGGGTATCTGATATTTATTATTCTGGTTATTGGCGCAATTTATCTAATTGTAAAAAAATTAGTTGCAAGAAAATGAAGCCAAAAACGGTCACGGTCAATGACAAAATGCAGAAAGGGTATAAATATACTCTAACCGAACCGGCCGGAAGAAATTTTGACCCGAGATTCAAGCCGGAGCTGACTCCAAAACAAATGCTTGAGTTGGGAGTCTTTGGCGGGAAATATATGACCGACTGCGGGAAAGAATTTCCCAAAAGCTGGTTTACGAGGGCAAAGCTTTCTCCCGAGCACCACGATGACTCTCTTAATTTTTTCCATAAGCACGCGAGCCAGCCGCTTAAAGTTTGGAGGGAAAAGTGATGGATTTATCCGATGGATCCTAGGGGTTGGTTTCAATGGTACTGCCGCTATTATATGGGGCGCAGAATTCCCGGAGAGGATGAGCGTCAGATAAAGCGTTGGCTGGCGATAAGGCGCCATATCGCGCAATTGAAAAAAAATTGCCGAAAAGGTGACCTTAAATGCCGGCCCGTCCAAAGGCAGGCGTTGCTCCATTGGGCGTACGACTCCCGCCGTTATTAAAATATCGACTCCGGTCGAATTTTGGTATAATGGATTTATGAACAATACAAAATTTATAGCAATTCTTATCGTCGTGGCTTTGGTCGTTGTTGGGGTTTATATGCTTGAAAACAGAAACGCAACAGCTCCCGTTGTTTCCATGTCCGGCCAGACCCAAACATCGTTTGACCCGATGAATGCCACTTATAATATAGATGGTAAAGCTTACGCGCTCGTCAACGGAGTATCGGAAGTAGAGGCCGCTCCCGGATCGGCGTCAAAAATAACCACCCGTTATTTTGGCAATCAGGCCAGCGGAGACCTTAACGGAGATGGAGTGCCCGATTATGGATTTTTGATTACCCAAGACGGGGGAGGCAGCGGAACTTTTTTCTATGCGGTTGCGGCGATAAAAACGTCTTCCGGATATCAAATGACAAACGCCTATATTTTGGGAGATAGGATTGCTCCTCAGACTACGGAAATTATGGGTCAGGAGTTGGTGGTAAATTATGCGGATAGAAATCCCGGTGAGCCGATGACCGCCCAGCCATCTTTGGGAGTATCAAAATATTTTAAAGTTACGCCCGATAATCAGCTTTTAGAAATTACTCCGTAGTTATTTTTGGCGATAGTTATATAATAAACATATGAGAGGATTTATTAATTTTATTCGTGAACAGGGAGTTGTGGGCCTTGCGGTCGGATTTATTTTAGGCGGCGCGGTATCCAAAGTAGTCTCTGCCCTGATAACCGACATTATCAATCCGATTTTGGGATTAATTTTGGGATTGGCGGGGGATTTAAAAACAGCATCGTTTGGCATCGGTTCGGCACAGGTTATGTATGGGGATCTTATCAGTGTGCTTATAGATTTTATCGTGATTGCGCTGGTTGTTTATTTCGGAGTCAAAGTCATAGGGCTCGACAGATTGGATAAGAAAAAGGAATAGTAGCCGGTAATAAAAAGACCGGTTTTTTATATCCCGAATGTAATTGACTAAATTATTAAATAATGATATAATCTTTTTGTGAACTAAAGCAGTACTTTACAACAAAACCAAACCGGAAAGGAGGCGTCAGATGAGCGCGGAGCTGTTTGGCCTTCTTTCGGGAGGCCTCGTGGTGGTGAGCATTATCCCATACTCAATTCGGACGTATCAGAGGAAAGTTGCTCCGAGACTCACGAGTTGGGCGCTTTGGTCATCGATCGGACTCATTCTGCTCCTCACTTACAGAAGTTCGGGAGCGGAAGCAAACATCTGGCCGGCAGTTTTCGGATTTTTCAATCCGATGCTTATCGTGCTTATCATCATCATAAGACAGCGCGGTAAGTTGGAATGGCCGAACAATCTGGAGATTGCCTGCATCGTGATCAGCATGACATCTCTTGTCATGTGGGTCATGGCGCATGAGAACAAAGAGCTTTCGCAATATGCTCTATACATGGCGATCGTCGCCGACATCTTCGCTTCGATTCCGACCATCGACTTTGTATGGAGGCATCCGGACGAAGATCGGCCGTTTGCTTGGGCGTTGTTTGCAATTGGATACGGACTCGCGTTCTTCGCGATTCCCGAATCCACATTTGCAAACTACATTTTGCCCGCCTACATGGTTACCGCTTCTCTCAACATCATGTTCCCGTTGGTTTTGTACAGGCTAAAGAAAAACATTCCACTCAAAGAGTGGATCTAGCCCCGCATAGAAGATTCTATTTCTCCTGCGGGGTTTTTGTTTTAATTTTGCGATGATATAATAACCTTAGAACACAACACAAAAGGAGAGTGTTTATGGGTAAAGGCCGAAAACTTAGCCTTAAGAAAGCCAAAGAGAATTTGGGCAAGGCGATGGAAGAAGGGGATCCGAAGAAAATCGCTGCCGCTGCCGCAAGAGTGATGCTGGCCGATCCCATGTCAAATAATGTTTTTTGTACGGCCTCGCTCTTTTACCGCTGCTTTCTAAATTGGTTAAGGACAAGCGATATGAGCCCTACGTTGACCATGTCATCAGGCCGATGATTTTGGCGGAAATGAAAGAGATAAAAAAGAAGGTCGGCAAGCCTCTTCCAAGGCATTACAAGGAGATTGTCATTAAGTCATTTATGTACGCGCTCAGGAAACCGTTGCGGAAAAACAAAGCACCTCAGGAATCAAATAAAGAAGAATAACCGGGAAAGCCCGGATTTTTTTATAAAGAATTGACTTAGGTATTTGCTTTAGATAGCGCTTTTTAATATTCAAAACCTTTTTGAGGGCTTTATTTAACCATAAAAAACGTCTATAATAGGGATTATAATAATAGTCTAATTTAATTAATGAAAAACATTCTTTTCAAAGTGTGGGGGTTTGTAAAACGTCGATGGCTTTTGGTTTCTATTCTTGTGATTATTCTTTTGGTTGTCGTTCTCTTGTTTAGCAAGGGCAATGGCGCCATTTCAACGGTTGCCGTAACCAGAGGCTCGGTTGTTTCTTTGGTAAATATCACCGGACAAGTAAGGCCGCCACAAAGTTTGGATATGGCTTTCTTGCAGGGGGGAAGAATAGCAAAAATATATGTTTCCGTGGGAGATAAGGTTTCAGCCGGACAAACTCTGGCTCATTTGGAGAACGCCGATCTTGTTGCTCAGGTGGCTCAAGCGGAGGCCAGCGTTAAATCGCAGCAGGCTCAATTGGACGAGCTTGTAAACGGAACGCGCCCCGAAACTTTGCAATCCAAAAAAGCCGAACTCGACCAGGCTAAAGCGCTTTTGGCCAGTTATCAGACCAATGCCATAAACGTTCTTAACGATGCTTATGCCAAATCGGATGATGCGGTGAGAAAACAAACCGACGGAATGTTTAATAACGATAATTCAAATTATCCGACACTGACTTTTTCTTCCGGTGATGCCCAAGCCGTTATTGACGCTCAATCGCTCCGGGTAAGTGCCGGATCCGAATTAAGCAAATGGCAAACCGAGCTTTTGCAGCTGCAATCCGGATTCACCTCAGATTCCATAGACGCGGCGCTTGCCAGCGGACAAAACCATCTGACGGTTATCAGAAACTTTCTTCAAAGAGTTTCGGATGCGCTCGAAAGCCCCATAGGGATATCCGCCGCTACCGTCGATTCCTATAAACTTAACGTCAATACCGGACGCACAAACGTAAATACCGCTTCAACCAACATTACCAGCCAACAGCAGTTGATTGTTTCCCAAAAATTATCCGTAGATAAAATCCAAAGCGACTACGATCTGCTCGTTGCCGGTTCGACCCCCGAACAAATTGCCTCCCAACAGGCGCAGGTTGATGAAGCCAAAGCAAACGCTCTATACCAGGAAGCCTTGTACGAAAAAACTTTAATCAGAGCTCCGTTTGACGGAACCGTTACAAGATTGCCGTTTAGGCAAGGAGATACGGTCACGATAAGCGACGCGGTGGTTTCTCTCGTGGGAACCGGAAAAATGCAGATTGAAGGAAGCGTTGCCGAGACCGATATATCCAGGGTAAAAATAGGGGAATCGGCTCAGGTGACGCTGGATGCTTATGGACCGAACGTTATTTTCGATGCCAAAGTTATAAAAATAGACCTTTCGGCAACGGCATTGGAAGGAGTCGCCACCTACAAGACAACTTTAGAATTCAATCAGATGGACTCTCGGATTTTACCGGGACTGACCGCCAACGTTGATATTCTTTCGGACAAACGGGATAACGTTTTGTACATTCCTACCCGTGACGTAGTGGAGCAAGAAGGAAAAAAATATGCCAATGTTCTTGTTAATGCCGAAGACAAGCAAACCAAGCAGGTTGAAATAACTACCGGCCTCAGGGGTTCGGACGGAAAAACCGAAATAACTTCGGGGCTTAACGAAGGAGATTCGGTTGTGGCTGAATAATTTCGCAGCATGGAAAAGCTCATAGAGGTAAAAAATTTAACCAAAGTATACGAGGAGGGGGATTCCAAAACCTTTGCCGTAGACGATATTTCCCTGACCATCGACAGGGGAGAATTTGTTTCCATAGTCGGACCTTCCGGTTCCGGAAAATCGACCCTGATGCATATTTTAGGATGCTTAGACAGGCCGACTTCGGGAAAATATTTTTTTAACGGCAAAGAGATTAATTCATATTCGGACGAGGAGCTTGCCAAAATCCGGAATAAGGAAATAGGGTTCGTGTTTCAGGCATTCAATCTTCTGCCGCGTTTATCGGTAATGGAAAACGTTATGATGCCGCTGGTGTATGCCGGAATTCCGGAGTCCAAGCGGTTGACACAATGCGAAAGAGCCGTGGATTTGGTCGGGCTTCATGACAGGGAAAAATATCAGACGGCAAAATTATCCGGCGGACAGAAACAAAGAGTCGCCATTGCCAGAGCCATCGTAAACGAGCCGGCGATAATATTTGCCGACGAACCTACCGGAAACCTGGACTCAAAGTCCGGGGCGGTTGTTTTGGAATTTTTGCAGAAGCTTAATAAAGAGGGACACACGATAGTTATCGTTACCCACGAAACTTACGTAGCCGAATCCGCCAGAAGAATAATCTCTATAAAGGACGGTAAAATAGAAAGCGATATGAAAGTCGAACATCAGAGAATTGTTTCCAAAGACGCTTTAATAAAATAAATGAAAACCAAAGATACTCTAAAAATTGCAGTCGAAGGCCTGACTACGCATAAATCGCGTACGATGCTGACAATTCTGGGAATAGTTATCGGAATCGCTTCGATCATGCTTGTGATGTCCATCGGGCAAAGTGCCCAGAATCTGATATTGGGTCAGATACAAAGTTTCGGCCCGACTCTCGTGTCGGTGCACCCGGGACGCCGGCCCCAAAGCTTGGCGGGATTTACGGGAGTTCTTTTTAACGATTCGCTAAAACAGCGGGACGTTGATACGCTTGCCCAGAAAACAAACGTACCCGACGCGGTTCGTATCGCGCCTTACGTTTTTACCAGCACTCCGGTTTCTTTCGGATCGGAATCGTATACAACTTTTGTCATGGGCAGTTCGCAGGATGTTTTTAATTCCTTCCATTTGGACGTAGCCCAGGGAGTCGCTCTTACGGACTCGGATGTCGCCTCAAGAAGCTCAGTGGCTGTTATCGGACAAAAATTGGCAAACGAACTGTTCGGCGCCAATAATCCGATAGGACAAAACATAAAAGTCAAAAATAAAAATTTCAGAGTCATAGGGGTTCTTGCTCCAAAGGGACAGATGGTTTCTTTGAACTGGGATGAAATTGTCTTGACTCCTTATTCTTCTCTTCAGCAATATGTTTTGGGAATACATTATTTTAACGAAATTTCGGTTGAGGCCAGTTCTTTGGCGACCGTACCGACGGTGATTGCCGACATAACCAGAGTTCTCAGGCAAAACCACAACATAACGGATCCGACAAAAGACGACTTTTATATTCAAACTCAGGAAGATGCGGCCAATACCGTCAGCTCCATTACCGACATTCTTACATTACTGCTCACCTCCGTTGCCGCTATTTCGCTTGTAGTGGGCGGAATCGGAATTATGAATATAATGTTGGTTTCGGTTACCGAGCGAACCAGGGAAATCGGGTTGAGAAAATCTTTGGGAGCAACCGATAAAAATATACTTGTCCAATTTTTGACCGAGGCCATTATGCTGACTCTTGCGGGCGGAATAATCGGAATTATTTTAGGTACGTCTTTAGGACTCGCGATAACTTATATGATAGATAAATTCGGCGGCCTTTCGTTTCCGTATTCGTTTTCTCTTTCGGGAGCGATATTGGGCGTTATAGTTTCGAGCGTCATCGGATTGGCTTTCGGAATATTTCCGGCAAGGCAGGCATCCCAAAAGAGCCCGATTGAGGCTTTGCGTTACGAATAGAAACTCCGTTTTTTGTTATCCACAGCCATTATTGACGCTGTATATTGATAAGGTACAATAAGAGAGCATAAAGCAATTTATTCCAATCGTTGCTTATGTTCGCCAAGGGCGAATCGGTTTCTTGGTGTGAGGCCTTGAAATCAAAAAGTAAGGATTGGGCTTCAAGGTCCCCTCCGTTTGCGGAGGGGATTTTGTGTATATGGAGAATTATTATCGGCTTATGATATAATCGCGTTTATGTTATCTATAGCAGTCGGAACAACTTCCGAACAAAAAATAGGATATCTCAAGGAAGTATTAAAGGAGCTCAATATTGATGCTCAAATTTTTCCGTGCGAGGTAAAAAGCTTGGTTTCCGAACAGCCGTTGACTTCGCAGGAAACAAAAGAGGGCTCAATTAACCGCGCCCGGCACGCATTCGAGCTGACAAAAGAATCGAGAAAGTCCGTTGATTTTGCAATCGGAATCGAGGTCGGATACGAAATAAACGAAAAGGGAAATTACGAAATATTTTGCTGGACTTCGGTTATTGACGGGAAAGGAGACACTATATCGGGGCAATCGAGTAATTTTTTGATGCCCAATTTATTTCAGAAAGTAATCAAAGAAGACAAATATGTTTATCATTATCTTGATGAATATATGGCGAGCCACAATGACGTCGTAGAAAAAGCAGTCGGAGAAATGATCCGCAACAGAAAGCCGTTTATAGTGGATGCCACAAGAAAAGCTCTCATGTACCATCTGAAGAAAGAAGATTTTAAACAATAATCAAAAACAGATGAAAAAAGCGGTTAAAATTATTTTTTTGATTGCCGTTGTGGGGGTTGCCGGATACGCGTTCCGCAACCAATTGGAATTTGTCGTTTCGAGATTTAAAACCCAATTTTTACCCTGCCAGCAGCCGATAACATATTCCATCGGTTCTTTTGATTCGCGGTTCGGCATTACAAAGGAAAACTTTCTCACAGACGTGAATAAAGCGGTTCAGATATGGGACAAGCCGGTTAACAGGCAATTATTCGAATATTCTCCCACGGGAAGTTTGAAGATTAATCTTATTTATGATTATCGTCAGGAGGCTACAAACAAACTTCAGCAATTGGGTATAGTCGTGGATAACACCAATAGCTCATATGACGCAATCAAAACAAGATACGACACGATGATGGCCGACTATCAGCAGAAGAAATCGGCATTGGATGTTCGCATCGCATCTTTTCAAAGCCAGCAAGACGCGTACAACGCGGAAGTCAGTTCGTGGAATAAAAAAGGAGGAGCGCCGGAAAATATTTACAATCAGCTCAATCAGCAAAAAGCTTCCCTGGATGCGGAAGTTGTCGCCATAAATCAGGAGGAGTCGGTTCTGAATGCGGAGGCGACAAACATCAATGCTTTGATTGTCGCATTAAATCAACTGATTAACGAATTAAATCTGAACATTTCCCAATATAATGCCGTAGGCGGACAACAAGGGGGAGAATTTGAAGAGGGGAGTTTTCAAAGCGGTCCGGCAGGTGAATCGATTGATGTCTATGAATTTAGCAGTCAGGATAAACTCATCAGGGTATTGGCGCATGAACTTGGGCACGCGTTGGGTCTTAATCACGTTAATGATCCTAAAGCGATCATGTACAGATTAAATTATTCAACCAACGAAAGTTTATCGACCGCGGATCTGGCGGCGTTAAAATCATTGTGCGGTATAAAATAGTGCGCTTATTCCGGATTCTTGTGTGTATTGACAATTATATTTATATATGATATACTAACATCGTTGTACACTTAATAATGTCTAAGGTGTGTTCGGGGAGGCGCATATCGCGACGAAGCGTAATGTGCCAAACCGGACACCTCCAAAGGCGCTTCGAGCGCCAGACAGTGGACCGATGGTCCACACGGGGCGGCTAGTGCTGCTCCACGAGTCCGGCCGTCAAGAATCGGTAATATCCGGCGGCATCAAGCGGATCAACCCGAAAACCACGGCTCGACTCCAAACACCCGGGGTAGCGCCCATGCATGCCAACCGCGGCTAAGTCCGCAACCGGCTCATAGGGTAATGCGCCCCACTCCAACAACAGGACGTTTCTTCGGAAACGTCCTTTTTCATTTACCTTTATTTGGCAATTAGTTCTATAATTAAGATATTAGAATTAACCTGTTTAATTTAATATGACTCCACAACAATTAAGGGAAAAACTGGCCAAAGGAGAAAAGGTTAAGATACTCGATGTCCGTGAGCGCGAAGAATATGAGCAGGGAGATAAAATAGAAGGGGCCGAAAATATGCCTATGGGCAGGGTTTTTGTAGAAGCTCAAAAAGGAACATTGCCGAAAGATGAGCATATAGTGACCGTATGCAAAACCGGAGGCAGGTGTGAAATTGTCGCCCGCGAACTCAAAAACAAGGGTTATAATATAGAGCATCTTGAGGGAGGAATAGATGAGTGGAAAAAACAAAATTAAGATACAGATAGAAATAAGTTAATACAAAATAAATTGTCGGGTTTGTGATATAATTTACCTATGAAGAACAAATTTGAAGGAATTTTTGAAATAATTGCGGCACTTATAGTTCTGTTTTCTTCGATGTGGGATCCGAAAATTTCGATTGTTTTGTCAGTCTCCGCACTGATTATTTTTGGTGTCATTAAATTATTGACCGGCGAAAAAAATAAAAAGTCGCAGCCGGAAATTAATAACTAAAATAAAATATGAAAGGTTTTGTAGATAATATAGAGAAGCTTTCATTGGAGAATGAAAACTTCCGCAAAGTTTTGTACACCGCAAAAAACAGCCAATTAGTGGTGATGAGTCTGTTGCCGGGAGAAGAAATCGGAATGGAGGTCCATCACTTGGATCAATTTATAAGAGTCGAATCCGGACAGGGGAAGGCTATTTTGGATGGAGTTGAGCATGATATAAGCGACGGATTTGCCGTAGTTGTCCCGGCCGGGACAAATCACAACATCATCAACACCTCTCAAGCGGAAAAGATGAAGTTGTATACCGTTTACTCTCCTCCGAATCACAAAGACGGAAAAATACACGTTACCAAAGCGGATGCCGAGGCCGACGAAGGCGAGCACTTTGAGGGCGTGACAACCGAACAAATGTAAATCAATTTATGAACAAAAAGATTTTTGTAATCAGGGGATTGCTCCGATTGGCTTTGGGATGGATATTCTTGTGGGCATTTTTGGATAAGCTTTTCGGGCTCGGATTCTCTACGGCAAAAAGTTCTTCCTGGATTGCCGGCGGTTCTCCGACTCTCGGTTTTTTAAAAAATGCCGTTACCGGACCGTTGGCCGGTTTTTATCACGGAATAGCCGGAAATCCCATTGTTGATTGGTTGTTTATGCTCGGGCTTTTGGCGGTAGGACTGCTTCTTATGCTTGGGGTTGCCATTCGTTTTGCCAGCGCTATCGGAATAGCCATGTTGGCTTTAATGTATTCGGCTCTCTTATTGCCGACAACCAATCCGTTTTTGGATGAACACCTGATTTACATTCTGATTCTGGCGGCTTTGTACATAAGCGAACCCGGAGAATTTTTAGGACTCGGAAAGTGGTGGAAAAATTACGTGTTTGCAAAAAAATTCTATATTTGCGGCAATGCGGAAAGTGAGCCGACATCGGGAGCTGTAAACCAATAAACAATGAAATTCGTCATCTTTATGATACCTGGGCTGGCTTTTATTGCGGCGGCAAGCTGGCTGATTTATCTTTCAATTGTAAAGTGTTTTTCGATTCAGGCACTCTCGGGGAAGTTGATTGTGGCGGTAGTATTGTTTTCCATTATTTTTGGATTCTTTGTAATGTCGGCTATCTCGCGGGCTTATGAAAGTCCGCTGATAAAATATCTTTATCTGATATTTGCCGTGCTGGTGGGGGTAACGATTTTTGCGTTTTTTGCATCGGTTATCGGATGGATTGTAATAGGCCTTGCAAAGTTGTCGGGAATATCAGCCACGCCTCATATTGTAATGATCATAATGATGATCCTGGCGATTATTTTTTCGGGATATAACATCTGGAACGCTTATAATCTGAAAGTAACCGACATTAACGTTCCAATCAGAAACCTTCCGGATTATTGGAAAGGCAAGACGATAGTCCAGATTTCGGATGTCCATCTGGGGAATGTCCACGGGGTAGCGTTTTTAAATAAGATAGTGGATATGGCCAACGCCCAAAAACCGGACATTATTGCCATTACCGGAGATTTGTTCGACGGAATGGACGGAGATTTGGCGCCTTTTATCGGTCCGCTCAACAGGCTAAAGGCCAACGACGGAATCTTTTATATCAGCGGAAATCACGAATTATATCTTGGGCTCGATAAAGCTCTGGCGGTAATTAACCAAACAAAGATTCGGTTTATTGATAATAAAATAGTTGATGATAACGGGCTTCAGATAATCGGAATTGGATACGGCCAGGATATGGTGGCACAGGATATCAGAAAAATAATTACTTCAAATCCGGATTACAATGCGTCTATGCCCAGCGTCCTTTTGTATCACATTCCGCTTCCCAGCCAGATTGAAGTGGCTAAAGAAATGGGAATAGGGCTTTATCTGGCCGGCCATACTCATGTGGGACAGATGTTTCCGTTCGATTTCATAACCCACATAGTTTATAAGGGATACGATTATGGCATTCATCGGGAAGGGGATTTCACCGAATATACATCAAGCGGGGCCGGTACTTGGGGCCCGCCGATGAGAAGCGGAAATACTCCAGAGATTGTTGTCGTTCATTTGCAATAAGTTTTTTATTGCTTTTAATCATAAACAAATGCTGCCAAAGTCGGCAGCTATTTTTATCACCCTTTGTTCCGGCAAAGGGTGATACCTAAACCGGCAAGTTTTATATATTCTCTCAATTAAATCAAAACAAATATTTCGCTTTATCTTGAACTCGTCCTCACTTTGTTCGGACTCAAACAATCAAGACAATTCTCACTTTTTATGAAAAGTGAAAAATCGCTTATATTTGCTTGATTTAATTATGCTCGCATATATAACTTGATTGATAAGATGAGAGAGCAGAAACCAGTTTTTTAATACAAAAAAGCGCCTAATTTTTCGGCGCATCACCTTTCACAATCAAAGATCGTTCGTTGCAATTCAAAAAGAGGCCATATTTGCCGATTCTTGTAAGGCTTGACAAATATATTCATTATGCTATAATGCACTCGTATTGAAAATCAAATAAAAGGAGGGAGGTGAGTGGAGGCGCAAAAAAGCGCCAGCGTCCGAAACAACAACCGCTACTCGTCGACCGCTAACCGACATCGTGTCGGTTCTCAGGGCCCGGACCGAAATCTTGCCCGTGGCCAGAGCCGATTATGACTACTGACCAATTGGTCAGAGTCAATCATGGCTTTTGGCCCAAGGCGGGGATTTGCGGCAAAGGGGTCCCGAACGCGGTAGTAAAGTCCATGGAGGGCACAATGCTTTAGACTAAGGCCTAAGGCCCAATCCGACGACAGACGATCCGCCGAGCCTCCAAGCGCGCAAGGGGTGCGCGCTACTACATAAATGACCCCACGGAAAAAAACGTGAGCGGAGGAAAACACCGGACCACCATCTGGCACAGAGTAAAGGACTCTGGATAGCCGGCAAACCGCCGCGCCCCAAGTTAAGACGACGAAGCGGCACAGGGGCGTGGCACGAGAGACGACGGAGGAGCCACGAATGCATACACTCCGTAGACTCAACTCATAGAGGGATGAAGCGGCGCCTCTATGAGTAGCTGTCCGAACCCGGGAACGACAGGTTTCCCAGGGCGTGACGCCGCCGGTTAGGGAGAAGACGGAGCGCTCTCCCGCGTAAAAAATGCTCCAAAAGTACTTTGTGCCCCGGGGATAAATGGGCCAAACCCTGGGTGGAACAGGCCTCGTAAGCGCGACCGCGTAAGTGTCCCGCAACCGGGAGCGTCCAGCAAGCAGTACGGACGCTCCTTTTTCTTTTTTAAATATTCACTAATATTTTTTTATAATGATATAATTAGCTTATGAGGAAATTGAGCTACATTATTATTCCGCTGATTGCTTTGGCTACCGCTTTATCCGGAGGATGGTTTACCGGAAAGGGAATGAGTTGGTATAAAACAATAAATCTTCCCGATTGGACTCCGCCGGGAAGCGTTATAGGATTTGTTTGGACGGTTATTTTTATATTGACGGCAATTTCCGCGATTATCGTTTGGAATAAATCCGAAAGGACAAAAAAATTCAAATGGGTCGTGGCTCTTTTTATAGTTAACATTTTTCTTAATGTCGGATGGAGCTTGGTATTTTTCTTTCAGCATCAGATCGGAGCGGCCGTTATGGATGCGTTTGCTCTCTGGCTCTCGGTGCTTCTTTTGATTCTTTATATGCGCATAATGGCTCATCAACAGGGAAAGATGGCGCTGTATTGGGCTTACATCGCATTGCTGCCGTATTTGATTTGGACAACTTTTGCCACATATCTGACCTATGCCGTGTGGTTGTTAAACAAATAAAATTTATGCTTAAACTCAAACGCGCATACGAACCAGCCCAAAGAGGAGACGGCTTTAGGGTTCTTGTGGATCGTCTTTGGCCCAGAGGAGTTAGTAAAGCAAAAGCTAAATTTGACTTGTGGCTTAAGGATGTAGGGCCAAGCACTCAGTTGAGAAAGTGGTTTGGCCACGATCCGAAACGATGGAAGGGGTTCGTTTCTCGGTATAATAAGGAATTGAAATCGAAAGTAGACGATTTTAAAATGCTTAAGGCTAAATCCAAAAGGGGAACCGTGACTTTGATATATGGTGCCAGGGACAGGGAGCATAATGAGGCATTGGTTATAAAAAAGAAAGTCGAAAAAATGAAATAAAATAATTGTTGGACGGAATATTAACGGGTACAATTGATAAAAATGCTAAAGGAGCAGCACTCAAAACACAACAAGCATTTCAATATTATTTATCCGGCATCCACGGTACAAAAGCTGTATTCTATTTTTGTGACTCCGGTTATAGTCTTGGCGGTTATTTGGGTACTGATAAAAACATTTTCTTTATTTCCCGGAATTCCCAAAGTGGTTGACTATGAAATAGTGGCAAAAGCATTCGGATATACCTTTTGGAGACTTTTAGTGGCATATGTTTTGGCGTTGATAGCATCCGTGCCGCTTGCGTTATGGGCAAACAAGAGCGATACAGCCGAAAGAATTTTATTACCGACGTTTGATATCATCCAGTCGATTCCGGTTCTGGCTTTTTTTCCGATAGTAATTGCGGTTTTCATACAATTTGGGATGTACAACGGAGCGGCGATATTCATACTTTTTCTGGCAATGCTCTGGAATATGGTTTTTAGTCTTATCGGGGGGCTAAGGTCAATTCCGGCCGATATCAAATCCGCGGCTAGAGTTTTTGGCATAACCAAACTCTCTTATCTTAAAAAAATCCTGCTCCCGGCAAGCGTTCCTTATCTTGTTACCGGATCGCTTTTGGCGTGGGCTCAAGGGTGGAATATTATAATTGTCGCCGAAGTTTTACATACCTATATTCCCGGAGGTACCGCTTCCCAGGACCTTTTTGGAATCGGAAGTATGCTGGTAAATGCGGCCGCCGGTTCCCAACAGGAGCTTTTTGTCGCGGCGATTGTGGCGATGGTTATCGGAATTGGGCTGATTAACTTTTTTGTTTGGCAAAAATTATTACACTATGCAGAACGATTCAAATTTGAATGACATTATAGTTTTTGAAAACGTTTCAAAAACATATCAGCCGCAAAATGATGTTGGAATAAAAAACGTCAGCTTTTCGGTTCACAAAGGAGAATTTTTATGCCTTATCGGCCCTTCGGGTTGCGGTAAATCGACGGTTCTTAAAATAATTACAGGGCTTGAAAAAGAAACCTCCGGAAAAGTAATCAAGCCGGAGAAAGTCTCTATGGTATTTCAAAACGGGGCGCTTTTTCCTTGGCTAACCGTTTATGAAAATGTCGCCATTGCTCTCCAATCCGAAAATGTCCCCAAGGAAAATATCCAAAAAATGGCGATGAAGCATATCGAGATGATGGGTTTGGGGGAATTTACGAATAAATACCCCAGGGAACTTTCCGGAGGGCAGCGCCAAAGAGTTGGGATTGCCAGGGCGCTGGCGGTTGATCCGGCGGTGTTGTTATTGGACGAACCATTCTCGGCGTTGGATGCCAAGACGACCGATGAACTTCACCGGGACATACTTAAAGTATGGGCGGAAACAAAAAAGACCATAATAATGGTTTCTCATTTGATAGAAGAATCGGCAGCTCTGGCCGATAGAGTGTTGTTGATGAAAGACCAGACTATCGATTATGAATTTAAAATTACACTTCCTCATCCGCGCCACGAACAAGCAGCCGATTTTTTGAAGTTGATTAACGAGATTCGCAGGAGATTTTTTAGGTAATTAACCCAAAAGCCGTGAGGCGGCGACTATAATTGCTATGATAAGGATTTGGCTGGTCACCCCTAAAACGAGGTGATTTTTAATTTCGTATTTTGTGTGGACCCATCGGTGAAATTTTTGAAGAGAGCGAAACGGCTCTATTTTAAGTTTCCAATATACAAACTGAAGGGCGTCGGGAAGCATTCCTCCAAGAGCTCCTAAAATTAAAATAGAAGCCTGATAATCGGACTTGGGGCTAAACAGCCAGACACTCAGGGCTATCCCAGCCGCAAAATCAATAAATATTTTTGAAATATCTATAATGAATTTTTTTCCAAAAACCATATCTCCGTTAAGCGGGTCGGAAGGATTGTTTTCGTGTGAAAGCAGTCTGTAGTTCCAATGGGGAATGGCATCCAATACGAAGTGACTTAAAAAAGCGGCAATGAATGCTGCTGCCGGATTTGAAGGAAAAAGTCTTGCCGCCGCCGCTCCGGCGATGGCGTGAGTCATTAATATCATTGAGTAAAGTATATCGCCCAAATATCTGGCAATCAAGAAGATTAGTTATTATAATTGATTAAATGGAAGGTTATACTATCGCTCTGGGAACTATTTCCGAACGCGAGTTGGAATATCTGAACGAAATTTTAAACGAACTGAATATAAATTCTTTTGTAGTATCCGTTGAGGCCGACAGCCTAGTTTCAAATCAACCGATTTCATCGGACGAAACCAAAAAAGGATCTTTAAACAGGGCGCGTCATGCATTCCGCATAGCCAAAGAACATGGCGAGGGCCAAATTTTAGGCGTTGGAATCGAAGTGGGATACGATAAAAATCGATTCGGCCGATACGAGGTTTTATCTTGGGCATCTATTGTGGACGGCAAAGGAAAAGAAATTTCCAAAAAATCGCATTCGTTTCAAATCCCTCTTTTTTTCAACCACGCACTGGAGTCGGGAGAGCATATTTCCGATTATGTGGATGAGTATGTCAGTAAAAGAAAGACCGGAGAAGAAAAAATAGTGGCCCATCTTATAAACAACCGGCGCCCGTTTATTGTAGGCGCAACCAGGGCCGCCTTTGTCCATTATTTACTGGATAAAAAAACTTCCAATAAATGAGAGTCGGCTATTGAGTGCTGGATGGGCTGCTTGTCGAGTAATCCGAACGATAAGTGCTGAATCCGTTCCATAAAGCCCATCCGGTACATCCGGCATCGGTGCAGGCTCTTATTTGAGCATCTATATCCTGCGGAGTGTAATCCATAAGTTTCCAGGGAGAAATAGATTCAATGTTGAATGCCTGAATCCACGAACGCAGGCTCGCTATTCTTTTCGGGTCGTCTTTTACTTTTGCCCAACCGGCAGTAAGAGCTTGAAACACGGTTTGATAAGGTTCGGTTCCCGGATGTTTTATCCCGAAAGTTCCCAGAGCCCAATGCGATGGGTAGGGCATCGGCATTATATAATCAAAATTCTGGGCAGCGTCTTCCAGGCTTTGGCCGATTCCGGCTTCGGGATTGATAAATGTTGTTCCGAAAATATCGGCCGAAATGGGAAATCCATATTTTTGCCTTACTTCTTTATTAAGAAACTCAAAGAAAGCCTGAATCGTGGGACGTCTTTGTTCGATGGGGGTTTGGCTTTGAGCTTCGGTCGGACCGCCGTAACGGACATAGTCGTAATTGATTTCGTCAAAACCCAAATCGTAAGCGGATTTTGAAGTAGTGGCTATCTGGTCCCAACGCTCTCTGGAAGCCGGATCATACCAGGATTTTTCTCCGTTTTTGAAAGCCACAATTCTGCCTATGAGATAAATGTTTTTATCGTGCAATCCCGACAGAATTCCTTTTACCTTTTCGTTATTTATGTCAAAAAGTCCGGATCCGTCGGAACGGACATCTATTACGAGCGAATTGAATTCATTCTTCTCCAAATTCGATATAACCTCCTGTAATTTTTTAGGGGATTCAAAGGAGTAGAAGGTAACATACAAAGCTTTGACTACGGCCGGCGTTGCAATATGAATAACCTTAATTTCTTTTACGACCGGTTGTTCTGTCGGGGTGGTTGCCGAAAGATTAATGGTATTGTGAACAGTAAAAAAAGCCGTTCCGGCCAGAATGAAAACCGCGGCAATTGTGGCATATAACTTAAACATGCTTTAGATAGATATTACCACGTGTTTTTTACTTTACAAACCCCACACCTTTTCTCAGCTCGAGCGAAGCTCGAAAAAAAACAAAGTTTTATAATTTGTTTACCAATAAACTTTATTTGGCAGTCATCAAAAACAGAGGATTTATGATATTGGCTTAGATAAGGTGCGGGGTAAACCCCCCGCGCAAAAAGTGATATAATACAATTATGGAAAAAAGGACGTGTAAAAAATGTCACGGTCCGGCCGACGAATATATTTGCGAAAGATGCGGCCACGTGATGAAAGATTGCGACCCCAAGCACGAATGCGGAATGGAGAATTGCCATCCTCGCTGTACCCAGTGCGGAAAGTCGGAAGAAAATTGCTCGTGCTAAGTAGTCGTATTGTGTCCGCTTAATGGCGGGCAGGGTTTATTTTTGCCTTTTAAATTAATATATGAAAAATAAAGAATTGTTCATATCCTCTGAAGGAGAAACGAAAAAGGGCCCAAAGGAATATTTAGTGGATGAAATTATGGCCGATAACGGAGTTTTTGACGACAGCTCTTACGATCTGGTAGTAAAATTTGCCAATGGCCAAAAACTTAATCCGGAAAGAACGGAAAAGGCCAGGGCAATAATTAGCGAATGGTGGCTTAACAAGTATGGATTTCCATTTGAACTAAAAACGGAGAGAGAAGAGGTATTGAGAAGAAAATACGGCCCCAGCAAGGAAATGCGCGATTCGGTTTTATTACAAGAGGAGTTGCTTAACGCCATAAAAGAACAGGATAAGGATAAGATTCAGAAATTAAAAATAAAGTACACAAAAGAATTCCCCGATCAGTTGGAAGGCGTTGAGGTTCTTTTTGCCTTGCCTGAACTTCTTAAAAAAACCAAAAGTTTTAACAATCATGAAAAAGGAGTGAAATACACTCCCGAAACTTTCAGGGATTTATGTGAAAGCCAATTTCTTGTTACGCATTTTATTTTACTAAACAGTGGCGACAAACCGTTTCTGAGTCAGTTTTGGCAGGTTATGGAATTTATCGCCGAAAGAGACGGAACCAAACACGAACTCAACATAATAAGAAGAGGCATTGTAAGCCAGGTTTCGGTTGACCTGATTCTCAAGGAGTTGGGGATGGCTCCACAACTTTCTCATCCAAGAGAGGACGCTTTTGAAAAGACCGATATGTGGATTGAAAATAAAACCCGGGTTCAGGTTAAGGGAAGTGAATATATTTCGGAGCCGGCCATAATCAGTACGGATGAAGTGGTTTTTCCCGGAGTAGTCACAAAAGAACCCAATCAAGAGACTTATTTTAATTCCAAATTTTCCTATGAAACGGCACAATTTAGGGCAAAAATAAAAAAAATAAATCCCAAATCAGAGGGAATATTCTTTGTGATCCCGACTCATATGATAGATTTCGTTACCGGCCAGCCGGACGAAAAGCTTGTGGATTTTTTCAGGAAAAAAATGGAAGAAAGAAAAAAATAATCCCCCCGGTTGGGGAGTTTTATTATCCGTCGATCCCGAGAAACTTCAGATCGCGGAAAAGATTCTTTCGGAGATCAAAATATCTCTCGTTGATATCCTTGGGTTTTTCGTTCAAGCTGATAACCACCAATTCGTCCCAGGTATGGAACGAACAGGGAAATGGAGTGGTCACGTTTTTTACAACAACGGCGTTGATCACCATTCCGGTATTCTTGATAATATAATCCCTGTGGATTCCGTCCATAATCACAAGGTCGGCCCCATGTTGTTCAATAATCGGTGGAATATAAAGCGCCATACACTTGCGTTCGTTCTCGTCGCGTCCGAAAGCAAAGAATGCTCCCAGTTCGCCAAGTCCGCCGGTAATCATAAACTCGTCGAAAATATCGGTTACGCTTTCCAGTAGGTAAACGTAATTTTCCCGGTAAGCGAATTTCTGGCCGATTTTCAGCAATCGGGGGTCAAGCTTAAGCATTTCAATCTCGTTATCGGCAAATACTGGCTGCCCGTCGAGCGTGGTAATCCGGCTTATGAAATAGGCCAGCGTGTTTCTGCGCATAGGAACGATTGATTCTACTTCTTTCATATCCCTGAGAGGCAAAATAACCTGTACGGTATTGAGGTTTGGCAATCTTAGGCCGTGATTGAACCGGTCGGGTGAAAAACGCGTCCAAAAGTCATCCGCGGGGATTTCCCATTCGGGCCTCATTTTTTAGGCTCCTTTTTTTTGAATCGTGCTTGGGGTATTATAGTAATGAAAAATTCATCAGTCAAAGAGCATGAAAATAGGATTCGATTTGGACGGAGTAATAATAGACCATACCGACAGCAAACTGATTCTCGCCAAAAGGCTGGGTTATGATTTGACGCCACAACAAACCGCTTCCGACGAAATTCAAAAAATAATTCCTTCCGAAATCCTTTCCAATATTAGAAGTGCCATTTATGACGATGCCGATATAGCGATGTTGGCAAACTTAATGACGGGAGCGGTTGAATCTTTGGATAGCCTAAAAAAATCTTTTGTGCCGATATTTCTGGTATCTCGAAGGCATAATCCAAATGTACCCATAGATTTTATGAAAGCCAAAGGATTGTGGCCGGAATACTTTAACGCAGAAAACTCCTTTTTTGTGGCGACGGTTGCGGAAAAAAATTCAAAAGCAAAAGAAATCGGAGTAACCCATTTTTTGGACGACGAAATGAATGTCATAGAAGTTTTGAAAGATGTTCCGAACAGATTTTATTTTGACAGATTCAATTTATGCGGAGACGGCGACGGATACACCAGAGTTGTTTCCTGGGAAGATTTTTTGAAAAAAGTTTATGGTTACTAATTTTAGGACAAGAGTTTTTGATATAGTCTCCAAAATAAAAAAGGGCCAAACTTTGTCGTACAAAAGCGTTGCGGAAATGGCGGGAAGCCCTAAGGCTTATCGGGCCGTAGGGAATATACTCCATAGCAATCACAATCCGAAAATTCCGTGCCACAGGGTAATTTGCTCGAATGGAGATATCGGAGGATATAACAGAGGAACAAAAAGAAAGGCGATAATGCTTAAAAAAGAAGGGACTACAAAATTTAAACAATAAATTAATTAATCTCCAATTATCCGAAATATGCACATATTGAATTTTTTGAGGCGTTATAGGGATAAATTTGACGATCCCGCAAGGCACCTTTTACGGATAGAAATAAATTCAAAATATCTTAAGGATAATATCGCCAGATTTAAAACGCTTTATCCTCACCATCATTTGGCGGCGGTGCTTAAGAGTAATGCCTATGGCCACGGCCTTAAGGAAGTCGGCAGGTTTTTGGATAGGCAAAAAGAGGTGGAATGTTTTGTCGTGGACAGCATTATAGAAGCGCAAACTTTACGCGATGTGGGAACGCACAAACCGATAATTGTTTTGGGGTATGTCCCCAGAGTAGCGCTAAAATCGCTTAAAAAAATAAAACAAGTTATATTTGTCGTTAATTCCGTGGAGCAGGCGGAATTGATGCAGGCGACGATAAATTTCAGGCTGGAGGTGCATCTTAAAGTCGATACCGGAATGAACCGCCAGGGGATAGCCCTTAGCGAACTGACTCACGTAATAGACGTGCTTAAATCCAATAAAAAAATTACCATTGCGGGCATGATGTCTCATTTAGCCGATGCCGACGGCCCTACGGGTCTGGCCACTCAGGAGCAAATAGGAAAATGGAAAATAGCTTTACAAAACTACAAGAGAGCGATACCGGAGAGCCGGAATCATATTTTTCATTTTGCGGCAACTGCCGGGGCCAGATATCTTTCTACGGCCGAAAGTAATCTTGTTCGTGCCGGAATCGGGCTTTACGGTTTTGATACGACTCAGGATAAGCAGCTCAAGGTAAGGCCGGTGCTTTCGTTTTGGTCAAAAATAGTAAATCTTAAAGAAATAAAAGCGGGGGAAAAAATCGGATACAACTTTACTTTTACGGCGCCTAAAGATATGAAAATTGCCGTTCTTCCCTGCGGTTACTATGAGGGAATTCCCAGGGCGTTGAGCAATAACGGATTTTTCTATTACAAGGGAACGCCCCTAAAAATTTTGGGGAGAATAAGTATGAATTTAACCGTAGTGGATGTTACCGATGTGAGCGAACCGCTTCACCTTGAAGACGAGGTGGAAATATATTCGGCAAATCCGGAGCAACCGAATTCTGTGGAGAATATCGCAAAACTTTGTGATACGATTCCTTACGAAATTTTAGTCCGATTGGCGCCTACGATAAGAAGGGTGATCAAATAATCATAAATAATAGTACGGCTATCCTTTGTACCGATTTGCGTTTATACTGCGTACAACATATTAAATAGATGTATTTATGTCCGATCCCATACAGGAAATAAAAGATAAATTGGATATTGCCGATGTTATCAGGGAATATATTCCCTTAATGCCGGCAGGAAAAAATTTGAGAGCCGTGTGTCCGTTTCATAAAGAGAGGACGCCGTCTTTTATAGTTTCTCCCGACAGACAGACATGGCATTGTTTCGGGTCCTGTAACGAAGGAGGGGATGTTATCAGTTTTGTGATGAAGTATGAGCACGTAGAATTTTATGAGGCTCTGCAAATGCTTGCCCAAAAAGCGGGAATAGAACTTCGAAGAATAAGCCCGTCCAGCCAAAAAGAATTCGGAATTCTTTACGACATAAATTCCGCCGCAAAAGATTATTTTGTCCAGCAAAGAAACGATGAACAAGCGGCAAAATACATTTCTTCCAGAGGACTTAAAAACGAAACGCTTGATGATTTTGAAATCGGATACGCGCCCCAAAGCATTGATGGTCTGATAATCAATCTTGTAAACGCCGGATATGATGTTGCCGATGTTGAACGTGCGGGACTCGCTTTCAAAACCGAAAGGAAAACTTATATGGACAGATTCCGCGGGAGGATTATGTTTCCGATTTACAATACTTTCGGTAAGGTAGTCGGATTTTCAGGACGCATCCTGCCGGAGCTGGATACGGGCGAAATGGGGAAATATGTCAATTCTCCCGAAACTCCTATTTTCAATAAATCCAGGATTCTTTACGGGCTTCACAGAACAAAACAGAATATCCGGGAAGAAAAAACAGCTTTTCTGGTTGAGGGCCAGATGGATTTTTTGATGCTTTATCAGGACGGGGTAAAAAATTGCGTTGCGACATCGGGAACTGCTCTTACGCAGCATCATCTGGAAGTGCTTAAAAAGATTGCCGAAAAAATTATAGTCGCCTTTGACAGCGATGACGCCGGAATGATAGCCGCGGAACGTGCCATAGATATGGCTCACGCAATAGATTTAAACGTCGGGGTGTTTCTCTTAAACGACGCCAAGGACGCCGCCGAATACATCCAAAAAAATCCGGGCAAGATAAAACATCTTATAGATTCCGGCTCAATGAGCGCTTTAGATTTCTATTTCAAGCGGTATATTGATAATTCTGCCGAAGGGGATATGAAAAATAAAACCAGGCATGTTTTGGAAAAAATTCTCCATATTTACAGCCCTATGGAACAGAGCCGATGGATAAAAAAAATTGCAGAAAAAATAGGACTTCCCGAATCATCTTTATCCGATGAGCTTAGACTGCTCAAATCCAAGCACCCTCCAAAAGCGTCTTCGGATACTGGCCAGGCATTAAAAAATGCCGATGAGCCGCCGCTTAAGACCAGAGCCGATAAAGTAGCAATGGAGATAATTTTAATGTCTCTTTTGGACGAAAGTGAATTACCCAAACTCGAAGACTTTAAGGCATTTTTCCCGGAACGATTTTGTAAGGTTATAGATTTTTTGCAGGGCGTTCAGGTGGATGATGAGGAAGCAAAAGCATTGGCTCGATTTGCAGAACTGAAATCATCATTGCGTTATGGAGATTTTGATATGGAAAAAGTGCCTTTTGAAATAAACGTGCTTCTTAAGGAGTTAAAAAAAGAATTTTATAAGGAAAGAAAGGACGTTCTTATGGAGCAGATAAAGAAAGCGGAAAAAGACGGAGATGAAACCAGATCCTCACAGTTATTGCGGGAATTTGACGAATTGGCAAAATTAGTGAATAATTAGGGTAATTATAGCCATTTAACCAAAGCCTATGGCAAAAAAACCATCTTCAAAAAAGAAGGCGAATAAAAAGTCGCCAAAGCGTTCTGTTAAACACGTAAAGAAGTCGGTTAAAATTTCCAAAAAAGTCCACAAGAAAGCAGTCAAGAAGACAAAGGGGGCAAAGAAGACATCAAAACAATCAAAGAAAAAAACTGTTTTTGATGAAAATCTTATTAACGAACTTGTCACCCGCGGAAAAGGAAGGGGATTTGTTACCGACACCGAAATTTTGACTATCTTCCCGAACATCGAAAACGATGTTGATTTTCTGGAGCAAATATATTCCCAGCTCGAACAGCACAATATAAAAGTTATTGAAGTCAGCCAGTTAATAGATACGCCCGAGACGGCCAAGCCGGTATCGCCCAAAGAAATAAGTTCTTTGGAAGCAACCGAACTTCCCGATGCCGTTCAGTTATATCTTAAAACTATCGGAAGAACAGCTCTCTTAACGGGACAGGAAGAAAAGGATTTAGCCAAGCGTTCAGAACGGGGAGACGAAGAGGCCCGCCACAGACTGATTCAGGCAAACTTGCGTCTGGTGGTTTCCATTGCTAAGCACTACGTAAATCGAAGCACAAATCTTGGAATTTTGGATTTGATTCAGGAGGGAAATATTGGACTTTCTAGAGCGGTTGATAAATTCGATTACCGGAAAGGATTCAAATTTTCAACTTACGCTACTTGGTGGATTCGCCAGGCGATTACCCGCGCGTTAGCCGATCAGTCGCGCACCATCCGCATTCCGGTGCATATGGTGGAAACGATTTCAAAATATACTCAAATCAGAAGGCGTCTGGCACAGGAATTGGGAAGAGAGCCGCTGGCTGAAGAAATTGCTATAGAAATGGGAATCTCGGTGGATAAAATCCGCCATATTCAGGAAATTTCACAGGAAGTTTTATCGCTTGAATCTCCCGTTGGAGAAGATGAGGACAACTCCACTCTGGCCGAATTCATAAAAGACGAAAAAGGATTGGCTCCCGACCAGGTTACTGCCCATTCGTTGCTTAAAGAAAAAATAGAAGAAATTATGAATGATTTGGCGCCCCGCGAAAGGGAAATTATCGGAATGCGTTTCGGACTTGAAGACGGAGTGACACACACTCTTGAAGAAGTCGGACAGAAGTTCGGAGTTACCCGCGAGCGTATCAGGCAGATTGAAGCCAAGGCGCTTGAGAAAATGCGTGAGCACGAAAAATCAAAAGCGTTGGAGGAATATTAAAAAGAGGGTATAGGGGTTAGGGTAAGGGGCAAAGTATATAAAAAAATAAAACCAAAGGCCGTCTCATCCGAGGCGGTTTTTGGCTGTTTGACAAAATATGCGGAGGGGGGGGATAATTAAAGTAATAATTAACAAATAAAAGTATGAGGTTTGAACAATATAAACCAAGCCAAGAAGAAATAAAGAAAGCTGAGAAAGCAATGACTATCAATCAAGATTTGGCGTCACTTCTAAGGCATAACAAAAAAGAATTTGAAGAACATGTTCAAGAATGGAAGGTTACAAGAAATGAGAATGGGAGCACTGATGTGAGTGGTATTATTGATGGAACTAAAATACAACTTCACGGGGAGCGATATAAAGGAGGTAATACTATTGGAACTTATTGGTCTGGAAAAGTAGGTGTGGGTGGAAGAATGGTAGAGATATCAGAAAATGATGCTATGCATCTATTTGATAAATATAATACAAATAGCGAGGCCGCTGAAGAACTTCCCGAATATGAAGCTAAAGCCAAAAAGGATATTGAAGAAATGAAATCTGCTAATGAAATTGTAGATAAATTATTGGGCAGATAACTATTTAGAATTATCTTTCAATAAAACAAAAAACCGCCTGTTATGGGCGGTTTTGATTTTTGCGTCATAAAAGTATAGAATTCATCTATACTTTTTCGTTTACGATGTTTTTAGAACTGAGAAAAAAATTTTTTGAATTCTGGAAAGAAAGAGGTCATGCGGTTGTAAAATCGTCGTCTTTGGTGCCCGACGATCCGTCGGTGCTTTTGACGACAGCAGGGATGCAGCAGTTCAAAAGATATTACACGGGCGAACTTAATGCTCAATCGGATTTCGGTTCGTCCCGCACTACCTCAATCCAAAAATGTTTTCGGACTTCCGATATAGAAGAAGTGGGCGACGATACTCACCTGACGTTTTTTGAGATGTTGGGGAATTTTTCATTTGGTCCGGTAAAAAGCGACGATCCCAAGGACACAAATGGGAATGGTGGGTATTTCAAAAAAGCGGCTATTGTTTGGGCGTATGAATTTTTGACCAATATTCTGGAAATAGCTCCCGAAAGAATTTATGTGACAATATTTAAGGGAGATAAGGACAACAACATTCCAAAAGACAGTGAATCCTATGCTATTTGGCACAAAGAAATCGGCCTCTCCGAAGACAAAATAAAGGAGGGAGGCAGAGAAGATAATTTCTGGGGACCGACCGGAGCAGAAGGCCCCTGCGGGCCGACAACCGAAATATATGTGGACAATGTTGAGGTGTGGAATATTGTCTTTAACGAGTTTTATAAAAACAAAAACGGAGAATTTACGAAGGTGGAAAATCCCGGAATAGATACGGGAATGGGATTCGAGCGTTTACTTGTGATGCTTGAAGGTGCAAAAAATGTTTTTGAAACCGGGGCGTTTCATCCGATAATTTCCAGAATAAGAGAGCTGGCTCCGGAATTAAGCGAGCGCGATACCCGTCTTCTTGCAGATCATGTCAGGTCATGCACATTTTTGATTGCCGATGGGGTAATTCCTTCAAATAAGGAGGCCGGCTATATTTTAAGAAGGCTGCTCAGAAGAATAATCGCCACATCCATAAAAAATGATATTCACGCCGATATCTTTACCGAAGTTTACGAAGAGGTGAAAAAATTATTCGGAAATATTTATCCGGAAGTTAAAAATTCTGTTGAAATTTTGAAAGTCTGGAATGATGAAAAAAGTAAATTTGAGGGAGCTATCGCCAAGGGAATAAAAGAGATCGAGAAGTATGAGACGATTTCCGGTTCTCAGGCTTTCTATGTATATGAAACTTTTGGCCTGCCCTTTGAGCTTACTAAAGAATTAGCATCGGCTACCGCGGTCAGAGATCTGAGCTATCAGGATTATGAAGTTGAATTTAAAAAACATCAGGAAATTTCCCGTGCCGGAGCCGAAAAGAAATTCGGTGGCCACGGACTGGTATTGGACACGGGAGAGCTTAAGGCCGGAAACGAACAGGAACTTTCAAAAGTTTTGCGAATGCATACGGCGACTCATCTGTTGCAGTGGGCGATGCGGAAAGTTTTAGGAAATGAAGTCCACCAGATGGGTTCGGATATCAATCCCGAACGTTTGCGTTTTGATTTTAATTTTGACAGGAAGCTGACGCCCGAGGAAATATCGGAAATCGAAAGACTGGTCAACGAAGAAGTAGTAAAAGACTTGCCGGTATATTTTAAGGAAATGCCCAAAAACGAAGCGGAAAAAGTCGGCGCCTTGTCGTTTTTCAAGGAAAAATATCCCGAAATAGTCAGGGTTTATTTTATCGGTTCGGATGAGAGCGGCGGGATTATCAGTAAAGAGTTTTGCGGAGGGCCGCATGTCCAGTCAACGCTTCAAATCGGAAAAGTTAAAATAATCAAAGAAGAATCGGTCGGAAAAGGAGTCCGCAGAATTAGAGCAACAGTTGAATGAGATGAATCGGTTTATAAAAAAAATATCTTCGTTTTTCAAATCTCAATACCAAAAGCAGCGATGGCTGCTTTTAATTTTCGGAGGCGAGGGAGTAGAGGCCAGGAGGATTTTTTATTATCCGACATCAAAAACTTTTAAAGAAAAAAAATCTCTCAGGTTTCTGAAGGTAAATGAAAACGACTTCCATACCAGCAAAATCTTTAAGGCGTTTTCCAAGTTATTTTTCTTTCCTTTTCCGTACAAAGTAATGGTGGTTGCCCCGAGAAAATTGTGCCGTTCCAAATACTTTACGGTTTCTTTTGAGCGCAAAAACAATTCAAAACCGATAGAAGCCAACGAACTCGCTTCGGTTTTTTCCCAGAATTTGTGGCCGATGATAGAATCGAATAAAAAGGAATTTATGAAGGATAACGGTTATGAAGACTTGAACATACTCTTGGTAAACAGCCAGGTAATCAGAATAGCGGCAGACGACAAAATTCTTTCCAATCTTGATGATATTTTTTCATCTTCTTTCAAAAAAGCCTCAATCGGAATTGTCCAGACTTTGGCCTACAGGGCGTTTTTCTCATCCCTAAGGAAAACTTTTCCCAAACGGGCAACGTTTCGTGAGTTTCACGAATACGGTTTTAATTTACCGTTATCGATTCTGCTTTATGCCGGAGCGAAAAAAGAAAATAAAGCCAAAAGATTTATTACCGCTACGGTTGAAGAAAAAGAAACCAGAATATTTGTTTTTGACGGAAAATCTCTTGTCTATCACGACACGTTTTCTTTCGGAAGAAGGTCTTTATATGATGCACTTCATCACGTAATGAATATCGATATTACGGTTTTCAATGCGCTGATGAAAAAAATTGTAGAAAAAGACATAACTTCTTCCACGAGTAAAAAATTGGTCTTTATATTGGATAAAGAATTGGCGCGCCTTGGAAATGGACTACTGGCTTTCAAAAAAGAGTCGAAAGCGCAAGCCGCATTTGTCGACGGGGGATTGATGAATAATTTTTTACGGATGCATCCGCGATACGAACCGTTTGTTGTGGATAATTCAATTTGCAATTGCGGATACAAGGGTGATATCTCGGGGCTTTCTTTGGGAGAGTCCTACAAAGCGGATATTTTATGCGCTATCGGATTGGATAAAAAAGACCAAGTAAACACGATTGCAACCAGACAAATACGGTGGCTGATTCCTCACAGCGTTGACGTTAAATAATTTGGTATAATATTTCCAGCTCACGGGAGGCGGCAAGATGCGAAAGCTTCTTTGGTTGGCGCGGCCGGCTATAGAAGCTTTAAGCTCTCACGTCTCTATTACCAGAGCCATATATTGGCCGATAATAAACATTCTCAAAATTATTGAAGTCGATTTTGTCCGTCTGGCTGAGACCATACCCGAAAACCGCAGGGTTTTATGGGCAAAGAACAACGAGGAAAGAATTTGGGCCGATTTTGTGGATTGCCTGAATTACCGGCAAAACCATATCGGTTGTCCGGATGCCGACAAGGAAATAGACGATTGGTTTTTGAGAGTGGAAAACTCTATGTCTAAATGACTGCCTTTTGGGGCAGTCCTATTTTATTGTGGATATAGAAACGATGATGTATAATTTACGAATAAAAAAGAAAAAATCATAAAATGGCAGAAGAAAAAAAGCACAAAAAAATAGTAAAAGTCGTTGACATTGTCCGAATAGACGGACACAGAAAGGAAAATAAAATTCGCCAGGAACAGGAGCAGGAATCGAATTCCATGCGTGAACTTGAGGAGCTGATTTCGTCCAAAAATAAAAGCGGAAGAATCGACGAAGAAGAAAGTAAAGAAAAAGAACATCCTCACAAAACTCACCGCCATGGAAGGAAGGCATTTTATACCGCAATCGGAATTGTTGTCATTGTAATATTGGGATATGTTGCAGCTACGGTATTACCAAAGGCAGACATACGCATAGTTACCAAAAAAATAAACTGGAGCAATGAGGGAACGGTTGTCGTAAATAAAAATCTGATTGCTATAGATCCGGACTCGGTCCAGATCCCGGGAGAAATTATGACCCAACAGAAAAATACGGTGATGCAATTCACTCCTACGGGGCAGAAATATCTGGAAAATAAAGCTTCCGGAGTCGCCACTATATATAATGCTTACAGCTCGGCACCCCAAACTCTTGTGGCAACAACCAGACTGCAGGCGCCGGATGGAAAAATTTACAGATTGGTCAATAAAGTTACCGTACCGGGAGCGAAAATTGTCGGCGGCAAAATTACCGCCTCGTCGCTGTCGGATGTTCAGATAGTGGCCGACAAAGCCGGTCCGGATTATAACACCACAGGTCCTATTGATAAGCTGACCATTCCCGGATTTTCGGGCACGCCACGGTTTGATGGATTTTATGCAAGTATTCCCAACGGCGTAACCGGAGGGTTTATCGGAAATGGATTGTATCCTACCGCCAGCGATATCACTAAGGCTAAGGACCAGATTCAACAGCAGTTGAACGACGCACTTAATGTTTCTCTTACTTCTAATCTTCCCGACGGATATATGTATAGGCCCGACTCGATAAATTCAACCACCACAAAAATGACGGTTAACACCAACATCGATGCCAATAATCAGTTTTCTATAGTGGCCGAGGGAACGATATCGGCGATGATTTACAAAGAATCGGACATACTTCAGCTGATGCTTCAGCTTGCCAGAAAATCGAATTCAATTCCTCAGGACTATACCGAACTGTCGCATACTTTGACCTACAATAAACCGACATTGGACTCAAAACTCGGTAAAATGTCTCTGCCTATAAAATACGGAGCCGTGTTTTCCTATCCGTTCGATACGGCACAGATAGCTCAATCGGTTGCAGGCAAATCAGACATAGATTTGAAGGCTTATGTTTTATCTCTTCCGGGTGTGGACAAGCTATCGGTGGCCTTCTGGCCTTTCTGGGTAAATAGCGTTCCCAAAAACATCGGAAAAATTTCCGTTACTATTGAATAAATATGGCGGTAAGAGTTCTAAGATTCAGAAGCGTAAACCGCGACATTTTTGAAGCAATCAAAAATGGCAGAAAGAAAATAGAAACCAGAGCGGCTTCGCCAAGATACCTTCCGATTAAAGCGGGCGATGTGATTATTTTCGTTTGCGGGAAGTCAAAATTCCAAAAAACGGTCAAGAGCGTCGAAGTTTTCAAAACCGTGTCGGCAATTTTAAAGAAGTATAAACCTGTCCAAATCAATCCAAATACCAAAACGGAAAAAGATGCCAGGGCAATGTGGAACAGCTTTCCGGGATACGCCGACAAAATCAGAAGGTACGGACTAGTCGCATTTAAGGTTTAGGGATTGACTTTATTATTAAGTTTGTGTAGTATAAATCACACTAATGCCAAAAGACGTAAAGGAACAGCTGGTCAACGGACTCGTTCAGGAGGCATTGCCCGGAGCAAATTTCAGGGTTGAAATAAATGGCCAAATTATTTTGTGCCACATATCGGGCAGAATGCGCATTCACTATATTAAGGTGATGCCGGGAGACAGGGTAACTGTGCGCTTAAGTCCCGACGGAA
>JAKAHY010000004.1 GCA_021814695.1 bacterium
CCGATCTTGATTAGGATTGACCGTTATAGCATAAGCACCAGCCGCAAACATCGAAAACATTGAGAACATAATTGCGATTGCTAAAATTTTTTTCATATTTTGAATATTTTATAAATTGGGATTTTTCTAAATTATTTAGCCCTGATTACTAAGGAATCCACTGATTATTTTAGAAACTCCGCTGGCGACAAGAGCGACAATAATAGCAATAACCGCATATTTTAATCTGTTTTTTGCCTCATCAACTTTTTTTGCATCACCTCCCGCCTGAAGAAAAGTAAATGCCGCCCATAAAATATACCCCACGGCTATTATGTAAAACGCCGTATACATCCAAATGATGGCCTTATCTAATAAGCCAACCACGCTATTTGGACAATTTTGGAAACAACCAATAAGAGGGGCGTTGGCATCGGCTGCAAAAGTTACAACCGGAAGACTTAATAATAATAAAATAGAAACTAGAATAATTTTTTTCATAATTATTATATTATTTTACACCGAAGAAATCCTTAATAACAAGCTCTATGCCTTTTGCAAGAAGAACTACCGCCATTCCGATTACGGCATAAGTAATTGTCTTTTTTCCGTCCTGAAATTTAGTCTCATTATCTCCGGCTGTCAGCATCTTAAATGCACCGACAAGGACCATAATCGTAACTATAGGAGCAGCAGCCTCAACCAACGCTGTGGTAATTTTATCAATCAATGCAGAAATAGAATTCACTCCCGTGTTCCCGAGAGGATTCTCCAACGTAAGCGCGTGAGCCACTATAGGAAACATTAAAATCGGGCTCACGATAGAAAAAAATATTTTTTTCATGCGAATTAAGTGTATCATGGAGTCGGGTTATTTGGAATTCCAAGAAAACTGGTAATGGTGGTGACTATAAGCCAGGCGGCAAAAACAATAACCAGACCTATAACCGCGGCTGTTATCATGCTTCTTCCCTGTTTAAACCTGCCTTCATTTCCGGCCGAGGTTGCCATGGTGATTCCGCCCCAGGCTATTATTATAACCGCTACGGGGATGGCAACATATTTAAGCGCGTAATCAAAAACCGTTTTTATCAGAGCCTCCAAAGCCCCCCAAGTACAGTCGGGTTGTCCGGGATTTCCGCAGGTAACAAGGCCTTCCGGATTTGCAACTTGAGCTTTAACAATTATTGTAATCAAAAAAAACAATACAGGCGTGATTGCTTTAAAAATTTTTTTGGATTTCATTGTTTTTATTATATAAATCTTTGCGCTCCAGTACAATTACTGCGTCTGGACCGGCTGGTACAGCTTATTAACAGAGTCTTGAGCGGCCCTGACTGCGCTTTGAAGATTAATCTTTCCCGAAAGGATGTCATTTATCATTCCTTCAAACCCGGATTCTATTGCCTGAGGATTGGCCTGCTGCCAAGTCTTTGCCGTCAGTGCTTGTCTCAAAAACACATCGTTGTCCCCGCCAAGTCCCTGATTAATCAGACTCAGCAAGGCCGGCAACTTATTTGTCGCCTGGGTGTAAGTGGTACTAATCTGAGAATTTGTAGTCAGATAGACCACAAAATTCCACGCCGGATATGCAAATTGAGTTTGTTTGGAGACTGCAAGACCCCAATAACTGGCGTAGTTGGCAACCTGAGAGGCTGACTTTGGACTTACCTGAGGTAAAAGCGCCACGCCATAATTCGAGTAGGGATTTCTGTTTTTTATATCGGAAAGAGACGAATAATAATCCAACACCATCGCCGTTTTTCCGGCAGCAAACGAAGTTATGGAATTATCAAAACTTTCATTCCACGTATAGTAAGGACTGATGGGGTCGGAAAATTGGGTATAAAACTTAACCACATTCTGAAAGGCATCGTCAAAAATAACTCCGGTACCATTAGTATTATTTATTTTACTTCCCGATTGGAGCGCCAGAACGCTTAAGATATCCGATAAGTTATTGACGTTATAAGCTGACCCCAAAGCTATGGCCGAGAGCGTTATTTTTTTATTCTGATCCACCTGTCGGATTTTGGTAACGTCGGCAACGAGATCGTCCCAGCTCGCCGGCGGAAAAACTATTCCATCGGACGCAAAGACGTCTTTATTATAGATAAGCGCCAAAGTGTCCATGTTCAAAGGCAAAGCATAAATGCCGTTGTTTAAGACAAAATCGTTATAGACAACACTGGGAAAAAGCGCCTGAACCTGTTGAGGAGTAATCAGTGACACATTGGCAAATGAATTTGCCGGAAGCATTTTACCCCAATGCTGGTAGACCCAGTTATTTTTGACCATAAAAATATCGGGCCCCCTGTTTTCGGCAAAGGCATTGATAAGTTCGTTTTCGTATACGTTCGGGTCGTCATATTTGACGTAGCTTATTTTTACGTTTGGAAATAATTGCTGGTAGGCTTTTATCGTGTCACCGTATACAGAGTATTCATCTCCCACTCCCCACATTGTTAAATTAACCGGACCGGTCGGAAAATTTGGGTCGGTTGATGCCTGTTTTTTAAAACCCGGGATTACTCCCAAAAGACCCAAAATAAATACGACAACGATTAAACCAACGACGCCGATTATTATCAGTTGGTTTTTGGTAAAATTCATATACTTACATTATCAGATACTGGCTGAATATTTGCAATAAAAAATGAGAACCGTAAAGCGATTCTCATAATGTTCAAGATACGGCCGATTAGTCAGCAATGAGAACGTTTTCAAAGCTAACTTTTGACGCTCCGGAGTTGTATTTGATTTGTAGAAGAGATAGTTCGTCAATCTCACTATCAACCCCATCAAATTCCAAACTCATTAGCAAATCAACACTAGGATGGAGACTCGTGGAAAATCCACAGGAAAAATTCTCCTGAACTCCATATTTGTTGCCCACGCTTCCCCTCTCGCCTAGATATTCTCTCCCGGAAGAGTCCAGAATCCGACTCTTTGAAATCGAAAGACAAAATTCTCTCTCTTTTGTTTCAAGGTTCGTCACAGAAAACAAACATCTGACTATTGCCCCATCTACTATCCTTTGACATCCGCGCAAAGTCACCAAATAATTGTCAACGGTAACACTCCTATTCTCATGAGATTTCTCTAGTTGTGAGGAAACTGGAGAGATTGGTTCCAACTCAATACTCGCTTGCGAAATATTTTCTGTGGAGAAAATATTAGTGAAGTCAAAACTATTCCACACCCAATTTTGGAAAAGGCCCTGACCAAGAGATTCGAATTTAATTTGGATCAGAGAAAAGGCGGTTATAGATGGTTCTATCGGTCCAAATTCTATAGTGCTCTTGATTCCAGTATTATAGGCAATGTCATGAAAAGTAATCTCTCCACTGCCATTGTTACTAATACCCATATACTCATTTCCGGAATTATCAATGATATGGCTCTTCGGGATCAAAATATCCAGCCGCCTCCGTTCCTTCAGGAGATTAATAACTATAAATGAGCACCTCACATTGCGCTCAATTCTGTCGCACCCGACAAGCTTGGTTAAATAATTTTCGCTGATGCTAATCTTCTTTTTTTCGGCATCTCTCTTTTTGGCTTCAATTTGTCTTTGTAATTCAATCCCTGCTGCCCGCTTTCTATCTTCCTCATTTTTTATTCGCAATTGACGTTCATTTTCCAATCTCTGAGCCTCCGCTTTTTTTATCTGATTGTCCCTCTCTTTCTTTGCCTCAATTTCAAGGCTTTGCCAATCACTTATCACTTGAGCAGTAATAGGCTTGAGTCGCTCTCCCGTTCGGTGATATCCAGGCTTGTCATAAAACTCAAACTGGCCGGAAGGAGATTGATAATACCAAACTTGAGGCTTGCCGTTCACAGGATTGAAGAAACTGTAAGAATCTGGATCAATCCTTTTTGGTGTTCCATCCGGAACAATTTGCGAAGCAACTTTTTGGTCGACGCTACCGATACTAATCGGAAGAACCGACCTGGTTTTGGGGAAAAAGAATCCCAATGTCAGAAAAATCAGTGCAACATAAGCGACTCCGATAGCAATTCTAGGACTGATTCCTATTCCAAATGAGATATACCCAAGAGCTAACATAACAGAGATTAACAACACTTTTACAATATCCCAAAATCCGTTAACCGGAACAAAAGAAAAATAGAAGGCCAAAGAAAATACCCAGAATAGAAACGCTGTGCACGCGATAAGCGTTACACGAATGCTACTGATGTGCTCAATTGTCGCTCTTGCAAGCATGAGGACTGGCAGAATGATAATGAGGCCGATAAAAACAATAACCCCAATAACAATCAACGCCCCACTAATAAGCCACCCGGCGCCAATAATGGCTCCGATGCCAATGGTTACCAGCATTAATACCGCTGCCACTGCCCCAAAAACAAAATACCGACCAATGAATTCACCGTATGAACCAAGAGCGGAGCCAACCGATCTGAGAAAGTTCATTTTACTTTCCTCCTTTCTTCCTCAGAAAAACCAAAATTGCAGTAATTATTGCGATAATTGCTCCGAAAATCCAGAATAAACGCCTATGTCTGGAAATAAAATCTCTCACTCTCTCAAAGTGATCCATGATACACCCCCTGTTTGTCAAAGTGCTTTTTGGCGCTTTGACGCCTAAACTCCTTATACAATTATATAGTTTATATGTCAATATATAGAAATTTTTGTATTATTGATACAAATGCAACAAAAAACGCCTTAGCTTTCGCCTTGGCGTCACACAACAGAAAAGAACTAAATCGGGTCGGTATCTGTCCCGAAAATCTTTGTAGCCAATGCAACGTCCGTAAGAATGCTGCGCAACTCGTCTGACATCGTGCCGCTACGAAGATCGATGAGTTCGGAACTGCCATCGACAAATACGACTTGAACTTTCCGGCTCCGACCCTTTGCATCAATCTTAATGACCTGGTTAGCGCTGCCTTGAATCAATCCGGCGCGCTTTAACTTCCAAGCCGTCTCGGAGATAAAGTACTGCAACCCCCTTTCATAAACCCGATCCTTGTCACTCTTATCCTCTACAGTTCTACCCAAGTCAATCAAATCAATGTGCATACGACCTATCAACCTGATGATGGTCCTTATCGACCACACCAGAAACCAAACGGTAAAAATCACCAATACAGCGACAAGCTTTCCCGCGACCGACACTTGATGCCCCCTTTCTTTTTTACAAAAAAATTGAGGCGGCGGCATTACACTTAGAGATGAAAGCGCGTGATGTGACCGCCTCATTAGTTGTTATAGGGCTGGGCGAAGCTTTGTCTTTTTAACATAAAATATCATATTATTAGCTATTTGTCAACTAAATACGTTAATCCAAAAATACTTCTACATGAAAAACGCAAATCAAAACCCGCCGGAGGCGGGTTAATTTAAATTTATTTTATAAACAAATAATTGCGGCGATCTTGTCTCCTTCTTTAAGCCGCATAACACGAACCCCGGAAGTAGCCCTGGCGCTGGTGCGGACGTCGGATGTCTCGGTACGAATGACCTGGCCCTTGGCCGAAAGAACGATGACCTCTTTTTCGTCTGAAACGCTTTTACACATTACTACCGGTCCGGTTTTAGCGTTGATTTTTGCCGTTTTGATTCCACTTCCTCCGCGAGATTGAACTTTATATTCTTTTAGAGCCGTCTGTTTGGCAAATCCGTTTTGAGTGACAATCAAAAGGCTGTTGTTACTTTTGTCTTTTATAATATCCATTCCCACAACTGCATCACCCTTTTTGATTCTGATTCCTCCTACACCCGAAGCGCCTCTGCCCATCGGTCGCAATTGAGATTCTTTAAATCGGATGGCTTGCCCTTGGGCGGTTACTAAAATGATCTGATCATTACCCGATGATGGCTTAACCCATTTGAGATGATCTTCTTTTTTGAGAGTTATGGCCATAATTCCGGTGCGACGAACGTTGGAAAAATCTTCCAGCGCCGTCTTTTTGACCACACCGTTGGCCGTTGCCATTACTAAAAACTTCATATCCGCCGATTTTGGGTCATAAGCGACGATCGTATTGATGTTTTCTGTCGGAGGGACGTCCAAAAAATTATGCACAATTTTACCCTTTGAGGTTCGGGATCCCTGAGGAATTTCATAAACTTTAGTCTGAAAAACTTTTCCGCTGTCGGTGAAGAAAAGAATATTGTCATGAGTTTTGGCAGATACCAGGTGTGTCAGGAAGTCTTCTTCGCCCACATCAGAACCGATAGTTCCTTTTCCTCCTCTTCCCTGAACCTTAAAGACGCTCGGATTGACGCGCTTAATATATCCTCCGGAAGAGAGGGTGATAATTGCTTCTTCTTGGGAAATCAGGTCCTCTTCCTTAAATTCGGTTAATCCGCTCGAAATGAGCTGAGTCCGACGAGCATCGCCGTATTTTTCTCTTATTTCTTTGAGCTCTCTTTCGATAACTTCGGCTATTTTTTTGGGAGAGGATAAAATTATTTCACACTCCTTAATAAAGATTTTCTTTTCTTTCAGTTCATCTTCTATTTTATTTCTTTCCAAAGACGCCAAAGTCTGAAGGCGTATTTCCAAAATTGCCGTTGCCTGCGGGTCGGTAAATTTGAATTTCGACATCAAATTTTTATGGGCGTCTTCTTTGTCTTTTGATTTTTTTATTGTCGTTATGATCGCATCAATATGATCCAGAGCTTTTACCAGCCCCTCCAATATATGCGCTCTTTCTTTGGCACGCGCCAAATCAAATTCCGTCCGGCGTTTAACCACTTCCTGCCGGTGCAAAATATATTGCTCAAGAGTTTCTTTGAGCGACAGGAGTTGAGGTTGAATTCCGTTAACCAACGCAACAAGATTCATGTGAAAATCCTTCTGCAGGTCGGTGTGTTTATAGAGTTGGTTTAAAATTTTCTGGGGAGAGGCGTCATTTTTCAATTCAATAACTATCGAGAGTCCGTCCTTGTCGCTTTCATCGCGCAAGTCTTTGATACCCTCTAATTTTTTATCCCCCACAAGCTGGGCAATTTTTTGAATCAGCTCCGACTTGTTAACCATATAAGGAATTTCGGAAATGACGATGTTAAATTGTCCCGCCTTGCGCTCGGTAATTTCGGCTTTAGCCCGGCAAGTAATTGCGCCCTGACCCGTATTGTAAGCCTCAATAATTCCCTTGCGGTCGTAAATAATCCCTCCGGTGGGAAAATCGGGGCCCTTAACAAACTCCATCAATTGAGTGGTGGTAGCCTTGGGTTCTTTTATTAGATGAAGCGTGGCATCGATGACTTCGGTCAGGTTGTGGGGCGGAACAGAAGTTGTCATACCAACGGCAATTCCGGAAACTCCGTTTATTAAAAGGTTGGGAATTTTAGCCGGCAATACCTGTGGCTCTTGGCGACTATTGTCGTAGTTTGGCAGCCAATTTACCGTTCCTTTTTCAATATCAAAAAGCATTTCTTCGGCTATTTTAGAAAGCCGAGTCTCGGTATAACGCATAGCCGCAGCGCTGTCGCCATCAATAGAGCCCCAGTTTCCTTGGCCGTCTATAAGCGGATATCGCAGAGAAAAACTTTGGGCCATACGCACAAGAGAATCATAAACGGCAATATCTCCGTGCGGATGATAGCGCCCCAGAACTTCACCGACAACGTTGGCTGATTTCCGGTACTTAGCCGAATGCGCCAAGCCGCTATCCCACATCGCCCATAAAATTCTTCGATGAACCGGTTTTAGTCCGTCACGGACATCGGGCAAAGCGCGGGAAACGATAACCGACATCGCATAATCCAAATAAGACGTCTCAAGCTCGTTTGTAATCTCCGCCGTTAAAACCTCCGCATTCTTTTTCGGCTCTGGTTGTTCCGGTTTTTTATTTTTTTCGTTTTTCGGACTCATTGGGTTGATGTTGCTTGATTTTCGGTCGTTGTTTCGGTTGATGTCGCCGTTAGTTGTTCAAACTTATTCAAAAAACCTCCTTTAGCTCCGTTCCAATAACTGCCTAAATTTTTAAATAACATTTCTGGAGTGGTCGTGTTTACATTGAATATTGTATCGCTGAAAAATGACAGCCATATGATAACCACCGCCGCAAAAACAGATACAACCAAAATCCAGAACAGTCGGCGGCGCCTCCCTTCGCTCATTTCGGATTCTTCGTCCTTTTCTACATCTTCAGACATACTATATTGGTTTTTTTGATATCGGCCAAATCTTTTTTCTTGAAAACAAACTTCTCCTCCGCTTTTTTAACCTCGCCGTTAAATTCATCCGTAAAATCTTTTATGTCCTTGGCTTTGCGTTTCAGCCCGGGAATCTTATAAAAGGACGGGATAAAAATTTTCGGATTCAATTGTTTGACCAACTTGACCATTTTCCCCTGATCGATAAAAGGCTCTCCTCCAGCCGGGCCGATCAGAACATCAAGCTCCTCAAGTTCATCTTTGGCTTGCGTGGGCAATTCTTCGGAAAGGTGGCCCAAAAAACCGATGGTTATATCATCCCAAATTATAGAGTAAACAGTCTTGAAGAATTTAGACGAAGATTCGGCAACAATTTCGTATCCCTTTATCTTTATGTTTTTAATATCATATTCTCCGGCACCAATGACATCTCTATCGGCATTGGATTCTTTTTGATCATACGGCCAGGGAGTAAGGGTTTTTAATAAAATATCCGTCTTAAATCGAGGCGCCGAAATCCCCGTTGATGTGTCGGGTAAATCGGTTAAAAGTGAAACGTCTCCATTTTGAAGCTTGAAACAGCCTTCTCCGTGCCAGGTAATAACCATAAATATCAATCTAAAATCAAAAATAGTGGCGGATAATCAGTCAAAAACGATTGCCACGCTATTATTGTATCATCCGAAAGCTTGATTTGCAACTCTATTTTGTGTAGTATTTGGGCACGATTTTTGCGGTCAACCCGGAACGATCGACTCTGTACTGTAAGTACGAGTTTTTGAAATAATATGACAGAAGAATCAAAAAAGGCGCATCCTTTGGCGGGAATTTTGAAAAACAACCCCGAATTGGCGGCACCTATAAAAGAGGGCAATACCCTCGAGGCGGTACTGATGTCTAAAGATTCCCAGAAGGCTTTCTTTGACATCGAAGGACGAGGAACAGGAATTCTGTATGGCATTGAGATGTTAAATGCCAAAGACATTCTGAAAAATATAGACATCGGAGGAAAATGCACGGTTACGGTAGTTTCGCCGGAAAATGACGAGGGTTATATTGAAGTTTCTTTGCTGAGGGCCTTGTGGCAGCAAAACTGGCAGGAAATAAAACGCCTGCGGGAAACCGGAGAAACGACTATGGTAAAAATTACGGCCGCCAACACGGGCGGGCTTATGGCCGAACTTTACGGAATCAAAGCTTTTATTCCCGTATCGCAACTTTCAACAGATCACTATCCGCACGTTGAAGACGGGGACAAAAATAAAATTCTCGACGAACTCAAAAAATTTGCCGGCCAGGAATTGGAGGTAAAAGTTTTGGATTTTAACCCCAAGGCCGAAAAGCTGATCCTTTCGGAAAAAGAAGTCACCGGAGCTTCGGTCAAAAAGAGTTTGGAAAAATATAATGTCGGTGACATTGTTGAAATTATAGTTTCGGGCATAGCCGATTTCGGAGTATTCGTCAGGTTTGTGGACGATCCGAATATAGAAGGATTGGTTCACATCAGTGAAATCGATCACAAGATGATTGAATCGCCCAAAGAAGTGGTAAAAGTGAACGATTCGCTCAAGGCTAAAATTATAGAAATCAAAGACGGAAGAGTCTCCCTTTCATTTAAAGCACTAAAACCCAATCCTTGGGATGAAGCCGAGAAATATTTCTCCGAAAATCAGGAGGTTGAAGGAACAATATCGAAATTCAATCCTTTTGGTGCGCTGGTTTCTCTCGACCATGACCTTCAGGGGCTTATTCATGTTTCCGAATTTGAAAATATGGATAAAATGAAGGAGCAATTGGAAGTCGGAAAAAATTATTCCTTCGTAGTTTCTCAGGTTAAGCCTACCGAAAAAAGAATTATTCTGAAATTGAAAAAATAATCAGGTATAAAAATCTCCGCCTAAAGCGGAGATTTTTGTTTGACTTAATTTCCTATCCAATCTATAAATACATCCAGTAAATTCAACTACCAAAAAGGGGGCAAAATGAGCTGGACAGAATGGACTATTCTTACATACGCACTATTAGCATTGGCGGGGTTCTCCTATATATTTTACGAAGACGGAAAGATAAAGGGAAAATCCAAACTATATCCGGCAAATGAAGTCCTTGAGACAGGACACGCCTACAAATTGCTGGCGTCAGCAACCACCATCGACGGATATGCTTGTATTGCCGTGGAACTAAGCAGCGGAAAGATTGTCGGATTTGTTTCCAAAAAAAATCCGTCGGAAAGGTTCACTATTGAAGCCGGCAGCGGATTTGTCGACATTACCACCCGCTGACCATTTAATGATTGTCCGTAGCCGTTCTTTTCGGTAAAGAACGGTTTTTTGTTTTGACAAATATGACGTTACACTTTAAAATTTGGCGTCAATAAATTATAATGTCTCAAACATAACCCATCGAATCATATGAAAAAACCAGCAACTTCGGGAATTAAAATCGTCAAAAATCTATTACTCGTTGTCTTTACTTTCGTTTTGGTTGTAGCGATTTTTTCTTCGCTCTACTCGACAGCGCCGGCGCCAAAACAAGTTAACTTAAGCGACCTGGCGAATAACATTAACGCCCAGCAAGTGGCTAAAATCACCGTTTCCGGGAACACAGTTGATGCGACCTTAAAAGACGGAAGTTTGATTGAAACCCAGAAGGAAACCGAGACCAGCTTATCTGACACCCTAAAAAATTATGGAGTGGATCCCAAAACCCTTTCGGCAATTCCTTTAAATATTCAGGGAGAATCGGGCTGGCAATATTGGGCCGGAATTTTGTTGCCGACACTGATTACGGTTCTTATTATCGGAGCCTTCTTCTGGTTCACTTTCAGACAGGCTAAAGCCGGAGCTAATCAGGCATTTTCTTTCGGTAAATCAAATATAAAACTTTTTACCGCATTCAAAGATCGGGCGACTTTTAACGACGTTGCCGGACTCAAAGAGGCCAAACAGGAATTGATGGAGGTGGTGGACTTTTTGAAAAATCCAAAAAAATATCTGGACCTGGGAGCCCAGATTCCCAGAGGCGTTCTGCTTTTAGGGCAACCGGGAACGGGAAAAACTCTGCTTGCCCGGGCTGTAGCCGGAGAAGCTGGCGTTCCTTTCTTTCATATCAGCGCCTCGGAATTTGTGGAAATGTTCGTCGGTGTTGGAGCATCGCGCACAAGAGACGCCTTTGCCACCGCCAAAAGAGCCGCGCCGTCAATCTTATTTATAGATGAAATCGATGCCGTCGGCCGAGAGCGCGGAGCGGGAGTCGGAGGCGGACACGATGAGCGCGAGCAAACTTTAAACCAAATACTTGTTGAAATGGACGGGTTTGAAAAAGACGCCCAGGTAATCGTTTTGGCGGCAACAAACCGGCCCGATATTTTGGATCCGGCACTGCTCCGCCCGGGAAGATTCGACCGTCGAGTTGTTTTGGATTTACCCGACATCAACGACCGCGAAGCCATACTAAAAATTCATGCCCGCAACAAACCTCTGGCAAAAAATACCGAACTGCGCCAGGTAGCTGTCCGCACCCCCGGATTTTCAGGAGCTGATTTGGCTAACCTGATGAATGAAGCTTCAATAACCGCGGCCCGCAAAGGAAGGAAAGAAGTGATTCAGGACGATTTGTACGATTCGATAGAAAAAGTTTTACTCGGTCCGGAACGGCGCTCAAGAGCTCTCTCTATTCACGAAAAAGAAATTACCGCCTATCACGAAGCCGGACACGCTTTGGTGGCCGCATCGTTGAAACATTCCGATCCGGTTCATAAGATTTCAATAATTTCCCGCGGACAAGCAGGAGGATATACTCTCAAACTTCCGGCAGAAGACATCCATCTCAAAACCAGGAAGCAATTCTTAGCCGACCTGGCTGTTGCATTCGGAGGATATTCTTCGGAAGAGGAAATATTTAAAGATTTAAGCACCGGAGCTTCCAATGATTTGCAAATAGCATCCGATATGGCCAGAAAGATGGTAGTCAAATACGGAATGAGTGAAAAATTCGGCCCCATAACTTTCGGAAAAACGGAGGAATTGGTTTTTTTGGGAAAAGAAATTTCGACTGAAAGAAATTATTCGGAGCAAACAGCGTTGGAAATAGACAAGGAGGTTGAGAATATAATTAACAAAGCTCACGAGGCGGCTAAAAAAATAATCCATCAGAAACGGAAAGTTCTGGACGCACTTGCCAAGCAACTGACAGAAAAAGAAACTATAGAAAAAGAAGAGTTTGATTTGTTGATAAAAAAATTCGGAATTAAACAAGGGGAAATTGCTTAAAAGTTAGGAGGTTTAAAATATAGCCTAAAAGCCGCTGAAAATAGCGGCTTTTAAATTCCTAGACTTACATACATATAATAGTTGACAAATATTTCAAACGTGCTATTCTTTTTTTGGTACCTTGGTGCTACTGTTAATAACCGGTCGGTGACGCGTTTACAAGACGCGCACCGACCTTCGTATCTCTTTTCAGTTGTTTGAATGTTTTATTTATAAAGTATTCAAATAACTGGGCGGAGCGAGAACGGGTTAGTGAGCAACAGAAGGCGCCTAAGGTGCCGCCCTCGCGCTTAGCTTCGCCCAGCTTCTTAACAATTAAGTGTGGCCCGCCTCATCCAGGCTGCCGCTCCTTTTGGCGCCAGCCCGGATCATAAGCTTCAATTGTCCCCGCAGCACTTGAAGCATCCTGCGCTGCGGATGGATGACGCGGGCCACCTTACAATCGGCAGCACCCCTGACCATTCGATGCCAGGGCCGGCCCCCCTTCACGACGTTGGGGGGTCTCTTTTTTTATATTGCATCTGTCGATTCTTTTTTATACAATAGCCCTATCAATTTCGGCGCATAGCTCAATGGTAGAGCATTCGTCTTATACACGAACGGTTGTAGGTTCGAGTCCTACTGCGCCGACGTAAACAAAAATACGCTTCATGCGTATTTTTGTTATAACTTCTTCCGGAAAAAATTACATCAAACCCTTAAGTTGAAATAAGGCGAAAGAAAATGCTCCTAAAATAATAATAATCAACAGAATCATCGCTACGATCCCCAAGATTATAAATCGCGAAACCGACTTCCTTCCCGAAGCCAGCCCAACCTCGTCTATCTGAACGGTTTTTAGATTTTTCAGTGATTGATAAATTTTAAATCCGAGAGCGACCATTATCGGGGCAGAAAAGAAGTAACTCAACAAAGAAACAATAAGCGTCACTTCAGGAGCGGCCACGGTTAACAGCGAGGCGGGAACGTTGTATGGAATTGATCCCGCCGGAAGAGAAATTGGCTGAGATGGAAAAAATGAGGAAAATATACCCGACACAAAACCTTGAATAATCGCCAATATAATTCCCGCAAGCAAATATCTCCAGGAAATCTTCCACCAATTGCCCTTTATGTAAAACCAAGACGCGGCAAGAGCGTCTTTTCCCTTTTTTCCTTCAATTATCCAGGCAAAAGGAGAAAGGCTAAGCATTATTCCGACATAAATCGCCGGGATGATCAAAATCAACAATCCCCCAGCGACTGCAACCGCCATCAGACTTACAAGCACCAAATATGAACCCAAAAGAGACCGGGATTCTTTGTATGCCAATGATGCGGATTTGATTCCCGAGGGGCTATTTTCCGATGTAATAACAATTATCAATGCCGGGTAGAAAAACAAGGCAACAATAACCGACAACAAACCCATAAGAGCGGACATCCCCATCAAACCAAAAGACGTAAACATATAATCCGCTACCACAATTATTGCCGGAACCAAACCCACCAAAAAAACGGATTTTATCGTCCGCCGATACAATCCAAACGACTGGATTATCAGAGACCACGCAGACGGAAGTGCCGGTAAGTTTTGGTTCTGATTTTTTTGTTCTTCTATAATCAACTGCGCCATAATTATTTTAAGTATATCATTTTAAAACGATTGAGGGCTAATACCGCCTGTGGTAAAGTAAAATGTAATATGAATTGGCTTTCGTCACTAATAACAAACCACGAATCTATAGTTTATCTGATAGTTTTTGTGGCAATATTCATAGAGGGCGACGTATCTCTTCTTCTTTTCGGAGCGTTGAGCAAAGAGCGCGTTCTGGATTTTTTTTCGGTCGTTCCGATAGCTATCCTAGCGGCGGTATTCCACGATATCATTTTCTGGCGCATAGGAGTCCGGTTCTCCCGGACCAAAAAAAGAAAGTACCTCTTTTTTGATTTTGACAAAGCGAGTGAATTGCTAAAAAGAATAAAACCAACGATCGGTATTTATGTTTTATTATCTAAGTTTGCCTGGAACTTCAGCCGGATAATTATAATTTCCAGCGGCTACGTCGGGATGCGTTTTAAGAGATTTCTCAAATATTCGGCCACATCAGCCCTTCTCTGGACGATTACCTATATGTCGATTGGTTATGTTTTTGCCGACCAAACGGACATATTCCGACAAAAACTTGTTGTAGCCGGAGCATTGGTGGCCGGAATTGTCGTATTAATGGCACTTTTTGAAATTTATATAAAAAAGGTTCTGAAAAAATATTTTTTTGAAAATCACACCAACAACCAGAGCGATTCGCCCACCGATCAGAGTCTTGAGGATCTTCAATAATTTTGTTATATATAATTGACCTTGGAGGCGCTTTGGATAATCAGCGCTTAGCTGGTTGAAAAACTTCGTTCATTCACTCCGTTAAATAAATACAATATACGCGCGGTTAGCTCAGCGGTAGAGCAACGCTTTTATTCCCAATTTGTCAAAAATTGTTTACACTTTTGGTTACAAATCGCAATCCCGCTTAAAGTGGACGGTTAGCTCAGTTGGTTAGAGCGCCTCGTTTACACCGAGGAGGTCACAGGTTCGAACCCTGTACCGTCCACTTTGTGCGGGACACAGCGAAGGTCGGGGGTTCAAATCCCTCACCGCGCACAAGAGTAGACGGCTTATAAATAAACGGAGGGTCTAAGTCCTCATCTGTCTGAGCGCTTACAAAATATGGAATTTTGGCTGATAGCACTGATAATAATTTTCCTGATGGGGTTTTCTTTTCTGGCAATGTCGATTGCCGCCGCTTCTCTTGCTCCATGGGTGCCATCAAGAAAAAAAGACGTTTTGCGGGCTTTACAGCTGGCAAGCCCCAAAAAAGGTGATGTTATCTATGACCTTGGTTGTGGAACGGGGACTGTCGTTTTATTGGCCGCAAAACTGTATCCCATCAAAGCCATCGGAATAGAAATGGCATTCCCCCTTTATTTAATATGTAAGATTCGTTCTCTTTTTTATAACAAGAAAGCCGGCGCAATTAAATTTATCAATAAAAATCTCTTCAAATCGGATCTGTCGGATGCCGATATTGTGTATGTTTTTGGAATGCCGTCGGTTCTTTCCAAAAGACTGCGGCCAAAACTGGAAACCGAATTAAAGCCCGGAACAAAAATAGTTTCGTACGTTTTTCCGATTGAAGGCTGGGATCCGGAAGATGTTGACTGGTTAAAAGACCGGAATCCGATATATCTTTATATAAAAAAATAAGCCACTTTGCGCGGATTATTTTCCCCTCCTACCTCTGCGGATAAGAATATCCCGCTGACTACTGGTTCTTATTTGTTTAAATGCTTGATCGCTTTCTTTAAGCGCGTGGGCAACCAATCTGGTCATAACAAGAAGAGCTTCGCGCTGATTTTTAAGGACTGTCGGCTTCTTTTTATATGAAACCGCTATCACCCCATGAGGCGCCAATTTGTTTTTTAAAATTCGCGAAATCCTATTTTTTTGTAAAACGGAAAGTGACGGAGATTTGGCAAAGTCCCACCAAACGCGCATTCCGGCTTCTTTGGGATTTTTAGCTTTTAACGCCCCTCTATCCACTTCGGAACGGGCCTCAAGCTCAAGCATCTTATATACTTCGTCTTTGGTCATATTTTATTTATCACCCTGATATCAGTCACTTACTTTGGTTCGAAGTTTTTTTATTTCCGAATGGGCTTTTTTCCCGGCTAGTCGTTTGTGAACACCGGAAGCTGTCGGTTCCGTGGCCACTCTGGGTTTGTCTTCTTTAAGAGCGTGATTTACAAACTTAATCATAGTTTCTATTACATCCTTTTTATTCTGGCTCTGGGCTCGAAATTTCTGGCTGGAAACGATAAGCGTCCGGCCCATATTTATTTTTGACCGAAGACTCTGTGAAATCTTGCTCTTTTCATCCGCTGAAATTAGCCGCGACACCGAAAAGTTCCAAAGACCCAAAACTTTTGTGTTCCGTTTATTGACGTTCTGCCCTCCGGGACCGGAAGACTTTGCCGTCTCAAACCTGATTTCTCTTTTTATTATTTCCTGAAGGGGTTTTGAGTGCATAATTAATTATACCACCAACCGGACAAAAAACCTCTAACACAAAGCCTTTGCTTAACAAAGGCTTTTCCAATAATTTTTTGAAACAATCTTAACAAACACTCACTCGAATTAAATTTGTATTTGATCCGAAGATTTATCATCAATTAAAAACCAGAGATCCTCCAAATTAATAATTTTTCATATATATGAATATCATTAATTTAATAAGCTGTTCCCAATTTGCTAATTCCGTAATAAACAAATTAAAAAGTCTTATATAATACTCTTCTAAAAACGCTAGTATTCAAGCCGAAACTCAATTTCGGCATAGGACCTAGCTTAATCATTTATAGTAAATAAGGTGATCAAATATTGTATTTTTACAAAAATTCATCTACCGCATGGTTACTAGCTTTTTTAAATTTTAACCTCAAAATTGTTTCACGTGAAACATTTTGTACCATATTTTGATACAAAAAATGGTTTATTTTGTTTCACGTGAAACATTTTTATCAAATTAAGTCTGGCAAGTAGATAAATTGTTAGTTTTTATACTTGCCGAACTACATTGTTTCACGTGAAACATTTCTGTGATATTTATTCCTGGAAAACAGTAATTAACTAAATTATAATTAACCTTAATGAACAGAAGATTTGTGGGCCAAATTGGTGAAGACATCGCCTGTGGATATCTCGTTAATAAAGGTTATCAAATAATCGATAGAAATTATCGACAGAGATTTGGAGAAATTGATATTATCACCAAATCACCTGATAAAACCTTAGTTTTTATTGAAGTTAAGACAATAACAGCATCCTTTTCTGCTGTGGATAAGGGTCCGGCAAGTTATCCACTTCTTGCCGGACTTACTTATAACCAAGTTAAGGATTCTCTTATGCCAGAAGATGAAATGTCTCATAAAAAAATAGATAAGTTCAAAAAGATCTCTGGATGGTATGCCAATAATCACCCCGAACTGATATCCTCCGAAGGATACCGATTGGATGTGATAGCGCTAACATTGGACGGGGGGTCGGCCACAATAAAACATTATAAAAACATCGCTTGATGCTCTATATTGACTTATCTATAAAATGTGTTCTTTATAAAAACTCTTTCTTCTTGTGTCCGATGTGATGAGTTTTATAAACACAGTTGCTAATCCAAAAAGTTGTTTTAACTGAAGTTTGATTTTTATTTCCCTGACTCTATACTGATTACAAATCGTTAACCACTTTAATCAATGTCCGGACACAACAAGTGGGCTCAAATTAAAAGAAAGAAGGGGGTAACCGACAAAAAGCGCGGCCAGATTTTTTCAAAAATTTTACGGGCCATTTCGATAGCCGCAAAAGATGACCCCAACCCGAGTTATAACCCGCACCTGAAAGCCGCCATTGACCAGGCAAAAGAAATGAACGTTCCACAAGAAAATATCGAGCGCGCCGTAAATAAATCATCCGAAGCAAAAGATTTCGAAGAGCTTGTAATGGAGGCTTATGGACCGGAAGGGGTAGCTTTGTTGATTACCGCACATACCGATAGCCGAAACCGAACCGTGGCAGAAATAAAAAAAATATTATCCGACAATGGAGCTAAGTGGGCCGACCCGGGAAGCGTAGCTTGGGCGTTCGAAAAATCAACCGAAGGTTATAATCCCAAATTCCCTCAAAAGATTTCAAAAGATGCCGAGGAAAAAATTTTAAAATTAATGGAGGCACTCGATGATCACGACGACGTTGCAGAAATTTATACAAGCGCCGACATTAACCCATCGGACTGATTGTTTTATAAAATAGAACCGTTATCACCAAACAAAACAACTAATAAAAAATATGATTATCTTAGGAATAGATCCGGGGAGTACCCGCGCCGGATACGGAGTGATTGATTTTTATAAAAATAAACCGGTCTATATAGACGGGGGAATAGTATCCGTAGATTCAAAAGATAAAAACATCCGTCTGGTTGAACTGGAGCGGTCATTCGAAAAAATAATAAAAAAACACAAACCTAAACTTGTCGGCATCGAGCGTCTCTATTTCGTCAAAAATCAAAAAACCGGTCTGGAGGTGGCCCAATCAAGGGGGGTTTTATTACTTTCGGTAGCCAAGAGAGGCCTTCCTGTTTTTGAATTTACTCCCAATGAAATAAAACAGGGAATTACCGGGTACGGCTCAGCCGACAAAGTAGCGGTAACAAAAATGGTCCAACAAATCCTTAAAATCGGAGATATAAACCAACCCGACGACGCTTATGATGCTTTAGCCATCGCTTTGATGGCGGGGTATGACAATGAGCGCAGGTAATTTTTGTCCGGATCAGTCCTGTCGGAAATACTCTTGAAATTGTCTTGCTTAAAAGGGGTTGATCCCGCACCAAGCCAGCCGCTATTTCTTGTGTTTTGCGAGCGCCATCAAGAAATATTCTAATATAATAATATGTTTTGTAATTATAAATATTCTCAAGGAAGCGCTTATGAGCGCTACTGCGGCTGATCTGGTGCGGGGTTGACTTCTTTTTTTGTCTTGCTATATTAGTATCGTTTTATTAAATAGGTCAAAATAAAATAAAAAATAATAAATAATATGTTTGAGTTAGTGTGGCCTCTGCCTCTTATGGCTAGGCTTGTGGTCAATGAGGCTTACGAAGAAGAGGAAGAAGAGGACGAAGAAGGAGATCCGGATGCCGAGTGGAAAGAATCAATTTCCGAAGGCGACGAAGATGAAGAAGAAGGAGAAGTCGAGGAAGAAGAGGAAGAAGAGGAAGAAGAAAACGAAGAATAATTTTCCCCCTCCCGAAAAATATCGGGAGGGGGTTTTTAGCTTGTCCTGAAATAAAATGCTGTATAATAAAACAATGTCAACTAATAATAAACACTCGTTCAAAAAATATTTTCTTATTTTCTTATCATTAGCGCTTTTTTTGGGCGCTATCGGTTTAATCTATTTTATTCAACTGATTCAAGGGCTTCCTCATCCGGATAAAATATCCGATTTACAACCAACCCAATCTACAAAAATTTATGACAGAACCGGACAGATTCTTTTGTATGAAATTCATGGGGCCGAAAACAGAACAGTTGTTTCGTCACAAGACATCCCTGATTATTTGAAAAATGCCGTCATATCGGTTGAGGACCAGAGCTTCTATCAGCATTCGGCTATAGATTGGAAAAGCACAATCAGAGCCGTGTTGGTTAATTTAGCCAAAGGACAATTTTCCCAAGGGGGATCTACAATAACCCAACAATTGGCAAAAAATGTTTTTTTAACAAGAGAAAAAACAATCAGTAGAAAAATAAAAGAGTTGATTTTGGCTTATTGGATAGAAGACCATTATTCAAAAGATGAAATTCTGACGTTCTATTTAAATCAGATACCTTTCGGTTCCAACATATACGGCGTCCAAGCGGCAGCTCACCAATATTTTGGGGTTGATGTTAAAGATTTGAGTATTGCCCAGTCGGCTATTTTGGCCGGAATGATACAATCTCCTTCTTATTATTCTCCTTGGGGGAAAAACTTAAACGAATTACTTAATCGCAAGAACGTTGTTTTGGACCAGATGTTGTCTTTGGGTTTTATAAACAAAACCCAATACGATGCGGCTAAAAATGAAAAACTGGTTTTTCAGCCTCAATCAATCGGATCTATTAGAGCTCCTCATTTTGTTATGATGGTTAAAGACTACCTTATTAACAAATATGGTGAGGAGATGGTTGAAAACGGAGGATTAAAAGTGATCACAACGCTTGACTGGCCCGAACAACAAATAGCCGAAAAATCGGTCACTGACGGCGTAGCCCGTAATAAAGAGTTGTATAAAGGAAACAACGCCTCTCTGTTCGCACAAGACCCTAAAACGGGCCAAATATTGGCTCTGGTAGGCTCTGCTGACTATTTTGATAATAGTATAGACGGAAACTTTGATGTCGCCGTACAAGGCCTTAGGCAGCCGGGTTCGGCATTTAAACCGTTTACTTATTTAACTGCGTTTATGGAGGGTTATACACCGGATACGGTTGTTTTTGATGTACCAACCGAATTTTCACCAAACAATCCAAATTGTCCGGTTATCGTAAATTATAACAACAGTAATAACGGGTCGTGTTTCCATCCTAAGAATTTTGACGATACTTTCCGAGGTCCGGTTTCTTTAAAACAAGCCTTAGCTCAATCAATGAACGTCCCTTCGGTTAAAGTTTTGTATCTTGCGGGAATTCAGCAAACAATAAACACGGCCGAAAAAATGGGCCTTACAACTCTTAACCAGCCGGATAAATACGGACTTTCGTTGGTTTTAGGTGGGGGCGCAGTAAAACTTTCGGAGCTTGTTGGAGCATACTCTGTTTTTTCACAAGACGGAGTTAAACATGATCAGTCGTTCATAATGGAGGTTGATAACAACAAGGGAGAAGTTTTGGAAAAATATACCGACAATGCCCAGCAAGTAATAGATCCTGAATATATTAGATTAATAAATCAAATTCTTTCCGACTCCAAACTTAGAGCTCCTTTGTTTCAAGCAAGCCTCCCTTTGACGGAATATAGCGGATACCAGGTGGCTATGAAAACCGGAACTACCAACGATTATCGGGACGCTTGGGTGGTTGGGTATACTCCATTCATTACCGTCGGTGTATGGGCAGGAAATAGCGATTACACACCACTACAGAAAAGTGGGGGAAGTATTTTAGCGGCTGTGCCTATGTGGAACGATTTTCTCAAACAAGTCATTGTAAAATATCCTCAGGAAACATTTACAGCCCCCGATCCGGTAACATCAACCAAGGCTATGATTAGTGGACAATATATAAACATCACCAACGAAAACGGAGTTCCGTCTCCTCAAATACATAATATTTTATATTATGTGGATAAAAACAATCCCCGGGCTCCATTTCAAAATCCAAATCCAGCAAACGATCCTCAATTTAATAACTGGGAAGTTCCTGTAATCCAGTGGGCTCAACAACACATTCCAAATTTTTTGGACCAATATAACAAGTAATCTTGACAACCGACCGAATAAAACGGCATTGTATAACCAGCTATCCAGGAGGGTTGAGTGAAAACAAAACACTTTTCTCCAATAATTTTCTGTGTGTTCGGAATTTGTTTTTTTGTTTCCACATCGTGTATTTCAATTAAACCCAAAAATGTTGTTACCGATAAAATTTTTAACTATTATCCGGTAACATATCTTTCTGATGGTAATTTTGATTGGATTTATAACAACGACATCAAAGTAACCACGTTGAAATACGCTTATCCCGAAAATAATTTGGTTTTATACGCCCAAAAAATAGACGAGACTTCAATTGCAGGCAGGGAGTTGGTGTTATATTTTAAACCATATCATTCCGGATTTGATCCGACACAAAACAAATTAGAGGTTATTAGTTGTGTTTTTAGTTACCGAACCGGAACTGGTAATAAAACATTTGTTACTGTTCATTGGATTAATTGTGTTTATGTTTGTAATAATAAAAAACTGAAAAGTTTTTTAAATAATGTTTTTTAAAAAACCGCCTCATCAGCGGTTTATTATTTATGACGATTTTATCGGCATAATAATATAAAGAAAAGAAGCATCGTCCGGAGATTTTATAAGACTCGCTTTTTCTTCTCCGTTAAATCCAAAAAAAATAGAATTATTTTTTATATTTTTTAATCCGTCTAGAACAAATTTCCAGTTGAATGTCACTTTGGTATTTTGTCCTTTTATCTTTGCCGGAATTAAATATTCGCTTTCACCGAATTCTTGACTTGATGAAAATATATTAACATTCTTTTTATTTTCATCTGTTATAAATTTAACTTCATTTAATCTGTTTGATAGGGAGCTGGCTAATTTTAAAGCTCCAGTGACATCATTTTTTTCCAATATAACTTCTGTTTCAAAATTTTTAGGAATTACCGGTTCATAATCTGGAAATTTTCCTTCTATCAGTCTTGATACCAGATTAGCGTGTTCGCTTTCGAAAGAAACTTGATTGGTATCAAAAATTATTTTTACTTTATCACCGTTTTTTGATGAAAAAATTCTTATAACTTCCTGTATGGTTTTGAGAGGAATTATACAAGAAAATTCTTTATTAAAACTGGATTCAAATTTTTTTGAAGGTATTGTTTTTTCCGAAAGTCTGAAACTATCCGTCGCCGCAAGTTTAACTTCATTGTCTTTAAAAGACCAGTAAACACCGCTTAATTCAGGCCGAATATCAGAAATCTGACAAGCGGTAACAACCGAGCTTAAAGAATCGGTTAAAAATCCTATTTCAAAATCACAACTGTTGTTTTTTTTGTTTTTAATCTCCGGAATAATCGGAAAATCTTCTTTTGGAGCGGTGGCTATTTTAGCTTTATAATTATCCGCGGTAATAAGCAGGGTATTATTTTTCGATTCAATACTTACTCTTTCTGAAGTTAAATTATTTACAATTTGAGAAAAAACTCCGTAGGGAAGCGTAATAGAACCTTCCTGAATTATTTTTGCCGATACCGAATATGTAATTGCTATTTCAAGATCTGTTGAAGCAAGAGTGAGTTTACCCCCGTTTGACTCGAGTAAAAAATTTCTGAGTATAGGAAGATTTCCAGACTCTTTTCTGGCTCCGGAGATTACAGAAAGACCTTCTTTGAGATTATTTTTTAAGACAATAACATTCATACTCCTAGTATACTATTATATTAATAATAAAATTAGTAGTTGTAGTAATAGTCGGTGTTGATAAGTGGATAAACCGTAAATTTGAGTTCATGTGTTTGATATTTGATTATTTATAAGTTAAAGAATCGGTAATAAGGTGTGGAAAAATTCCGTAAAAAATTATGAAGGATTTTTGTTTATAGTTTCCTTAACAAGAATTATTTTTTGATTTAAACCCTTATCTTTGATTATTTCCTTAGATATTTTCTCGTAAGAATGGATAGCGGTAGTGTGATCGCGCTTTCCCAACTTATCCCCAATATCAGGGTATGACATCCCCAACATATCCCTCATTAAGAACATAGCTATTTGACGGGGAAGAACGACTTCTTTGCGGCGAGATTTATTCATTAGTTCTTGAGAATTTATTTCAAAAAATTCGGCAACGCATTTTATAACCTGTTGCGGATTTATATTAACCATATTTTGTTGCAAAGTGGCACTGATGATGTCTTCGGCTGTTTTGACATCGATATCACAATTTTTAAATTCTTTATAAAAGAATAATTTATTTATAATACCTTCTATTTCCCTTATATTTCTTTGAATTTTTGTGGCAATAGTGTGATTAACCTCATCCGAAAGAGACAGGTTTTTTTCCTGCGTTTTGTTTTTAATAATAGCCAGCTTCATTTCGTAATCGGGATAGGTAATATCGGCGATCATTCCTCCTTCAAACCGGGATCTTAACCTCTCTTCAAGGGTCGGAATCTGTGACGGCGGACGATCGGATGAAAGAATTATTTGTTTGTTGTTTTGGTGAAGAATATTAAACGTATGGAAAAATTCTTCTTCGCTTCTTTCTTTTCCTCCGATAAATTGAATGTCGTCAATAATAAGAACATCGATGGTTCGATATTTATTTTTTATATCATCCATTCTTCTGGTTCTGATAGCCCAAACAACGTCGTTAACAAATTTTTCCGAAGGAACATATTTCACCCGGATTCTGTTTTTGAAATTTTTCATAATTTCATTACCGATTGCCTGAATCAGATGGGTTTTTCCAAGGCCAGTTCCTCCATAAACAAAAAGCGGATTATATTTTTTACCCGGTTCTTTACTTACCGCATTAGCCGCCGCATAAGCCAGCTCATTGGATGAGCCGACAACAAAACTTTTAAAATTATATCGAGGGTGAAGATTTGTTTCCGGATCGGCCGAAAATTCCGCAAACCCGGTTTGACCGACTTCGTTGACGGGTTGGTTTTTTGGTTGAGAAAATATTTTTTCTTCCACGTTTCCGGTTAATACAACATACTCGACTCTGTTTACGCCGGAATCAAAATTTCTCAATATCTCGAGTATCATCTTGTGATACTTTGATTGGATCCATTCTTTTGCGAAGTTGTTGTTGACTCCTATAGTAACCACACCGGAGTCGTCATTTTTTTCAACAAGGCGGCTGTTTTGAAACCACGTAAGAAAATTTGGTTTGGAAATTTGAAGTTCCACATCAGCAAGTGTTTTTTCCCACAATTTTTTGAGATCCATAAATTAAATTTGAGCTATTTTTTAAAGCGTGGTTTCTAAGGTTTTCGAGTTGAGACTATTCTAAACAAAACAGAGCGTAAATGAAAGTGTGGAAAAATAGGGTGGTGTGAATAAGGTGTTAATAATTTTTTTGAGCGGCTGTTGCACTTACTACAAATCAGGAGTAGGATTTTGTCCAGCCCCTTCTTATAACCAAAAGGAGAAAATGTGGGAAGAAGAAGTTCTCAACACCACAGGCTTCCACGAAGCCGTTGTGCGGAATTTGGTCTGGATCCGGACGACCCCCGAAATACAATTGTGCGGGATGATAAAAAACATCGTGCCTATCATGAACTACTTGGAAACAAAACACCAGAAGAAGCCATAAAGTACCTGTTCCTGGAGTGGTTCTCTCCAATATCGTATTTTGAACCGAAGTTCTTGAAAAACGAGCACTTGAGGAATTTTTTTCAGCAAGTTTGGGATGAGAGAATTATTGAGGGGTCGGTTTTATCGCATTTTTTCTGTAAAAAATGCGGAGGAAGGATCATTGAGAGCCAGAAGCTGGCACAAATTAAGGTTTTTAATTGTGAACAATGCGGTGATTTTGAGTGTTTTTCGTGCATGATTTGTCTAAAACCGGGACAGATTGTGGTTGATAAGGACCCAAACCTGTATCTTTGTAATTCTTGTATGACGGGTTTTATCAAAAAGAAAACCCGACTTCCAAAAAGGTTTAAGAAATACGCCCACATAATCTGGAAAATCTGGATTAATTCCCAATAGAACAACAACGAAGTTAATCGATAAGCGGCCCTCAAAGGCCACTTTTTGTTGTTTTAAAACGACCAGAGATTGATTTTAGCCGATACTTCTGGTAGTCTCGGTGATATGTCCAGAACATATCAGCCAAAAAAAGTAAAACGGAACAGAACGCACGGGTTTTTGGAGCGGGCAAGAACCGCCACGGGCAGAAGAGTCCTTTCTCGAAGGCGTGCCAAGGGAAGAAAAAAACTCTCCGTTTAGTATTAATAAACGAATCTTGGACAGTTGAGTCATAAACATGCTGGCAAAAAAATACCGACTTCCAAGCTCTTTTTTTGAAAGATCAGAAAAGGAAAAGGCGCATCTTATCAGAACATCGGACAAAACGCTTTTTTCGGTAAAGATTTTTTCTTCTCCGCATGCATATGCGAGATTTGCCGCAGTTGCATCCAATGCCCGGTTTAAGAAAGCGAATCTCCGCAACAAAGCAAGAAGAAAAGTGTATGAAGCTATTCGTACAACGGATATCTATAAAACAAAAAAAATCGACTGTGTTATTTATTTAAAATCAGCGATTCTGGAGGCGGATGAAAAAATAATCCAATTAGAACTAAAAAATATTCTGAAATAAAAAAATGGTATCTCTTTTCAACGAAATATTATACAGACCGTTACTAAACCTACTGTTTTTAATATACAACTCTACAGTTGCGGATTTGGGAATCGCAATTATTATTTTAACGATCGTTATCCGATTGGTGCTGCTTCCTCTTTTCTACAAAAGCGCCAAAGACCAGACAATAATCCAAAAAATAACCCCGCGCATAAAAGAGCTTCAGAAAATTCATAAAGAAAACAAAGAAAAACAGGTTGAAGAAATAATGAAAGTTTATAAAGAGCATAAAGTTAACCCGTTTTCAGGTTTTCTTTTGCTTATTATTCAACTTCCGATATTGATAGCTCTTTACCAGGTTTTTCTAAAAGGTTTTTCAAAAAATGTTTTATCTCAACTTTACTCGTTTGTTCCGGCCCCAGCTTCAATTCACACTATGTTTTTGGGAGTTGTCGATCTGAATATGCGGAACGTTTGGATTGTTGTTTTGGCGGGAATTTTTCAATATTTGCAGACAAAACTCATGATGGTTGTGGCAAAAACGAAGGTTGGAGATCAGGATAAAACCGTAGATATGGCCGCAAAAATGCAAAAAAATCTTATGATAATGGGACCTTTTTTGACGGTTGTTATTCTATATTCTTTGCCGGCAGCTGTAGGAATATATTGGCTGACAACTTCTGTTTTTTCGGTTATTCAACAGATAGTAATAAATAAAAAAATTGCCAAAAATGAACAATGACGCCAAAGAAACAATCGAGAGTTTGATAAAATTAATGGGCTTTAATGATTTTGCAGTTTCTTACATTGAAGACTCCAGACGTTTTTTGATATTCATAAACGACGCTCCTTTCCTGCAGCGTTTTTTGCCTCAATTTATTTCCGATCTCGAATTTGTGGTGAAAATGATTTTTAATAAAAAAAATATCGACATAGCTTTTATTGATATCAACAATTACCGTAAAGACAGGGAGGATCTTATTATAAAACTTGCCAAAGCCGCCGCAAAAAAAGCTTCGGTAACTAAAAAAGAAGTTTCACTCCCCGCAATGAACGCTTATGAAAGAAGAATCATACATTCTGAGTTGTCGCTTCATCCGGATTTGAAGACAGAAAGTTCGGGAGAAGGAAAACAGCGTCACGTTATAATCAAGCCCATAGAATAGAGAAGCGCACAAGACACAAAAATAGTGGAACAAAAAAATAAGAACCGGTATTGCCGGTTCTTATTTTATAACTTCGGCGACGACTATTGATGACACAATAATGCAGAAAGCTATGAATTTTTTTACCTCAAATTTCTCCTTCAAAAGAAAAACGGAAGCAAAATAAACCAACAGCGGTTGCAATGAGAGAACTAAAATTGTGAACACGACTCCGGACTGCTGGTAACTGAAAAAATAATATATCCACCCGACGGTAGAAACGGCATTAGTGGCGATAAGCAACAACATTGTTTTATAGTCAACCATTTTCAAATAACGGATATAAAAGAAAAGCATCACCATCATAACCAATCCTCCGCGAACAAATTCAAGCGATATCGGGTTCCAGGTAAAAAGAAATTGTTTTGAGATTACCGCGCCGAAAGGCAAGACAATCAGAGACCAGGCGGCATAGACGGCTTCTTTTTTAGACACCGAAAGCCGTCCTTTTTTATAATGGGCGGCAACCAAAACTCCGACCGAAACCAGCGCCAAAATCAATGTAAGAGGCGAGCGTTCGCTGATAAAAAACAATCCCACAACCAAGACCGACGGAATATTGCTCAACAATCCGATGGTGTATGTTTCGGAAAGGGATTCTTTTCCCAATAATTTGTAATAAAAAACATTGGCGCCGACGATTATTACAAGATCAATGGCCAAAAGCAGAATGGTTGCGTTCGTAAACAGGCCGACCCCCAAAGGCGGGCTAAATAGGATCAAAAGCAGGGCATTAACAACAAACACCATCGGAAAGCTGTAAGCCATATAAGTTTCGTAAGACAGCTTTCTTTTTGAAAGGATTATTTTATCCACCACAGCGCTAGCTGCCTGTAAAATTGTCGCCGCCAGAGGCAGTAAAAGATTCATAAGGGGTTGTTTTGGAGTTTATTTCATACTGCCCCACCGTTTTCCCATTTTACAGTCAACTTTAATGGGTACCTCAAGTTCAAACGCCGAATCCATAATTTTTTTAATTTCTTTAACCGCTAAACTATCTTTCTCTTTTTCCAGAAGGGAATCGTCGACTTCAAAAATAAGTTCGTCGTGAATGGAGAGAATCATTTTTATTTCCGAAGAAAAGTTTTTCCGGATATATTTTTCGGTTTTTATCATTGCTAATTTTAAAATATCCGCCGCCAGACTTTGGCTGGGCATATTTTTTGCGGCACGTTCGGCTTCGGATGAAAATCTCTGGTCGGTTGAATTGATTTGATGGACGTCCCTGAAACGGCCATTAATATTTTTGGCGATGCCGTCTTTTCGCGCTTGAGCCAAAACTTTTTTATCCCATTCTTTTACAGCCGAGAACTCTTCAAAATATCTTTTGATAAATTCCTTGGCTTGATCGGGAGGGATGCCGGCATTTTGCGAAAATGCCCTAAATCCCATTCCGTACATAATTCCGAAATTTAAGGTTTTTGCCAAACGTCTCATTTGGGGCGTGACGTTCTCTTTAGAAACTTTGAATATTTTTTCGGCGGTAGCGGCATGGATATCTTTCCCGTTGCGGAAAGCCTCCGTCATATTTTTATCTCCGGTAAGAGACGCAAGGACTCTGAGCTCAATTTGAGAATAATCGAAAGAAACAAGTGTGTGATTTTTTGGAGCAGTAAAAATATCTCTGATTTTTGATGCCCAGTCGGATTCGGCCGGAATGTTCTGAAGATTGGGGTTTTGGCAGGAAAGCCGTCCGGTGGCGGCCCCGAGTTGGAGGAACGTGGGATGGATTCTTCCGTCCGAAGAAACCAGTTTTTTGAAAGAATCGGTGTAGGTTGTTTTAAGTTTAAAAAGCTCCCGATAGTCCAATAAAACGTCAAAAATAGGCAGTGGATTTTTTTCTTTCGCCTTGGTAATCGATTCAGCCGAGGTGGAGTTTATTTTTAAATTAAGTTGGGTTTGAAAATATTCCAGGAGCTGCTTGGGGGAGTTGGGATTAATGTGCCGGCCGATAATTTTAGCCAGTTTATCTTCGGCTTTTTTGACGGCTTGGCCCAACTCGCCATCAACCGAATTAAGTGTTTTTTGGTCAATTAAGACTCCGTTTTGTTCCATTTGGGCGATAACCGGAAGCAAGGGCATTTCTATTTCATACATTATTTTATGAAGTCCCTTTTCCTCTATTTTTTTTGAGACCCAAGGATAGGCGCGCTGGTCAAACTCCGACTGAGGGAGACTCTCTTTGAATATTTTTTGGGACGCCTCTTCAAAATCATCCACGGTTATTCCCAAAAGTTTTAAGGCAATATCAATATCGAACAATGGAGGCGCAATTGGCCTTATTTTATAAAGATCCTTAAGGTTGTACCCGATTTTGATTTTGCCGGAGGAGATGTCTGTTTCGGCCAAAGATTCTATTGAGGCGGAAGTTATGACAATAAAATCCGAAGGTACGGATGTTTTTGGAAAAATTTCAACCTGTCTGGAATCAGTTTCCGGATCGGGCGCTTCTTTTTTGGAGCTCTCGGAAACATATCCGATTCGTTTCAAAATGCTGGAAAAATCGTTTTCCGTTAAATAATCGGATAATATTTTTTTGTCGGGAGAAAATTCGATTTCTTTGAGAGTGACTTTAATCGGAATATCTCTGATTATTGTTACCAACTCTCGTGACATGAGCGCCGACTGTTTGTTTGAGATTATTTTTTCGAACGATTTTTCTTTCTGTCCGGTGTTTAAAAAATTTTCCAGAGTTTTGTATTTCTTTAGGATGTCGGATGCGGTTTTTGGTCCCACGTTCGGAACTCCCGGAACGTTGTCGGAAGCGTCTCCTACCAGCGCCTTATAGTCAATAAGTTGGTTTGAGGTTATTCCATAACGGTCGATAACGGCTTGTTCGTCGTAAATAATCGTGTCCGATATTCCTTTCCGGAAAGTTTCCACATTAACTTTGTTATCTTCAACTAATTGGAGCGAGTCCAAATCGCCCGTGAGTATGAGTACTTTAATATTTTTTTCTTTTTTGAATTTTTCGGCCAAAGTTCCTATAAGGTCATCGGCCTCGTATCCTATCTGGTCGAAAGTTTTTATTGAAAAACTTTCAAAAAGTTTTCTGGCATTGATTATCTGGCTGACGAGCTCATCGGGCGCTTTCGGGCGCTGAGCTTTATATCCGGAATATTTTTCTTTACGGAACGTCGGCTCAGGACGGTCAAAGCAAGCAGCTGCATATTCCGGTTTTTGAGAGCGTAAAATTTTAAGGAGTATATTTGAAACGCCGAAAAGTGCTCCAACAGGTTCTCCTTTGGGATTTGTCAGAGGAGGCAGCGCGTGGTAACAGCGATGGATGAGCGAATTGGCATCTATGAGTAGCAGGGTTTTCATAAAACAATTGTATCATACCGAAGGCCGTCTTTTGCCTTTTTACTTATCCACACATCAATTTTTGTTTTAACGTGCTATACTTTTTAAAAAGGCCAATATTTGTCTAAATTTTTTTATATGGACAACAATCCCAATCCGTATCAGTTTCAAGGTCAAAATTCACAAAACCAACAAGGAGTTCCGCCTCCGCCGCCTTCTCCCGAAGCTCAAATCGGTGTCAGAAGTATGCAGTCCGATTTGGAGTCTGTAAGGCAGAGTGGTGGGGAGTCTCCGCAGTCTCAAATAATGAGCGCTCCTGAATTGTCCCAACCGGGACAATACCAGAGTCCGACGCCGGCCCAGACACAACCTCAGCAAGCGCCTTCCGAAGCACCGGCTCCGGTAGTAGAGGGGGTTCCGCCGACACCGGGATCGTCGCCTTCAAAATTTAATTTAAAAACAGTCCTTATTATAGTGGGCGGTATTATCGTTGCGATTGGAATCGGATACGGCGTCTATTATTTAGTGTCTTCTCTAGGGCAGGCACCGCAAGTAGTGACTCCTCAACCGCAAGCATCTTTACCCATAGCCGTTCCGACAACAACGCCCGAAGTGGCCACAACAACATCGCAAGAACCTATTGTTCCGGTGGTAGCCCCGTTGGTTCACTCGTCTCTTATCTCTAACCCAACCAAAAAAGAAACCCTGACATTATCGGACACAAGCCTGGTTTCGTTTGAGGGCGCCTTGGCTACTTCTTCGGCGGAAAAATTGATCGCCGGATCAGTTAAAGATTTGGCCTTTGTTGATGCCAGTGGAACTCCTATAGAGTCCTCGGCTGTTATAGGGGCTTACTTCGCGCCACAAGCTTTTTCTCTCAATTCTCTTTTTGAAAGAGACTTTACTTCTTGGCTTTATTACGACAAAACCGGAGGTGCTAAGCTGGGGATGATATTTGAACTTAAGTCCGCCGTTGCTTTACCTCAAGCCTCCTCAACTGTTCAAGCCGCTCTTGAGAGTATTGCCTCAAACATTTCATCGTTCTTTATTTCAAATCCACCGACGCCATCGGATGTCACTTTCAAAGACGGCGCCGTGAGCGGGGTTCCGGTAAGATTTTTGGTGTATTCTTCAAAAAATGCCGAAGCGTTTGAGTATGGGTGGTTTAGTATCGGGACGAATAATTATCTTGTTATAGGAACCTCATACAATCAGATGGTGGATATTATAAAGCGCCTTAAAGCAATTCCGGTGGTTTCTACTCCGCCCGCAACCGGAACCACAACAACGTCCACCCCTAACCCAATGACTCCTTAATCTATATGATAAATCAAGAAAAAAAAGAACAAATTAAAAAACGCCTGGAGGATACGAAATTATCTCTTGAGGCCGAAATAAAAAAATTAGAGACGCCGGTTGATGTCGGAGATTTTCCGGGAGAGGATGACAATACCGATGAATCCACGGCAACATTCAATCAACGTTCGGCAGCCGCGTCTTTGCGTGAAGTGCTGACTAATACGGAAGCGGCGATTTCAAAGTTGGATAAGGGGACATATGGAATTTGCGAAGATTGTGGCGAAGAAATTTCCCAAGGCTTACTCGAAGTTGCTCCAGAAACCAGACTTTGTCAGAGTTGCAACAAGAAAAACGTCGTTAAAACTTAATGTTAAAATAATCAACAGTCCCGGCCAGCGGGACTGTTTTTAAACGGTGATTTCAAAAATATCCAAAATATATTCCGCCGATGTAGAGGGAATAAAATCCAGAATTATTGAAGTCGAGGTTGATATAAATGTTGGTCTTTCGGCATTCACAATCGTCGGCCTTGGGGATAAGGCGGTTTCGGAAGCCAAAGAAAGAGTTTCCTCGGCTCTTAAAAATACCGGGATAAAACCGCCGACAAGAGAGAATCGCAAGATAACAGTCAATCTTGCTCCGGCCGATATCAAAAAAGTCGGGTCTCATTATGACGTGGCTATTGCGCTGGGTTATCTGTCCGCTTCGGGGCAGATAAAACCGTTTTCGTCGGAAAAGAAAATATTTGTGGGTGAACTGGCGTTAGACGGAAAAATTCGTCCGGTTGCCGGAGTTTTGAACGTATGTTGCATGGCTAAAGAAAAAGGATTTGATGAAGTATATATTCCCCAGGCAAATTCGGCGGAGGTGGCGCATCTTTCCGGAATCAAAATTTATCCGGTATTTTCATTCGGTCAAATCGTTTCACATCTGGAATCGGCGACAAGAATCAATCCTTTGACTTATACGGATTTCGATCCAGGGCTTGGACAGGGAGGAGTAAATATATCGGAAATAAGAGGGCAACGCGCCGCGAAAAGAGCCTTGTCGATTTCTGCGGCGGGTGGACACAATATATTTATGTCCGGACCTCCGGGGGCCGGAAAAACAATGCTTGCCCAGGCTCTCGTTTCGATACTGCCCAAACTGGAATTTCAGGAAGCTTTGGAGGCAACTCAGATTTATAGTGCGGCCGGATTGCTTCTGGATAAACCGTTTATTTCCCAGCGTCCATTTCGGTCGCCTCATCACTCGGCATCTTTAGTTTCAATTGTCGGAGGAGGACAGAATCCGAAACCCGGAGAAATCAGTTTGGCTCATAGAGGGGTACTTTTTTTGGACGAACTTCCCGAATTTCACAGAGATGTCTTGGAATCTTTGCGCCAGCCTCTTGAAAGTGGTCAGGTAGTGGTCAGCCGATCAAAAGGCAGTATAGTTTTTCCGTCAAAATTTATTCTTGCAGCGGCTTCCAACCCCTGTCCGTGCGGGTATTATCAGGACGAAGAAAAAGAGTGCACCTGCAGCGCTTACGAGGTCGTTAAATATCAAAAAAAACTTTCCGGTCCGCTTTTGGACAGAATAGATATCCATATCTGGGTGAATCGGATAAAGTCCGATGATTTAAAGATTCCCGTAGACACGAATGAATCCGAAAGAGTTCGCGAACAAATTGAAGCGGCGCGGGCAATCCAAAGAGAAAGGTTTTTAAATCTCAAACTTCCCATTTTTTCCAATGCCGAAATGTCTTCTTCTCAGGCTGAAAAAATAATTCAGATTTCTCCCCGGGCGCGTCAGATAGCGGAAAAGGCTTTGGATAAAGCTCATGTTTCGGCGAGAGGTTATTACAAAATTTTGAAAGTGGCCCGGACAATAGCCGACATGGACAATGCCGGTATTGTCGACGAGAATGCCCTAAGCGAGGCGTTTTCCTACAGGACGCGCATAAGCTGATGCAATTCTGGTATAATTTGTCTGATGCAGGAGCGTTCAAATAAAATAGCGACCGTTGTTATGTGCATCGACTACAGATTCTGGCCGCACGTTTTGCCGATGCTTGAAAAACAATACGGAGACTTCGATTTGATTGAAGTTGCCGGAGCGGCAAAGGGTTTGGCGTCGCCAAAAAATTCTTCCGAAAGAATAGTTTTACTCTCCAATATTAAGACATCAATATCTCTTCATCATACGGAAACAATCGTTCTTGCCAATCATCAGGACTGTGGGGCTTACGGCGGGAGTAAAAGTTTTGTTTCTCTGGGCGAAGAAATGAGATTCCATCAACGGGAACTTGGAAAGGCCAGGGATTATATAAGAAAACATTTCCCGGGGCATAAAGTTGAAACAATTTTCATATCACGGGATAATAAGGGGGTAATTTCTCTGATACCGATATCAAGTTATGAATAAAATTTTTTTAATAATGTTGCTGTTTGTTCCGATAGCCATCATCGGAAATTATGCGGGGCTATCGCCGATACTAACTTTCTTTCTTTCTGCGCTGGCGGTTATTCCTCTGGCTAAATATATAGGAGAAGCGACTGACGAATTGGCCATCCGAACGGGGCCGGCTTTGGGCGGACTTTTGAATGCGACTTTCGGAAATGCCACCGAATTGATTATCGGCCTGATTGCTATCCGATCGGGATTGCTTGAAGTTGTTAAGGCTTCAATTACTGGTTCAATTATCGGCAACCTACTTTTGGTTTTGGGAACGGCGATGATCGCCGGCGGTTCCCGAAACAAAATCCAAAGTTTCAACAAGACCGCCGCTCTTGCCAGCGCCTCAACGCTTTTGTTGGCGGTAATAGCTCTGGTTATTCCGGCAATTTTTGTTCAGACCGGAGCAACTAATGCCCATCTTATAGAAGAGTTGAGCGTTTTTGTTTCGATTTTTCTTGTTATCGCATATATGGCGGGATTGTTGTTTTCTCTCCGAACCCATAAACATCTGTACGTGGAAGAAGTGGGAGAGTATGAAGCCCGGTGGAGCAAAACCAGGAGCCTTACGGTTCTGATTGTCGCAACCGCGTTTGTCGGATGGGTCAGTGAGATATTGGTGGGATCTATTGAGCCTTTGGTAGAAGTTCTCGGATGGACTCAGTTATTTATCGGTGTAATTTTTGTCGCCATCATCGGCAATGCGGCCGAACATACCTCGGCGATTGTTATGGCTCTTAAAAACAAGATGGATTTGGCGCTTCAGATATCAATCGGCTCGGCAACTCAAATTGCAATGTTTGTCGCCCCTATTTTAGTATTTTCCAGTTTATTTTTGGGAAAACCTATGAGTTTGATATTTAATACTTTTGAGCTGGTGGCGATAGTGCTTTCTGTATTTATAACCAATCTTATAGTTGAGGACGGAGAAAGTAACTGGCTTGAAGGGCTCCAACTTCTTATGGCTTACGCGATAATGGCGGTAGCATTCTTTTTCCACTAATATCTTTGCAGAAATTACCTAATGAATTTTTTTGAAAGGATAAAAAAAATCGGCAAAAAAGCCGGGCCGGGAGTTATTACCGGCGCTTCAGATGACGATCCGTCGGGAATTTTAACCTATCTCCAGTCGGGTTTTGTTTATGGATTCCGCACTCTGTGGCTGACTATTTTTTGCCTCCCTTTAATGTATGTAGTGCAGGAGATGGCGGCAAGAATCGGTTATGTTACCGATAAGGGGCTGATGAAAGTCATAAAAGAACATTATCCGCGTTGGATACTTTATATTATTGGATTGATTTCGGTTGCGGTAATAACCGTAAATATCGGAGCCGACCTTCTGGCTATCGGCGTTGTGTCCGAAAGATTGACTTCAATTTCTAGATTTTTTTGGTTGCCGACCGCCGGAGTCCTGATTCTTTTTTTCACGGTTTTTCTATCTTATCCCAAATTTGCCAATGTTATGAAGTGGCTGATTATTTCTCTGTTTTTTTATATTATTGCCGCATTTTATATGGGAATAAATTGGAAGCATGCGCTCTCGGCAACATTAATACCCTCGTTCTCTTTCAGTAAGGACTTCCTGATACTTTTTGCGGCTTTTCTGGGGACGACAATTTCGCCGTATCTTTTTTTCTGGCAAGCGGACGAAGAAGTTGAAGATCGCGATGAGGAAAAAAAGGAAAGGCACCTTAAAAGATTTTTGGTAACCAAAAACGAGTTAAAAAGCCTCAGAAAAGACACTTTTCTTGGTATGTTTTTTTCTCAGATAGTGACTTGGTTTATCGTAGCGTCCGCCGGCCAGGCAGCGATACTCTACGGCGCCAAAGAAATCGCCAATTTCGACCAGGCGGCGCTCGTTTTGCAGCCGCTTTTGGGAAGCCTTGCGTTTGTTGTTTTTAGTCTTGGAATTATCGGAACGGGATTGATAGCAATTCCGGTTCTTGCCGGAAGCATCGGGTATGCATTATCGGAAATATTTGACTGGAAAGAAGGAATAGACAAAACGTTCCGGGAAGCTAAGGGTTTTTATATGATCATTATCACCTCTATTTTTATCGGGGCGGCGATGAATTTTTTGAATCTTGATCCCATAAGACTGCTTATTTATACGGCGGTTCTCTACACGGTTATTACTCCGCCAATTATATTTTTGTTGATTCGCATATCGAACAATAAAAAAATAATGGGGCAGCGAACAAATTCGTGGGTTTCTAATGTTTTCGGATGGCTGACCCTATTGGTGACTTTAGCGGCTGCAATATTTGCCGTGATGGTCATCTAAGCGACTCAACTCGTCTTTGCTTTTTGGCCGCTAAAAATATATAGTGGCAGGAGTTTTATGCCAGACGATTTAAACCCAAAACAAAAAGAGGCCGTAGAATACGGACAAGGGCCGCTATTAATAGTTGCCGGAGCCGGTTCGGGAAAAACAAAAACGCTGACATCCCGTCTGGCGTATTTGATTGCCAAAAAAAATATTGACCCGAAAAAAATATTGGCCATAACTTTTACCAACAAGGCTGCCGATGAGATGAAAGAACGGGTTAGAAAAACGCTCGAATCCCAGAAAATCAAAATATCCCACGATCCCTTTGTCGGAACGTTCCATTCTTTTGGAGCCGGTATTTTGAGGAAAGAAAGCAGAGCCTTCGGGCGTTCGGTTTCCTATTCTATTTTTGACAACGACGATTCGTTGAGTTTAATCAAAAAAATATTAAAAAATTTTAATATTGGTACCGGCACTCATGCGCCGGCAGCGCTGATGAAAGAATTTTCAAGAATCAAAGACGAACTGCTTAATGCCGAAAACTTTATGGACAGCAAGAAGTCGGAGTCTGTCTGGTATCTTTTCGGAGAATATGAAAAATCTCTTGAAAAAAATAATGCATTCGATTTTGACGATCTTATAGAAAAACCGGTCCGATTATTTCAAAAAAATCCGGACATTCTTTTGCGATATCAAAAACAATACGAATATATTTTGGTAGATGAATACCAGGATATAAATACCGCCCAATATTGGCTCATAAAATTACTGGCCGGATCGCATCGCAATCTGAACGTTGTCGGAGACGATCAACAGGCGATTTACGGATTTCGCCACGCCGACTTCCGTAATTTTTTGAATTTCGAAAAAGACTGGCCCAAAACCAAAGTCGTATTTTTGGAACAGAATTACCGTTCTACTAAAAACATCATTGAATCGTCATCGGAGGTTATCTCCCATAATCTGATGCAAAAACCAAAAACTCTCTGGACCGGAAACGATGAAGGGGCATTGGTGCGAGTAACGGAACACAATGATGAATTTTCCGAAGCCGATTTTATAGTCCAGACGGCGCTTTTGCATATCCGCCAAGGGCAAAACGTCGGTATTTTATACCGGACCAACGCCCAGTCCCGGCCACTGGAGCAGTTGTTTTTGGAATATGGAATACCTTATAACTTGTTTGGCGCGCTGACTTTCTACGAGCGCAAAGAAATCAAAGATGTTGTGGCCGCATTGCGATATGCCAGCAATCCCAAAGATTCGGTAAGTTTGGAAAGGCTCGAAAAAAACTTCAATAAAAAGCCGTATCTGGCACTAAAAGAAAATCTACCCGCCAAAGCTCAGGGTCAGCCTTCAAAAATAATTGATTATTTTATCAAAGAAACCGGATATGTTGAGTTGCTGAAAAAAAACTACCCCAACTATCTGGAGCGCATGGAAAACATCCAGGAGTTGTTGTCTTTCTCGGTGCAATTTAATGATTTGGCGTCTTTTTTGGAAAAGATTTCTCTGGCATCGCCTCTGGATTTAACAAAGCCAAAACGTGACAAAAAAAATATGTCGGGAGCAAATTTAATGACGATTCATATAGCCAAAGGGCTTGAATTTGATGCCGTGTTTCTTGCCGGAGCCAACGACGGAATATTGCCTCACCAGAGGTCTTTTTCGTCCGGAGATGATATTGAGGAAGAGCGGCGGCTGATGTATGTAGCTATGACCCGGGCAAAAAAAGATTTATACCTTAATTTTTTCGGAGCACCGTCAAGATTTCTTAGTGAGATTCCGTCAGGGAAAATAGAATTTACCGGAGAACGTTCATTGGATGACGAGGATAGGTATATAGAATACAATTAGATTATGCCAAGACGATTAGGCCAGCATTTTTTGAGGAATGAGAATGTTTTGGAGAGCATAGCTGAGGCTCTCAAAATAAAAAACGGCGATTCAGTTATCGAAATTGGTCCGGGTCACGGAGAGTTGACCAGATTTTTAATAGGCAGAGGAGCGATGGTTTTTGCAATTGAGAAAGATAAAGATCTTGTAACAAAAATAAGATCATCGGATATAGGGCAAAAAATTAAATTGATAGATGGGGATGCTTTACGATCAATTCCCAAAATAACCGAGACTCCCCCTTTATCTGTTGTTGATTATAAAATTGTGGGAAATATTCCTTACTATATAACGGGCCATTTGATGAGAATCATCGGAGAATTGAAACATAAACCATCTGAAACAGTCCTGCTTATTCAAAAAGAGGTTGCTCAAAGAATTTGTTCTCAAGCACCCAATTCAAGCCTCCTTTCCCTAAGCGTCGGTTTTTGGTCAAATCCAAAAATTATTTCGAACGTTCCAAGAGAGGATTTTTTGCCACCACCCAAAGTTGATTCAGCGGTGATAAAAATGGACACCAAAAAAGAAATTTTGGAAATATGCAGTGAAAAATACTATGAATTTATAAAAAAAGCCTTCAAACAACCCAGAAAGACGCTCCTTAATAATCTAATATCAAGCGGGTTAAGCAGAGAAGATTCTTTAAATATAATCAAATCACTCGGATTAGGGGTCAATTCCCGTCCTCAGGAGTTGGAATGCTCAAAAATAACAGCTATTTTGTGTTGAAGGGTTGCGTAAGGTGTTGTATAATTTATTAATGAAAAGGCAGACTCTTGTTCTGACAATTTTTGGTGCCATTATATTGATTTTCTTTGGATACTGGATGTTTGACTCGGTTGTTTCTCAGAAAAACAACAACTCGGAAACGAAATCATCTGTAACCGCCGGCACAAAATCATCGGCTATCACTTTAAACGACCTTCTCGATAAATATAATTTTAAAATTAATAACTCCAACACAACAAGCTCAAATAATCTGGGTATAAATTCACCTGCGCAAAATAATTATACGGACACAATTAATAAGGATTTAAGCGGCCAATTTATTTCAGCAATACAATCAGGAATGGATGCTTCCAGCAGTGCCAATGCTATAGATTTTAATCCAACAACTCTTACTCAAATATCCCAGCAATCAATTCTGGCACTTAATAATGTTCCAAAAAATAGCGAGCTTAACATAATAAACGACAATTCTCTGGAAGCCTCCAGAAAATATTTTATTACCGCTCTCCCGCTTCTAATTAGCAGCTTCAGTTCTCTGCCGACAGGATTCAACGATAAAGCAATTTCAAATATTTTTGAAAAAGGGGATTCATCACTTGCTCAGTTGGTATTGAAAACGAACGATAAATTAATTTCCGATTTGGAAAAAACTCCGGTTCCGGAAAAATATGTAGATCTGCACAAAAAAATTATCACTCAACTCAGAGGGATCTCTTTCGCATATGATGCATTGATAAATTATCAAACCGACCCATTTAAGCTGTTGTCTCTGGAAACATATCTTGGCGATATGGATAGTCGAGTCAATAGTTTGATGCAGGTCGTAATAGCAGAAAGATCGAAGGTATTTTAGGAAATATAATATGTCTAACCGAAAACCATTATTTTTTTTCACGCTGATTTTGTTTTCGGCATTATTTTTAGAGACTTCAATGGGCCAAGTCTTGCCGCTTAGTGGGGCCGATCTGAATTCTCTGACAAGTGGTCCGGATCTTAGTATTGGCCAAAAAAGTGGCTTAGTGTCTACTCTTCAAACTTTTCTTTCTCGGCAGGGAAAGGTTATCTATCCTGAGCAAATCGTGTCCGGTTATTTTGGTATTCTCACAAGATCAGCACTGTCTCGTTTTCAAAAAGAAAACGGGATTGCTCCGGCTCTGGGGTATTTTGGTCCGATAACAAAAAAATATCTCGCTTCTCATATAAGCTTATATTTATTAAACACCACAAACCAATCATCTTCTTCAAGCTCTCTTAATCAGTCATCGACCTCAAGCATTACTCCTCAGCCAGTTTTACAAATTACATCTTCAACGACCGTTCCCTCAATAGATTCCGGAATTAATGTTTTGGTTTCGGATAATGGAATAAACTCCAATGTTGATTATGCCAATATGCTGATCGATATTTCTAAAAATATTAAACTAACGGACGAAGATTTAAATAACACAAAAAAAATTAATTCAATTCCCTTGGCGTTGCCGGGATTGATGGATTGGGCGATATCAAAAAAACAGATTACAGACCAGGATCTAAAAAACACAGCAATCTTTTGGGAAAAGATAACCAACCAAACCCAATTAGCATTGGAACAAAAGACCGTTTCTCCGGCAATGGAATCTTATCACAAGACGATGATAGGTTGGTTTAAATATAACTATCAAGTCGCGACAAAGATGGAATCCCTAAAAATATCCGATCCGTCACTCCAGTCTTTATTGGATCAATACAAATTAACGTATCAAAAATATGGGCCTGCTTTGAATAAAAAACTCCAACTTTCCGATATGGAAAAAATTCAGGTTGGGATAGGCTGGAGATCATTTTTATCTGATTTGGGCATATTTAAAGTTGCTCAAGCGGCGGGTGGTATACCATTTGGAGGAATAATAACCATATCGGACATATGTTTGACGGGAGAATTATTAGTCGTATCTGCTCCGGCTCCAGGAGCCTTCTTCCTTTATTGGCCAATATATTTTACGAATCCATTTCTATATAACGCGGTTATAACCGGAAATTGGATATTGGGCGAAGCTCTGCCCGGTCCGGGAATTTGCAGTAAAACATTAATCAATTATACGGAAGGGGAAGGGGTCATCCTCTACTTTGGCACTGGATTACAGTAGCTTTAAAGCGGTATAATTTAAACATGACAGGTTTAATAAGAAAACTGGCGACGAAGGCATTGATATTTTTCGTAATCTTAGGATTAGTCACCATATCTCTTCCGGGATTGGTTTATCCAAAACAAATTAATGCTCAAGGCGTTCCGGTCAACGATCTTCCGGCAGAGGGTAATTTAGGCACTCAAACAAGTTTGGGTTTTTGGCAGAAGGTGCAAAAATATTGGGAATTATACGTTCGTCCTGCCCTGAGGGATATGGCAGCAAAAAGATTAACGGACTATATTACTCAACAAACATTGGATTGGATAAACAACGGAACACAGCCGACATTTGTCGGAAATTGGAGCCAGCTCACCAAAGATGCTGGTAACATAGCCTTTGATAGTGTCAATAATTATTTAAAAACTGATGGTGTTGATTTGTGTTCTCCATTCGTTCCTCAAATACAAATAATGTTGCAAGGAACATTTATGCAGTCTCAGCCCATTAGTTGTAGTATAGATAATTTTTTGACAAACATATCCAATTCTACCGACATGCTCAAACGAGGCGACTGGCTGACTTATTCTCAGGCTATTATGCCGGAAAATAACCCGATGGGATTATATCTAATTTCCGAAAATAGAATTTATAGCGAATATTTGAGCCAACAAACAGCGCGCGTGAATGAAGCTGTTGCATCCAGCGGATTTTTGGGGACGAAAACTTGCACTAGCTATGGTAGTTACGGGTCGGTTGATGAGATACAAACAATGTGTAAAGACTCTGGTCACAAAAACGATCCTATTTGTAGTAGTAACCCATCAGTTAATACAGCTTGTCAACAGTGGGAGGTTCAGACCCCCGGAGATGTTGCCGGAAAAGCGGTTGCTAATGCGATTACCTCCGATACATTGTGGAGCGCCAATATACAGAATTTTACCTCAGCTGTTATAAATGCTTTGGTATCAAAAGTTTTCCAAAAGGGGCTTGCGTCTCTTCAGTCGTCAAGCATAAATACGGATAGTGACCTTGCTCAAGGAGCCGATCCAAATGTGATTGCTAATTTTAACAGTGTGTCACGGGATTGGCTGAATACTTACGACGACACCATTTATTATCTGAATTCGACGGACTATCCGACACTTCAAACATGGCTAGATGTTCAGTCTTTGGCTCAGCAAGGAATTTCGTCTTGTTCTTCAACGACCGAATGGCAACAGGAATATAATAACGTAACCACTATTGTCAATGTGCTGCAAAATATGACTAATGCAGCAAATGAGGGAATAACAAATATAAACCAAGTCGATCCGGCAGCTCTCTCATCCGCCGAATTATCTCAGCAGATTACTCTATTAAGTTCCGACTTTTCTAATTTTTCCAGCACTTACGGGATTCTTCTTGACGAGATAAGTAGTGCCAAATCAAGTGGAAGTATGACGCGAACGCAAACTGTTGGTCTTCAGGAAAAGAATTCCTTAACTACCGATTTGAGTCCCGCACCGGCTTGTATTTCTCCACTAACTTCACAATAAGTTGATTTCAATGAATATTTTTTCGATTAAATCTAAACTAACTGCCGCAATATTTTTGATGATATTTGCGGTCTTGTTGTTTGTGGCACCGGCTAAATTGAACTTTGTGGGCTCATCTACGATTTCCGTTAATCAAGTATATGCGCAACAGACACAGGCCACCCAGGCTCAGCCGAATGCATCTGCTAAAGATCTATTAAGTTTAACGCCCGTGGGACAAGCGGGGCTTGTTGTTGAGGCAATTCTTTATTTTATTCAAGCGGTATTGTATTTATTAATATCCATTACTGGTTTGTTATTTGGTGTTGCAGTTCAATTTAACTTGGATCTTTTGCAACCAGCTAATAATGTGGCGGTTTCGGTGGGGTGGGACATATTCCGCGTTATCACAAATTTGGGTTTCGTTTTGGGGATTATAATCATTGCCATAGGTACTATAGTTCGCAGCCGTTCGTATAGGGCTCAGCAGATACTCTGGCGTTTGATAGTGGCAGCTCTTCTGGTCAATTTCAGCTTAGTGATAGCAGGCGGAATCTTGCAAGTTAGCGATTCTCTAACTGGATATTTTTTGTCATCTCTGACAGGAACACAACAATATGATTTTGCCGGAGTAAATGTTCCACTCAACAGTCCCAATAATATGATAGTTGGAACTCTTGTAGCTGAGGTAACCGGATTCTTTAGGTTGCCAAATGTAGTTGTTCCACAAGATAGTTCGGGCTGGTTTAATTCGTCGTTTCTAAAAGTTGCTAATGTAATTAGTCATGTGACGTTAGGGCCAACAATCCTTGAATTATTTTCTTTAGTCCTTACCGTTGTTGTGTTTCTCATCGTCTTTCTTACGCTGCTAGTTTTGTCTTTGCAGGTTTTTGTGCGTTATTTCTTTATAACCGTGCTTTTGATTGTTTCTCCAATAGTATGGCTGATGTGGATATTTCCATTCGGACAACGATGGTGGAGAGAATGGTGGAACCATTTTATTAAGTGGGCTTTTATGTTGCCTTTAAACCTGTTCTTTTTGTGGCTAGCTATAGCCCAACTTCAAGGGGTTATTTATGGGACTATGACAAAAAAAGTCACAAACCTCATGTCTTCCATGCAATATGTCATTGGAGGGAATGTTGATTTTGGTTCAATTATGGGTTCGCTAATGGCCGTTGGTTTCATAATTTTAGGAATGAAGTTGTCACATAAACTTGGTATAGCTGCTGCAGATGGAGGAATAAAGATTGCTCAAAATGCTGGAAATAAAATTAAGGAAAAAGCCGCCAGAGGTGCTGGTGCCGGATTTGCGAGGGTTGGCGGTGGAGTAGCTGCAGAAACCATCGGTGCAAAGATGTCCACTTGGGCTGGTGCAAGAAAGGGGGCGGTAACGGGTTGGGTTGCCAGAGAAACCGTTGGCCGTGCGGGAAAGGGATTGATAGGTGTTGGCGCAACGGCGGAGAAAAGAAAGGCGGAACCTGTTTTTGGTAGGCCCCCCGAAGATTTTCTAAAAGAATACTCTCAGTGGACTCCTGATAGGCTAATTAAAGCGTATGCTGGCGCACCTCGAGAGCAACAGCTCGCGATTTTAATGACGCTAGAATCAAAAAAGAAGCTCACTGCTGAAAATGTAGAAAAACTTGGAGGAACAGAGGCTCTTTTGAATCAAGCTGATTATCTTGAAGGGGGCGGCAGAAAGCCGATTGCAGATAATATTAAAATCGCAATAGGAGATGATAGGACAACATATAATGCAAGAAAGGCGATTGATGCTATATCAGACCAGGTTGAAGAACGAAACGTTACCAAAGACGAATTAGTCGCGCTTGAATCTCGCCGTGCCAATCTTGAAGAACAATCCAAAACTTCACAGAATGAAATTGATAACGCTAATAAAGAACTCGAAGATGCTAGGGCAAAGGGTGATTTGAAGAGAGGGGGCGAAATTCAGGATAAAATTAGTGCTAGCAAAAAAGTTCTTGAGAGTGCAAAATCTGAAATTTCAACTATTAATTCACAGATTCAGCCCCTAAAAACAAAACTTGAACCTCTCGAAGCTGTTGTTGGACCACGCGAAAAGGAGCTTAATAACGCTAGAGCAAGTTTCAATTCCAAATTCAAGAAGCCAGAAGAACAGAAAAGGATTAACGAAGCAATATTCTCCAAGGAAGAGGAATTTGAGCAGGGCGAAGATGGCAAAGAGGGGAAGAGCAATCTTACCGCAGGTCAAAAACTTGATAGGATTGCTCAAGCTGAATTTATTAACTCAGAGCCGACTGGCCGCAGGCTACACGATGTTATTCCTTCAATGAACACTGACTCAAAATTAGAGGGGCTTATGAGGTCATTGGTTTTATCGGCGACTAAACAAAATCGGTTAACTGGAGATTTAAAAACTGCTTTTGATGGGGCTTTTAGAGGTAGTGGCAGCGTTAAAGATCTTATATACACAATGAAAAAATATGGAGTTCGTGATCAACGTCTTTTCAAGAGACTTGAAAAGCAGATTGACAGAACTATCGCTGGCGATTTGGGATTTTCTGAGAGTGGCACCAATAAAGAAAAGGAAAATGAGTCGAGTAAGGACGATGGTGGAAAGTCGGAGGAGAAAAAATAAAAAAATAATAACCGATGTATCAACCAACACGGCAACAAGTTATCACGCAATGGGAGCAGATGCCGGACATTCTTCGTGAAGCAATGCACTCTTCCCTTACTATAGACGAAATTGATAACATTCAGACAAATTTTCATCTATCAGATGATAAAAGTAATACATTGGCCCGATTGATACGCGGCGTATTTTATGGGCTCATACACACAGAGGATTTATATAAAGAAATCAAGGACTCTCTTCAAATTGATCCGCGGTTAGCATTGGATATTTATCACGAAGTAGATAAAAAAATATTTGAGTCATTCAGGAAAGAGATAGAAGATAATTTTATAAGATCTAAAATTGGGGCCATAAAAGAATCGGAGGTGCCAAAGCCAAAATCCGTTCCTGCTCAAGTTGTCTTAAAAGAAGGTCCTGAAGTTATTAATCTTAAGCCCGAATCTGCAGTTTCCGAAACCCCAACAAAGTTGAAAGTTGAGGGTGTTCAAAAACCGTCAGAACCGGCTCCAATGCCCATCGGTCAAATTAATATAAAACCTGAGCCGATTACTGTTATTTCTTCGGCAAGTCCCAAGCCCCAATTTTCACCGATTGCTCAACAATCGAAACCTCCGGTTGCGCCAGTCACTCCTTGGCAAAAACCGGATGTTCCATCACAACCAAAAGCTGAGCCTGTTGGAGCCACCGAAGGTCCGATGATTATCCATCAAAAAGAAGAGTCAATATCGGTATCTCAAACTCAAGCTGCCAGTCCTTTTAGGCAGAATTCTTTCGGAGGTTACATGGGATCGTTTAGGTCATTTTCCGGCCAGGCGCCACAAGCTCCGGTGTCTTCGGCAAAAATAGAAATGCCTTCCGGACAGAAGCCGGTTTCGGGCCAAACCGAACAAAAGATTCCGGTGGTGATAAAAAAATATGAAGAAGAGCCGGCAAAAACAATTCATTATAGCGAACTAAAAACTCCGGTTACGCCCAAGAAAGAAAGTATGCCGCAGACTTCTGCGCCTGTCGTTGCCAAAAAACAGCCACCTGAGGGGATGGTTAATCTGTCCGATCTTACGTTCAGGAAATAGCTCCTTATGCGCTTTTTTCCAGTTTTTGATATACTATAGTTATATGGCTCAATTCCAAGTGCCTCAATTTCTCGATATAGAAAGTAAAATTGTCGGCCCTTTGACGCTGAAGCAATTTGCATTCATAGCGGCTCCATCACTTATTTCTTTCTTTCTTTTCTTTACTCTCAATACTGTTGTCTGGGTTATTATTGCGGCTATTTTAATACTAACCGGAGTTGCATTTGCGTTCATTAAACTCAACGGTAGGCCTCTATATATTATGGCCATTCATGCCGTTACGTTTTTTTGGCAGCCAAAGACTTTCTTTTGGAAAAGGCCGTTGGTCCAGGAAGTGGTTAATGTTCCAACAGCTACGGTAGAAGCCAAGCGTAGCGCTTTGCAAACAGCCTTACAGGGGATTTCGGGAATATCCAAATTATTTCAAGATCTTACAACGACCAAAAATCCGATACCCAAACGCGAGAAAGTGGTCCCTAAAAAAACAATAACGGAGATAAGAGAGCAGTACCAGGTTTTCAGACGGGTTAGCGGTGAACAACAAGTAGCCCGACGCGTCGATTATAGATAGAGCTTAGTGATTGAAGATAAGGTGGTGTATACTTATAAATAATATGGCCGAAACAACAATCGCTCCGAATTCAACCCAGCAATTTGTAGATATTGAGGAAATCAAGGACGGTATCGTCCACCTTAAAGGCGGCGGATTGCGGTCCGTTATTATGGTTGCGGGAGTAAATTTTGAACTGAAATCGGAAGAAGAGCAGGACATAATCACCGCCGGATATCAGGATTTTTTGAATTCACTGGACTTTCCCCTGCAGATAGTTATTCACTCACGGAAATTAAGCATAGATAAATATCTAAAGTCGGTTCAAGAAAGGCGCGATCAGGAGCCGAGCGAACTTTTGCGTAATCAAATTGACGAATACACGGAATTTGTTAAAGGTTTTGTCAAAGAAAACGAGATAATGACCAAGACTTTTTTTGTGGCGGTTCCTTATGAAGGAGGGGGTGCGGCATCAATCAAAAAAGGAGTCTTAGGATTTTTTGGAGGGAATAAAAAGAAAAATGCCAAAAAAGAAAAGGAAGAAAGCTTTGAACAACAATTAACCCAGCTTCGCCAGCGAATCGACCAGGTTTTGGGAGGACTTGAAAGAATCGGTTTGCGCGCGGTGGTGTTAAATGACGACGAGCTGACCGAGCTTTATTACAATTTATACAATCCTGAAACAGTCGAGAAAAAAATTCCCAAAGAAGCAGGTATAAAACAATAAATATGGCGGAACAGATTAAAATAGTAAAACCATATACCGGAGGCGAAGCATCCGATGTGCGAAATCTTATTGCACCCTCGGCGGTAGAGGTAGACCAAAATTACGTCAAAATCGGCAATAAATATGCCAAGACTCTCTTTGTATTTTCTTATCCTAGATTTCTTTCCGGGGGATGGTTTTCGCCAATCATAAATCTGGCAAAACTTTTTGATATTTCTATTTTTGTCCATCCTGTAGATACTGCCTTGGCATTGCGAAGCTTAAGGAAAAAAGCCGCTCAAATTGAAGCCGAAATCGGCGAAAAGCAATCCAAAGGTTTTGTGCGTGACCCGATGCTTGAGACTGCCTTTGCTGATATTGAATCTCTGCGTGATAATCTTCAGCAGGCGCGCGAAAGGCTTTTTGATGCAGCGGTTTACGTTACTTTTTACGCCGACACCGTCGAAAAGCTGAATGAATTGGAAGAAATAATTACCAATATTTTCGAAAGTAAAATTATCTATGTGAAACCGGCTACCTTCCAACAAATGGAGGGTTATGTGTCCACGCTGCCTTTGGCCGAAGACAAACTCGATATACAAACACCGCTGAACTCCGGTCCAATTTCTTCTTTTTTCCCGTTTGTTTCTATGGACCTGACTTCCGATACGGGAATTTTATACGGAATAAATCAGCACAATAACACTCTCGTAATCTTTGATAGGTTTTCTTTGGAGAATGCCCACCAGGTGGTGTTTGCAAAATCCGGTTCCGGAAAATCATACGCCACAAAACTTGAAATTCTGCGCACGCTGATGATGGGCACAAAAGTTATGGTTATTGATCCGGAGCAGGAATACAAAAACCTGAGCGATACGGTTGGTGGAACATACTTTAAGATTTCTCTGACTTCCGACCAGCACATAAACCCGTTTGATATTCCGGTAATACCTCAAGGCGAAGATCCGGCCGATGTTTTTAAATCTCATATCTTAACTCTGACGGGACTGCTTAAAATAATGCTCGGAGATATTAGCGTGGAAGAAGAGGGTCTTTTGGACAGGGCGCTTACCGAAACTTATGCATCGCGGGATATCATTCCGACAAACCCAAAATTTTTGGAAATTGAACCGCCACTACTTTCGGATTTGGAAACCGTTTTGAGAAATATGGAAGGAGGCAGACCGATGGCCGAACGTTTGTATAAATTTACCCAGGGGACTTATTCCGGATTTGTGAACCAGAAAACCAATATAGATATGAGCAATCGGCTGATAGTGTTTTCCATCCGCGATTTGGAAGAGGAGCTCAGACCGGTGGCTATGTATGTTATTTTGAATTTTATCTGGAATACGGTCAAAGCTAAACTTGAAAGACGCATTTTGGTTATTGATGAAGCATGGGTAATGATGAAATATCCGGAAGGGGCTTCGTTTTTGTTCGCTTTAGCCAAGAGAGGGCGCAAGTATTATCTTGGTATCACTACAATTACCCAAGAAGTGGACGATTTCTTGAATTCTCCTTATGGGAAGCCTATTGTTTCCAACTCTTCATTGCAGCTTTTGTTAAAACAATCGCCAACCAGCATAGATACGATTGCCAAAGCATTTAATTTAACCGATGCCGAAAAGAATCTTCTACTTGAAGCGGGAATCGGTCAGGGACTATTCTTCGCCGGACTTAAGCATGTTGCAATCCAAGTAGTGGCATCTTATTTTGAAGATAAGATAGTTACGACAAAGCCGCAGCAGCTTTTGGATGAAGGCGGATCTCTTTTGTAATATTGCTGCTGGCTTTAACAGTTATGAATAACGACCAGCTAAAACTTACCGATTTTTTTGACCCGATTGTACAACTTGCCATCGGGTTGGCGGTTGCGGGCGATATTCTTTTTATAGTGCTGCCTTTACGTTATATATTCGCCGTTATTATCGGCATAGTTCTTTGGCAGGGAATGAAAGGATTTTTAACAAAATTCGTTTTTATTATTTGTCTTGTTCTGCCTTTACCGCTGATGACGATAGGAACTATATTGGGGATTATTCTTTCGAACGGAGTGGTAAGAATGATAGCTACTCAGGTTGCAATACAAGCCTTATCGGTTGCTACCGTAGGGGGAGCCGAAGTTCTTGAAGTTGGTGCTGTGGCGGAGACGGCTGCCGCCGGAGCGGAAGCGGTTGCCGGTACGGCAGCTGCAGCAGCCGAAGCGGGAGCAGTTGGGGCCGAGGCCGCCGCTGCCGGAGCTGAGGTTGCCGGTACTGCGGCTGAGGCTGGTGTTGGTGCGGTAGAAGAAGCAGCCGGAGCCATACCTAAGCCAGTGGGGCCTTCGGCACAGCCCCCGGAAATGCCGGGACCTCAAGCCCAGCCGGAAGAAGCCAAAAAACCATCCCTTAAAGAAAGGGCTAAAGGCAAAGTTGTTGAAAAAATAAAAGAAAAGCTTGCTGAAGATATCGCTGAAGAAGGAGGGCCAAGCGACGAAAATGAGAACGAAGAAGAATCCAATATAATTCAAGGAGAATTCGGAAATCCGGACATCAGTGATTTAGAAAGCCAAGAACAAGAAGAGGATGAGAATATTGTTGATTTGAGGAAAGCAGCTTAATTCTAAGAAAAATTCATTTGTGTTATACTATATCAAATGAACCGTTTGCTAAAAATCTCGGTAATATTTGTCTTTTCTATTATAATCGTGGCATTTGGCGTTAACTACGCTCAAGCGGCAGACCCGCAATTTTTGGTTTCGTGGAAAGCCGATACAAGCGCTCCACAATCATATATGGGAAAAATTATGCCGGTAAGCGGATCTACTATAACCATTTCCTTTGAACTTATAGGCACAACCGGTAATCAGGCTGGAAAAGTTTTAGATCTGACAAATAGCAATGTCCGTTGGTATATTAACGGGAATCTCCTTTCTCAGGGGAAGAATGAAAAGACATTTTCATTTATTACGGCAGACAATAATGATACCGAAACGGATTTAAAGATTTCGGCCGAGTACGCCGATCCGGTTGCCGGTTACAGTTATTTTGTGGATAAATACGTTACAATCCCCTTATCACATCCTCAAGTGGTAATAAATCAAAATAAAATAAGCAGCTCCATTGCTGTCGGTTCGGGAACTCAATTGTTTGCATTGCCGTATTTTTTCAATGCTCTTATAAAAAATTTAAGCATACAATGGGTGGCTAACGGCCAAAATATTCCTATTGATCCTAAAGATCCATGGAATCTCAGCGTCAATATAGGTTCAAATTATATTTCCGGATCACAGGTGACTATTTCGGCGGTTGTTCAGAGCATTTTTGATTCTTCGATTCAGGCACAAAAAAATCTCATTATTACGGTTCAATAATATGAAAAAATTTATTCGAAAAACAATTTTATTGGCGGCTCTCATTTTTGTGATTGGGGGGATTTATAACTTTGTTTTTGCCACTAATGTCACGTTGGAATACCCCGCATTTACTCGAGCTCCGAGTCCTGCCGACATGGTGGGCCAGATTTATACCTATGCTTTAAGTATCGCAGGTGCGCTTGCAATTATTCGTGTCGTATATGGCGGAATAGTCTATATAATAAGTGCCGGCAATACATCAAAACAATCCGATGCCCGGGATATTATTACCAGCGCTATCTGGGGATTGGTGCTTTTGGCCGGATCTTATCTTCTTTTAAATACCATCAATCCGGAAATAGTTCAGCTTAAAAATCCGAATCTTACTCCATCTGCTTTAATAAAAGGCACAGGGGGTCAAATTGGAGTTGTCCCAAGCGGAGGGTTTGGTGGCATCAGCGAGCAGTCGGCCCGTACCGAACTGACCGCCGGTTTAGTGCAGGTAAAACCCCAATGTTCTCCGGGACAAACTGCCTGCGCCACTCTTGATAATATCCAACAATCAACCGTGGATGAATTACTTGCATTAAAACAGTATTGCGATGCTCAGGAAGGCAGCTCTTGTAAAGTTTTGGTAAATGAAGGAACTGGAGGTTCTCACAGCGAGACCGGAACGCTTACTCACGCCAACGGGTATAAAGCCGATTTAAATTACACCCCCAGTGATCCCCTGACATCATATATAGAAAGCTGGAACAAAGTCGGTCCGGCAAGTGTTCCTGCGGAGATACAAAAAGGCTGCTCAACTTATAGTTGTTATCAAAGTCCGACCGGAGCAATTTATATGCTTGAGGGAGATCATTGGGACGTTACCGTTCCACCTAAAAAATAAAAAATGAAGCGAACCGCAATAATTATTATAGTAGTCATTATCGCCGTGGCAGTTGCTGTCGGGGTTTATTTAGGATATCAGAAATCAAAAAGTGTTATTTCTCTAACCGGTTCGACGCAACAAGGAGCTTTGCCTATAGGCACTAGCAATGGAGAGGCGGCCGGTAGCACAAATCAGGGGGGCGCGGCATCGGCAGAAAATATTTCATCCACAAGCACCGAAGAAGCCGGCTATTTTCAGGACCAAAAACAGAGACTGTCGATTCTGACAACTCAGCCGGTCATGGGTTATTGGATGACAGTGCCTAAAATTGCCTCAACTACGCCACAGATATTTTATCTTGACCAGAAAGGAGAAGTTGTAGAGATTGACCAGACGGGCAAGGAAAATGTTGTTTCTAATTCAAATTTGGGAATTCCCGTGCGAAGCCTTCAGAATATAGACGGATCAAAGGTGATAGTCCTATTTGATTCGGGAATACTGGCTATTTTTGACACTGCCTCAAAGGTTTGGCAATCATTGGATTCGTCAATATCTTCATTTGTCTTTTCGCCCGATGGGAAAAGCATCGCTTATGTAAAACCCAATGGCGCCAGAAATTCCATATATACTCAGAATATTTCTACAACCAAGAAGAATTTAACGCTCGTAGCGACACTTAACATACAGGATTTTTCTATCGCCTGGCCTTCTGTTAGCACGATAATTCTTGTTCCTAAGCCGGCAAACCAGTTTTATGGTCAAGCGTGGTATCTGAATTTAAAAAATAATACTCTTAATTCTTTGGGGTTTGGTAATGGGCTTGATTATGTTTTTTCTCAGAAAGCCAATTATGGAATTCAATTCATTTCAACCGACAGAAGCAAAATTTCGGTTTCCATAATTAATGACTCCGGAAAAAAACTTGCCGACATGCCATTTTCTTCCATAGCAGCTAAATGCTCGTTTGCCCAAGACGCGATAGCGGCTTATTGTGCCATACCGGTATCATATACGGGCGGTGCTGTTACTCTTCCGGATGATTATTTAAAGAAAGCGACATTTAGTAACGACTCTATTTATAAAATAGACTTATCTTCATCCCAACTCACAAAAATTGTGGATTCGGGTACGGCCTTAATTGATGCGACCGATATAAGAGCGGCAAGCTCGACTTTGCTCTTTGTAAATCGTCTTGATGGCATGTTATATAGATTTAATATGCAGTAATTATGGCCGCAAACATTTCATCAAAACCAGGAGTCTCCAAGTATCTTTCACAGCCAGAATTTCGTCCGGTTTATTATCTATCGCCGCTTTTAATAATTGTGCTGATAGTGTCTTTCCTTTATGTGCCCGCAAGCCTTGTATTGATTCCGGTTTTGGCGGTTGTCGCTGTTCTGGTGCTGATGGTGGCCTTAAGTTGGCGCCTTTCCAAAGCTAATATTAATGTCAAAACGGAAACACAGCAGGTACAAAGCATAATAGCTCATCTTAATATTGGAGTGGTTGCTTATGATAACGACTTTAAAGTTCTGATTTTCAATCCGGCCGCTGAAGAAATATTTGCACTTAATCGTGGAGATATAGTGGGACAAAAATTATCGGCCGCTATGGCCAGTGATCCGAAATTTAAAGTGCTTGCACAAGTCGTCTTTTCTTCTCTGGCACCGACGGTTATCAAGCGTTCTGACCCGGGAGTTTATCCTCAAATTATTGACGTCTCATTTGATGAACCGATGCTTGAGTTGAGGGTTGTGACTGACAAGATCTTTGACGAGAAAGGCGCCGTGAGCGGGTTTGTTAAGCTTATTACCAACAGAACGCGCGAGATAGAGTTGTTAAAATCAAAAACAGAATTTATTACCGTTGCCGCTCACCAGTTGCGCACTCCGCTGACCGCCATCAACTGGGCGTTGGAAAGTTTGGAAGGCAGCCAATTACAACCTCAACAGAAAGAATTGGCCGACACCGGATTTTTAGCCGCCAAAAAAATGCTTAAAACAGTCAACGACTTATTGGACGTGGCAAAAATCGAAGAAGGGCGTTTTGGATATCAATTTGAAGAAGTTAATGTGGTCTCATATCTGGAAGATATACTTTCCCAGTCGAATGATATCGCCAAGCAATACAACATAAAACTTTATTTTCAAAGACCAAAGGAGTCTTCTATCTCGGTATATATCGATCAGCAAAAGATGAGTATGGTTCTTTTTAATCTCATAGACAACGCCATCAAATATAATGTCGAAAACGGTTCGGTGACCGTATCTGTCGAGAAAGTAAATAACGAACCATACGTAAAGATAACAATCAAAGATACGGGAATCGGCATTCCGGCAAACCAGATGGACAAATTATTTACTAAATTTTTCCGAGCCGACAACGTTGTTAAGTTTTCCCCGGACGGTACGGGGATGGGCTTATATATAGTCAAAAATATTGTTACGCGCCATGGTGGGAAAATTTGGGTTGAGTCGGAATTAAATCGTGGGACGACTTTCTACTTTACGGTACCGACCAGCAAAGACATGATACCCAAAAAAGAACTGGTTGAATTTGAATGAGTAAAATAACCGGCAATAAAAAATCGCAATTAAGCGATTTTTTGGTATAATAAATTCAGAACCGTGCATGGAGATAGCATGCTGACTATGACGTCGAAAGAAAGGAAAATTGTCAGGTCTTTATTGGCTTTAGCCGGTGGAAACTCAGATATTGTTTTTTCGGCGCTTACCGAAAGCTCCAAAAGAAATGGGGGAAATCCCAGAATGGAAGAGGTTCAAAAGCTTATAAAAGAATACTTGTCAGGAAGGCCACTTGATCACTTATTTCGTTGCTAACCGCATTAGCGGTTTTTTTGTTAAAAAACAACATATTGTATTTTGACTTTAGCTTTCAGCCTTGTCAAAATTAGGCATTCTTTATATGCCCGAATTACCGGAAGTACAAACTATCGTCAATGACCTTAAAAAACGCGTATGTGGCCGAACTATTGTTGATTATTGGACAGATACGCCCAAGCTGGTGAAAAAACCGGCATTTAAACGGTTTCTTAAAGAGATAAAAGATCAGACAATCATTGACGTTCAAAGGAGGGGGAAAAACGTCTTGTTTTTTCTTGAGGGTCATAATCGAAATAAGAAACTGAGTGAAATGTTGACTCATCAAAAAATGACCGGTCATTTTTTGATTGGAAAATGGAATATCGGAAAAAAAGGAGGTAAAAAATTTTCCACCCCGGAAACAAAAGGCCCAATATCTTCGGATAAATACAATAATTACGTTCGGGCGATATTCTATCTGGATAATGGCCAGCAGCTGGGGTTATCGGATTTAAGAAAATTTGCCAAAATAATGCTGGGTACTCCCGAAGAAATAGAAAATTCCAACGACCTGAAACAACTCGGACCTGACGCCTTATCCAAAGAATTCAATGCCGATTATTTTTATAATGTCTTACAGAAACGGAAAAAACCGATTAAGCCCGTATTACTTGAACAAAGCGTTGCTTCCGGAATAGGAAATATTTATGGAGATGAAGCGCTATTTATTTCAAAAATAAATCCGCTCAAAAAATCAAACGCCTTGTCCAAGAGACAGGTACGAACTCTTATTGATGCCATTAAGTCGGTCTTAAAAAAATCGCTTAAACTTCGGGGGACATCATCTAGCGACTATCGCGATACATACGGAGAAAAAGGCGGCTATCATAGAATTAGGCTGGTTTATGACCGCGAGGGAGAACCCTGTCGTATCTGCGGAGAGCCGATAAAGCGCATAAAAATAGGCCAGAGGTCGTCTCACTATTGTCCTCACTGCCAGAAAATGTAGAATAAATTCAAAATGATATATCTTTTCTTCGGTCCAAATAATTATGCGCGCAGGAAAAAAGCCTCAGCTCTTATTGAGGCGATATTAAAGAAACATCCGCAAACAGCGGTTGGAACTTTCTATCTGGATGAAGATGGTCAGACAGACGCCCTCTATGATTTTTTGTCACCCAAAAGCCTTTTCGAATCATCCAAAAGGGCGGCGCGGGTTAAAAACAGTACCGGAGCCGACAGTAATCCATTGCTCGAAAAAATTATTAATCTTATGAAGTCCGACAAGGAAAGCCTTCTTATTTTTGATGAATCATGGAGCGAAAAATCAATCCCCAAGTGGCTTTCGGGGATTATCAAAAGCGGAGAAGTAAAAACTTTTGGATTTCCGGAACTCAGTCGGGATGAAGCAATTCGTTTGATTTTGAATGAAGCAAAAAAGAGTGGAATTGCCATGGATATCGGAGCCGCTCAGTTTCTTTTTGATTCACTTAACGGAGATGTTGATTCATGTATGGGAGAAATAGCCAAGCTTATCCAGTTAAAGCGCCCGATAACCAGACAGTTTCTATCTTCTCTGGATGAATATCGGCTCGAACATGGAATCTACGATTTTTCGCGATCGGTTTCTCACGGCAATATTTCGGAGAAATTGAGGATGTGGGAAGAACTCTTGGCTCAAAAAACGGATCCTTATATAGTTTTTAATTATCTTGCCAAATCGGCCTCAACTTTGCCGCAGATAAAAAAAATCGCCGACGCGGATGTCAGCGTGAAAAGCGGCTTATTGGAGCCTTACCAGGCAATCCTGGCGCTTTTACTTTCCTGATACTTTAGCAAGAAGTTTTGCCATGCGGGATTTAAGCCGTCCAGCCGTATTTTTTTTGATAATACCGGATTTGGCAGCTTTATCCAGAGCTTTATATACTTTTTTGATTTCATCCTGAGCTTCCTTGCTTTTCTTGGCGGCCACCAGTTTCTTAAAACTCTTTAAGGCTTTTTTAAGAAGCTCCTTTTGTTTGGAGTTTTTGGCTCGATGGCGAATATTTTGTCGCAAAGCTTTTTTGGCTGATAATATCTTCGGCATTTTTTCTTTTTATTATTGGCTTAAAGTTATCAAATCGGAGCTTTAAAGTCAATTCCAATTGTTTTATAATGGCATTATTCAATGTTTTACTCATTTTCGGGAAAGGTTACAGCTAAAGACCAGAATTCGGTCGTAATTGAAACTGTCGGAATCGGCTTTAGGCTTTTTGTTTTAAATGATCTATCCTCATCGCTTCAAATGGGAAAGCGGGTAAAGCTTTACTCTTTTTTTCATTCGGAAAACTTTGAGCTTTACGGATTTTTAAAACAAAGCGAAAAAACCTTTTTTGAAATGCTCGTCGGTATTTCTGGAATTGGCCCCAAAAACGCCCTAAAAATCATGAATTTAATCGATATTCCGAGTTTGAAGGCGGCTATCGCCGGAGAAGATCTGCGGACGCTTAAGGATGCGGGTATCAGTGTGAAAACGGCGTCTAAAATCATTCTTGAGCTTAAGGGTAAGTTGGAAAAGGAGTCTCTGCTTCCATCAGGACGAAAAGCGCCGACACAGGAGGTTAAGGATGCGCTGAGGTCTTTGGGTTATTCGAAAAATGACATTGACTATGTAATATCTCAGATTCCGGACTCGGCTAAAAAAGTGGAAGATATGGTCAAGAGCGCTCTTAAAATTTTAGCCAGCCACAGGCGATAAGTATGAAAAAAATAATTAATCTTGCATATTCGGCGTATCACTGGCTTTTGAGTCTTGTATCGGCGCTTTGGTACAGGTTTCCTTCCAGAAAAATAATAGTGGTAGGAATCACGGGAACAAAGGGTAAGACCACAACGGTGGCGTTGTTGTCGCACATTCTGGAAAAGTCCGGCAAAAAAACCGCTTTTGTTTCTTCAAACGCAATCAAGATAGGCGACAACCTAACTAAAAATCGTTTGGGCAACAGCATGCCCGGAAGATTTTTTCTCCAGGAATTTTTATATGGTGCCGTGCGGGCCGGATGCGATGTTGCAATTATAGAGGTTACTTCACAGGGAGTAATTCAACATAGACATAAGTTTATTCTGTGGGACAGGGCCGTTTTTTTGAATATACATCCCGAGCACATAGAGGCTCACGGGTCATTTGAGAATTATTTAAAAGCCAAAATTTTATTTTTTGATTATGCGGCAAAACATCACGATCTTAAACAGCCTCAATTTATTGTTAACGGGAAAGACCCACAATCGGAGCGATTCTTAAAAATGACGCCGGGATTTATTGTCAGGCATTTTACCGATAACGAAGCTGTTATCAGCGGCGCAAACATTCCCGAAACTCTTTCGGGAGAATTTAACAGATTTAATATATCGGCGGCTATTGTTATTGCGCGGACTTTGGGGGTTGCCGATTCTATTATTAATAAAGGGATAGAGACTTTTGGAGGAGTTGAGGGAAGGATGGAGGTTGTGGTCAAGAGCCCATTTATAGGAGTTGTCGATTACGCGCATACGCCCGAATCGCTTGAGGCTGTTTACAAATATTGGAAGTCGAAAAAAAATCGGCATAAGCTGATTTGTGTTTTAGGCTCAGCCGGGGGAGGGCGGGACAAGTGGAAGCGCCCGGAATTCGGGAAAATTGCAGCCAAATACTGCAGTGACATTATTTTAACCGATGAGGATCCCTACGATGAAAATCCAATGGAAATTATTAATCAAATTGAGAGCGGAATTCTTGAAAATGAGCATCGCCCGCCTTTGGTAAAGATAATAGACAGGAAAGAAGCGATTGAAACCGCGGTTTTGATGGCAAAAAAGGGCGACATTATTGTCTGTACGGGCAAGGGCTCCGAGGAGTTTATCCATGTTGCTCGTGGAAAGAAAATATTCTGGTCTGATAAAAAAACTATTCTTGATGCAATAAAAAAATAAGGAGAGTCAGCGCTCTCCTCCCGGAATATCGGTTTTTGGCGGATTGGCCGGTTTGACTTTCATCTCGACGTAGCTTTCCGGCCGGAACCCATGTTCCCGGTTGAACCGGATTCGGGCAAATTGCTTGGCTTGTTTCTCCGAATATGCCCAAGTATAGTAGATGACCTTTTTTCCACCGTGGTGTACTAAATTAAGGCAAGTCACTTCGAAGTGGACCTTTCCTCCATGGTCCAGCGTTTTTGGCACTGAAGGCCTCCTTTACTAATATCTTTATATCACAAAAGATTGATTTAGTCAATATAGACCTAACGGTTGACGCTTATCTGGTGTATAATAAATTAAAGGTCGTTTGTGGCAGTAAATTATTTTAATTTATGTTAAAAGATCACAATCACGACTTAATTCATCAGCTCTCCGAGATTTCCGACAGTGTCTGGAGGATAGAAAGAATGTATCAAAATACCGCAGAAGAATGTCCTTCTTGCGGCGCTCTCTGGGCAAAGCTGGCGCACGATTATCACGATCACATCGATATGCTGGCGGATGAAATAAAAAAACATATAAAGGAAGAAAAATTCGATTAATTTATGAAGTTAACTTTTGCAGGAGGGGCCGGAAGAGTTACCGGATCTTGTTACTTACTTGAGGACGGAGACGCCAAGATTTTGGTGGATTGCGGAATGAATCAAGGAGACCGGTCTTTGGAGGAGGATAATTTTGAAGCGTTTCCATTCAATCCGTCGGAGGTTGATGCTCTTTTTGTGACTCATTCGCACATTGATCATGTGGGTAGAATTCCGAAACTGGTTAAAGACGGTTTTAAGGGAGTTATCTATTCTACTGCCCCTACAAAAGACGAAGCCTACGAGCTTCTTTTGGATACAAGGCATTTGATGGAACACGAAGCTCAGCCGGGACAGCTGTTGTTGTATGAGGTCTCGGATATAGACAATGCGATGAATTTATGGAGAACGGTCCATTATCACGGCGATTTATCCGTAAAGAATTTTAAAATAGAATTTTATAATTCCGGCCATGTATTGGGGTCGGCTTCGGTAGTGATTTCGTCCGGCGGTAAAACCGTTGCTTTCTCCGGAGATTTGGGTAATATTCCGGCTCCATTGGTTAAAGACACGGAATACATAAGTTCGGCGGATTATGCTCTTGTTGAATCAGCTTACGGAAACAGAGTTCATGAGTCGGTCAGGGAAAGGAAATCTATTCTTGAGGATGTAATTGAAGACACGTTTAAATCCAAGGGAACTTTGATGATTCCCGCATTTGCCATGGAGCGTACCCAAGAGCTGCTTTTTGAACTGAATGATCTGGTTGAAAACAGGCGGATACCCAAAGTCCCGATTTTTATAGATAGCCCGCTGGCGATAAAATTAACTTCTATCTACAGGAAGTATGAAGGTAACGCGGAATATTTTGACTCGGAAGCCCTGATGATGATGAAAGGCGAGGCTAATATTTTTAATTTTCCGGGTTTGAGAATGACTCTTTCCAAAGAAGAATCAAAATCAATCAACGACGTTCCTCCGCCCAAAGTTGTCATTGCGGGTTCGGGAATGTCCAATGGGGGGAGAATTTTATATCACGAAATAAGATATTTGCCGGACGAAAAAAGCGCTTTATTGTTTGTCGGTTTTCAAGCCGAAGGAACCATCGGTAGGCAAATAATCAATGGGTCAAAAGAGGTTTATATTATGGGCCAAAAAATCCCGGTTCGTTGCCGAGTGGCGGCTATCGGCGGTTACAGCGCTCATGCCGACCAACCCTTGTTGTTAAAATGGGTCGGCTCAATGCGTTCAACGCTTAAAAGAGTATTTGTTGTACAAGGAGAGCCGGACCAAAGCGGGCCTCTTGCGGGAAAGATAAAAGACGAATTTGCCATAGACGCGATCGTTCCTGAAAAAGGACAAGTATTCGAATTGTAGTGATCAGATTGGTATTGCTCTCAATCAATTACTCGGGTAAAATACGTATCTGATCGATTTAAAATAAAAAAATAAAATATGGACAGCAAAAATTTAAGCAATAACAATACACCCAAATATAGAATTTGTATTTCGGGAGCGGCCGAAACAAGTCATTGCGGCGAATCGGCTTTTTCGAAAGCAATAGAGCTCGGGAAAGAAATAATAAAACATAATGGAGTTTTGGTAACCGGAGCAACTACCGGATTTCCGTTCTGGACTGCAAGAGGAGCCAAGGAACAAGGGGGAATAGTTATCGGATTGTCTCCGGCAAGCAGCGAAAAAGAACATTTGCGCGTTTACAAACTTCCGACCGAATATCATGACTTGATCACTTATACCGGTTTCGGATATTCCGGAAGAAATCTTCTTTTAACCAGATCTTCGGATGCGGTTATCGTAGGCTGCGGACGTCTGGGTACGCTCAACGAATTCACCATTGCCTTTGAGGATAAAAAACCCATCGGCGTTTTGGAGGGAGAATGGGAGGTTGACGATATTATAAAAGAGATTATTGCCAAAGGGCACAGAGGTAGGGGTAAAATAGCGTATTCCTCGGATCCAAAAGAGCTCGTCGAGAAAGTTATTGCTCTTATAGATGAAGAGAAAAAACTTGAACAAAAAGAAACAACCGAAGAGGTATCCAAAGAGTCTCACGAAGGGGGCGAATAAAAAAAGACGGCGGCCAAAGGCCGCCTTTTTGATATCAACAGCAAAGCTATTTTTTTTGCTATACTTATGGAAACCAAACCGAAATTTTAAAATAGTTTGGCAAAGGTCGGTAAAATCGCATTTTTATCGAATATGTCTAAGAAAATTTCTCCCGTCGGAAAAATTACCCATATCTATTCAAAAATAGGTGTGGCAATAGTTAAATTTTCTAAACCGGTTGCAGTTGGCCAGTTGGTCCGTTTTAAGGGAAATTCGACAGACTTTGTCCAATCGATTGAATCGATCCAATACGACCATAAGCAGATTAAGAAGGCCACTAAGGGTCAGGAGGTTGGCATAAAAGTCAACGAAAAGATTCACGAAGGTGATAAAATATTTTTGGAAGCATAGATATTTTTTATAATGAAAGCGTTTAGAGAGTTCATTCTACCGACTTCTATTCTGGCCGGCACTATTATTGGTGCGGGTATTTTTTCTTTACCCTACGTTTTTAGCCAGTCGGGATTGGGGCTGGGATATCTATTTTTGGTTTTATTCGGATTGGTTTATGTTGCGGTGCATACGATGTATGCCGACATCTTGATAAAAAACGGGGACCAGCATCGTTTCGCCGGATTGGCCAAAATATATTTCGGCCGGTTCGGCCACGGCCTTTCCGTGCTGATGACTATTATTGAAATGTTTTTTGTTTTGACAATATATCTTGTTCTTTCGGTAAGTTTTGTTTCTCTTATTTTTCCAAAACTTCCAGCTATTTATCAGCTCGTTATTTTTTGGTGGCTGGGCACGTTGATTATATTCTCGGGAACAAAAAAAATGGCTTTTTTCGAGACGTTGGCGGTAACCGGAATATTGGCCGCGATAGCGATAATCGCGTCATTGGGAGTGGCCGATTTTTTAAATAAGCCGTTTATATTTGTTTCTCCGCTATGGAAGTCCTGGTTATTGCCGTTTGGGGCGCTACTTTTTTCGATTAATGGCAGACCGGCAATTCCCACAGTCACTCATTATTTCAGAAGGAACGGGTTTCCGGTGGAAAAATCAAAATGGCCAATAATTTGGGGCACTCTAATTCCTGTTGCCGCTTATGGAATTTTTGTTGCCGGGGCATTGGGTATGTCTTCTGTGGTTACCTCCGATACGATAACTGGAATAGTGAGCTCAATTCCGTCTCATGTTCTGGTATTAGCCTTGGCGGTTCTCGGAGCATTATCGCTTATCAGTTCTTATTTTGCGATCGGTTTGGATGTTTTTAAATCTCTTGAATTGGATTTAAAATTTTCTAAAAGATTCGCTATGTTTTTGGTCATAGCGCTGCCGCTTATCATTTATTTTTTTGATATGGGGAATTTTATAACATTAATTGAAATTGCCGGAGGAATTTTCATCGGCGTTGAGGGACTTTTGATTGTTGCGATGTGGAGTAAAATGAAAAAAGGCCTGATTGGGGCCGGAATTTCAGATAGGGGAATGATGCCTTTTAAATCCGATTATATTAAATACGGACTTTACGGAGTTTTTGGGATCAGCATCGCTTACGCAATTATCTCAAGATTTTTCCACTAAGACCGGACTTATAAAGCGAGTGGCATTATTTTAGGCCGACTTTCCTGTAAACTTCGTTGATTTTTTCTTGAGCGATTTTATTTATCTTTTTGGACCCAGATTTAAGGATTGACAGGACTTTGTCGTCCGAAAGCGAGTAAAACTTCTTTTGAAAATCGGAAAGGAAAGAGATAACCGCTTGAGCAGTGTCGATTTTTAGTTTTCCGTAGTTTTCTCCAAAATAGGATTCCTCAACGGCTTTAAGGTCTCTGTTTGTAACCAGAGAAAGAATCGTTAAAAGATTGGATACCCCGGGCTTTCTTGCGGGGTCATATTTTATAACAGTCTCCGAATCGGTAACCGACTTTTTTATTTTGTCGGTAATAACTTCGGGGGAATCGGTCAGGGCAATATAATTGTAAGGTGACGGCGCGCTTTTAGACATTTTTTGGAGCGGGTTGTCCAAGGCCATTATTTTTGACCCGAATTTAGTAATTAATGGTTCGGGGGTTTTGAATGTTTTCCCGTACAAATCGTTGAATCGACGGGCAAGTTCGCGAGTGATCTCCAGATGTTGCCTTTGGTCTTCCCCAACCGGGACAATGTCGGTGTCATAAAGTAAGACGTCGGCTGCCATTAGAACCGGATAATTCAAAAGCCCGGCCATTGTAGACCTATTTTTTGAAGCCTTGTCTTTATATTGAGTCATCAATTCCAATTCTGGAACTTTGGTGATCGTGTTTAATATCCAGTAAAGCTGGGTATGGGCCGGAACATCCGATTGGACAAAGAGGGTGGATTTTTTAGGGTCAATTCCGAGGGCTAGAATAATTTTTGCAGTATCTATAATTTTTCGCCTTAGGGCCTTGGGGTCCTGATAAACCGTTATAGAGTGGAGATCAACAACCGAAAAGATGCATTCATAATCATCTTGCATTTGAGTCCAATTTCTTAAGGCTCCCAAATAATTACCCAGATGAATCGTCCCTGATGGTTGAATTCCTGAAAAAACTATTTTTTTCATAATGACTAATTATAACGCTAATTTAAAAGGCGCGTAAGACGCACGCTAAAGGCCGATCTCATTTTGAATCGACTGGAAAAACTGTTTGTCTTTGGGGTGGGTTAAAATTTCGGTAACCTCGTTTTTATCTACCCACTTAGCTTCTGGATTTTCCGGGTCAACCGGTTTCAATTCGATATCGGAAGTAATAAACAAAAACATTTTTATGATTTTAAAAGTATTCTTGTCTTCGCCGCCGTCTTTACCGATTCGAAAACGCCCATAGGTCCCAAGAGACTTTATTAAGACAAGGTTTTTTACTCCCGATTCTTCGTATATTTCTCGTTTGGCGGCATCGATTTCGTTTTCGTCCGGATCAATGCCCCCTTTAGGGAGAGACCAGCTGTTTCCGTGCTGGCTGACAATAAGGATTTTTCCGCTGTTGTTTATTACGACTCCTCCGGCACTTACGCGCATTGTCAGGTTTTGATTTTCCATGTTTTATACCTCAATTACTACCGGCAGGATCATAGGTCGGCGCTTGGTTTTATTGTAGACAAACTGGCCGATCTGATCGCGGAGCAATCCTTTGAGATAATCGGACTCCAGTGATTGAAAGCGGGGAATTCGGCCGATGAGGCCTTTTATTTTTTTCCGCACCTCCTCAACCATCTCTTTATTTTCTTTGAGATAAATAAATCCTCGGGAGATAATGTCGGGATTTTTGAGGAATCTTCCGGTACGCCTATCAAGAGTTACAATAACCACCATCATTCCTTCCTGAGCCAATAACATCCTGTCTCTGACAACGACTTCTTCAACGTCACCGACGCCAAGACCATCAACCATTACGTAATATGCAGGAACGGAATCTTGGGAAATTTTAATTCTATCGGAATAAATATTGACAACTTGGCCATTGTCCACCAAAAAGCAATTTTCCGCGACAACTCCCTTTTCTTTGGCGTTTTCAACATTAGCTGCGCGCATGAAATACATGCCGTGTATCGGAATGAAGTATTTTGGTTTTATGGTTCCGATTATCAATTTTAGATCTTCGGAGGGTCCGTGTCCGCTTGCGTGGACGTCAATGTGCTGGGTTTGAATGACCCTGGCTCCTTGGCGGGTAAGATTATCTTTAAGGGTTTGAACCGGCTTTTCATTTCCGGGAATTACAGATGCGGAGAAGATTATAGTATCCCCCTTTTTGATGGTTATGTGTTTGTTTTCGCCGTTGGCGATTTTCATCATACTCGCCTTAGGCTCTCCTTGAGCGCCCGTGCTCAATACAAGAATTTTATCATCCTTATATTTGTGAATTTCTTCAAGCGGCACAATCAAACCCTTGGTCATTTTTATATAACCGAGGCTTTGGGCGATATTAACGTTGGTTTTTAACGATAACCCGCTCAGAAAAACTTTACGGCCGTGTTTTTCGGCTATTTGTAAAATAGGAGCGATTCTTGTAAGAAGCGAAGCAAAGAGTCCGATAATAATTCTACCCTCCGCCTTTCCTATCAACTCGTCCAGATTTTTTTCAACCGTTTTTTCGGAAAGCGATTTTCCGGGAGCTTCAGCCCGGGTGCTTTCCAGGAATAGAGTGTGGATTTTTTGTTCGCGCATCTTTTCGAAAACTTCAAGACGATGCGGATTACCTTCGGAATCGTAGTCAACCTTAATGTCCGAAAGATACGCAAAATTTCCTACGGGAGTTTTTAAAATCGTAGAGATTGAATCGGGGATGGTGTGCTCGGTCTCAAAAAATTCTGCCTCAATATGTTCCGAAAGGCGCACCTTCTCCCCCCCTTTCACCACTTGAATGAATAATTTTGACGTGTGAGGAAAGTCATCCTGGCGTTTTTTTATGATTTCCCTGGTTAATGCCGCCGTATAGATAGGGATTGAGGGCCCCAATTTTTCCATGAGATAAGGAATGGCTCCAAGGTGGTCATAGTGTCCGTGCGTTATGACGACTGCTTTTATGTTTTTCTTTTTTGGGATCAGGCTTTGGACATTGGGGATGATGTAGTCTATTCCCGGAGTATCTTCTTCGGGAAATTGCAGACCCATATCGAAAATAATTATTTCGTTTCCGTACTCGAACATTGACATATTCCGTCCTATCTCTTCCAATCCTCCCAAGGGAACGAATCTGACTACTTCTTCGGCCGGGTGTGCATGATCAACCTCGCGCGAAACTTCGCGGTGAGTTTTTTGCGGACGCTGGGCCCGCTTTTTTGTATTTGTGTATACCATAAGATTTTTATTTGTAATATGTGCCCGGGAGAGGATTTGAACCTCCATGACCTTGCGGTCACAGCGACCTGAACGCTGCGTGTCTGCCAGTTTCACCACCCGGGCAATTATTTAAAATGTATGAACTAATTTGGACGTAAAGCGTTTGGGCTCGGTTAAGAACAAAAATTTTTCGGGATTTTTTATGAACTCTTCGTACAGGGGAGCCGTTTTACTTATATCTAGAGGAAGTTTTCCGTAAGTTTTGATTTTTTTCAATGAATAATATTTTTTTTGGCGTGGATTTCTTTCGAATATCAGCTTGCCTTTATTCCAAATCGGATACCATGCGGGTCCGGACGTCTTTTTGAAGAAAGAATAATCGGAGGCGTTGTTTCTATCGACAAAGATATTGGCGATTACAAGCGGTGTTTTTAAAGATGCATTTGCCGTAATGTGCCCGCAATCCGGGGGAATGATTATTTTTTGGCCGGAACTTCTGTAAATTGCATAAAGTTCGTGATTGGTATTGTTTTGAATCAGAAAAATTGCACTGCCGTAAATTACCTGATAAATTTCCGGCGGCCTACCTGTTCTCGAGAGATTTTTGTGGATATGTCCGATAGTTCTGTGAGTTTCACGCCCTACCAGACCGGGGGTTATGACGGTTAAGTCATAACGGACCCCACTCCGAGAAAATAGGGGTTTATCTTTTTTAAGGCAACTATTTCTGTAAATATAGTATAAATCCTGATTTTTGTCCAGTTTTTTGTTGTTAAAGAAGGCTTCATTTCCGGAATACATTCTTGTTGTAGCTTTGGCACGATTCAAAGAAGAGCCGAAAAACAACCCTTTCTTCCCAAGCTTTATAGGAAGACCGGATCGTTTTGATAAGTTTGGCTTAAACATAGTTTACTTAAAAATCCTTTTCGTTTTTACGTACCAATCGGTTACGTCGGTAAAGCGAGTATCGGGTAAGGACATATTTCCGATATTGATTCCCGACAAGCTTCTCTTGTGTGTGTAAAGATAATAAGGGGATACAAGGAATGCCGCCGGCGTATCCTGAACGATTGTTTTTTGGAGCTGGTCCAGTTTTGATTGATGTTGGCTACCATAGGGGTCAAGTTGTCGGGCCGATTCTATAAGCTGATCGGCGGCGGAACTGTCATAAAGTGCCAGATTGTATCCGGGATAGAATTTTTGGGACGAATGCCACAAAGAATATAAATCCGGAACCTGGGAAATTATATTTCCGTACAACAAGGCTTCGTAGTCTCGGGTGTGAATTACCTGATCGTCGATTTGCTGGGGGTCTACTATCGCTACCGATGAATTTACTCCTATCGAATTCCAATAATTTTGAATCATTTTGGCGACAATGTTTTGAGGATAAAGGTCCGGAGTTTTTATCGTTATTGAAAGTTGGGTTGTATTGTTCTTATCCTTCTTTTCCCAGAATTTTGTATCCTGATTGAATTGCCACCCGTCTTTGCTTATGAGATCGCGGGCTGATTGCGGATCGTAAGAGTCTAATGGCTCAATTGCCGGATTGTAGGATGAAAGAGATGAGGGAATTGGTCCGTGCTCTATTGATGCGTTACCGCCAAATACAGTTTTTACGATTTCATCCTTATTAATAGCTTCGTTGAGCGCCTGGCGGATATTTTCCGAAGCCAATGCCGGATTAGCGTTCTGATTGAAAAATATCGCGTAATATTTTGAAGTTGGCACCGATAATGTTGTCGAATTAAGTTTTATGTTATCCAAAATCCTTCTGTCATATGTTCCGAATCCGTCCACCAATCCGAGGTTATAAGCTTGCATAAGCGAGTCGCTGTTTTCAAAGAATTTAACGACGAACGATTTTATATGAGGCACGTTTCCTATGGCCGAATAATTATCATTGGCCTTGAGAGAGTATGAGGAAATAAATCCGTCACGCCGTTTTTCCAAAAAATCATACATAAAAGGTCCGCTCCCGATCGGTTCGAGCATATAAGGAGAAAGGCGCAAATTAAGAGGTGCTTGAGAAAGGTCGGCAAAGAGTTTCTTTGGAACCGGCCTAAGATCCTTAAGGACATTTTCAAACAAAGAATAAGGAGTGGCCAACTCAAACTGAATTTCGCGCTCACTGATTCGATGAGGAACCACGTTTTGCCAATCGGAAAACGAGGGAGACAAAGTGCTTGGGTTTTGGATAGTCTGAATCGTAAAAATGACATCGTCGCTGGTTATTGGAGTTCCATCGTGCCAAACCGCTCCGTCTTTTAGGCGCATATCCCAAACTTTAAAATTTGAGTCGTGTTTAATGCTTTCGGAAAGATCGTATGCCGAGGCAAAGATAAGGGAAACCAGATCACTGTCGGGAGTATTGTTTTTTGCCAAAAGGGGATTAACAAACGAAGGTTGTCCGATTACGCCTTCCGTATAAGAACCGCCGTCTGCCGGCATAATTATTGTTATTTGGCCAACCAATATAAGACCCAGAAGAACGCCCGAAACGATAAAAATAACAATTGAGCCGGCGAAAAAAAGGCGTTCCCGCTTTGAAAAAGCTTTCAGTATTTGTACCAACAAAGAGATCATTATCTAATGAAAAGATTGGCAAGCGATGCGCCTGCGAATAATACAAGCCCGACAATAGTTGCTATAAAAATAACCTTTTCCAAGCCTCGGCGTTGCTGGTAAAAACCGGCCTCGCCTCCGCCTCCGAAAGATTCTGAAACTCCACTCCCTCTTTCCTGAAGAAGCACTAGTATTATTAACGCGACGGCAAGTACCAGTTGCGCTATTTTAACGAAAGTAGCCATGTTTATGAATATGCCTTTTTGGCAGCGAAACCAATAATAAAGTGAACTGCACTTATGATGAGAGTAGCATAGACCAGCGGATAAAGTCCAGCGGACATATCGATTGATACGCCAATGGGATAGATTCTGTATAAAAGATACAAGACAATAGCATTAACGACTAAAACTCCCAATCCGAAGGTTATCAGTACCAGCGGACTCAAAAGTAATCTCAGAATCGGCCTGACAAATAGATTGAGGATTGTAAAAATAGCGGCGACCTTCAGGTAAGTGACGGGATCGGAGGAAAGAGAAAAGCCTTTTACAAAATAAGCCGCTAAAATCAATCCGATCAGATTTATAATGAAAATGATCACTATTCGGGCGATTAATTTAATCATATTTTTATCCGTTCTATTATGTGTTTATTTTACCTCTTTTTCGGTTATCCACACAATCCTTTGTTTTTGGCTCCGCCTGCCGTATAATTAATAAAAGATATATGTTAAAGGTCGATTTATCGATTAATTGCAGCGGAAAATCTTAATTATATGGTCTTATCTTGGTCAGATGTTATCGTAGCCTCGTTTCAGCAGGCATGGCAAACAGTGATTCATTTTCTGCCGTCGTTTATCGCGGCCTTGATTGTTCTTATAGTCGGCCTGTTGATTGCGTCGGTATTGAGGGCTTTGCTGGAAAAAGTCATTTCAGCCATGAAGTTGGATGTTGTGCTTAAGAAGCTTGGGCTTGATGAAGTAATGAACCGCGCCGGATATCAACTTAACAGCGGCAAATTTGTAGGCGCTTTAGTCTACTGGTTTGTTGTTGTCGTTATTGTTCTGGCGGTTTCTGACGTATTGCAATTGTGGGGCCTTTCAACCTTCCTTAATGAAGTGTTATTGTATTTCCCCAATATCATTGTTGCAGTGCTTATCTTGCTTGCAGCATTGGTTGTTGCCAACTTCTTGCGCGGACTTGTTCGCGCATCGGTTGCGAGCGCCAGACTTCATGCTCCCAAATTCCTTGGCGCATTGACGTGGTGGGCGGTAGTCATCTTCGGATTATTGGCGGCATTCTTGCAACTTGGAGTTGCGGGAGCGCTGATTCAGACAATTGTTATGGGATTCATCGCTATGCTTGCGCTGGCTGGAGGTATTGCCTTTGGTCTTGGCGGCAAGGATTATGCGGCGCATCTTGTTAACAAATTGCGCGAACATACCGAAGGAAAATAACTATTACAACAAACACTCCGGCATTTGCCGGGGTGTTTTTGTTTGACCGCTTTTATTTATTGACTTGTTAAGGGTATGTTGGTATTCTAATAACGATCAGATCCGCCGCGAGAGCGGATTATTTATTAGATAAAATAAAAATTATGTTTGATATAAAAGCATTAAATCGGGCGATAGAGCAGTTGGCTAGCGAAAAAGACCTCGAGGCTTCGCAGGTTTTAGAGGCGGTAGAGGCGGCTCTGGCGTCTGCTTATAAAAAAGAATATGAGAAGAGAGGCGAAGTCGTTCGTTGTGTTTTGGATGTTAAAAAAGGAGATATAAAATTTTTTCAGGTAAAAACAGTTGTCGATGAGACCACCGTCAGATTTCAGGAAGAAGGGCAGGAGGTTCCAGAACCGGTTTCAAAAGAGGAAGAAGAACAATTATTGCCACTCTACAATCCGGAAAGACACATGCTTTTGGATGAAGCAAAAGAAATCAAAAAAGACGCCGTTGTGGGCGATGAGCTCCATTTTGATTTACCTTCGCCCTCATCCGATTTCGGAAGAATCGCCGCTCAAACCGCCAAGCAGGTTATTTTGCAGAAACTTCGCGAGATTGAAAAATCGGCAGTTAAATCCGAATTTGAAAATAAGTCAGGGCAGTTGGTAACCGGGACTGTTCAGCGCATTGAGCGAGGGAATGTTTTTGTGGATTTAGGGAAGGCTTCGGGAGTGATGTTTTTTTCCGAATCAATACCGGGCGAACATTATCGAATCGGTGAACGTCTTAAGTTCTATCTGCTCTCGGTTCAAGAGGGAGGACGTGGTCCTCAGCTGATATTGTCGCGTTCTCATCCAAGATTTATTGCCAAGCTTTTTGAATTGGAAGTTCCCGAAATTTCCGATGGAATAGTTCAGGTTAAAGGCATTGTCCGGGAACCGGGAAGTCGTACCAAAATAGCGGTAGTTTCTACCGCCGAAGGAGTGGATCCGGTCGGAGCTTGTGTCGGACAGCGGGGGGCTCGGGTTATGGCGGTTAACGGCGAAGTCGGAAACGAAAAAATCGATATTATAGAATGGTCGGAAGATCCTTCTCAATACGTATCCAATTCTCTTTCTCCCGCGACGGTAACATCTGCCGAACTTAAGGATAGGCACGAAGCTTTGGTGTTGGTGCCTGAAGATCAATTAAGCTTGGCTATTGGAAAAGGAGGGCAGAACGTGCGTTTAGCGGCAAAGCTTACCGGGTATAAGATAGACGTCAGGTCCCAATCTAATCCCGGCGCTCAACAAGAAGGCGGAGTTGCCGCGGTTGAGGAAGAAAAGAATAATGAGTCGGTTGAAGAATAAGTATTAAAATTAAAGATTAATTAATAATTATTATTTTATGACTACGTGGTTTTCATCCTTAGTTATTTTTATTCCGGTCGTTTTGGCTTTGGCCTACAGCCTGTTTTTAGCTTTGTGGCTGATGAAACAATCTTCGGGTGACAAAGAGATGGTTGAGCTGTCAAAAGCGATACATGAGGGCTCTATGGCGTATCTCAATCGACAATATAAAACAGTTGCTTTGGTTGCGGTAGTGTTATTTGTTGCAATTGCCCTACTTTTGGGATGGAAAACGGGGGTCGGATTTGTTTTGGGAAGCATCGCCTCGGCCCTTACCGGATATATCGGGATGAATGTTGCGGTCAGGGCCAATTCAAAGACGGCCGAAGCGGCAAAAAACGGAATGGGCAAAGCACTCTCGCTGGCGTTTCGGGCCGGTTCGGTCACGGGACTGTTGGTTACGGCTTTAGGATTACTTGCCGTAGCCGGATGTTATTTTGCATTTGGAAAAGATATAGGGGTGCTTATCGGGCTTAGTTTTGGAGCCAGCTTGATTTCGATTTTTGCCCGTCTTGGGGGAGGAATTTATACCAAAGCAGCCGATGTCGGAACTGATTTAGTCGGAAAGGTGGAAGCTGGTATTCCGGAAGATGATCCGAGAAATCCCGGAGTTATTGCCGACAATGTCGGCGATAATGTCGGCGACTGTGCAGGAATGGCTGCCGATCTTTTTGAAACTTATGCCGTGACTTTGACTGCCGGAATCTTATTGGGATCAATCACCGCCGGGACTACCGGTTCTATAGAGTTTCCCCTGCTTATCGGTGGTGTTTCCATCATTGCCTCGATTCTCGGATCGTTTTTCGTCCGTCTCGGAAAAAATGGCTCAATAATGGGAGCTCTTTATAAAGGCCTTATCGCTTCGCTTATTTTTTCAGCGGTGGGATTTTATTTTATTTCCGAATATACGTTTGGGGCCGGATATGTAAAAATATTTTTGGCTTCTCTCATCGGACTTGCCGTTACCGGGCTAATGGTCGTCGCTACCGATTATTATACGGCAAAAAAATTCAGGCCCGTAGAATCGATAGCTGAAGCGGCAAAATCGGGACATGGTACGAATATAATCATAGGAATTTCTGTCGGAATGGAATCTACTTTGATCCCGGCGATAATAATTACCTTGGCGATTCTCGGAAGCTTTATGTTGGGCGGAATATACGGAGTTGCTATCGCATCGGTGGCAATGCTTTCGGTGGCGGGGATTATCGTTTCAATTGATTCGTTCGGGCCAATCACCGATAACGCCGGAGGAATTGCGGAGATGACTAATCAGCCGGAGGATGTCAGAAAAATTACCGATGCATTGGATGCCGTCGGCAATACAACCAAGGCCGTTACCAAAGGTTATGCCATTGCTTCCGCAGGTTTGGCGGCATTGGTTTTGTTCTCAAGCTATGCCAGCGAGTCCAAAAACTCGATTTTTGATTTAAGCAATCACAAAGTTTTAATCGGTCTGATTCTGGGAGCGGCCATGGTTTATATTTTCGGAGCTTTGACACTGCGTTCTGTGGGAAGAGCTGCCGGTGCCGTAGTTGAAGAAATTAGAAGGCAATTTAGAGAAATAAAAGGAATTATGGAAGGAACGGCAAAGCCGGAATACGGTAAGGCGGTGGACATCGTTACCAAAGCGGCAATTAAAGAGATGATTATTCCGGCACTGATTCCTATCGTTGGAGTGCTTCTGGTTGGATTTATTTTTGGATCTCAAGCCTTGGGAGGATTGCTTATGGGAGTTATCGTGTGCGGTTTATTTATGGCATTGTCTATGACTGCAGGAGGAGCGGCTTGGGATAATGCAAAAAAATATATTGAGGATGGAAACTTCGGAGGCAAGGGCTCGGAAGCCCACAAGGCGGCAGTAACCGGTGATACTGTCGGTGATCCTTATAAAGACACAACCGGACCGGCAATCAATCCTTTGATTAAGGTGGTAAATATTATCGCTTTGCTGATTGTTAAATTCTTGAGATAAATTATTATTATTCGTTATACAAACGAGGTGGCATTTTGCCACCTTTTTGGTCAGAAAAAGGTGGCGCCTAAAACCCTGCCTGCCGGCAGGCAGGTCCCAGGCGTTACATATTTTCATAGCAAGTCGGATTCACATTTCGCCTTTGTTTTAACTCGCCCTTGCTTTGCTTGGGCTCAAACAATAAGACAAACCAAACAGCTCATATTTATCCAAACTTGTTTGATTCGAATATATAGCCTGTTTTTTAAGAATCTTGCAAAGGCACTTGTTTTGGCTATAATTTCTAATGTACTAATTATTATTTACTGATTACCAATTTATATGAGTTTAATTCCAATGGTCATAGATAAGTCTCCTTACGGAGAAAGGGCGTATGATATTTATTCAAGGCTTTTGAAAGAGCGCATCATCTTTATCGGGGGACCGATCACTGATGACGAGGCTAATGCGGTTATTGCTCAGCTTTTGTTTTTGGACCACGAGGATTCAAAAAAGGATATCCAAATATACATCAACAGCCCGGGCGGCTCGGTAACTGCAGGTCTGGCGATTTATGACACGATGCAGCACGTTAAGCCGGATGTTTCCACAATTTGTGTAGGGATGGCCGCTTCAATGGGAGCTGTTTTGCTGGCAGCCGGCAAAAAAGGAAAGCGATTCGCTTTGCCTAATTCTCAGATTCTTATCCATCAGGTTATGGGAGGCGCCGAAGGACAGGCGACCGAAATCGAAATAACGGCTCGGCAAATTCTAAAAATAAAAGACAAGCTCAATCAGATTCTTTCCAAACACGCGGATCAATCCTTAACAAAAATAGAAAAAGATACCGACCGTGACTACTACATGAGCTCACAGGAGGCTAAGGAGTATGGCCTTATAGATGAAATTATTAAAGCTAAACGATAAAAGTTTTCCTACAAAATTCAAAACACCCGCTTTCGCGGGTGTTTTTGATGCCGTTTTATCGTATATGTGTTACAATTAGCTTAATTAAGCAAAAATATAGTGAGTAAAATAGCATTGTTTCAAGCAAAAGGATGGGAGGCCGATTATTTAAAAAGCTCTTTAATCAAAGCCGGATTTGAGTGTGATGTTTATGAAAACGGAGTTGATCAGTTGCCCGAAAAAAACGATTATGATGCCATTTCTGTTTTTATCGGACCGCATATAGATAAAAATGTTATTGACCACTTTCCGAATCTTAAATTGATTACTACCCGATCAACCGGGTTTGATCATATTGATCTGGCGTACGCCCGTTCAAAAAACATAGCCCTAGGATATGTCCCTTACTATGGAGAAAATACCGTTGCTGAATTTGCGATGGGGCTGATTTTAATGCTGTCCAGAAAATTATATTGGTGCGTCGATAGAGTTAAGCGTCAGGAAGAATTTAATTTTGAAGGGCTAATGGGTACGGATTTGAAAGGAAAAACTTTGGGGGTGATTGGCGCAGGCCACATAGGTCAGCATGTTATAAAAATGGCCAAAGGATTTGAAATGAACGTTATCGCTTTTGATAGATTTCCAAAACCCGATCTAGCCAAAGAAATGGGATTTGAATATAAATCGATTGATGAAGTTTTGGGGCAGTCCGACTTTATAACTATCCATTTGTTTTATTCTCCCGAGACACATCATTTCATAAATACCGAGAACATAAAAAAAATAAAAAAAGGAGCCTTTCTTATCAATACCGCTCGCGGTCCTTTGGTAGAAGCCAAGGCTCTTGTTATGGCGCTTAAGGAAGGGATTCTTGCCGGCGCCGGGCTGGATGTCATTGAGGAAGAAGACATTATGAAAGACGAGAGAGGATTTTGGCTTAACCAGAAAACCGATCAAGGCGCGTCCAATCTTCAGACGGTTTTGATGAATGATATTCTTATGGATATGCCCAATGTCGTAATTACGCCTCATAATGCCTTCAACACCAAAGAAGCAATAACCAGGATTTTGGACAGTGATATAGAAAATATAAACGGATTTTTCCAGTCAAAGACGGTTAAATATCCGATAAAATAAAATTTATGGCAGAAAGGATGCCTTCCGCCGGCAATCAGCTGGAAGAGAAAGAAGAGAGGGAAAATTATCGCAAAGAGATTGAGGGCGAAATTTTAAGAGGGATTAAAGAGGGAAAGAGCCGGGAGGAATTAATTAGCAGATTAAAATCACGCATAGTTGATTTCTCTAAACACCGATCACTTGATTTAGAGAGAATACTCCTTGATTTAGATGCTCTCATTGAAGGAGCTGAAAACGATTCAGTTTTTGCAAAAAAGGTGGTAGAAGTTTTAAATCCGTTGATTGAATTAAAATTTTCCAATCCGAAAGTTTTTGCATCTGCGCTGGAAGCGATTTCTAGAGAAAATTTTATAAAACGGGGCGGGTTTGAACCGCTTAACCAGCTACTCTCTTTTGATGTTGGGCCTGATGGAAAATATTTTAACATTCATATTGCTCCCAATAAGGAAACAGAAAACAAATTGGAACTTTTGAAGGATGGTTTGCACAGATTAGCCGAAAAAGTTGAGGCTGATGGAAAGATAGAAAGAGTTGAGGCGACCTCCTGGATTGTCGCCGAGCATCCGAACCTTCTTATGAGGATGGGATTTGAAATTCGCGGCAATGTTGATGAGGAAACCAGGAGAAAAATGTTTCCTCACGAAAACAGAGCCGTTGCTTCCGCGTTTATTATCAGAGAAGAGTTTTTAAAAAGATATTTATGATAAAATAAAAAATAAATGGCCCGATGGGCCATTTTCATTTACCGTTGCCGTTCATTTTGGCGATTCCTATTTTAACTAAAGCTTTGTCCCAGTTATCTATCAGGACTCTTTTACCCTCTTGAATTACCGGGGAATTTTCCACGAAACGATTGATTGATTTGTGGAAAATCAGCACAAACATGGAATATCCTATCAAGCTCCAGAAACCCCATGAATGGATAAGCGGATACAAAAGCCGAGGGTGTTCGATTGTGTCTTTAACCAGTGGAAGAATTGGGGCGCAGAATATGGCCGTGAAGATATAAAACATCCAAATCCTGGTCCAATAAGAGAACTTTATTTTGGAGTGTTTTAGCCTGTAGGCGAATATCGGATATACTAGAAAAATCCAGATAGTAGGAATAATCGGCAATATGATCAGCAGAATCAAAGGCCCTAAGATAAATTCAACGGGCGTTGCCACCCAGTTGGGCAATTAGCCTCCGGTGTTATGAACTGGATTAAAGATACTTTTTTTTACGGCTCTTGTCTAATAATTCATACGCAGCAATTCCGAACGCCACCGAAACATTCAGAGACTCTTTTTTTCCAATCATTGGGATTTCGATTATCCGATCACAATGTTTGAGTATTGATTTTGAGATTCCCCTGACTTCGTCTCCGACAATTAACGCCATTTTGGAACTTTTATTTTTTAATTTTGAATATGGGACGGAGCGCTTGTCTTGTTCAAGCGCAATAATTTTATACCCGTCGTTTTTCAGTTTTTTTATAAGAGAGATAGTTTTAAGCGGGGACACAGAACTTCCTACCTTCTCCCAGTCTATGTAATCCTCCGCTCCGAGCGCTACTTTAGCCAATTCCTTGCGCTTGGTTGAAAATCTATCCAAAGGAGTCGGGGTGATTCCACAAAGATAAATCTTTTCAAATCCGGCGGCATCGGCGGTTCTGAAAATTGACCCGACGTTGTAGAGGCTCCTTATATTTTGCAAAATAGCAATCATGAGGGTAGTATAATCAGCAGTTCACAACATCACAAGGGAGCGTGCACGGAAATGGAAGACGGAATACTTTCCCGGACGCATGATCCAAAATTGGACAAAGCAAGGGTCAGATTCATCAAAGATGTGGATGCGATTTCCGCCGACGAAAACAATTCTATGCCAAGGATAAAAATTCCCAAAGGAACAATCGGAATTTTAACCGGCGGTGAAACGAAAAGAATCTTCGGCGGAACGATGTATTTCTATTTTACGGTCAAGGTTGGCCTTTGCCGAGAGGGCTCTAAGTCGATCCATCTGATATCGGTTCTTTCCGATAGCCTTCATTTCAGCTTGGTAGATATTAATTAACACAAAGAGGGACTCGGGCCCTCTATTTTTTTATATATAATTAATGCTTGAGAGACGGGATTTTTTGGGGTACCATACAGAAATGTTTAAGGCTTTAAATAAAAAAGACAAATTGCTTTCGGGATTAATTAAAGACGAGGAATCCAGGCAATCTTGGCAATTGGATTTAATTGCTTCGGAAAATGAAGCTCCTGATCCGGTGCTGGAAATTTTAGGCTCAAAATTAACCAATAAATATTCCGAAGGATATCCCGGGAAGAGATATTATCCGGGAAATATCTATTATGACAAAATAGAAAAAATGACGCAGCAAAGAGCGCTAAAACTCTTTTCTCTTTCGGATAAAAATTGGCATGCGAATGTCCAGGCTTATTCGGGAGCGATTGCTAATCTTGCCATCTACTTGGCGGTGCTCAATGTTGGCGATACGATCTTAAGCATGAATCTGACATCGGGCGGGCATCTATCACACGGATCGAGAGTCAGTTTTACCGGAAAACTTTTCAATGTCGTAAATTATGGGGTAGATGAAAATTATAATATCAGTTATTCGGAGATAGAATTTCTAACCAAAAAAATAAAACCGAAGCTTATTATTTCGGGGGCCTCGGCTTATCCCAAACAGATAGATTTTGAAAGGATCGGCAAAATTGCCCATAAATTTGGAGCTTATCATTTGGCCGATATTTCCCATTATGCGGGACTTATTTCGGCAGGACTGTACCCTTCTCCGTTTGAGAATGCTGATTTTGTAACGACAACAATCCATAAATCACTATTCGGTCCGAGGGCGGCCATAATTTTTGCGAATAAAAAATCAACAATAGCTAAAAAGAATAGAATTGATTTGGCTTTGGCTATAGATAAGTCGGTGTTCCCCGGACTTCAAGGCGGACCTCATAACAATGTTATAGCGGCGATGGCTTACGGATTGAAGGCGGCATCTGGGCCTAAGGCTAAAAACTATTACAAGCAAGTAATGAAAAATTCGGCGGCTCTTATGGAGGCCATGGCGGATGAAGGATTTGAGATTGTCGGCGGAGGAACCGGCAGTCATATGTTTCTGGTAAAAACTTTGCCGCTCGGATTAAACGGCGCGGAAGCGGAAAAGATGCTTGAAAAATCCGGAATTCTGGCCAACAGAAATACAATTGCCGGGGATTCTTCACCTCTTAAACCGTCGGCAATCAGGATAGGAACGTATTCGGTAACGATGCGAGGGATGAAAGAAAGAGAGATGAAGACGATAGCCGGCCTTATTTTTGAATCTCTTTTCAAAAAAACAACACCTTCTTCGGTTTCTGATCGGGTTAAGAGAATGTGCATTAAATTTCCATATAGAGCGGATCTTTTTACATGATTAAAATTGATGGAAGAAAAATTGCCCAAGATATAATATCCGAACTGAAATCCCGTTCCGTTCCGGAGAAGTTTTTTGCGGTTTTTGTTGTAGGTAATAATCCAGCTATTTTGAGTTTTGTCAGACAAAAAGAAAGCGTTGCCAAAGAGCTGGGGATAGATTTTAGGATTTATAAATTTGAAGAAAACCTAAGCAACGATCAGTTTAAAGAAAAAATCAGCCAGGTGGTTTTATCAAAGCAATGCGGTGCGGCGGTTTTGCAGTTGCCTTTGCCTGCGCATATTAATTTCCAGTATGTAATGAACGTAATACCGCCTGAAAAGGATGTTGACGTTCTTTCGGAAAGAAGTTTGGGCGGTTTCTACTCCGGTCGTTTGAATATTTTTCCGCCAGCAGTATCGGTTATTGCTGAAATTTTGAGGTATAAGAACATAACCATAGATTCGAGCTTAAAATTTGCCGTTGTTGGACAGGGGGTGCTTGTCGGAAAGCCGATCGCGACTTGGCTCTCGGGAAAGACCTCGCAGACTATCATTTTAGACAAGGGGAGCGACCTGGCTGCACTAAAAGAGGCGGATATAGCGATTCTTGGAACCGGACAGTCGGGAATTATTAAAGCCCCGATGCTTAAAAAAAATTCCGGAGTCATCGATTTCGGATATGGTTTAAATCCCCGGGGGAAAGTTTCGGGAGATTTTGACGAAAGCTCGCTATCCCAGACGGGTGAAAATTATCTGTCGTTCTACACTCCAACTCCGGGCGGAACAGGACCCATACTTGTCGCCTGCCTGTTTAGGAATTTTTATGACTTGAACCAGAAGTAGCATGAAGAAGATTGCTTATTCAATATTATCAATCGGGGCGCTTCTTCTGTTGGGGGCCGTTTTTTTATTTTTGACGCCATATCTTCCTTCAAAAAATATGTCATGGCAAAATCCGACGAAATCGGAATCGGTTACGGATTTTATAAAAAATATATTTTCTTCAAACAAGATATCTATTCTTGTTTTGGGAAAGCCGGGAAATGTTAAATATCAAACCTTGGGAGGGGGGAGCCTGACGGATACTATAATGGTTGTTCAATTCAATCCTGATACGAATAAAATTTATACAATTTCAGTTCCCAGAGATATCTGGGTTCTTTCCGGAGAAGATCAGATGAAAATAAACGAAGTTTTTGAAAAATATAAAGCCGAAGCGATTGCTTCGAAAATAGAAGACGTCACGGGAATTTATCTCGACGGCTATGCAATTATTGATTTGGCGATGGTAAAGGATGCCATAGATTATTTTGGGGGAGTCGATGTCGTGCTATCACGGCCGGCGGTAGATTGGGTCAGCGGATATACCATCGATTCCGGGGCTCATCATCTGAATGGAGATGATGCCGTTTGGCTCATACGCAATAGATTTGATAAAGAGGGCGATTTTTTTAGAGAAAAAAATCAGCAGCAGATAATAGGTAATATATTTTCTAAATTTTCAAAATTAAGCACCGCCGAAAAAATAGCCTTTATAGACAGATTTGTTTTAAAATCCGGATTATTGGAAAAATCCGATTTAGATGCTTCAAAACTGGCCGGATATGCGATAAATACCGACTTGTCCAAAGTTAGCGTATCCGGAATTGTTATGGATTTTTCAACAAGATTATTTGAATCAAAGATGATTCTGGTAACTTTTGGAACTTCAACACAAAACGTTTCAGTTCTTCTTCCGGTTGAAGGATTTGAAAAATACGACCAGATTCGTTCTTATATAAAATCCCAAATGGCTAAATAAAAACCGCTCCGATAGAAAATCGGAGCAGTCATTTTATTTAATCAATTGAAGTGGTTGCTATTCCGATTCGCCGGGAGCCCCAATTGTTTCCAGTTTCTTTTCTATTTCTTTTTCCAGTTTTTTATCGGCCTCAATTGCCAGGCGGGCGGCATCCAGGCCCACCCCGAGCTTTTCTCCGTTGAACGAAAAGGTGTTACCTGTCTTGGTGATAACTCCATGCTTGATGGCAACATTCATCATATCCGAGGCGTAAGATATCCCTTGTCCAAAAAATATGTCAAATTCAGCGATTCTAAAAGGAGCGGCAACTTTATTTTTGACGACCTTGGCTTTCACATGATTACCAATCACTTCCTCTCCCTTTTTGAGCTGAGCGATGCGGCGGATATCTATTCTGACCGATGCGTAGAATTTAAGAGCCCTCCCACCGGGCGTGGTTTCGGGATTTCCCCACATAACTCCGATTTGAGAGCGCAATTGGTTTATAAAAATAATAGTAGTATTTGATTTGGAGGCGATTGAAGTGAGTTTGCGGAGAGCTTGGGACATAAGTCTCGCCTGTAGTCCTATCGTCTGGTCTCCTATTTCACCTTCAATTTCCGCGCGTGGAGTAAGGGCGGCGACAGAATCCACGACAACCAGTTCTATAATTCCCGATCGGGCAAGATTTTCAAGAATCTGGAGTGCTTCCTCTCCACTATCCGGTTGGGATATCAGAAGTTCGGATGTTTTGACACCGATTCTTTTGGCATAAGCCGGGTCCATTGCGTGTTCGGCGTCGATAAAGGCGCACTTACCCCCATGTTTTTGGGCTTGGGCAATGACGGAAAGGGCGAGCGTTGTCTTTCCAGACATTTCCGGGCCATAAACCTCGACAATTCTTCCTCGCGGCAAACCCCCGACTCCAAGCGCTATATCCAATGAATATGAGCCCGTGTGAGTTGCTTCAACTTTCACGGCTTTTCTGTCGTCCAGGCGCATAATGGCGCCTTCCCCGAATTTACTTTGAAGGGAATCAATTAAATTTTGAAGGTCGGACGAACTATTTTTTTCCTCTTTTTTTTCTTTTTTCATTTATTTTTTATTACTTCTATTTTTATTGAATAATTCCGGGAGTGGAGGTCGTTTCCTGCTGCTGAGTCGGAGATGTGATAAGGCAAATTGTTCTTTTAACCGAAGTGCTGAATCCCAAAAATCTTTTGGCGGTAAATTCGAATACATTGTTGTTGCATCCGGAATTTAGAGATACTTGTTTTTCGAATGAACCATCCGGATTAACCACTACCTCGCTGTCATTTACTAAAAGCTTGTCTTGGGGGTTACTTATCTTTCCGGATAAAATAAATGTATCTTGTTGGGCCTGATACATATCTGAGGGAGGAGAAATTATTTCTATTGACGGGCGACCCAAAAAGTCCGCAATTTTAGGAATTAAAAAGGCGATTACAACCAAGACGGCGAGCGTGATAACCAAGGCCATTTTATTAAAAGGTTTTGGGGCGTAACGGTTGGACGGTAATTTGTCCGATTCTCCGGAGCGTTTTATTTCCGATTCTTTTCTATACTCGTGCCATAACGGCTCGGAGTCTATTTCTAAGATTCTTGCAATTGTATCCAAATAGCCACGGACATAAGGAGCTGCCGGCAGATTGGAGAAATCGTTTTCCAAAAGCGCTTTAATGTAATGAGGGGCAATATCAGTCAGCTCCGAAAGTTTCTGAGCATTGAGCCCTTTGGCTCTCATCTCCTCTTTGAGGATGTCTTTTAAGGGTTTAAATTCTGTCATGATCGAAACTTAAAACTTAACACTAAAAGCTAAAAACTCTTTTTAGCATATATTCAATTAGAACGATTTAGTCCAGTACATTCTCCACCTTTTCTTATTTGCCGTCAAACTCTTGCTCGTGTGGCGTTAAGTTTTAAGTATTCAGTTGTTTTGGTCTTCTCTGGATACGAATACTTCTCTTGGTTTGGCTCTTTCTATATGGCTGAAGATGGCTTTATTTTAATTCTGTTCCACCCCATTCTACAACGGTAAATCCATTTCTTGTGAAGGGCGTTAATGTTTGAGGCTTAACGATGACTTCTCTATCTATTGGTTTGATTACCATAAATACGCGAAGCAGTGAATCTGGTTTTGGAGTTATGTTTAGTTTAGCAAAATTTCCATACTCCGAATCGTTTGCAAAGTGAATAAGATTGAATTTGTTTCTCTCCATTTTTGGATACCAGTATACGATAAAATCATTGTATTCACTTGGCAGTAAACCTATTTTAGGCAGAACGCCTTCTAAAAATTTTTTTGAATCTTCTCCAGCAACAACAAATCCACTGGAAAGGTCATAAGGCCTTTTTTCTGCTGATCCCTCCCAATATATATAGGAATATTGCTTGTTATCTTTTGTGTCGATAATCTGTCCAGTTGGAGAAGCGACGACTTTCCAACCATTGATTGTTGTGTCGTAATCGGGATAGTCTGCTGTTATTGTGCCATTGTAATCCAATTTGACTGTTACAGTAGTTTTTTTGGTCGGGTATAAATATAATGCGGGTTTAGCTGTCGGTCCGTAAATTTGTATGGGAATGGGAGGTGATATGATTTTTTTAAATGATTCGAAACAAGCATCAGCTCTCTGTTCTTGGGTTGATGTGGATTTTGCAAGTTGGCAGTGTTCCATGCTGAAATAAATTCCATCCTCGGAACCCTTGTAATATATTTGGCTAGTTGTATCTGGGTTGGTTACATCCTTAAGATTATTTTTACAATTATCAAGATTATTATTTGATATAAATAAAGCAACCAATAGATAAATTATAATTGTCGGAATTAAAACTAGAATTGTGGCAACTAGAATCTTTACCCACCATTTCATTTGTTTATTTGTTCCTCTGTCAAGATTAGGTTGTTGTTTTGAATTTTCTTCTGGGGTCGTATTCATTTTTTTGATTTAATATTGTGACTTACTATTATGACAATTATTTTGTTTGCAGATCTATGGTAAATCTTTATTAACAAAAACCTCTCTTGGTTTAGCGCCTTCTCCCGGACCAACAATCCCTTTTTCTTCCATAATATCGAGCAAACGTGCAGCCCGGGCATACCCGATTTTAAGTTTTCTTTGCAAAAGTGACGCGGAGGCCTTTTGGGTCTGTTTTACGGTCTCGACGGCTTCCCGGAGAAGCTCGTCATCTTCGTCATTTTCAGCGTATTCTTCAAACATATCACGTTGTCCGTTCTCCGATTCACCGTTCTCTTCAAAGACCGGTCCTTCCTGGCTGGAATCGATATAATCCTCGTTGTTGTCCCTGATAAAGTCGGTAACTTTCTTTATTTCCTCTTCCGCTATGTAAGCGCCCTGAATCCTTTTTGGTTTTGAAAGTTCGGCAGAAACAAAAAGCAAATCTCCGCCTCCGAGAAGTTTTTCGGCGCCGGCGGTGTCCAATATTGTGCGCGAATCAACCTGACTGGCGACTTGGAGTGCGATGCGGGACGTAATGTTGGCTTTTATAAGTCCGGTAATAACCTCAACGGATGGTCTCTGGGTTGAAAGTATCAGATGAATTCCGGTAGCCCGGGCCATCTGCGCCAAACGGACTATTGCGTTTTCGACATCTCTTCCGTATGCGGCCATCAGATCGGCCATTTCATCAACGACTATGACAATAAAAGCCATCGGAGTTTCGGGATTTTTTTTATTGTAGCTTTGGATATCCCTGGCTCCTGCCTTAAGCAGAGTCTCATATCTTTTTTCCATTTCGGCGATTGCCCATCTGAAAACTCCCAAAGCCTTCTTACCCTGAATGATGACGGGAGCGATTAGATGCGGCAAACCATTATAAGCCGAGAGCTCAACTCTTTTTGGATCAATGAGTATAAATTTAAGCGTTTGAGGCGAGTTTTTATACAGGAGAGAAATAAGGATCGAGTGAAGCATTATTGATTTTCCCGAACCAGTAGCTCCGGCCACCAGAAGGTGCGGCATTTTTTCTATGTTGGCGGTAATAAGATCTCCAGTTACGTCGCGGCCGACACAAAATCCCAATGCGCCGCTTTCGGCAAATTCGGGATAAGCCATAAGATTTCCCAAGCGGACAATGGCAGCGCTTTTATTGGGAACTTCAATACCGACATAAGGCTTCCCCGGAATCGGAGCTTCAATTCGGATAGGGTGAGCCGATAGAGCCAGCGAGAGGTCCTGATTGAGGGCTGTTATCCTTGTCAGCTTAATTCCTTCTGCGGGACGCAATGTGTATCGGGTAACTTTGGGTCCGATATTTATTTCCCCCATCTCCACGGCAATTCCGAAGCTTTCCAGAGTCCTTTTGATAATATTGGCATTTGCCCTAAGGTCTCCTGCATTCGGTTTTTCAACGGATGATTTAAGTAGCTCAAGCGGGGGAGCTTTGTAGTCGGCAAATTTTTGGAATGTCCCGTTTGTTTTTGGCTTCTGGTTTTTTGAAGAAAAGATAGCCAAGGGTTTTTCCTTTTCTTTCGGTTCGTCAGCTGCTTCGGCAATAGCCGGTTCTTTTTGGGTTTCGGGGGTAGTGATGGATGGAGCCACTTTAATTTCCGGCTCCATAGCATCTTTTTTGCCGAATTTTATTCTTATAGGCTGGTCAAAAACCACAATAATTCCTATAATTACCGCGATAAAAAGAAGGGACGCCCAAGCAATTGGCCCAAACCACATTTTAGGATAACCGGCTACCGATCCGATGTCTCCGCCCCGTTTATCGAAAAGGACATCAATAAATCCAAGGGCTGATATGAAAAAAAGAATTGCACCCCAAAGCGTAGGCACATAAACGGCGCGCTCTTCTTTATGCATAAGAAGTGTCGCGCTAACCGAAAGAAGAGTTAGGGGCAAAAGCGAGTAACCCCACCCGAGCAATTCATAGAGAGAATTAAAAATAATCCCCCCGACATTTCCGGCAAGGGAAACTCCCGCTAATCCTAAAAGTATGGCAACGGCCAAAAAAATAAGAGCCCAGATACTATGAGTTGTCTCTTGAGCGAGTTTTTTGGACGGAACAAATTCCTTCCTGTTTTTATTGTTTTCGTTTTTAAAATCAGCTCTGTTCTTGTGATGCTTGGACATAAGATTGTTCCTTTAATTTAACTCTAATTTTGGTTAAAATTCAATTACACATGAATTCGGAAATTTTTAGAGCATATGATATTCGCGGAAAATATCCCGGACAGATAAATGAACGCGAGGTTTTCGATGTTGCCCTGAGGATGGCGGCAATATTTCCCAAAGGGAAGAAAATCGTTATCGGTCGCGATTCGCGCAATAGTTCTCCGGCGCTTTATCTGGCGTTGCACAATGGTCTGGCAGTGGCAGGATTTAAAGTTATTGGGGCGGGATTGATGATAACGCCTGCGATAGATTTTTTTGTACGCCGTTTTAATGCAGCGGGAGGGATAGTTGTTACCGCTTCCCACAATCCTAAAAATTTTAACGGTCTTTATATTGTAGACAAAAAAGGAGCGTCTGTCGGAGGAAATTTTATCTACTCCAAGATTTTAAAATTGAAACCAAAATTCAAGATATCCGGTAAGATTTATCCTAAAGAAAGGGATGATTTAAACCAAAAAGAATACGCAGAATTTTTGAGCGGGATATTTTCAGTAGACAAAACTATGCGCGTTGTTATTGATTGTTCCAACGGTAGCGCCGGGCCGACCGTAAAAAAACTTAAATTTCCAAAAAATGTCCGCCCGATATTTATAAATATCCGCCCCGATGGTAATTTTCCGGCTCATGGTCCCAACCCGATGATTGCCGGCGCATTAAAAAATGCCGCTGATGCGATCTTAAAGAATAAAGCCGATTTAGGAGTAGTTTTTGACGGTGATGGAGACAGGGCGTTTATATTGGATAATCTTGGGCGGGAAGTTTTTCCGGAACATATATGGAAACTTTTTCATTCAATGTATCCGGAAGAAAAAATTGTTTATTCGGTATTGTCGGGTTTTACCATGAGCGTGTTTAAATCGAAACTTCCCGAATTGAGACGGGCCAAGTTCATCGAATCAAGGGTTGGGCATTTGTTTATGAAGCAAGCGTGTTTTAAAGAAAAAAATGCCATCGGGGTGGAGACGTCGATGCATTATTACTTGCCTTGGGATGATTTTGCCGGTTCCGGAATTTTAGCGATGATTATTGCAACAAACGCTTTGTCAAAACTGCCTTATTCTTTGTCGGAATTTGTTTCTCTAATGCCTGAGACATTCAAGATTCCGGAATATAATATTAAATTTAACAAGAACAAGCTTCCGCAACTTTATAAAAAAATAAAAAAAGTTTTTTTGAAAAATTCCGTCAAAACAGAAAATATAGACGGCCTGAGTATCTTTGGAAAAAATTGGTGGCTGAATGTCAGGCCGTCAAATACGGAAGATTTGGTAAGAATTAACATTGAATCGACGGAAAAAGAGATGCTCGGAAAAATAAAAAAATTATTCTCTCCGGAATAAAAAAATGAACCCCAAAATCGGAGTTCTAAAATTGCGGAGCATCTCCCAGATCAATTTCCGTATAGTGGCTGGCGGGATCGGCCGGTCCGGCGGGATATAGCGGCGGGATTGAAATGTATACTTTTTCTTTGCCATAGTCATTTCCACCCCAATCGTTTTTCTTCACGAGAGTAATGGAAAGAACGATATTCCGGATGCTTTCGGGAATATATCCATTGGAGTTGCATAAGCAAGCTTTTGATAGAACCTTGATTGACGCTTCGCTCATCTTACGGCTTGAGTCGACGCACTGAATCCAGAATGCCTTAACGACCGGTACGTTCGGCCAGTCAACGTTGATATCATCGGTCCGCATCTCGTGGCTTTCCAGAAGGTAAAGAAGCGAATTACGTACAGCGACATACAGAAGCTCTTCCACTTCATGACCGTTGGACAGGACTCTGGTGGCTGGCATTCTTTTCTCCTGGGGTACTGGGAGCTGAGTAAAACTTAGCAATAAAGGGTGGTTTATGTCAATATGTTTTGACATCGGAATCTTTCAGCGCTATAGTTGCTCGCGTATGACGGATTTATTCTTCGATAACGACGGCAAGCGGCTTTCTCAAAAGGAAATTGTATCTCAAATTCATGATTACATGCTCCAAAAGCCTCAATACGCCTATAAAATCATAGTCGGAAGCGATTCCCAGCCCCTGGGTGAGACGGCTGATTTTGTTACTGCAATCGTGGTTCACAGAGTGGGTAACGGAGGCAGATATTTTTGGAAAAGACTTGCGGGAGAGAGAGTGTTTAATTTACGGGACAGGATTATCAAGGAGGTTATGATGTCTTTGGAAACTGCGGTTGAAATTCTCAAAGTTTTGAAGGAAAATATTGATATAAAATTTGATTTTGAAGTTCACGTCGATGTCGGGTCCAATGGTAAAACCAGCGAACTCATATCGGAGGTTACGGGAATGATTCGGGCGTATAATCTTCCGTTTAAAACCAAACCCGAGAGTTATGCCGCCAGTTCCGTTGCCGATAAGCATGCATAAACCAGTAATCGGTAAATAGCGGGAAGTTATTGATGCGCTAATTACCAATTGCTAGTAACTAATTAATAAAAAATGAAAGACATAGTTGTAATAGATATCGAAACTAAAAATACTTTTTTGGAAGTCGGACGCGACAATTTTTCCGGATTGGACATCTCGCTTGTCGGACTCTATTCCTACAACCAGAATAAATATTTTGCATTTGAGGAGCACCAGTTGGCTGAAGCCGGAGAAATTTTAAAAAATAGCGATCTCATCGTCGGTTTTGCCATAAGCCGGTTTGATTTGCCCGTTATGGCAAAACATTATGACTTTGATTTATTTGCAATTCCTCGCATTGATTTGCTGGACGATATAGAAGACATGACTGGAAAGCGCATCGGTTTGGATTTGCTGGCTCAAACTAATCTGGGGGTCGGTAAAAACGGCCATGGACTCGAAGCTACGATCCTTTATAAAGAAGGAAGGATTGATGATCTGAAAAAGTATTGTCTCAACGATGTAAAAATAACAAAAGAACTCTACGATCTAGCAAAAAGCCAGGGACATCTGATGGTTCCCCAGCGCAACCAACCCCAGCCGGTTAAAGTATCTTTCGATTGGAGAGAAAAACTTCTTTATCAAAGACTTTTTTAAAGAT
>JAKAHY010000014.1 GCA_021814695.1 bacterium
GCTTTTAATTTCGTTTTCGCGCCGCCGCGCATCCGCCAGTGTTTTGAGTTTTTCGGAATAAACAAGCACAACCGGGCGGCGAATTTTTGTATAATGAGCTCCTGATTTCAAACCATTGTGTTGCCTCAACCTTTGTTTGAGATTATTGGTGCTACCCGTATAAAGAGATTTATCGGCGCATTTGAGGATATAAACAAAGAAAGGCATATTTATAATATAACATTTTATGCGTTAATTATTTTTTAAAATAAAAAAAATGGCACTTAATGATCTCTTTATTATTCCGAGCGTTCCATATAATAAAATTTAAATTTCTATAGAGCTGCGGAAACCCCTACTGCCATAATAAGAAGATGCGCCGTTGTGATATACAAAGACGTGGTTATAGCGACGATCGGCAAAAATAGCGCCGCCGAGTTTTCTGATTTCGGAAGGTGTTTTTAGCCAGCTTGAAGTTTTTGTATCGAAATTTCCAAGTTTTTGCAACTCTTTATATTGTTCTTCCGTTAAAATCTCAATACCTATGGTGATTGCTTCGAATTGGGCTCTTCTCCGGGGAACGGAAAAACCCAGCAAGAAGCGTGCCTCAACGCCATCAAGGATTTAAAGCAAAGCCACCGCAGGCATTTGAAGTATCACAAAATCGAAAAAAGCGGGTAAAATTATCCGCTATTTTTTATCCGTAATAAAAAAGCGACCGCCAGTGAAACCGGCGGTTTGAATCGGACAGTGGAACTTGTGAGCGTGTGTGCTACGAAATCTGTCTCTTGAAGAAAGCCCGATAGACGAAGGTCTCGCTGTTGTCGTCGTCGATCACGGTCAGCTTGACGATCGACACCAGCTCCCAACTATTTTCGCCGAGATCGTTCATCTCGTCGATGTTGCGGTCGTTGTATACACGGCCCGGAGCGACCATCATCGACTGATACTCCCACTTGGCTGACATGGAAATACCCTCCTTTATACTTTACATAATAGCATATATAATAATATTAGTCAATATCATGTAATGGTTCAATACCTTGGCAACACCCCTTAGAATATGAAAATGCCATATACACACAATCCGTATCTTCCAAGATTGAGAATGGAAGCGGTCAATAAGGTGAGATTTGAGAACTGGTCGATGCGCCAAACAGCTCGATATTTTGGAGTCCAGCCCAGCACAGTTAGTCGATGGTATAGTAAGGGAAGATATCTCTCCAGCAATTCTCGTGTTATATCGACTCAATCTTCCTGTCCATATAAACATCCAAAAGAGTTGTCTTTTGAGATGGTGGATAAAATCATCCAATATCGTCAAAGATACCGAAGATGTGCCGAAGTAATCCATTGGCATTTGATGAAAGATGGTTATATCGTTTCCCTTTCTTCAATCAAAAGAACCTTGAAAAGGAATCATCTGACATATCCTTCACCCTGGAAGAAATGGCATAAGTATATATCCAGACCGATACCGGATAACCCAGGAAAACTGGTGGAAATAGATACCATTGTTGATGGAGCTCCAGAGGATCGGCTATACATATACACTCTTCTGGACGTCCGTTCTCGATGGGCTTATGCCGAGCCGTCTCTTTATGCGAGGGCCGGCAGAAGCGCATTGGCTCTCAGGCATGCGCAGAATAAATCTCCTTTCAGATTCCAAACAATTCAATCGGATCACGGCAGCGAGTTTTCAAAGTATTTTACCAAGAGATGCGTTGAGATGAATATCATCCACCGACATAGCCGGATACGGACCCCTACGGACAATGCCCACATCGAAAGATTCAACAGAACATTGCAGGATGAATGCCTTTCCCGTGTTCCAAGACAAATGTCTGTATATCAAAAGGAGATATCCGAATACATTTACTACTACAATCACGAACGTCCCCATATGTCGTTGGGGATGCAAACACCTTATCAAGTGTTGCGAAGGTCTTGAACTTTATACATATCAACAAAAAACCATGTTAAATAAACGTTATTTTTGTAGTTCTGATCGGGTTCAAAAGTGATTTTATTTTGCCGTATCACCTGGTCTAATATTAACTATTTCCAATCAGTATAAAGGCTGGATGTAATTTAACTATTTATGTGAACTTATCTTAACAAAATTATAAATAAATATTTTGTAGAATTTTTGTGGATTCATTTAATTTCAATCCAATAACGTAATTTGTCAGGTTTATCTACTCCCCCAGGTATTTTATCCCACAAAATACCTCCGTTCTTTTCAATAATTTTAATAGAGCCGGTATTTGTTGAATTACAAGTTAAAAGAGCTTTGGTAATACCAAGTATTTTTGCTTTTGGTAGGACTAATTCCAATATCTTACTGCCATATCCAAGTTTCCGCTTGGAAGGCCTGATGTCATAACCAATATGCCCACCCTCTTTCATTAAAGCTTCGTTTAAGCTATGGCGGATACGTACTGCTCCGATATATTCGTCGTTATCTATGAGCCAGTATGTGGTCTGAGGAACATGTTCTGGTTTTAAGTTTTTATCCTTCTCTTGCTCTTTAAGTCCATCAAGGTATTTATCAAAATCTTGTTCGGCTTCTGTAATACGTTTATGAATATCAGGGTCGCTTGACTCTTCCTCTGTTTCTCTCATCGCTTCAATAAAGCTTTGTTTATATTTTTTAGTCGGTTCAGATAGAAACATGTTTCTATCTTATCAAAAAACTGCCTAATTGGCGAATAATTAAATTAATTAACTATTCAAAATATGATGCTAAAATCTTTCCAGGTGATTTATAACAAAATACAAATGAAAAGAGAGCTGGTCAGGCTCTCGTTATTTAATGACCATTAATGTTCGATTAGAATCTTACCCATCCCTTCCGCGTCCTGGTGGAGAAGTAGCCGATAATCTTGGGGTTACCTACAAAATCAACTACACGCCCCTCAAAGTTCCAGCTTTCTCCACTTCCATCCTCTCTCGTCACTGAATCGATAACAACTACTGAATCAATAACAGCGAGAGTCGAGGTGGACTTACCGGCTCGGAGGTTGAAAACAACCTCCCGACGATGCTCGCAGTTTCCGTCAAACAGAGCGAGCATGAGGTCAAACTTCGATGGCCCATCGGTGATTTCAAGTTGGTGCATACGCATCTCCTTAAGAACACTTCTTTTAAGGGAGAAGTTGCCCTCTTATTCTGACCTGCATCAGAACGACCTGCCCATACGGGTTCAGGAATTATTTTTGAAGTATAACATATAAAATTCTATTTGTCAATATTTGCCTGGAAAAATAAAATACACCACAAGAGTGTATTTATTTTGCTGGGGGACAGGGATTCGAACCCCGATACTGGGCTTCAAAGGCCCATGTCCTACCGTTAGACCTGTCTGCGTAGACAGGTGATCCCGCAAAATATGCGGGTTTTATTTAAAATAATTTTAAAGTATGTAGAATACTGCAGAAATTTTTTTATATTCCGGCTTAACACAAACCGTGTGAAGTGATATTATTTTGTTATGGAAAAAAAAGAAAAAAGTATGGAAAAACCAAAAGGATATATTGAACATTCTGACAAAGCCGTTGAACGAGACGAGCGTTTTGAGCACGTAATGGCTATAACGCTTGACCCGAGAACTGACAACCGCGAAGGAATCATCCGCTGTATAACAAGCCGCACCGGAGACGTGGAGATTTTAGGATATGTCGATCGTAGTGAGCTGCACGTCGCGAAGAGTGATTCGCCGGATCATTTTGAAATCGGCGATCGTCTTACAATAAAAAACGAGCGCGAGATTACAGAACAATTAGCTGATGATGAGTTTGATTTTATCGGCCTTGAAGATCCGGATATTTGGATTGACGAAAAGACGGATTTGATGCATGTCTATTTCACAATTCCACTTCGGCATAAGAGCAAAGAAGGAACAATCACGCACTTAGGGCATGCGGTGGGCAAGGACCTTCATTCACTCGAAATGACTGAGCCGGTGCTTATGTCCGATGATTCAAAAGGAAGAGCAAAGGAGGTGTCGATTGCACCGTTAAACAGCAAAGGATTTCGCTATAATTTGTTTGAATCCAGCGATCGCAAAACGGATCGTTATTCAACGGTACGTGTCGCCAAGGTGGAAGATATGGGAAAAACATGGGAATGGGGCGATGAAGTTTTTCACCCTGCGGAGCACAACATTCCTTGGATTGCCGGCCATGCATCGCCTGGACCGTTATTGCCCAAAAGCTTTATTGATATTGGCGATGGAAAGTTGGTGGGTATTATGAACGGCCGAGAAGCCAATCAACACGAAGGAGATCATATAAAATATGGTATGTTTTCCGTCGGTCTTTTCATATATGACTACGAGCACGGAAAAATCGATTGGGTTTCTCCAGAGCCGTTCATCCAAGATAGCGAAGCAAAAACAATAACGTTTGCAAGCCAATTTGTCGAAGAAGCGAAAGGATCGGGTGTTTTATACGCGCACGTTGACGATTCGTTTGTGCGGGCATATTCATTGGACGCGGAAGAGATAAAGAAACTTTTACCCAAAGAAAGGTAGTTCAAGTATTTACGTTTAAGAAACTTTCGGGTTTCTTACGTCGCTTCAGATC
>JAKAHY010000015.1 GCA_021814695.1 bacterium
GTGATGGTGTTTCTTATATTGGAAACTAAAACCTGACCGCTTAACGAAGAATAATGATTGAGTTTGGCTTTGGTTGTTGTCGACACTGATCCGGTGACAGTACTTGCGTCCGCGACAGTTCCGGACGCGGAGGAAACGGAATAAACCTTGGTGGAGGAGACGGTTAGGTCAGCGTTATTGCTTAGCGACCAAGAATTTAAAGTATTATAATCCCCTCCTGATTGCATTATTGAGGAGACAAATTCAGTGGCGGCAAAGGATTGAGTAGCGATAAAAATAGAGATAGAATAAAGAAATATGAAAAAAAATAATATAGAAAATACTCTCTTGAACATAAGATGGGAAAATTATAACAAATTTATTGGAAAAAGTTTATTATTTATATCTCTTTAATTGACCATCAGTCCCGTTGGCGCAGTAGGAGGGGTGGCGTCAAGAATAGAACCAGCCCCAATATACTGCAGAGCTCCGATGCTAACATTGCCGCTTTGCCTTGATTGCCCAAAAAAATCGAGCGGGGCGGTTGTAAGCGCCAGATCGGAACCGGCATTTACCGCAGGACTGCCGGACCGCAAGGAAAAATCGAACGATGCCGGATTTGCAAAGAGCGGATCGAGGCTGACATTACCTGCGCCTACCCATGCAGGCATCGCTTTTCCGAACAGACTGTAAAAAACATTGTTCGAGCTCAAAGACGGATATCCATCATATTTGGTAAAAAAGTCGACATTTTGAGTGTCCACAAAAATATTATTGATGAAATGCTGATTCGGCCCTATATAGGCGAACTGGCTTGGAGAAATTTGTCCGTACACCGTATTGTTATATACTCTTATCTGGTCGGCCGGCGATTCAGTTCTGCTTGGCGTCTTGATAGAAATGCCTGCACCGCCGAACGCCACCGATGAGTCATTGATGATGATATTGTCATGGATCTCAAAAGAAATAATCAGTCTGGGAGTACAATTCGCTAAATCAACATTGATTGCACTGCCCCTTTGGTTTTTTACTACATTGTGATGGATCTTCATCGTGCCGGTCCAATCACCACAAGGCGTTTGGTCGTAGACATGGATTCCCGAATATATCGGATTGTCGATCAGATTGTTCCAGCCTATTTCATAAGCCTCCAATGGATTGCCCGATCTGTTTGAGACGTAATATAAATGCTGGAACTTATCCCACGAATTTTTGCATTCCGAATTAGAGTACGGGCATACCGAGGGGTCAGTACCTACGTTTCCGGCCGTAGGCACACCGTTGTCGGTTCCGTAGTTATGGATGTAAATGCCGAGATATTTCCCGCCTTCAGGTCTGTTGCAGCTTAAAACACCATTGCAACCTCCTCCGATTGCGCCGGTGTAGCCCCCGTAGACATTGGGGCCGGTTATCTCAACCCCTATTATCCGATTTTTTCTCGTAACTAAGATACCTGACACTTCCGTATTGATGGAAACTTTTGACCAGTTCCAATAAGGATTAGAATAATAGTAATAAATCGTGAAGGACGGATTTTCGCTCCCTGATATATTGACCTTCGTGCCGGGATAAGCCGCGATGGATATCGGGCTTTCTTCGGTGCCGGCAATTGTCGTGGTCTTGCCAACCCCGACACCAGCAACACTGCCAACTCCGACACTGTAAACGATGTCGCCTACATTGATTTTTCCATTACCGCCAGCCACTGTCGATTGCAGTGTTTCCCAAGGGGCGGTCCATGAGCCATCCCCGGTCAGATCGTTTCCTCCATTAGCCGCCGGCTTGATGAATTTTATTCCGCCCGCCCTAACAGTGAACGGTAGCGTGTTTGAATCAACGCCGTTGACTTTTACTTTTATGGCAGTTTTGCCATCCAGGGCAACGGCCGGAAACGCGAATGCGATCTCTTGCATCTTGTGATAAGTTTTCAAATCAGCCGGCCCGCCCGGCAACTGGCCGTCCGCGTCTTTCCAATAATAAACATGCGCCGCTTCGACATTCCCGATATAGACCTTCGAAGAGCCTTGGGTTGAGCCGAGATTATTTCCCCAGACGGTCACGATTGCGCCATGTTGGGCCGCTGTCAATCCGCCGGCACCGTCGGTGTTGCCGGTCTTTGGACCTGATGTTATATCGGAAAAATTCAGAACTGGAGCGGTCGCCCATGAATTTTTAGCCAATCCAAAAATTCCGAAAAAGATTATTGTGAATAAAATGATTTTAAATTTTGAATTGTAATTGCACATCTTACTTTTTGGCGTTTTAACTATAATTCATCTGCTCCGATATCCCAGGTGCCTGTTCTGGTTTGGCCGTCGATGTCGGTGGTAAATGACAAGTTGGGATCTGCGGACAAATCCACTCCCGCGTCTTTGGCGGCCGTATCGACGGGCGAAAGATGAAAATCTTCAGTAGGGATAGAAACAAAAAAAACAATTTTATCCCGATATGAAACGTTGGGAGAAGAATTATCCTTGGAAATATTGTTTTGGGATGAGGTGGAAAAAACGCGCGTACTATAATCGCTGTTTGAATTATCACTTGAAATGTTATTTATAGCTACGGTCGTCGTACCGTTAGTGCCTATGCCAACATTATTATTATAAACGGTATTATTATAAAAATACATCATTTTAGTGCTATTGGCAGGAGTTATACCATATCCGGTTCCATAATTTGTGGCTTTAAATCCATAAATAACATTGTTCCAAGCATAAATAATTCCGTTATAATCAGCCACAATACCGTATGCGTAATCTGTGATTGTCGCTTTTATTATACTATTGGATATCTCGAGTTTATTATTAGGATGGATCGACATATAACCCTGACCAATAGCGCCATTACCCCTATAACTAGTTATTAAATACACCTGTAAACCATCAATTTTTACAAAATCCTGGCGCACGTTAATCGCATCATAAAAATGGCCTGAAGCCGTGAATTGCAACCGATATTTACTATTATCCCATTTACCGCTATGCCTTGCCGCAGTGGTGGTATAAATTTTTATATAATTATTAACAGAGTTCGTCCAACCGCCAATTGTAACCTGCCGAGTATCCGGATTACTCCAACTGCCGTCAATTTTAGCAACTGCGATTTTATCCACGCAATTTAAATCGCCAGGTGAGCACGAACCGAAGGGTATTCCGGAGTAATTTGATTCCCATTGACTCAAAGAAGTAAAACAATTAGTGTAACTAACACAGTTTTCCCTGACAAGACCGTTGTATTTTTTACTTTCTTCCCATAGAGAAAGGCCCGTGCCGACTTCAAATTTTTCGCTATCAAATCCGCCGTCTTTGGCGGCTTCTGGTTTAAATTTCTCACTATATAATCCTGAAACAGCGATATATTTTCCTTTTGAATCCGTAATGTATCTGTAATAACGCCAGGAGGAAGTAGTATTTTCGGGGTCGACGGGTAAAGATGCAAAAGGTGAGCCGCTACTCAAAGAAGAAAAATTAATGGGTATCCAGCCAATGCCATTATTTTTTGTTAAATTATCTTTTGAAACGCAATTGTATTTCCAGCTGGGGTCAAGAGGAGGAAGCCCCATATTAGGGCAAGTTGACGTCGCGTTTCCTGAAAGAGCCGGATCAGGAACGGAAATATAAACCGTGTTGGAATTACCCATAAAAACGCCTTCCGCACGTACCAACCTGGCGGCTGAATCAATATTTTTTAAATCAACCATGCGACGCGTGTCTCTGCTTTGACTGAACAGCTCCGTGGGATTCACAATTAACATAGTAATTACCCCGACAATGGCTATAATGCCGATGATTATAAGAAGTTCGAGAAGAGTGAAACCGCTACTGCGTTGATATTTGTTGATATTCATGGAAGTATTGACAATGTATTATGATTTGTTAAACTTATGATAGTTTTACAGTACGCCTCGGGCAACCGAGGCGGTTTTTTATTTACGCTTTTCATTATTAACCTTCTTTAAAACAAATTCTTTTATTTTACTAGCCGCTTCAAACGCCGCTTGGGCTTCTTGAGGTGTAAACTCCGGATACTCGCCCGGATAGCGAGTTTCAAAATAATAAGTGCTTAACAAATCCAAATCTTTCTTATAATTCTCAATTTCCGGCTCAACCATTAAAAGCAATCCTTCCAACTCAAGCAAATCGTGAACTTTTGGAAATTCTATGTTATGAAAAATTAAAAGGCCTTTCAGATATTTTTCGACTATCTGTTGCGACAAAAAACACGCAGTGCTGGGGGATCCCTCCTTTAGAACCGCCCGATTCGAAATTAAGTCCTCTTCCGCTTTCTTGAACCATTCCTGATAATCCCTTTCTTGTTCGGTCAGCATAAATTATTTCGTAAATAAAATTTTGCCATTGGTTAAAACGCTTTTTAAAAAGAAATCTCTTATTTTTTTTCTTCTTTCAACCTGCTCCGGCGTATATACGATTAAATCCATTGGAAATGGACGCGGG
>JAKAHY010000005.1 GCA_021814695.1 bacterium
CTGGCGGTAAAGTGCCCGGGCGATGACCACTTTAGAATTGATGTCGTCTGCAAGCTCTGTGGCCACCGGCACCACTACAATATCAGGTACTGGCCCGACGACTATTGGGATCAGGGGTATGTATACTACTGGGGATGGTTCTATCCCCAACCGTATTGGAATCATTACAAGCCCTATGTCTCTCATCCTCGCGCAAAGCCAGGACAGCATCCGAGATACATGCCTCATCCGCGGATGTATCCGGATAGGAACCTAAACCGACCGCACCAGGTTCGTCCGCCGGCGCCTCGCGTTATGCCAAGAAACGCCCCGCCTCCGCCCAACCAATTCGGGCAACCCCATCCTCCTCCTCGTCCTCCAAATCAACATCATAAAGAAAACAGGTGATGTAATCTAAGCGCTCATTTAGCGCTCTTTTTTTACTTGTTATAAAAAATATATAAGACGCCCCATACAATTGAGGAACCTTTCTGTTCAAAACGGAAAAATAGCTTCAATACAATTCAAAATACCCTATCAGCTAATAGCCAATGGGGCAAAATTGAATACTTTTTCTCAGATGCTCCGGTGGTAGGACTCGAACCTACAACCATCGCCTTAACAGGGCGCCGCTCTACCATTGAGCTACACCGGAATATTTATTTCTAACAGATATAATCTATCAAATATATACAGAGATTTCAAGAATCGCGCTTAGTGCTACAATGATTAAAACATATGAAATCTCTTACTTGGATAGGAATGGTTATTGGCTCAAGTATTGGCAGTATGATTCCGATGCTTTGGGGAGCAAGTATTTTTTCTTACTGGTCAGTTATTTTCACATTTATCGGGGGCATTTTAGGAATTTGGGCGGGTTTCAGATTGAACCAATAAATTCCTATTCCCGACCTCATCCGATACGATATCTTCAAGGACACATAAAATAATATCCCCATTAGGGGGATATATTTTATTGTGCGCCCGGAAGGGATCGAACCTTCGACCGTCTCCTTAAAAGGGAGCTGCTCTACCAGCTGAGCTACGGGCGCATAAACGCGTAATTATATTACGCATTTTACTCGTCTTTTTCAAGTTCTTTTGCCAAATCTTCAGCTATCTGGCGTGTTTTTCCTGATAACTTCTTGGGAGTCTTGAGGTGCAGTTTTACTATAAGATCTCCCCTACCTAATTTACCGAATACTCCGGCGCTCCTGTGCATCCCCTCTCCCTTTACAATTATGTCTTCATTTATCTCGTGGCGGGGAGGAATTTCGACGCTTATTTTTTTTCCGCTGATACTTTCAATTTCAATATCTTTGCCGCGTAGAATATCTGAGAAAGAAATATTTTTTACTACAACCAGGTTGTCGCCTTCAAGTTTAAATACTTTATCAGGGGCTACGTTTATTTTTATGTATAAATCTCCCGGATTTTTTCCGCGAAGACCGGCTTCTCCTTGGCCGGCTATTTTTATTACTTGTCCGGGAAATACTCCTGGTTTTATATCAACCGTTATATTTTTTGTACCCATCACCCTTCCGGCCCCTCCACATTCGGGACATATTTTGTTTGGAGCCTGTCCGGTTCCAAAGCATTTGTCACATTCCCGAACCTGAACAAAATTGCCGATAAAAGATGATCTTTGTTCTTTAATCTGGCCGGTTCCATGGCATGATTCACATTTCTTGGTGCCTGCATTTTTATCATACCCCGATCCGGTACATTTAGAGCAGACAACAAATGTTCTGAAAGATATATCCTTCTTAACGCCAAAAAAAGCTTCTTTTAAAGTTATGCCCAAAAGCACCTGAATATCATTTCCTCTTTGTCTCGCTTGAGAGCGCCGGGTTCCACCCCCAAAAAAGCTCCCTAAAATATCATCCAAATTATCAAACCCAAACTGATCAGCAGAAAATCCACCGAAATCAAAGCCCGCAAACGGACCACCCGCACCTTGAAATCCTCCACCACCGGCATTATCAAAAGTACGCCCAAACCTGTCGTATTGTGCTTTTTTCTGTTTGTCGGATAGAACTTGGTAAGCTTCGTTCACTTCCTTGAATTTTTTCTCGTCTCCGCCCGCCTTATCGGGATGATACTGATGAGCGAGTTTTCGAAAAGCTTTTTTTATTTCATCTTCGGATGCTCCCCGAGGAACTCCCAAAATTTCGTAGTAATCTTTCATATCGAATTAATTCTCGTCCAAATTATTGTTGGGTTTTTTTATTATTACAAGATAGTCTTCTCTTACTATTCTGTCGGAATCGGATTTTTCTCCATCGATATGCGCCGTTTCTTCATCGGAAAATGACGATTCACGCTTATCTCCGATCTTAATTTCTTCAACGTCAACATTATATTTTTCTTTGACATATTGTAAAGCCTTCGTAACGGCCGCCGATAGAACCCTATAAGATTCAAAGTAATCTCCCCGAAAAACGGGCGAGAGCCTTACTTCTCCTCCGTCTTTGGCAACTCTTACACATTCATCAAATGCATCCACTATTCTTTTTTCTACCGCTTCTTTATTATGGTCAAATTGGCTGGATAAAACATTGGGAATGGCACAGTTTGATATAATCAAGTCAAATGTTTTATCCGGAAACGGCAATCGAGTCACATCGGCCACGGCTCCTTTTCCGGTTTCATAAGGAACAAAATGAAAATCAATGCTGTATATGTCATTAGCAAGACCGCGCTCTTTTGACGCCTTTGCGAATGAACCGATACCGCTCCCTACATCCAAAATCTTTTTATCAAAATCCTCGGGAGAAAGCCTTAAATTTGTGACATATTCTTTAAAAGTCTGCCCCTCGTGATCCTCTATGTGTTTTAATCTTTCGGGATTAATTGTCATAAACAACTATGGCAATACGATAGTTTCCTTGCTCCTTGTCTCATAAATAATAGAACCGAATCTCAAAGCCAAAAGAATTTCATAAAAAAGAAATGAGAGTCCGGCTATAATCGGACGGATAATTGGAGAAACTGCCAGAACCGTAAAAAGTACTAGTACCGCCCCGATAATCATAATTATATTCCTGACGCTGGGAGGCAAGGTATTAACCTTATTAAGAAGAGAGTCATAAAGAGCAGAGGATAATTTTTCATCTACATTTAATTTTCCACCGAATATCCCGCCCAAACGTGACTGCAGGTCCTGAAGGCTGTTATCTATTATTTGTTGTCTTTGTATAGGAGTAATTTTATCCTTAAGGGCCGGGTCCTGCTGAATCTGTTGGTCGACCATTCCGATTGCGGTATCTCTCAAAGACTTCGAGAAATCTACCCCGCCAAAAACGCTGGCTAAGGGTTTGGAAAGAATCTGAAGAGTTGTATTCAAAAGACCTTCGGACAATATAGGATTATTTTTTTCCAGAGGCTTTGTTGAAAAAACATTAAAGAACAGAACCGCTACGATAACGGCTAAAGCCAGAATGCCGAACTTTATTGAACTATTGGCTACCCTAAAAAATGAAATTTTGAGCGAATCATCCAAAGCGGCGCGGGTAATCATTCCTCCACCAACAATTATGACGGCCGCCACCGCAAGCGCTAATAAAAGATTCTGGGAAAAATTGGCAAAAAAACCCAGGCTAAGCCCTACTGACGAAGCAACCAGCATCAGCGCCAGAAAACTTCTCCGGTTTATAAATACGATCTCGAGAGTCAGAAAAATAAGAAAGAGGATGACGGCAATGGACAAACCTATTACCGTTTTACTTTCTATGTGCAATTGCTGAAATGCGGCGTTATTTATAAGAAAACCGGCCGCAAATGCAAATACCGCCGTAAAAAAACCGAGAATCGACGATTTAATATAGGAAAACGCGCCGGTGTAAACACTTGGCGCCGATTCCTTTGGAGTCTGTTGTAATCCGATCATTGTATTTTGAGGAAGTTATTGCTGCTGTTCCGTGGTTCCCGCAGCTCCCGCAGCTCCTTCATCTCCCTTATTGTACATCGATTGGCCTATTTTTTGAAGTTCTCCTGATAATTCGGATGAGGCCGCCTTCATTCTGTCGGCATCATTGTGGGCAATTGCATCTTTGAGCTCCGAGGTCTTTTGTTCAATAGAGGCTTTTACATCTGGAGTAATTTTATCTTTCCATTCGGTAAGGTTCTTTTCCGCAAGATATACCAGCTGTTCGGCATTGTTCCTGAGTTCGGCGGATTCTTTTTTCTTTTTATCTTCTTCGGCATGAACTGCAGCTTCCTGTTTTAGGCGCTCAATTTCGTCCTTGGAAAGTTGGGTTGATGCTTCAATTCTTACCGACTGGACTTTTCCGGAGGCTTTATCTTTGGCGGAAACGCTTAAAATTCCGTTGGCATCAATATCGAATGCGACTTCAACCTGAGGAACTCCTCTTGGGGCCGGTGGAATTCCGTCAAGAATAAATCTGGCAAGGGTTTTATTATCCGCTGCCATAGGACGCTCTCCCTGAAGAACATGAATTTCAACCGATGTTTGGTTATCGGCTGCAGTCGAAAAGACTTGAGACTTTGACGTCGGAACGGTTGTATTTTTTTCTATAACCGGAGTAAATACGCTTCCGTAAGTTTCTATTCCCAGTGAAAGCGGGGTCACATCCAAAAGCAAAACGTCTTTAACATCGCCCTGGAAAATACCGGCTTGAACGGCGGCACCGATCGCAACTACTTCGTCAGGGTTAATTCCCCTGTGAGGGTCTTTGCCAAAAAGCTTTTTGACCGCTTCCTGAATGGCCGGCATTCTGGTCTGACCGCCAACGAGAATAACTTCGTTAATATCCGATATTTTCAGACCCGCTTCACTGATAGTTTGTTTAACAAGTTCTATAGAATGGTCAATCATATCCTGAACCAAGCCCTCAAGTTTGGCTCGCGTCATTTTAATCAGAAAATGTTTTGGGCCTGAAGCATCCGAGCTTATGTAAGGTAAATTAATTTCTGTTTCGGTAACGGTAGACAATTCGTGCTTGGCTCTTTCCGCGGCCTCTCTTAATCTTTGCAACGCGAGAGGATCCTTTGACAGGTCAACGCCATCGCTTTTTTTATATTCGGCAACCAAATAATCCATTATTCTCTTGTCAAAATCATCACCGCCAAGATGGGTATCGCCTCCGGTACTTTTGACTTCAACAACGTCATCTCCAATTTCAAGAACGGAAATATCGAAAGTTCCCCCTCCGAAATCGTAAACACAAATTTTTTCGTTTTTCTGCTTATTTAATCCGTAAGCCAATGCTGCCGCCGTCGGTTCATTAATTATTCTACGGACTTTAAGGCCGGCGATTTCTCCGGCATTTTTTGTTGCCTGCCTTTGTGAGTCGTCAAAATAAGCCGGAACAGTTATGACCGCTTCTTCTATTTTTTCTCCCGTCTTCGCTTCGGCATCGGCCTTAAGTTTGGCCAATACCATTGCCGAGATTTCTTCAGGTTTATATTCTCTATCTCCCATTTTTACCTCGACTCCCCCGGTTGAAGATTCCTTCAGTTCGTAGGGTAACCACTTTACATCCCTTTGTACTTCAACGTCACTGAATTTTCTCCCGACAAGACGCTTTACTGAAAAAATCGTATTTTTGGGATTCACAACCGCCTGACGCTTGGCAAGCATTCCGGCAAGACGCTCTCCCGATTTACTCACCGCAACCACCGACGGGGTGGTTCTTGCTCCTTCCGCGTTTTCTAAAACTTTTGGCTCTCCGCCCTCAACAATTGCCATAGCCGAATTTGTCGTCCCCAAATCTATACCTAATATTTTTGCCATATTTGTTTAAAAATTGTTTTTAATTATTGATTGTAAATATGAACACCCGCCAATGTTTTGAAACAGGAGAGTGCCGTATTGATAAGGAATATTATTATTTTACCACTTTGACTCTTGCTGCCCGAATCAATTTTCCATTCATCATATAACCCCTCTCTACTTCTTCCGCGACCGTTCCTGACGGTTGATCGGATTCAACAACGGTTATTGCATCATGGATGCTGGGATCAAATTTTTGACCTACCGAAACAGAGATTCTCTCCAATCCATAACGCTTCAGCACATCTTCCAACTGGGTTCTAATAAGATAAATACCCTTCTCTGTTTTATCATCCGCACCCAAAGACTGGATAGCCAGATCGAAACTGTCCAATACGCTGATTAATTCCCTGATAATCGTCTCGTTGGCATATTTTAAAACGGTTTCAAAGCGCTTAGTTTCGTCTTTTTTATAATTAATGAAATCAGCCTTCGCCCGTTTCCAACCATCAAGATAATCATCATTCTCCTTTTTGAGTCTTTCGATCTCCGACGGCTGAGCGTCCGAACTTGGATTTTGTTGGTTTTCCTGTTTTTCTTCCATATAAAAATATTCCCCTTGCTTGAATGAATTTCGCTACTATTTTAGTACCCTTTGGATAATTGTCAATACTGGATGCTGACAAAATCAGGCTAAAAACGTATAATAAAGGCACTGTCGCAATTATTAATATTCAAGCCAAATGATAATCAAAAAAGGCAAGGTCAACTGGATAAATCTGGTTAATCCGAGTGATAAAGAATTAGCAGCTTTAAAAAAGGAATTCGGAATACATCCAATTATTATAGAGGAGTTAGCCGAACCGTCGGCCCGCTCCAAAGTCGAGATATACGGAAATTATATGTTTGTCGTTCTCCACTTGCCCGTATACGAAACTCAAGGACGCGTTTCCCGCAGGGGCGAAATGGATTTTTTGATTACCAAAAATGCCGTGATTTCGGTCAGTTACGAAAAACTGGAGCCGATCGAAATGTTGGAAGAAAAAATAGAGGATAATCCGAATTATAAAGACAGGCTCCTCGGCGGAGACACTGCTCGTCTTCTTTATTATCTTATAGAATCCTGCCTCCTTTATTCGATGAGACAATTGCACCACGTTGACGAAAAGATCGATGATATACGAAGTACGCTGTTTGAGGATCAGGAAAAAACTCTTCTTGAAAAAATATCTTACGTAAAAAGGGATTTGCTGAGTTATTATCTCATAACCAAATCGCAATCAAGCATTTTTAACTCTTTGAGCAAAATAGGGCCGGACTTTTTTGGAGACCATACCAAAGTTTATTTCAGCGATCTGGAAGGAGATTTCTTAAAAGTGCTTCAGTCGTGCGAAAGCTACAAAGATACCATCGAGTCATTTGAAAAAACCAACACCCAGATGTTAACCATCAGAATGACTAAAGTAATGCAGAGATTTTCGGTCCTGGCATTTCTGACTTTTCCGATAATGGTATTTCTGGCTTTATTTACAATAGACACAAACTCTAGGCCAATAGTCGGACACTCTCCTTACGATTTCTGGATTTTATCCGGAATCGTCGTTGGAGCAATACTTATAATGGCGACAATCTTCAGAAAAAAAGAGTGGCTGTAAAAAAGACGGCCCAAAGTGCCGTCAACCAAAAATCAAACTGGCAATTGCAATCAGAAAATTAAATCCGGAAAGAATATAAGCGACCAGAGAAAACCTTCTGTGTTTTTCTCTGAATAAATACCCGATGAAGGCGGTTACTACTCCATAAAAGAAATACTCCACAAAGTAGACAACGGCCATTGATTGCATCTCTCCTCCAATATTCTGCTTATAATATGGCACTAAAAATCGCCATATTCAATATTATAAAAAAGAGCGGCTCCAATGAGTCGCTTTCGTTCAATCTACACACCCCAAATCATTGCAGCCAAGAAAAAATAATGTTGATGATTGACCACACGGAGCCAAAAAGCAGAGCTAATGATACCGCCCCCATAACAATGGATTCCGCCAGATTGATGGCCCACTTACCGAGCCCAATGTCGTTGCTCGCCGCTGAGCTGATACTTGCTAATACCGCAACAATAATGCCCACCAAGGCTCCAAAAATAGCCCCCGAATAGAAGTGGTGTAGTACAACCATTAGCATCTCTCTTTCTCCTTTCTTGTTGTGTTCCAATAATATAATGCACTAAAATTAATTATGCGTCAAGTTTCATTTATTCATTCTTCAAAGTACAATAAACAAATTATGAGACTTCAAGATTCCCTATCGGGAAAGAAAATAGAGCTTAAAAAAACGTCCAAACCAATCAAATTGTTTGTCTGTGGACCGACGGTTTACGACAAAACCCACATAGGCCATGCCCGGACGTATGTGGCGTTTGATGCATTCGTTCAATACCTCCGATACACCGGCCAAAAAGTCTTTTATCTGATAAACATAACCGACGTTGACGACAAAATAATCGCCAAAGCCCAACAGGAACAAAAAAATCCGTTTGAAATAGCCGAGTTTTTTGAAAATGATTTCCATCAGACCGAAAAGATTTTAAACATAGAATCGGTTACTAAATATGCCCGGGCATCGGATCATATAAAAGAAATAATCGCCCAAATCAAAGTCTTGATAAAGAGAGGATATGCGTATGAGACTCAACACGGAATATATTTTAAGGTTAAAAAATTCAAAAACTACGGCAAATTATCCAAACAAAATCTGAATGCTCTCCGCCCCGGATGGAGGATTGATATCGATCCGGAAAAGAAAGACCCTCTGGATTTTGCTCTTTGGAAAAAGTCGGCTTCCGAAATTAAAACATCGGACAAAAAACAGCCGGCAATTGTCGACTCGGAACCTTTTTGGAAAAGTCCGTGGGGATGGGGCAGGCCTGGGTGGCACATTGAAGACACGGCTATTACCGAAAAATATTTTGGCGTTCAATACGATATCCACGGAGGAGCGGCGGAACTTAAATTCCCCCACCATGAATCGGAGATTGCCCAGCAGGAATCAGCGTCAGGCAAAAAACCTTTGGTAAAAATCTGGATGCATACCGGAGTTCTTCTGGTTGGCGGACAAAAGATGTCCAAGAGTTTGAAAAATTTTATTACAGTGGATGACTTTGTTTCAAAGTATGGCTCCAACGCCTTACGACTTATGATTCTAAACCACTCTTATCACTCTCCTGTCGACTACACCGACGAGACGGCTCAAGCGGCTCACAATAATATAATCTCTCTTATGCAGTTTTTACTCAAAGCCGATTTTGTATCAAAACACCAGAAAGAAGGCTTCGGATCTTTGCCCCTAAAAGAGTTCGAAAAACAGATAACGGAATCACTTGACGACGATTTCAATACGCCAAAGGCCATGGGGCTGCTCTTTGAGCTTGTGAACAGAATCGAATCGTCTATATACACATTGCCGGCAGGAGAAATCAAAAAGGCCGCCAGATTTGTACAGAAATATTTTGAGATTTTAGGGTTTGTCCTTCCGGTTCCGGAATCGGAAATACCCGACAAAATCTTCAATTTAGCCTCCGAAAGGGAGGAATTCAGAGGTAATAAACAATTTATTAAGGCCGACGCCTTGAGAAATGAAATTAATGAGTTAGGATACAGTGTAGAAGATACGCCATTTGGACCGTTTGTCAGAAAAGATATTTAAATAAAGCCGCGGGCTAAAACCGAAAAACCAGAAATTTATGGACAATATAAAATTGCCGCCGCAAGACATCGAAGCAGAAAAGTCTATATTGGGTTCGCTAATGATAGACAAAAACGCCGTAACCAAGGTGGCGGATTCAATTACTCCCATAGATTTATATAATGCCGCCCACCAAAAAATATATGAGGCGATGTTGGATCTTTTTTCAAAAAACGAACCAATAGACATTCTGAGCGTCACTAATGTTTTAAAATCCAAAAAACAGTTGGACAGCGTCGGCGGATCATCATATCTGGCTGATTTAATTAATTCAGTTCCTTCTTCGGCACATATCGGTCACTACGCAAAGATTGTCAGAGAAAAAAGAATTCTCCGCGATCTGATTTCTCTTTCGGCTAATATCAATGATGAAGTTTTTGAGAAAAGAACGGATGTCGATAATCTTATCGATTCCATAGAACAGAAGATTTTCAGCGTTTCGCAACGCTCACAGGATAAAAACTTCATAGCTCTGCGGGATGAATTGAAGGAGGCGTACGAAAGAATCGAAAAACTGCATCAGGGAGAAAAAGGACTCAGAGGTGTTACAACCGGATTTGAAGATTTGGATAAATTACTTTCCGGATTCCAGCGCTCAGACATGATTATTTTGGGAGCCAGGCCTTCTCTTGGAAAAACAACCCTTGCTCTTGATATGGCCAGAGGCGCAGCTCTTAAAGGAAAGGCATCGGTCGGAATATTTTCCCTGGAAATGTCCCGCGAACAGTTAGTGGACCGCCTTATTGCCGCCGAAGCCAATGTTCCTTTTTGGAGATTACGCACCGGACAACTTAACAGTGAAACGGATTTTGCTTTAATTCAGGAGTCATTAGACAGACTGTCGCGAATGAAAATATTCATAGACGACACACCATCACCCAATATTATGCAGATTCGTTCGATAGCCCGACGCCTACAATCCGAAAACGGGTTAGATTTAATAGTTATAGACTATGTCCAGCTGATACAGCCGCTTACAAACACCGATAATATGGTTCAACAATTCACCGAAATTTCCCATGGAATCAAAGCTTTGGCCAGAGAATTGAACGTTCCGGTACTGGCGATTTCCCAGCTTAACAGGCAAGTAGATAACCGCGAGGTAAGAGTCCCCCGACTTTCGGATCTTCGCGAAACCGGTTCGTGGGAACAAGATGCCGACGTGGTATTGATGATTTATCGCAAAGACCGCGACAAACTTGAACCGTCCCTGGAAGAGGAGGGCTTGGCAAGCGTCATTATCGCCAAACACCGCAATGGTCCGCTGGGAACCGTTGATTTCAAATTTGATTCGGATAAGGTTACTTTTCGGCCGATTTCAAAAACTCATACAAATTACGAATAATATAAATCGTGCTTCCTGAAGAGATAAAAAAATTTATAGAGGAGTTCGAAAAACTCCCCTCAATTGGTCCCCGACAAGCTACCCGCTTGGCGTTCAGGCTCATTGGAGGAGGACAAGCTAAACTTGCCGAGATGGCAAATGCGGTGTCCGGATTAAAGAAGGTGAAAATATGCCCGCGATGTTTTTTCGTCCACTCTCAAAAAACAGACGTCTGTTCGATATGTGCCGAATCTACTCGGGCCAATGACGTATTTATGGTTATAGAAAAAGAGACGGATTTGATGAGTATTGAGCGCACTAAAAAATACCGCGGTAAATATCTGGTCTTGGGAGAACTGACAAAAAGCGGGGTGCTTGAGCCTTGGCAAAAATTGAGATTAAATGCCCTTAAAAAAATAATCACCGATGAAATGTCGGATAAAATGGCCAAAGAAATAATTATAGCTCTTAACCCGACAACTTACGGAGATCTAAACGCCTCACTTATAGAAAAAGAACTAAAAAACTACAGCCATAAAATGTCACGCTTAGGAAGAGGAATTCCCACCGGAGGAGAAATAGAATTCGCCGACGAAGAAACCCTTTCGCACTCGCTTACCAGAAGAGAGTAATTTGTTCTACAAAAAAGCCGCTGGGCAGAACCATGCGGTTAAATTACGTCTTGCGATAATCAATAACTGTCCCCATCATCCGGAATAAGAGGCTGATACTTTATTTTCCACAAACGGAATGAAATCTTACGAGCTATTTTACCCAGCTCCTCCAAGTCGCTCTTCTTAAATCCCCTTTCTTGTAGTAGACAAATTGGACAAAATCCTTGAAAGTATCTGCGAATCCCGACTGTACGACGAACATAATAGCTGACAACTACGGATTTCTCGTGATTACACTTCTTTTGCAAAGAAGACGAAAGAGTATCCAGTTCCGCATTTATTTTATTGAGTTTTTTAGCAAGAGCGGCTATTTTTTCCCCAATAGCATTGTAGCTATCCGTCTCTCTTTTTAAACTTTCAAAAAGTTTTTTCCTCTTTTTTTCGATACCGGCAAGCTTTTTTCTACTCACGTCGAAGTCCTTGTCCAAGACTAGGCCCCTTTTTGTATACTAATACAACCATAAGTGTAATCCCTGTGCGTGTCAACGCCAAAATAAAAAACCGCTTTAGAGCGGTTTTTTATTTGATACCGGTAATTTTTACTTCTGTAAAATACTGGCGATGGCCCTTAGTTTTCCTTACCCGAGCCTTGGAATGATATTTGAAAATAATCTTTTTTCTGTCCCTGGACTGCCTTAAAATTTCTCCTTCAACCTTAACCCCTGAGACTTCCGGTTTTCCAACGGTAGCGCTTGAACCATCCGAGACCAAAAGAACCTCATCAAAGGAAACTTTGGAGTTAGGTTCTCCGGCAATCTTTTCTATCTTCAATTTTTGGTCGGGAGTGACAACGTATTGCTTTCCCCCCGTTTTGATTACGGCAAATGACATAGTTGAAAAATGTTAACAAAGATGCGGCTGAAAGTCAATTAATTAATCGATGCCAAGTAATATATAACCATCAAGCCCACGACCATGATAAAACACCCCGAAAAACTCACCAGATATGCAAGAATCTTTTCCCTATAAAACAACCAGAACGCAAGCGCCTGATCAATCGCAAAAATAACAGCAAACGTGATTATCAGCCATGCGATATCCCCCGCTGAACCGATAACGTCAACCTCTCTTTGGAAGTTAGTATGCAGTATCATGTTTTTTTCGAGCGGGAAGAGTTGAACATAGGCAATTCCGAAGGCTATCGCCCACAAAACAATGCCCGTTACGATAACGGACAGAATATATTTATCCAGGATAAATCTCCTAAGTTTGTGAGGGACATTTATCAGCATAAACTGGATTGTATCTGAATTCGGGCCCTAATTCAACAGCAAAATAAAACATTGAGAGCAATATAATAGCGTGATAAAATCAAGAAATGGAAGTACTGACTTTGGGACCGATAAAAGATTATGAATTGATTGATTCCGGCGACGAACAGAAACTGGAGAGATTCGGTGAATATGTTCTCTCAAGACCCGACCCGAATGCGGTTTGGCCAAGAAAGCTCTCCGATTCCTCCTGGAAAAATGCCGACGCTATTTTTCATAAGGAAAAATTAATAACCGGAAAACATTGGGAAAACAAGAGGGTTAAGGAGCCTTGGAAATTTTCTTTCGAAAATATTACCATGAATCTTTATCTCTCCCCTTTTAAGCATACCGGTTTATTTCCCGAACAAATTCTTAACTGGCAGTGGTTTGGAAAGATTATGGAAAGCTGTGGAGGCAGTTGTCATATTCTCAATCTTTTTGGATATACCGGCGGAGCCACCTTATATGCCGCTTCCAAAGGGGCCAATGTAACCCACGTTGATGCTTCAAAGCCTTCTATAAATTGGGCTCGCCAAAATCAAAAACTCAGCGGACTTGAGGATGCTCCAATACGCTGGATAGTAGACGATGTGGCTAAATTTGTCTCAAGAGAGACAAAAAGGGGGCATAAATATGATGCGGTCATAATGGATCCCCCGGCTTTTGGACGGGACCAAAAAGGAAAAGTATTCAAGTTCGAAAAAGACATTCCTAAATTATTGCAGCTTATAAAACAAGTAGTTACTCCCAACCCGCTTTTCTTTCTGTTTAACAGCTATTCTCTCGGATATTCACCGACGGTCATAAAAAATCTACTGGGAGAAATTTTGCCAATAGATAAGATAGAGTCCGGTGAGTTGCAAATAAAAGAAAAAAATACCGCGCGGTGCTTGCCGTGCGGAGTGTTTGCAAGATACGAGTAATTTTATCAAAAGAATCTGGGCCTGTTCCCTTCCGCCAAATCCCTGACAACAGCAGGAAAGCTTTTCTTTCCGCTTTCTATTTTGATGCTTCTGCGATTGGCAAAAACAATCTTTTTCTTATAACCGAGACACAATAGAGTATACGTCACCCCAATATCGAAGTGAGATCCGGAGCTTGTCTTGTCATACCAGATATGGACTTCGTCGGCATTGAAAATAGCCCTAAAATTATCCAATAGAATTCTGGTCCCGACAGGATCATCCTGATTTGTGTCATATAAAGGCCAGTGAACCCGATATCCCTTTTTCCCCAATTTTTCTACATATTTTCTGATCTTATCGTTTACTTCATCCTTAACATCACGAACGGGACAAATAAGAAAAATCCTTTTGGTTTTCTTTTTCACCTTGGCATCCTCGTATGAACTGCCTGCATTATATTATTTCGCAGGCTCTTTGCAAGTATTTGTGCCTGAAGGGCTATTTTGATACCTTTAATTCAGAACAAGGAGCGGGCATATGAAGCTAAAACAGCTTCTACTGTGTATATTTCTTCTGTTTCCAAGCGTTTCATCCGAATGGCCGATCCCCAAGGTAATAGCTTCCGGTAAGGGAATGCAAATTGTCGAGAATAAGTTGCCGGTTTCATTCCTGTGGTTTGTGGGAATATCATTGTCCGAAGAAAATAACGTCTACGCCCTGTTGCCCATCCATAACAACGGGACGGACAGAAACAGATTTGAGTCATCGGGAATTGACGTCATCTTTCACGATAATGAAAGTATTTTTATTAAAATTGTTCTGGAAACGAACAAAATGGATTCCCGCCAAATAACCCGCGCCGTCATAAAAAAACTGGAATCGGTAGATTCTCGCCTTATGTTTTTCTTAGACGACAGCACTCTTTACGTACCCCGCCCATAAAGCGGGATTTTGTTTAAAAAGGACGGCTATATACAGCCGCCATTATTTAATGTACTCACGCCAGAGAGGATCCCAATCTTTCTTGAATACCGCCAGCATAACTTCGTCCCAATATCTTCCTTTGCGAAAGTGCTGGTTTTTTCTTACCCCCTCAACCTTATAACCACAATGAAGATTGTGACCGATACTCCTTCCGTTATACGAAAGAGCCGAGGAACAAATTTTTCTTAGGTTCAGCGTACTGAAAGCGTAGTTTAACAGATTCATTTTAGCGTCGGTCCCGAAACCCTTGCCCCAGAATTCTTTTTCACCAATCAGCGCTCCGGTAAAGGCGGTGCGAGATATCCAATCTATCCGATGAAGACCCATAGTGCCGATAGGGATTTTGCTGTCTTTTATCTCAATAACAAGAATTACATTTTTATCGTCTTTATTGGCATTTTCTATCCACTCCCTTTCCCGCTTGATTCCTGAAGGAAAGACCGCAGAAACAAAATGTCTAACTTCCGGATCATTTATCCAACGATAAAACAATTCGACGTCGGTATTAATATCGGGAGGCCTAAGAATTACTTTTTTACCAATAATGAATACTGTTTTTTGGTTTTCCACTTTCCCCTCCTTTTTGGGTTGTTAAGGTTCAAAAACTGCTCCGGTCATCGGAGCAGTTTTTGGTTTCAAATGTCAAAAAGTATTGTTTATATATTTAAAATCAAAGATTGCTCCAATGAAAGCCGGCCTCCGTTAAGGGATGCCGGGCAAATCATATTAATTTGGAACAACCCGTGTTTATACATAATTTTATTGCTTGTATTGTACATAACGATAAACAAATCAATTTGTTTCATTTTTTGTGGCCCCTGCCTACCGGCAGGCAGGCAACACGGGGGTTCGCCGTTCGAATCCCGAGGGCAAAAACAAAACATCCCGCTTACGCGGGTATGTTTTTGTTTTTGTGACCCCATCGGGATTCGAACCCGAGTTTTCGCGATGAGAACGCGACGTCCTGGACCGGACTAGACGATAGGGCCAATAACACACTACTTTTATCACATAGCTCGCACTTCTTCAACTATTTTATCCAGTCCTACGACGCGAGAGCCCTTTATCAAAATCAAATCCCCTTTTTTGATAACCTCCTGAAGTTTTAAGCCCGCCTCTCTAGCTTCGTCAAATGAGAATACGGATCTTTCATCCATATCCTTTTTTATAGCTCTTTGGGCAATAAACCTCGCTCTGGGCCCTACGGTAATAAGAATATCGGTACAAGAAGGAACCAGATCTCCTATCGTCTCATGAGCTTTAACCGTATAATCGCCCAACTCCATCATATCCCCCAGTACCGCAATCTTCCGTGTATGAGACACCATTTTGAGCGTTTTTAGGGCCATCTCCAGAGCTATCGGAGAGGAATTATAACTTTCATCGACAATCTGGGTTAATTTGATCCCCTCAATGATTACCGAGCGTCCTTTTATGGGGGCATAGTTTAACGTAAAGGCATTGGCGGACTCTATGAGATTAACTTCAAAAATAGTACCAACACAAGCAGCACAGGCGGCCGCATAAGCATGGGATATGGAAAATGCGTTCTTTAAGATAATCGGAACGGAAGCTCCTTGATTTTCCATTTTAAAAGCAATTCCGTCTATTCTTCCTTCATCAATCATGTGCTTGAAATTGGATATCCTGACATCGGAATCTTTTTCAAATCCGAAAGTTACCGTCTTGGCACGGGTTTTTTCTTTGAGTTTAGTGATTATCGGATCATCTGAATTCAAAACGGCATAATCATCCACCGAGAGTTCAAAGATCAGTTTTCCTTTTTCTCTGGCAACTTGTTCTATGCCTTGAGGATAATTTTCTACATGGACGGGAAGCTGCCCGATTGCCGAAATTACCGCAACGTGCGGCTTGGCAATGGACATTAATTCCGTAATATCTCCGGGCTTATCAGCTCCGTATTCCAAAACTAACATTCGAGGATATGAATTTCTGGATTCAAATATCAAATGCCAAAATCCAACCGATAAAACTTTTATCCAAAAAAACCACACCGGCCTGGATACCTTGGAATAATTCCCGATAATCGAAAGCGGCACCCCTAGTTCGTTATTGAAATTGGCCGATGTTTTTCTGGCATAAAATCTGTTCTTGAGTGCGGCCCAAATAGCCTCTTTAGAAGAAGTTTTTCCGACACTTCCGGTAACAACAATGATAGCCGGCTTAAATCGTCTTATGGTCAGCCTTGATATAAAAACAAGGATAGATTTTAGAAACGAAATTATTTTCTTTTTCATCGGTTAAATTAACGGCTTGAAGACGTTTGGGACGGCCTGTCCGGGGCAATATTATAGTAATTGAGGAGAAATTCAACCATTGTTCTGAATTGGGGCACGACGGTTTCTCCGGCCAAGGGAGCGTTTTGCGGCCTATCCAGTTTTATAAAAACGGTGAATTTGGGATTGGAGGCAGGGGCATAACCTATAAAAGTATTAATCAGCTTCTCATGGTTATATCCTTTAACATCATAATCCGTGGTATAAGCAGTTCCGGTTTTTCCGGCAACTTCATATTGGGAAATGGCGGCGACTTTGTTCACATCCACTGCCGATACCATCATTTTGGTTACTTTTTGCGCAGTATCCTGGCTGATAACCCTTCTGACAACCTGAGGTTGTTCGTTTGCCAGTATCAACGGTTTCATCAAAAGTCCCCCGTTAGCAACAGCGGAAAACGCCGTGACTAACTGGATTGGAGTCGCTGTAATCCCCTGACCATAAGAAGCGGTCGAATAATTGGAGCCTATGCCACTGTTTAGATTGCTTAAATTACCCGCAAGTTCTCCGGGGAGTTCTATGCCTGATTTTGCTCCAAATCCGAATTTCTTGATGTAATCGGTGAATATTGAATTGCCTATTTGTTTTTGGGCAAATACTGCTCCGACATTGAGAGAATGCTCAATAACATTAGTCATTGTTATTTTCCCGTAAGGTCCATGAGTTTTGTAATCCCAATTGCAAATAGTCCATTTGCTATCCAGTTTTACACAAGCGGTATCAACATATGTCGTATCGGGAGTAATTTTACCAGAATCTATTCCGGTGGACATCGTAATTACCTTAAACACCGATCCTGGTTCGTAAGGAAGCTGAACCGCATTGTTTATGAAATTATTAAGGGGATAATCCTGATAATTGTTGGGATCAAACGTAGGAACCGATGCCATTGCCAAAATCTTACCGGTGGAAGGCTCTTGAACAATCATCGTAGCGCCGGCGGCGTGCCACTGCTTATTTAAAGCATCAATCAACAACTCCGCTTCATTTTGAATATTTCTGTCAATTGTCAGATAAATATCCTGTCCATTTTGAACATCCTGTATTGTCCCGCCCTCAACCCCACCACCGGAACCGCGAAGCTCACTGTTATATTCCAATTCCAATCCATATCTTCCGGCAAGTTCGCCGTCATTACCCGGAGAGATAAACCCGAGCACCTGTGAGGCCATAGTGCCAAACGGATATGAACGGTAAATTTTTGGCCTTAAATATACCCCCTTCAAATTCAAATCTTTTATTTGCTGGACTTGTTCGTCTGTGGCCTTTTCTATGAGCAAGGTATATTGGCTCTTTGGCCTGGACAAACTAGCGACCAAAGATTTAACGTCTTTTCCGGTTATGGGAGCTAATTCGGTCGCTGCCTCTTGCGGATCCGAAATTTCTATAGGAACGGCATAAGCAGTCTCAAATTCTTTGTTTAAAACAATCGGAGTAAAAACTCCATTTTTATCGGAAGCGTAAATAATCCCCCTTGACGGTATAAAATATCCCATAGCTTCACCTTGAGCCTGGGCCTTAGCGACATAGTTTGCTTTATTATCTATCTGAACCGTATAGAGATAGGCTCCAAGAATCCCAAAAAAAGCCAAAAACGATATTCGAATTAGCCATAATCTCCACTTCATAAGTTTAGTTAGTCGCTTGCGACACGACGCTTAATGTAGAGGAGTAGGAAGGATTTTTATCGAGAATAAATCCTGTTGTCTGGATAAAATTAGGATCATAAGCTCCATCCAAAAGTTTATTAAGTTTGTTTCCCAATTCAGCTGTTTGAACTTGAATTTTAGCAAGTAAATCTTCGTTGTTTGAAACGTCGTGTCTAAGACTTATAAGACGAATGTAAAGAAAAACACCACAAACAGCCGAAATGATAAGAACGGCTATCATAACCACTATAAGCGAATTGATTTTCAGATCTCTTTTTCCGAACTCTATGACTGTCATATATTAATAAATGGTAACCGGTAATTGGTAATTAGTTATAAAAAATAAAAACATCAGATAAATTCCAAGACTCTTAATTTGGCTGAACGGCTTTTGGGATTTCGCGCAACTTCTTCTCGTGATGCCGTAATGGGTTTTTTTGTGATAATTTTTGCCAATCCCTCTTTTTTAAAATCGGCGAACGCATTTTTTACTATTCTGTCTTCAAGCGAGTGAAAAGAGATAATGGATACTATTCCGCCTTTAGCAACCAGTGTCGGAACTTTCTGTAGGAACTCGGAAAGGTTTCTCAATTCATCATTCACATATATCCGTAATGCCTGAAAAGTTTTGGTGGCAGGATTGATTCTTCCTTTTCTATAGAATGCCGGTACTGCCCCAGCAACCACTTCCGCCAATTGGGACGTCGTTTCGATTCTGTTCTTACGACGAGATTGCGCAATGGCCTTTGCAATTTGTCTTGAAAATCTTTCCTCACCGAATTTCCATATCATATCCGCCAATACCCTCTCATCTGTCGAGTTAACCGCTTCCGCCGCCGAAATACCCGAGGTCATGTCATAACGCATATCCAAGCGTTCGTCTTTCTGGAAAGTAAATCCTCTTCCGGAATCATCCAGATGAAAAGAAGAAAACCCTAAATCCAAAAGTATTCCATCCGGCTTTCCAAGATGATTTTGCTCCAGAATATAATCCAAGTCTTTATAATTTCCCCACTCCACTCGGATATCACATTTATGTCCGGAAAAGTCTTTCATAAACGATTCCTTAATCTTTTCGAGTAAATCTATATCCAGGTCTATTCCCAAAAAACTTCCTCCGGGCATTATTTTAGAAATTATTTCCCGGGCATGCCCTCCTCCGTCTATTGTGCCATCAACGATGAATTTCCCCTTGGAAAGATTCAGGGATTCAAGCACTTCTTTTAAAAGAACCGGAATGTGCCTTACCGTCATATCCCCAATTGCCCTAATTTTTCGGCAATTTCATCGGAGGCACTCTCTGTTTTTGATTTATAGCGATTCCATTCATCTTCATCCCAAATTTCAATGCGATTATAAAGTCCGGTCACTACGGATTTCTTTGAAAGCTTAGCGTATGCCCGTAAATTTTCCGGAATAAGAATTCTTCCCTGATTATCAAATTCCACATCTCCGGCCCCGGCCAACATCAATCGAACAAATGCTCTGGAGTCGGATTGTGAGAGAGGAAGGTTAACCAGCTTGTTTGCTAGTGCGTCCCACTCTTTTTGCGGAAACAGAAAAAGACACTTATCCAATCCCCTGGTTATAATTGCGCCCCCACTAAGACTCGCGCGAAATTTAGCCGGAATGGCCAATCTGCCTTTGCTGTCTATTGTGTGTTTGAATTCTCCCAAAAACATATAGGTGGATAAATTATCCAGATAATTTCTAACTTTTTAACTGTTTCCACACAGTTGTCCACTTTTCCCCACTTTCATGTATTATGCGCCACAGACCCACACAAAGCAAGTGGATAAGTAATTTGTTTTTGGACCGCCTCCTGTTTGGCCGGAGAGCAACAAAAAACCGCATATTTTACAATGCGGCTGAGATTAGCGGGCTGTTTAGAGCCGACCGTTAAACACTTTCCTGGCTTGTTGAAATGCAGTCAGGCGTTTGATATTAAAAACGGATTGCATTTCTTTTCTTAGCTCTTTCCATCGCTCATCAATAGATTCGGAATCGGATACCAAAAGATTATGTCGGACACATACCCGAGAGTCGTCATAGTCCGGATTTTCTCCTATGATAATTATCTTGGCGATCTTCTTCCAAAAATCGTTATCACTCATTGACCCGACAAGTAATACCGTTGTTCCGAAAAGATCCAATTCAACCCCATCATCACCCCTACGCTTCAAATTAAAAAACGGAATTTGTTGTCTATCACATTCAACTTCACAACGATGTAGACTCTTTGATTCTTTTCCCCAAATAAAGTCGGTGCAGAAAAGCGCCAATGCAACATCGCTGCCGTTATTGGTAAGATAACCTGACGCATTATCAAACGACAGGTATGGAATAATTTCTATTACATCGCTCATCTCAGAAAGACTGAGTTGAATTGCAATAGCAATATCGATATCCAGACTAACCGCCAGTAGATGAAGCGGCTTTTTTTCCAGAGCTTCCTCTTTTCAGATAGCTAAGTTTAAGCTAACACAATACACAGTAATGTAAAGTGCGCCAATATATTTCAAAGAAATACAAACTATTGGGCCAGAACCGAATCAATAGTTTGTTTTACCGAAGCAAAACCATAAGCTCCATCGATAGAAGCAACCGGTTTATTGTCGGCTATAACAACGCTGTAGGGAGTGCCCCGAGCTCCGGATTTTATCGCATCCTGAATTTGAGACGATATCTTTTGATCGTAGCCGGTACCTGAAAGACAAGAGTCGAATTTTTGCATATCAAGCCCAAGACCTCTGGCTATAACATCAAGCTGGTTTGGATCAAGCTGATTATTGGAAGGCGTGATTTTAAATACCCCATCTACGTATTTCCAAAACATATCATTACCCCCCTGCTCTGCGGCACACTCCGAAGCAACCGCTTCGTGGCGGGCCTTAGGGTGAAGTTGATCTATCGGATAATGTCTATAAACCCAAGCCACTTTATTCCCGTAGGTCGCGAGTACTTGCTCCATTGTAGGTTGAAACTGTTTGCAAAAAGGACATTCAAGATCAGAAAATTCCACTATTTTTATCGGAGCGTCGGGATTGCCTCGAATATGATCCAGAGAGCTAACCGGAACAATGTTGTTAATGGAGGAAACGGACGCCGTCGGACCGGGATTCTGTTGCTGTCCGGATTGATTATTTTCTCCGGCTAAAGACTGGCGATTACTAAACGCAAAAATGACAGCCGCCGATATAATCACGCCCGCAAATATAATTGCGAACGGAATTATAAGCGGATTCTTTTCATCGATCTTTTCTTCAATAACATTCTTTTCTTTTTCGTCCATATATTTTTAGTTATGTCCTAATTTTAATTTTTTGTACCTGTTTTCAATTTTTTTCATTTTAACCTGGAGTGACTTTTCTACATCAATTTTCATCAAGTCCGCGATAAGAAGAGAGCATAAAATAACATCGGCAAATTCGTACTTCAAATTATCGTCTTTAAATTTATCGGATTTGTCCTTTCTCTGAAGCGAGTAATGGAATAATATTTCTTCACTGAGCTCTCCCAACTCTTCCATAAGTTTTACAACCATAGCAAATACTTCCGCATCTCTGCTCAAGCGGCGCTTATCGCGTTTTCTTAAGCGCTTATTCTCGGCAACCGCAAATTTTGTAAGTTTATTGAAATTCATAAATTATATTTTATTTATTCTCCAAAAACTGCGGGCGTTACTGGATTTGTCCCTCAAAATCATTCAGATTTTATCGGGATTGCGTTATTCAAACCTATCTTTGCTCGGGATAATAACGGGAAAACTCGTGACCTTTGCAATGCTTTCCCCGTTAGATTTCTGCGGTGCACCCTGCAGGGATCGAACCTGCGGCCTTCGCAATGTGAATGCGACGTTCTACCACTAAACTAAGGGTGCAAATAAATCTAGCGGGGCTTAACAGGTAAACGCCCCCTTAATTGCCAACGATTAGCATACAAAAAAAGACGCCCTGATACAAATCGCATCAGGACGCCTTTTGTCCGTATAAATCGGAGTTTAATCCGCATTTATCCGAGAATTTTCAATGGATTTTACTGTAATTCGACAACCGCTCCGGCTTCCATTAATTTCTTTTTCATTTCTTCGGCATCCTCCTTTTTAACGTTCTCTTTTATCGGTTTAGGAGCTCCATCAACTAAATCTTTGGCTTCCTTAAGTCCAAGTCCGGTGATTTCCTTAACCGCTTTAATGACGTTTATTTTCTGTTCTCCGGCAGCCTTCAAAACAACCGTAAAGGAAGTTTTTTCTTCGGCCGCTGCTGCTCCGGCTGCGCCTCCGGCCATTACCGGCATAGCTGCCGAAACTCCGAATTTTTCTTCCAGAGCTTTGACCAGTTCTGAAATTTCCAAGGCGGTTAATTTTTCAACTTGCGAGACAATGTCTTCTATTTTTTTATCCATATTTTTTATTGATTATTGACCTTTCTTTGATATTTGATCGAGAACATTCGCTAAAGTTCTCAGAGGTGCCTGAACCATTCCGACAAGCTGGCCCAAAAGAATTTCTCTTGTAGGTAATTGTCCCAAACGCTTAATCTCATCCGCCGAATAGAACCTCGAAGCAAGAACATCGTACCCTCCCATCATTTTGAATTCCGGAAGTTCTTTCTCTTTGCTCTTGGCGAAACGATACACGGTGCCGGCCGCATCAACAATATCGCGGGAAGAAAAAATAGTTCCCAACTGCGATTCAAATTGAGCAACATCAACATCGACGTTTTTTTGTTTGAAAACAAGACCCAGAAGCCTCTTCTTGATGACTTTATACGTGCTTTCAATCGCCGCAAGGGCATTTTTAAGAACACCAACTTCCCGAGTCGGGGTTTTTGAAAAATCCACGAACACGAGTGACTTGGAGCCTTCAAGCAATTCGGTTGCTTTTTTTATGTCCTGCGTTTTTTGTATTTTTGTTTTCATTATAGCTTACGCTAATGCGATACTAATATACGAATACATGCGAATAATACGGATGCATTCTAATATTTACCAACGCAAATCGACCTTTTATTTTTGGTCTCCGGCCCTTGCCTTTTATACAAAAAAGCGGCCAGATTCCCTAAGACCGCAAACAAAAAGTTTGTCTCCTCGGTATGTCTTATTCCCTATTTGGGACGCATACTGTCTGCGGATCTTGTTTTTAATATACTATTTGAAGACCGCAAAGTCAATCCTGAACCTTTTGTAAACACAGGCTCCACCCGTAAGCCAAGGGCAGTTTATAAAAGGTACGGGATCAATAAATAAAAAGCCGCCTTATATTCAATGACGGCTTAACCCAAAACAATATCAGAAGGGCTTCTGGTTGGAGGAAAATGCTCTCCCCTGAAGTTAATTTCGCATTTAACTTCCGAAATCCTTGCCCCGTCACAACCAAGGGCAGTATTCTGATAGAATTCGACATGATCCCTCACATATGTGGCAACCAATTCAAAATCACTTGCCCAGACAGATTGGGAGAGCGAAAATCCCATTTCATCTGATCCATATTCAACCACAAACTTTGTCATTTCGGGCATTTGATTTCCTCCGATGCTGACTAAAATATATGTCCCATTTTAAAAATAGTCAATAAATAAGCCCCGCAATTGCGGGGCTTATTTATTTGCGGACGTCACTCACTCAATTTGTTATTTGTTCATCACGAACGGTTTTGCCTCAAGAACATCTTCGTCTTTCGTATTATCATTAGTGTCTTTGCGGAAGAAAATCCAGTAGATAAGGAATAGTAAAGCGATAAACAGAATAAGATCAAATATCCAATTTCCGAGCAAAGCTCCAAACGCGGTGATAACCGTAGCTCCTAAGGCCGGACCACTGCCGACAATTGAAGTCAGGTAGGCTGAAATAGACTGGAATCTTCCCCGAACATCATTAAAGTTAAGAACCGAAGAAAAGATTACGGTATCTCCGTTAGAAAGAGAATCCGAAGCAATTCCATCAATGCTTATAGCTGATTGGAAATTAGCCGCGACCGCCCCAAGATTGTAGGAAATCCCATTAGCATCGTGATTGAAGAAAGGATAGTTGGTTGAAGAAAATTCAGTTCCCGGAGGCAAGATAACTTTCAGAAATGCGTTAGATAAGTTGTATGTGCATCCGTTACGATAAGTGATAGTCAAAACGAAATGCTGTCCCGGAGTTAACTGACTGACGTTTATCGAAGGAACAAGCATGAGACACGAGAGTCCGGTAGTGGTCGGCTGAACAATGATCGGATTAGTGGGAGTAACCGGATTTACGATGATAGTTTGCTGTTTGGCAGTCGTAAAACTCAATATTGAACCGTAAGCTGTTCCGGAGCCGTTCTGAGCCACTGCGCGATAGTAATAAGTAGTATTCTGAGCAAGTCCCGAAACTGCGGTTGAGAGATTTGCATATGAACTTCCAGCCCCAACGGGTTGACTGACGGTTTGTGATCCGAGACTCATAGTTGTCCCGTATTCAAACCAACCGTTGGCAGAATTGCCATTGGGATTTACCTGCCCGTTAAGCAATGCCGACGTTTGATAAATATACGATGCCTGATTGGTTATGACCAAAGGCGTAACGTTGTAGTTATTATTTCCTCCGGTAGAAAAACTCAATATCTGGCCGTAAGTCGTTCCGGAATCGTTTCTGGCTGCTGCGCGATAATAATAGGTAGTCCCTTGAGACAATCCTGAAACAGATTGATTGAAGTACTGGGTTCCGCTGTATGAACCGATGCTCTGCGAAAAAGTAGTGTTACCAAGATAGTTATAGTTGGTTCCATACTCAAACCAGGCGTAAGTATTTCCACCATTGGGGTTTACCTGACCATAAAGTGTAGCTGAATTGTAGGAGACGTTAGAGCTGTTGGTCTGAACATAAGGAGTGCTTCCGTTATAGCAGTTATTTCCATAACATCCGCCTCCGTTGTTTGTAGAGAAACTAAGAATTGATCCGTAAGCGGTTCCGGCGCTATTTTGGGCGACAACCCGGTAATAATAAGTCGTGTTGTAGTTGAGTCCGGATATATAAGTAGAGACATTGATTGAGCTGTTGTTGGAACCGGCCGACTGATAGGAAGTCATGTTCCCTAAGTTAGTCGAAGCTCCATACTCAAACCAGTAGTTGGTGGAACAATTGTTCGGATTTACCTGTCCGTTAAGTTGAGCCGAATTCTGATAAACATTTCCGACACTCAAAGACGAGGCCATCGGAGACGAACACGATCCTCCACTGCCTCCATTGGTTGTAAAGCTTAAAATTGAACCCTGAGAAGTTCCGTAGGAATTCTGAGCAACAATCCTGTAGTAATAAGTGGTGTTAGAAGAAAGATTTGATAAGCTTGCCGAATAAGGTTGAGCGCTATTTCCGGAACCGGCTGATTGAAATCCGGTGGAATTACCCAAAGACTGGGAAGTTCCGTATTCAAACCAATATGATGTTGAAGCGCTGTTAGGATTTACGGTACCGGTTATCTGAGCCGAAGATTGAGAAAGATTATTCGTTCCGCCGGTAACCACAATAGGAGTATTTCCTCCTCCGCCTCCGCCATTAGCAGTTGTGAAACTAAGAACTGATCCCTGGGTAGTTCCGTAAGAATTCTGGGCGACTACTCTAAAATAATAAGTAGTGTTAGCCGACAATCCCGTTACACCAGCCAAAACATTTTGATTTGAAGTTCCGTTTCCGGCCGATTGAGCCGAAGTCGTATTACCCAAAGACTGGGAGGTCCCGTATTCGAACCAATATGATGTTGAAGCGCTGTTGGGATTTACCGAACCATTAAGAGTCGCCGAAGTCTGAGAAACGTCGGAGGCTGAATTGGTAATCGCCAAAGGAGCCGATCCTTGATGTGTCTGGCTGATTTGAACAGTAACGCTATCGGTTGCCAAACCGCTTGAATTGCTGCAAGAAATAGAATAGGTGGTCAAACTATAAATAGCTCCGGTTAAAACCGATCCCGAAGTTGCCCCTCCGGTAGAAAAATTACCTCCGGTAGCATGACATTCGGTGGCATTGGTCGAACTCCAATTTAAAGTTGAGGAACCGCCACTGGTTACAGTTGTCGGGTTAGCAGAGATATTAGCCGTCGGATATTGTGCGGGCGGATTACTTACACTAACAGTAACGCTATCGGTTGCCGAACCGCTTGAATTGCTGCAAGAAATAGAATAGGTGGTTGAGCTATAAAGGACTCCGGTTGAAGCAGATCCGGATGTCGCTCCTCCGGTAGAAAAATTACCTCTGGTAGCATGACATTCGGTGGCATTATTTGAACTCCATTGAATCGTAGATGAATTTCCGGAACCTATAATTGTCGGGTAGGCGGAAATATTCGCCGTCGGTTGTGAAACCGGAGGCGGATTGTTTATCACGCTTACGGTTGCATTAGCCTGAATGGAACCACCCGAAGAATTTGTACATTGAATTGAAAAAGTTGTGGTGCCAGCCAACGGAGAAACCTGGTCTTGTCCCTGGGTCGCGTTACTGGTAGAAAAACCGGCTCCGGCCAAAGCATGACATTCGGTGGCGTTGGTTGATGTCCAGTGCAGATAAGGAGCTGTTCCTAACGAAACCTGAGTTACGGCAGTGCCGTTGGGATACTCTGCCCAAAGATTAGCCGTGGGTTGCTGTTGCTGAATCGATTGTCCGGTAATGCTATAAAGTCCGGTTGTATAATATTCGATATTCCCGCTGCCCGGTAAAACATCCCCTACCCCGCCAAAACTGGCGCTCATGGGAGAAAGAGAGATGGTGTATCCCGGAGCTGCATAAATATCTACAGATTGCGAAATTGATGGCGCGTTTTGAGCCCAAATTGTTCCGGTTACTCTGATGTGATTACCGTCACCGGTAGCGCTATAACTGGATTTGGCATCAATAGCGGTAACCGAAGAATTGTTTAAAAAGGTGAATTCGAAAGCAACCTGATCTCCAGGCTTCATATTAGTAAGCGATGTCGTCCAGTTGTATGTTCCGGCATATGCGTGATTTCCAACCGTAAACATTCCGGATTGAGAAAATGACGCTTGACCGGCAGCCAATGCAAAAGAAGGCACGAGCGAAGCCGCTACGCCTATAACTACGACCAAAATTGATGATATTTTGAATAATTTATTCATTTTAGAATTAGGCATATTTTATCACAACATACGATAAAAGTCAATACATATGACTATTAGGGTTGCGTGTAATTGAAACATACAGCAATAGCGCCAATAATCAAGATCTTATCATTTTAAGAGCCTCAAAATCATATTTTGAAAACCTTAAAATAACGGGGTGCCTTTGGGGGCACCCGCATCAAATGTTCTAAAAGTGCGATTTAAGGAATCGTCGATCCTGGACGGACCGCCTCGGAATGGCCGCTTCCTCCTGACACACCTTCGACGATGGCTCCGGCGACAATTAGCCCCACCGTTGCCCAAAGCACGTTGTGGTTGTTGATGTCGATGTATACTCGACCCATAACACTTCCGCCCAGGCCGGTACACTCGAAGATGTACGTCTCGTCATGCTTGAGATGCGGAGTGAGAAACTCCCCCGATGTTTTGCTGTCCGTGTTCAGACCCACACCGCCAAGAGCGTGGCACTCAGAGGTGAACTGCGAATCCCACAGGATTCTGACCTGGGATCCTCGCTTCACCTTCATGCCTGCGACATCCTGGCCGATCCACGTTGCTTGAAGCGACAGGGTCGGCTTGGGTGCCGTCCTTGGAACCCCAACGACTTGCGCCGGTTGAGGTACGGTCGGAGGTGGCGGTGGCGCGGTCGCCTCGTAGCATTGGATGCCGATCGCCCTGGATGTATCCAGGTCGATCGCGGGGATAAATCCGTTTCCACACTGCCACAGCACGAGATGTGTCCTGGCGGGAATCACCTTCCCGTTAAACTCAGCGGGAAAAATGATCGGCGTCAGAGGCGCAAGAGACTTGCTCCCCTTGAAGCCAAAACGCGTTTGCATCAGCCCAGGGACAGGGGCGTCCCACTTGGCCATACACTCCCCCTGCCGAACCGTTCTGTCCGGCTCGATTGGGTCGGTGCCAATGACATAATATACATGTGGTTCGGCGGCAATCGCATAGCTGGGAACCAGCCATGCAAAGGCCAAAATGAGACAACCAAAAACAACCCACGTCGTCTTTTTCATCGTCCTCTCCTTTCGTTTTCTAACAGCTTTTTAGATATTATCACAAAATAGTACTTATGTCAATAAAAAGTTGCCAAAAACCCAGCTATTTATCAAATAAATGTTCGTTCACAAAATTTATTTCATCAGCCCGCTATCAGGGGAACAAAAGAAAATCCATGAAATGCCCTTTCTTCAAAATCATTCTTTTCTGTTTTATCCAGAACAACAATGCTCTCCCCCAGCGGAGCGACAATTCTTCCTCCAATAATAAGCTGGTCCTTCCAAGACTCGGGAATCTTATCCGCAGAAGCAGCTGCAATAATCTTGTCGAAAGGAGCTTCGGTTTCATACCCCTTTGTGCCATCAAAATTTATAATCTTTGCCACCTCTCTTTCGACAAACCCGTATTTGGAAAGATTGTTTATTGCCATCTGAGCAAGAGAATCGATACGCTCGAGAGAGATAACTCCATAGCGTCCATCTTTGTCTTCGGTAATTCCTCCGGGATGTTCAATCATTTTGGCAATCAGTGCCGTCTGCCAACCGGAACCCGAGCCAATCTCCATAACCTTATCCCCCGCCCGCAAATCCAGGAGCTCGAGCATAAAGGCAACCGTCAGCGGTTGAGAAATAGTTTGTCCGTTTCCTATTGAAAGAGGCTCATTATGATATGCAAACTCCGCCAAAGAAGGCGGAACAAAGTCTTTGCGGTCAATCGCGTTAAAAGCATCTATAAGCAGCTGGGATTTAAGATATCCCAACTCGGTAAGTTCTTTTACAAGCTCGGAGTTTGAATAGGCCATTTACTATATAATAGCAGATGTTAAGCGTTGAAAAAATGCCTGTTGTGATGTATTTTGTAAACATTGGGGTCATACCTGCCTACCGGCAGGCAGGGTTCAAGAGCTCATTGGTAGAATTGCTTCGTCTTCATTAACATTATTAATATGGGGTCATAGTTCAATGGTAGAATTGCGGTCTCCAAAACCGCTGATCTAGGTTCGAATCCTAGTGACCCCGCCAGTGTAAAAATAATACCCGCAGTCGTGTTATTTTTATACAAGTGAGTCCTTGGATTCGAATTGGAAAAGGGTCGGGAAAACAACGTTTTCCCGTGTTGGAAAACAGCGAAGCGTTAGAAACCGAGGGTGTCTAAGGAGAAGCGAAGCGACGACGTGAGATTCCTAGTGACCCCGCAGATAAAAATAGAGCTTAATTTTAAGCTCTTTTTAATTCGATCTCTTAAGTTCCGGAGCGAAATAAAGCATCGTCTTCTTCTTATGGCAGATAGGACAGATATATTCGACCTCATATTTAAAAACGTGCTTATCGTACCAACCTTCGCGAGCCTTGACCCATTTCGTCTCCTCTCCGCTTACCAGCTGCGGCCCAATAACGGCAATCACTTTACCCTGCATACGGTAAGTTTTTCCAAAATTGCATTGCCTTTTTTCGAAAGCCCTGACATCATCCCCGATGTTGAATTTCTGAACTTCGCAACCTTTGGATTCGCATCTTAATGCGGCAGATTCCGTTCTGTGCTTTTTACCACAAATCTCACACAAAAAACGGACAATGGTCCTGGAAGGGACTGTTCTCTCCACTCTTTTCACAAGTTTTCTCCTTGTTCTGCAAAAATTCTATCATGTAGTACCGAAGTGTCAAATAAAAATTTATTTGACAAACTTGAACGTACCGATAATATTTTTCATCAACGAATTTATTTTTTTCTCGTCAAACGGCCTAAGATTGTACGAGGATGGATAGTTGGCAATCTGGCTGGAATGAACGGTGTATTCCAATGCATAACATCGGCTATTGTGCAGCGTACGATAACTGGTTGTTTCGTAGTAATTTCCGGCACCGGCATCGGCCGAATGGAAAACAGTGAATTGGACACCGTTAACATCGGCAGTTGAGGTTGCCATAGCCGGTCCCCCGCTTGAGTCGGCATTCATACATTGAGCCACGGCAGATTTATCAGAACTGGCCCCAATCGTAAATTTGGTATCAATAAAATTAGTTTGAGGCTCAAATGCTCTGGGAACGGTCAGCTCAAAATATTTTATTCCCGAAATATTATTAGCTCCCGCTCGCCAATCGACCGACGGCAAATTTAAATAACTACCTTGAGCATCAAAATCAATCGGATAGGCTATGCTAAAGCCACTGTTATTCGCATCAACTTGCCATTCGGCAGGATTGCTGTAATACTCCGTCACACAAGATAAATTCTGAGTTGAGGAGCTCACGGCAGTGTCGGGTGAAATATTTTCGATAGATAAAAGAGTTTTTTGATATTCCATCCCGTAATAAAATCCTAAAAACGGCAGTGCCACGAATAAAATCAAGGCCAGCAATTTTGAATACCAAGTTACTTTATTCCATTCTATTTTTTGCATGTTATTAACATAATAGCATATACGCTTTTATATTCTAAAAACCCGCCTTTCGGCGGAATTTTTATATTTTAATTCGCGTGAGCGCATTCGTGTCGCCGAAGCTTTGGCAAAGGCGCGCTATTCGCATACTATCTTTTGGCTTCAGCGTGTTTAGTGTGATCGCGGCACCATTTGCAATATTTTTTAAGCTCCAATTTTCCCTCAAAAGTTTTTTTGTTTTTTCGGGTGCTGTAATTTATCCGCTTACAAACGGTGCATCTTAATTTTGTTAAATTTTCGGTGAATTTTGATTTTGCCATATTTTTTTATTTATGTGAGCCAATGGCCGGAATTGAACCGGCGACCTACTCCTTACCATGGAGTTGCTCTACCAGCTGAGCTACATTGGCCTGGATCACAGACATTATCCTAACGAAAACCAACATAACTTTCAAGCTGGAGCCACCTCCCGGATTCGGACCGGGGACCTTCACTTTACAAAAGTGTTGCTCTACCAGCTGAGCTAAGGTGGCACGATTCGAAATGTGGGCAGGGTGAGAGTCGAACTCACGCGGGCACATTGGCCAACGGTTTTACAGACCGCCCTCGGCCCCTACGAGACTACCTGCCCTTTTAACGAACTAACTAATTATCTTTTACTTCCTCACTCTTTTCTTCCCTTTTTTCATCCTTTTTTTCCTCCTGTTCTATCTCTTTGAGGATGTTTTGTTGGTCTGAATTTGAGGCGTGTCTGTTTTTTATCCTTTCTATGTGCCTGGAAACGTAATTGTCCAATCGCATAACCAACAATTTCATCTTTCTGAGCCATTTAGAAAGCAGAACTATTAATTTGCGGTCAACTTCGTCTATCCATTCCGCTTTAAAAAAAGTTTTCCGTGTTGATGGCTCTTCCGATGAAATATCACTGACATAAGGAAGTTTGCGCACAAACAAAAACACAATAGCCCCAAAGGCGATGAAAAAAACAAATTCCAGAATGAATAACGACATGTGATTTATGCTACGGAATAATTATAGTTCGTAGCGGCAGAATCTTTCAACCTTTATGTTTTCACCTGTTTTTGCGATTGCTTGCGTAATAAGATCGCCTACGGTAATCGATTCGTCCTTAACAAAAGGCTGTTTAACTAATTCTTCCGAAGTTTCCGGATTCATCGAGGCTACGTGCATTGCCAAATCGTGAGCCAATGTTTTGAAAACATCGGTCTTTGCGACAAAGTCGGTTTCACAGCGAAGCTCCAAAATAACACCGATGCGGCCATTATGAACATAAGTCTCCAGCAGTCCGGCACCAGTTTTTCTTTCGGCTCTTTTTTCCGCTTTGGCAACTCCTCTTTCTAAAATCAGCTGCTTGGCTTTATCAAAATCACCTCCGGCATCATCCAAAGCCTTTTTACAATCCATAACACCCGCACTTGTTGCTTCGCGAAGACGAATCAAAACGTTATCCATTGTTGTTTAAGATTTAATTTTATCTACTAAAGCATTTATAACCCATTCCACCGATGCCTTGGAGTGGTCGTTTGCCGGAATAAAGTAGGTCATTTGTCCGGGATTGTCGTCGTTGTCAATTATTCCCACCAACTTCATTTTGTGAAGAGTAGCTTCATGAACGGCAGTTGAATGCCCCTTAAGAGAAGGATCTATAACAAACATTATATCCGGAATCTTTGTAAAATTCTCCAGACCCGTGAAAAGGATTCCCATTTTTTCTACCTCTCTTGAAATAAGAAGTTTTTCCTTTTTTGTATATCCTTCAAATTTTCCTTGTTCCAGATCAAGTTTCCTTTTCTTGAAATAATCAATTCTTTTCCCAACAATACCGAAATTAGTGATCAGACCTCCTATCCATCGATTTACTACGTAAGGCGCATTACCGAGAGCTTCGGACAATTTTATTACCGCATTTCTTGAGGCCGCTTGAGTTCCGACTATCATAAATGTCTTCTTTTCGGCCAAGCTGCTTTTGATAAATCCGGCGACAATATCAATTGCCTTGATTGTTTTAACCAGGTCGATTATGGCAACACCATTGCGTAATCCGTAAATATACTCGTCAAATTGAGGGTCTTTACGTGATTTTTTATGGCCGTAAAAAACTCCGGCTTTGGCCATTTCCGTTAAAACCACTTCGTCTACTCCTACTTCGGATGCCAGGCTCTGAATATCAAACAGTGCCGATCCGTTATTTTTTTCTTCGTTTTCACTCATAGATATAACAACGCTGCGCCTTTCACGCAGCCAATTCCGTTGCTATCCGATAAGCCGGTCGGACACGGAACTTGCTGTCTCCGCTTGATAGCAGAGGGTTATTTTATATAAATGGGTTTCCCCATGGCTCACAAAGATAATACATTACCATAACCAGAAAATCAATATAACACCAATAATTTGACCTTAAAAGCCAAGAAGGTTATTATATCCGGCAGAACAAAGGAAAGAAAATGATTCCAAGACTGACACCGGCTCAGGAAGAATTGCAGAATATGGTTAGCGAATTGACACAGAATAATCCGGATAAAATCCGAAAACTTGCCGATGAGCTTGGATTCTCACTGCCGATAATTGAGCAATGGTCAAAAGGGGAAAATATGGCCCACCCAATTATTGCCGAAGCAATCGTTATATATCTTAAAAATAAGTCGCAGGCATCATGACTATGTCCTGCTTTTTTATTTTTTATTTTGTCTTTTGCGCCATTCTTCAATTTTCTTGTGGTTTCCGGACAAAAGAATGTCGGGAACTTTCCATTTATTCTTCCCTGATTTAAAAACTTCCGGACGGGTATATGTGGGATAACTCCCCTTAATCTCTTCAAGCGATTCGTTTTTGCCCAAAACTCCGGGGATAAAACGGGAGACGGCATCCACAACAATCATCGCCGGGATCTCCCCTCCCGAAAGAACAAAGCCTCCTACGGAAATCTCTTCATCGGCGACATACTTTGCAACTCTCTCATCAATGCCTTCATAGCGGCCACAAATTAATATCAAATTTTTGTATTTGGACAATCTCTTGGCTTCTTTTGCGGTAAATAATTTTCCTCTTGTACTAAACAAAACTACTCTTGTTTTATTATTTTTAGCCTTAGGCTTAAGACTCTTTACCGCCTTAAATATAGGCTCAACTTTCATAACCATACCCGGCCCTCCACCAAAAGGAGAATCGTCAACTTTGTGGTGTTTGTCGGTTGTCCAGTCGCGTATATTATGGATGTGTATATCGATAATGCCGCGTTTTTGAGCGTGTCCAAGAATAGAGTGATGAAAATACTCTCCAAAAGATTCCGGTATCACCGATAAAATATTGAATTTCATTTGAGTGTTGCGGTTAAAATTTAATTGTAACAGTAAAAGCCGCAATTACAAAAAAGCGCCGTTTTGCAACGGCACTTTTTATACGTATAAATCTGAGTTTTTACTAAAGAGATTTGAGGTCTTCCATCGCCTGGTCAACCGCTGACCCATGTCCTCCCGTGCCGCCTTCCGGCTCCAGGATTTTAAGGTTAACACGAGCGTTGTTCTTTAAGCCCACGATGCGAAGGAGCGAGCGAATAGCTTTAGCAGTGGCGCCTTTGCGGCCAACTACCTGCCCCATATCATCCTTGTGGACCTGAAGAGTCAGGAGTACTCCCATCTCGTCGATTTTCCTTTCAACTTTTACATCTTCAGGATGGTCGACTATGGATTTTACGAGAAACTCGAGAAAGCTAATATCCTTTGACGCGTCCATGATAATCGGGATTATTACAGAACCTCGACCTTTAATTCTATTTCGGCAAATTACGATGAAAAACTTTCAGGTAACTTATCTGCTATGCAGAAGGAGCGGGTTCAGTTTCGGCCGGTTTTTCCTTCTGTTGTTTTGATTTCTTATGCAAAGGAATTTTTTTACCTTCAATAATCTTGGCGTCCACCAAAAGATTATGGACCGTATCCGTCGGCTGAGCACCGTTAGCCAACCACTGTTTGGCTTTTTCCGCATTTATCAGGAATTTATTGGTGTGAGGATTATACCATCCCAAATCATCTATATATTTACCTACAAGCTTGGACTTCTTGGGAAGTATGACTACTCTGTAGGAAATCTGTTTTTTCTTGCCCACTGGGCGAAGTTTGATTGATATCATGCTGAATTTTTGTCTGTTTACGTTACAATTTAAGTTATTCGATTCTAACTACAAACACCAGAAAAGTCAATAAATTTATTTAACCATAGGTTCGGCTTCCTCAAGCTTTATGGATAAAAGTTTTGACCCACCTCCTTCGTCCATAGTCACTCCATACAAAACTTGAGCCGCTTCCATAGAAACCCGATTGTGAGTCACCATAACAAATTGAGTTTCTCCGGAAAAATTCTTAATAAGATCGGCGTATCTTTTGGAATTTTTCTCGTCCAAGGCCGAATCGGCTTCGTCCAGAACCAGAAACGGAGGCGGACTAACCGAAATCAGAGCAAATAACGCCGCCAAAGAAACCAGGCTCTTTTCTCCCCCCGAAAGCATTTCCAGACTGGTTATTTTCTTTTGCGGTATGGAAACTTCCAAATCCAAGCCTGCCAGAGACTCATCAACTCCTTCATTCTCCGGCGAAGGTTCTTGGATTTCAGTACCGTCCTGATTTTCTGCGACGGCTTTTTCTTTTTTGATGATTTTCATTTTGGCCGAACCGCCACCGAACATTATTCTGAAGAAATTATTGAAAGCGTCGTTGACTTTCTTAAATGAGGCCTGAAAATCATGGGATATTCTTTGGCTAAGTTCGCTGATAAGAATACTTAAATCAGCCGAGGCTTTTTTGAGGTCTGAGGATTCCTTGGTTAAAAACTCATGGTGAGTTTCCACTTCCTTGGCTTCTTTAATCAAAACTTCGTCGATTTCTCCGATACTGGCCAGTTCTCCCCGCATTCGGTAAATTTTACGCTCCATTTCGGAAAGTTCGGACTCGCTAAACGATTTTTCAAACGTTGGAGAAAGAGCCATCTGTTCAAATTCGTTAAAGTGCCCCCCAAAGGAACGAATCTGATTTTCAAGCTCCTGAATCTTGAAGGTTATTTTTTCTTCTTCAAAAAATATCTTGTTTTTCGCATCTTCAAGATGTTTTATTTTGGAGCGTAACTGTTCCAATTGGGTAAATGTCTCTTTAAAGTTTTTATTAAAATCTTCCACTCCTTTAGAAATATCGCGTTCGGTTGATTCGATTTTTTCTATATCCTTTTCGATTCCGGACAGGATGGATTCTATCTCCTTTTTCTTTACGGAGAGTTCCCCCTGTTGCGGAGAAGTTTGGGATTTTTTTGGAGAGATCACGCTTTCCACAATCTCTATAATTTTTTTTATTTTGATTTTTGCCTCATCAAAGCTGGCCGAGGAAAGCATGTTCTCTAAATCATTTTTTATATTCGAAAGGGTTTGATGCATCTGCTCGACCGAGACCGATTGTGTTTGGACCGCTCTCTCAAGCTGTTCCAGTTGAGCCTCAATCTTATAGACGTCTTTTTCGAGAGCCGATTTTTTTATAAATAGATCCCGCTTTTCTTTTTGGAGAATTTCAGTTTTCCCGGAAGGTAAAGATTTATCCTCTAAAGATTTGAGTTGTTTTTCTATCTCGGCTGATTTTTTAACTGCATCTTTTAATTCCGACTCATTTGAAGAAAGAGGTTCTTTGATTTTCTTTCTGGAGTCGTAAAGAAATTTGATTTTGAATGAATAAAAGTCGCTTTCCAGATTTTTCAATTCCTGTTCTACTTCAAAACGCTTCTCCCATTTAGCCGTTTGGCGCTTAAGCATGCGCAACCGAGGCGCAACCTCTTGAATCATAGCCTCAACTTTGTCCAAATTGATTTTAGTATTTTTCAGCTTGCGCTCGCTTTCGGATTTTTTGAGCTGAAATTCTCTTAATCCCAGGATTTCTTCCATCATTGCAACGCGTTCGGCGGGAAGAGCACGGACAAAAATATCATTTGCTCCCTGGCCAATTATAGTAAGCCCCTTGCTACCAAGCTTTATTTTTGCAAAAAAATCAATGATGTCCTTAAGACGAACCTCGTTGTCATTTATGAAATATTGAGAAACTCCGTTACGGCTTATTTTTCTGGATATTACCACCTCCTTGAAATCAACCGGTAATTTACCCGAGGAATTATCAAAAACCAGGCTCACTTGAGCCATGGACATTCTGGGTTTTTTGGCCGTACCCGCAAAAATAAGGTCTTCGATTTTATCACCTCTCAAGTTTTTTGCTTCACGCTCACCCAAAAGCCACCTGATGGCATCTATAATATTAGACTTCCCCGATCCGTTGGGGCCGACTATAGCAACAATACCCGTCGGAAATTCAAAGACGGTTTTTTGGGCGAACGATTTAAATCCGTTTATTTCAAGACGTTTTAAAAACATGTAATCCTTTTCTGGCAGCTTCCAGTTCGGCCTCCTGTTTGGACAATCCCGACCCTTCGGCTACTTTATTTTCATTAAGAAATACTCCGACGACAAAAGTTTTGTGATGATCTGGTCCGTATTCTTCAAGCACTTTATACATCGGGGTAATTTTAAATTGTTCCTGTGCAATTTCCTGAAATAGGCTTTTGGCATCCTTATCCAAATTGCGCCTGACTATTTCTTCAACTCCGACAAGTACGTGTTTATAAACAAAATCTTTAACCACCTCATATCCTTTATCCAGATAAATGGAACCCAAGAGAGCCTCAACGCTGTTGGCCAGAATAACTTCGCGGGCCTTTCCGGTATCACGAGCTTCTCCTTTAGACAAAAGTAAATAATCTTCAATTCCGAGAGTTTTTGCCACCTTAGAAAGCGCCACATAATTTACCAGCGCCGCCCGAATACTTGTGAGCCTTCCTTCCTCGTATTGTGGATATTTGGAAAACAAATAATCGGTGACTATAAGCTCAAGAACGGCGTCCCCCAAAAATTCCAAACGTTCGTTGTGCGGCAAATTCCACGAAGGATTTTCGTTTATATAAGAGCGATGAGTCAGGGACTCTTTAAGAAGGTCCACATTCGAGAATTGAATTCCCAACTGTTGTTGCAATAACGAGATGTCTGACATGCTTATTCTTTCTTATTTTCTGTTGGAGACGGCGAGGTTTCAACTATTTCTAATTGCTTATAAACAGTTCCCAGAACTCCGTTTATAAATTTACCGGAATTGACTCCGCCGTAATTTTTAGCCAGTTCAATAGCTTCGTTGATGGCGACTTTATAAGGGACTTCGTTATGATCGACATAAAGCAATTCGTAAACGCCTATGCGCAAAACATTCCTGTCAATTAAAGCTATCTGATCAAAAGGCCACTCAACCGCCGATTTTGAGATAATAGCGTCAATCTCCGGAAGATGATCAACTACTCCCTTAACTATTTTCCACACAAACTCAGGTTCGTTGATTCCGGGCCCAAACTCATCCATATTTCTCTGGACAATTTGAACGAGGTCTTTTTCCTTATTGGAAAAATCCCACTCGTAGAGCGACTGGAGAACAATCGAACGCGCGAGATGTCTTGTTGCCATTTTTATTTAGTCAAAATTCAAATAAAAAAACGAGGCGAATTTATTTTTTCGCCTTGTGCCGATAGCCGCAGTTGGGACACGCCCTATGGGAAATCATCGGATGTTTGCATTCGGGGCAAACAGCCAGATTCTGGGGCTTTAAGGCCATATGCGAGCGCCTGCTTCCCGTCTTTGACCGAGTGTGATGTTTTGTAGGTACTCCACCCATTGCTCAGTAATTAGTAACTAGTAATGAGTAATTAGTGAAAAAAGACCAATGGCCTATTTTTTCGGCCGATAGTCACTATTCACTAATTACTACCGTATTTTAGTGAACTTTCCAATAAATGTCAAACGATGAATCGGGCTTGGCCCATATTTTCTTATGGCCCGGATATGGCTTTTTGTGCCGTATCCTTTATGTCCGTCAAATCCATATTGAGGATATTTTAATTTCATTCTTTTCATCTCCAAATCCCTTTTTACTTTGGCAATTATAGAAGCGATGGATACTGCGGGAACGGTTTCGTCGGCTTTCGGAAAACTCTCAAACGAACCGATTCTATCACTGGGCTTTATGTGAATACCCGCATCCGCAATTATCCGAACATGATTAAGTCCATATTTTTTTATTAATTTTAAAACGGCACGATTGGCGGCTTTATCGCAGGCACGGGCAATATTAATTTTATCTATTTCCGAGGGCGATACGGCCGAAAGCGCAAACGGAATTTTATTTTTCTTTACCCACGAAAACCACTCTTCTCTTTGTTTCTCGGAAAGTTTTTTCGAATCGGTCAATTTTTTTGGCGAATTAGATTTTTTCAGAAATTTTTTGGGATTTTTAGGAAATAAAACCGCACCCACAAAAATTCTGCCCGCCAGCGGTCCCCGTCCCACCTCATCAATGCCTATAATATAATTATGAGACAAGACTCGCTTCTTTGAAGCGGCCCTTCTGGATTCATCCGTTCCCAAAATCAATCTCTCTTTTTCCATTGTCTTTATTTAATCATACTCGCCCAAAAACAAAAACTCCTGAAAATAGAAATATTTTTCAGGAGTTGATTTTAATGCCTACGGAAATCAATTCCATCGGAGATTTTACCGGTTCGCTCCGGATACGGCTTATCGATTCCAGAATTTTTCCAAAAATATAGTCATCAACCGCGGAATCGAATATTGCCAGAGCTTCTTTGTCGCTTCTTGAAGAAATCAGGTCACGCTCTAGGGCGGCATCCATGTAGTAGACGCGGGCCACATTTATTAATTTAGCGAAACTCTCAGCAAATTCCGTTCCGTTAGGCATGCGGGTGTCCAAATCTACGCAAATAGTCACTTCCAGATAATCTTTGGCAAGATTGATAAGGGCCTGATGCCTGTTTATGTCCATATTTATGCCTCCTCATACGAGCTTTACCTAGTAAATCATTTTTTACCCATTGAGTCCAGTTGTCATCGGCAAAGCATGCACTATAATGAAAGTAAATTTTTATTCTATGTCTGAATTTGTTCATCTCCACAATCATAGCCACTACTCTCTACTGGATGGACTCGCAAAAATAGATGATTTTGTGGCACAAGCAAAAAATCTGGGGATGGAAGCGATCGCTCTTACCGATCACGGCAACTTATACGGCGCAATTGAGTTTTATAAAGAGGCAAAAAAACAGGGAATAAAACCGATTTTGGGAGTCGAGGCATACCTGGCTCCAAAAAGCCGGCACATAAAGACCGCAACCGAAGCGGATAAATATTTTCATACAACTCTCCTGGCAAAAAATAATGTTGGTTGGCACAACCTGATACAATTGATAACCAAAGCCAACCTTGAAGGATTCTATTACAAGCCGAGAATAGATAAGGAACTCTTGGAACAATATAAGGAAGGTCTGATAGTCTTATCCGGTTGTCCGTCGGGAGAAATTCCAAGAATGATCCTAAGAAATCAAATCGATGAAGCTTATAAAGCGGCGGATTATTATAAAGATCTTTTGGGAGAGGATTTCTATATAGAGATATGGAATCAGCCCAAACTGAAAGATATCCATAAAGCAGTCCCCTATCTACTGGATATAGCAAAAGAAAAAAATATTCCCTTGGTAGCCACTCAAGACACTCATTATTTAAAAAAAGAAGATGCATTTTATCACGACGTTCTTCTGGCTGTACAAACAGGAAATAAAATAACCGATGATGACAGATTCTCGTTGAGAGCCGGAGAGTTCCATATGAGGTCAGTGGATGAAATGAAAAAGATATTCATCCAGCATCCCGAAGCAATATCCAATACGGTAAAAATCGCCGAAAAATGCAATGTTGAAATTCCTTTAGGAAAAACTCTGCTTCCTAAATTTCCGATTCCGGAAGGATTTACAAGCTTCTCTTTTCTAAAAAAGCTCATAGACGAAAGAATCGCGGCCCGCTATCCGATTTTGGAGAATGAAATAAAAGACAGGTTGGACTACGAGCTTGGCGTTATAGAAAAAACAGGTTTTTCAGATTACTTTCTTATAGTTCAGGATTTTGTTAATTGGGCCAAAGACCGCAAAATTGTCGTCGGCCCAGGAAGAGGATCGGCTGCCGGAAGCATAGTGTCTTACATTTTAAGAATAACCGAAATCGATCCCATTAAATACAACCTTCTTTTTGAACGTTTTTTGAATCCGGATCGTATCCAAATGCCGGATATAGATATAGATTTTACCGACGTACGCAGAGATGAAGTTATGGGATATTTGCGGGAGAAATACGGCGAAAACAGCGTTGCCCACATTATAACCTTTGGAACAATGGCTTCCCGCGCAGCCATCAGAGACGCAGGTAGAGCTTTGGGCTTTTCTTACGGTTTTTGCGATGAAATAGCAAAGATGATTCCTTTTAATGCCGACTTGTCAGAAGCCCTGGAACAGGTACCTGAATTTAATAAACAGTATCAGGAAAATTCCGATGTTCATCGCCTAATTGATACCGCTCAACACTTGGAAGGGGTTGCCAGACACGCGTCGGTCCATGCTTGCGGAACGGTTATCGGAGCCAAGCCTCTTACCGAATATATGCCTCTGCAATATGCCCCTCAGGATCCGGATACAATCATCACTCAATTTGAGATGCACACCGTAGAAGATTTGGGCCTCCTTAAAATGGATTTGTTGGGATTGAAAAATCTGACCATTATAGAAAATACCATCCGCCTTATCCGGGACACACAGGGAGTAGAACTGGATATTTCCAAAATTCCTTTAGACGATGAAAAGACTTTCTCAATTTTGCAGGCAGCAGATACTACCGGAGTATTTCAGCTAGAATCCAGCGGAATGCGGAGATATCTTAAAGAGCTCAAACCCACAGAACTTGAAGATATAATCGCCATGGTAGCGCTTTATCGTCCGGGCCCAATGGAGCTTATTCCTCAATACATCGCGCGTAAACATAAAAGAGAACCCGTGACATATATTCATCCGTCACTTGAACCTATTTTGGGTAATACATACGGCATAGGAATTTACCAAGAGCAGATGATGCGCATAGCCAGAGACCTTGGAGGATTCACTCTCGCCGAAGCGGACACCTTAAGAAAGGCTATCGGAAAGAAAATAAAGGAGCTTTTGGATTTACAACAAGAGAGATTAGTGTCCGGAATGATTAAAAATGGAATAGATAAACCGATTGCTCTTCAGATTTGGGATCTTTTTCCTCCGTTTGCCAGATATGGGTTTAACAGAAGCCATGCCGTATGTTATGCGCTTATCGCTTACCAGACTGCTTATCTAAAAACCCATTTCCCTATCGAGTTGGTGACATCACTTTTAAATAACGACTCCGGAGATGTTGAGCGTGTAGCTTTTTTGGTTTCGGAGTCAAAAAAAATGGGGATTCAGGTTTTACCCCCCGATATCAATCAGAGCTATTCCATATTTGCTCCGGAAGGAAACCACATTCGATTCGGTCTGTCGGCAATTAAAAATGTCGGCTCCAATATAGTTGAAGCGATTGTATCCGAAAGGCAGAAAAACGGACCGTTTAAATCGTTTACCGATGTTTTGGCCCGGGTTACCCACAAAGACCTCAATAAGAAGTCGTTAGAAAGCCTCGCAAAGGCCGGTGTTTTTGACAGCCTCGGCATCGAAAGAAATTCTATTCTCGCAAACCTGGATAAAATTCTGGTATTTTCACAGCAAATAAAGAGACAGTCGGCGACTTCCCAAAACGGCCTCTTTTCCGGATCGAGTGAGAATTTTTCAATTTCTTTAGCTAAAGCTCCTCCCACAAACGAAGACGAAAGACTGCGCTGGGAAAAAGAGCTGCTTGGATTTTATATATCCGACCATCCGCTAAAAAAATATCAGAAGTTTTTTCAGGAGAAAAAAGTCTCGCCCATAAAATCAGTGCTTAATAGAACCGCTACATCCAGTCTGTCAGGAACATATCGCGTTGCCGGAATCGTCACGGCGGTCAAAAAAATAATGACCAAGACGAAGAAACCCATAGCATTTGCAAGAATTGAAGATTTGAGCGATACTCTAGAAATAGTGGTTTTCTCGGAAATTTTGGAAAGAAAACCAGAAGCCTGGGAGCCTCAAAATATAATTATCGTCCAGGGAAAATTATCCCAGAGGGAAAATGAGCCGAAAATAATCGCCGATCAAGTCATAAAGATAAATTAACGCGATACGAATAAATGCGAATATGCCCAAGAAGAATAACGAAAAGGAAAATCAAATACACAAAATAAGGCACTCGCTGTCTCATTTATTAGCTACTGCTGTTTTGGAAAAATGGCCGGATACAAAACTCGGAATTGGACCCGTTATTGAAAACGGATTTTACTACGACTTTGATTTTAAAAAACCTATTGCCGATTCCGACCTCAGTGGACTTGAGGGAAGGATGAAAGATCTAATAAAAGAAAAAATCGATTTCAAGAAGAAACCGATTTCCCCCGCACAAGCGAAAAAAATGTTTGCCAAGGCAATCTATAAACTTCAGCTTGTAAATGAGTTGGTTAAATCCAAAAAACCTCTTTCTATATATGTGAGCGGTAAATTCACCGATCTTTGTTCCGGGCCTCATGTAAAAAATACATCGGAAATTGATTTCCGGGCTTTTAAACTGACCTCTATCGCCGGTGCTTATTGGAAAGGAAGCGAAAAAAACAAGATGCTTACCCGCATCTATGGCGTGGCATTTTCTACAAAACAAGAACTGGAGGCGTACCTAAAAAACCAGGAAGAGGCGGAAAAAAGAGACCATCGTAAATTGGGAAAAGAGCTCAAGATATTCACTTTCAACGACTATGTCGGACCGGGACTACCCCTATGGTTGCCCAACGGCGCGGCTATGATAGAAGAGCTGGAAAAACTAGCCAAAGAAAAAGAATGGAAAGCGGGATATTCAAGGGTTAAAACACCGCATATTGCCAAAGAAATAATGTACAAAACATCAGGACATCTGCCTTACTATGCAGACTCAATGTATCCTCCGATGATATTGGACGAAAACGGACAGAAGGTAACATATTACCTGAAAGCAATGAATTGCCCTCATCATCACCAGATTTATGCATCCGAACCCAGAAGTTACCGAGATTTACCCGTCCGCTTAGCCGAATATGGAACCTGCTACCGGTACGAAAAAAGTGGAGAACTTTTTGGTTTAATGAGGGTTCGCTCAATGCAAATGAATGATGCCCATATTTATTGCACGGAAGACCAGTTTTCCGATGAATTTGTGGCTGTTATAAAAATGTACCTTGAATATTTCAAGATTTTCGATATCAAAAGATATGTTATGCGATTCAGCACTCACAGCAAGGAGGGGCTGGGAAAGAAATACATAAATAACGAGAAACTTTGGATAAAAACGGAAAAAATGGTTCGTGATGTTTTGAAGAAAGAAAAAATTGAATTTGTAGAAGTCCCCGATGAAGCCGCATTCTACGGACCAAAGATTGATGTTGAAGTTTGGAGCGCTATCGGAAGAGAATTTACGCTGGCAACAAACCAGGTTGACTTTGCCGTTCCCGAAAGATTTGGCCTTAAATTCACAAATGAAAAAGGCAGGGAAGAAACTCCACTTTGTATTCACAGAGCCCCTCTTTCAACTCACGAAAGATTGATAGGATTTTTAATAGAACATTACGCCGGAGCTTTTCCCACTTGGTTATCCCCGATTCAGTCAACTATTTTGCCGATTTCAGAAAAACATATGGATTATGCCAAAGAGGTAAAGTCAAAACTTATGGATTCCGGAATCCGGGTTGAAATATCAGAAGCCAACGAAACTCTGGGGAAAAGAATTAGAGAGGCTGAGATGAAAAAGATTCCCTACATTCTGGTTGTCGGCGATCAAGAAAAACAATCAAACTCTGTCAGCGTCAGAAGCCGCCAAAACAAACAGATGGGAGAAATGAGTTTTGACCAATTTCTGGAACAGATTAAAAAAGAAATAGCCGAAAGAAAATAATCTCCTCCCGAAAGGGAGGTTTTAGGATGCAGAATCAAAAAATTATAGCAGTCGTAGGACCGACCGCGTCTGGAAAATCCGATTTGGCGGTAAATATTGCGTTATTCATAAAAAAGAACGCCAAGAGGTTGGGCGTTAACGGTGCTGAAATAATTTCGGCCGATTCTCGTCAGATTTACAAATGGCTGGACATAGGCTCAAACAAAATAACCGCAAAAGAAATGCGGGGCATTCCCCATTATTTGTTAAGCATCGCCAGTCCCAAAATAAATTTTTCCGCGGCCCGATACCAAAGGCTTGCGGTAAAAGCCATAAAAAATATTACAAAGAACAATAAAATCCCTATTATATGCGGAGGAACGGGGCTTTATATAGATTCGGTAATATATGGAATTAAATTTCCAGAAACAAAACCGGACTTAAAACTTCGTAAAAAATTGGAAAGAATGGAAACCAAAAAACTGTTTGAACTTCTTCAAAAAAAAGACAAAAACAGATCGCTTTCAATAGACCCTCATAACAGAAGACGACTCATCCGGGCATTGGAAATAAATTTTTCTACGGGAAGGCCGGTTTCTGCTCTGAAGAAAGAACTGCAGTTTAACGCGCTTTGGCTGGGATTATCCGCAGACAAAAATATTTTAAAAGGAAAACTCGCCATCAGACTCGATAAGCGCCTAAAAAAAGGAATTGTTCCGGAAGTAAATAATCTTCATAAAAAACACGGCTTGTCCTGGAAACGCCTGGAATCATTCGGTCTCGAATATAAGTTCGTAGCTCAATTTCTTCAGAATAAAATATCAAAAGAAGAAATGAAGGAAAAAATAATAAACGAAAGCGCTAAATACGCCAAGCGCCAGATAACGTGGTTTAAAAGAAACTCCCAAATCCATTGGATTGAAGGCAAACAAAAAGCCCTCGATCTTGTCGAGAGCTTTTTGCGGGTTTCTTATTAAAGACCAACCTGATCCTTAAACTGGCCCCAGTAATTTTTTTCTATCATCTTTCTTGCCAACTCTTTTCCTTTATCACCTTGAGTTTTTGCAAGAACGCTTTCCGTTTCTTTACCAACCTCAAGCCCCAAATATGCGGCGATATCTTCCGATTTTGCCATGCTGTAGGAATGGCCCATGAGCCATCCGTTTAGAGTGCCCTTCATTGTCTCTATCTGTACTTTTAAGGCGTCGTCCACAACAATCTTATCCAGATTATTAACACACGCATCCGCGAATAAACGTGCAATTTGCTCAACGGACATTTTCAATAATCCGTTTTCTTTATTGAAATCCGCGACTTTCTCACTAAATGAAGGCTCTTCAAACCCTGCCGGCTGATAAGTAACCGATTCCTCCTTTATTACTTCTCCTTCCGGAGTTTTTTCTTCCGGAACTACCTCTAATTCCTTTCCTTTATCCTGTACAAATTTATTTTCAGACATCATATTAATTTTAATTGTAATAATTGTTATTCGTTATTCGACTTTTGTTCAGAAAGCATATATTCGCGCCCTAAAGTATTCTTAGCGATATATTGCCATGCCTTTTGGGTTCTTGTTACCTTTTCAATAACATCCTGGCCCAAGCCCCCAAGGTTGAGGCGCTCTATTTCTTTTTGCACGCCCCGATTAATTTCCTCAAAAACATCGTCCCAGTTGAGCGCGCTGTTTCTTTTGATTATTTCCTCAAAGGCCCCGACAGCTTCAGCCATTCCCTGCTCATTGATTCCTTTCCCGGGCATACTGACTACTTTTCGAATTTCACGCATGGCCGTATCAACAACCGCCCTCATGCGATCTTCCGTTTCCATAGACTGATTGTTTTTTTCCTTGCGTATTGGCATTTTTTCTATGTTCATAATTATGATAATAGTTTTTTAAGCAATTGTCTCGCAACCTCCGGATTTGCTTTTCCTCTGGTTTTTGCCATTACTTGGCCGACGAGAAACTGCATTGCATTTTCTTTTCCTTGCTTGTAATCATAACACACTTTACTATTATTGTCAATTATGTCCTGAATTATACTCTCCAACCCGCTTTCGTCGGAAATTTGGCCCAGTCCCTCGCTATTAATTATATCTTCGGGCACCTGGCCGGTTTCAAAAGATTTAGCCAATACATCTTTGGCAACCCGACTGGATATTTTGTTTTCAGACAAAAATGCAACTGTTGTTCCCATGCTTAGTGGAACAAGCTTTGACTCCGAAAGAGCTATCCCTTTTTCTGCCTCTATGCCCTTAATATCCGATACCAGATAATTATACACCATCTCAGGATTACCGTCGGGAATAATTGATTTTAATTCCGAAACAGACTCCTCAAAAAAATCGCTCAAGAATTGGTCGCGGACCAGAATTTCTACTTGGGTTTTTGAAAGATTATATTCGGCTGATATTCTTTCCCTTTTTTGAGACGGCAATTCGGATATTTCTGATTTTATCTTATTTATGTAATCGTCATCAAAAGTCATCGGGGGTAAATCGGGCTCAGGAAAATACCGGTAGTCGTGAGCCTCTTCTTTTGATCGCTGGGATATGGTTTTTTGTTTTGCCTCATCCCAACCCCGAGTTTCCTGAATAATTTTTTCTCCTTTTTCGAGCGCCTTCTGTTGCCTCTCAATTTCGTAAGCTATGGATCCGGAAACCGCCCTAAAAGAATTGAGGTTTTTTACTTCAACTTTTGTGCCTAATTTTTCGGAATCCTGTTGAGCAATGGATATATTGGCTTCAATTCTCAGTTGGCCCTTTTCCATATCAGCCATCGAAACCTTAAGCGTTCGGATAATGAGTTGAAATTCCTGGGCAAATTCAACAACATCCTCGGCATTATCAAAATCAGGCTCGGTCACAAGTTCCATAAGAGGAACTCCGGCACGGTTAAAATCGACAAGGCTATGTTTACCATCGGCGGCATGGGCCAATCTGCCGGTATCCTCCTCAAGATGTATTCTGGTAATCCTTATTTTTTTACCGTTTGACGGCAAGATAAGATAGCCATTAAGACAAAGCGGCTGGTCGTATTGGCTGATTTGGTAGGCCTTGGGAAGATCGGGGTAAAAATAATTCTTCCTGTCGAACTTGGAGATTTTGTTTATTTCGCAGTTTAAAGCCAGTCCGGTTTTAATAACCATATCCACCGCTCCTTTGTTCATTTTTGGAAGAGTCCCCGGATGACCCAGACAGATAGGACAAACATTAACATTGGGTTTTATTTGTTCGGGGTCATTGTCGCAGTCGCAAAACATTTTGGTTTGCGTTGCCAATTCAGAGTGAATCTCTAATCCAATTGTCGGTTTATACATAAATAAAAAATTACAAATATTCTTTAAGCCTGTCTTTAACTATTTCGAAAACCTGTTCAGGAGAACCGCTGGCATCAACCACTTCGAATCCATCAAAATGAGCGCCGATAGAAAGATAGTTTTCTCTTACAGCCCTTAATTTATTCAAGCTTTCAAATATGGTCTTTCCATTGTTCCTCTTTTCTATCCTGGATAAGGCTACGTCGGGCTCCAAATCAAAGAAAATGGTCTTGGCGGGCATTACCATTTCATCCCCTATTAATTCTTTGTGGTGATTCCAAAGAGTCTTCCAATGTAATGAGCCGTCCAAGCTTCCATATGCCAGATTCGAAAGAAAAAATCTGTCACAAAAAACCATTTGCCCTTTTTTGAGAGCAGGGCTGATTACTTTTTCAATATGTTCTTTTCTGTCCAGAATAAACAGCAGCTGCAACTGTTCGGCGGGAACATTTTTTATGCGCCCTCCGACTATATCCTCTATCTTTTCTGACCAAAATCCTTTTCGCGTATGTTCAAATGTAAAAATAACATCTTTGCGTTTTTTGGATTCAAAATGTCCTTTAAGCAGTTCTATTTGAGCCCCCTTACCCGAACCGTCTATACCCTCAAAAACAATGAAGTTTTTATTTATTTTTTCACTTAATAAACCGGCCATATTCCAAATTGTATAAGATTGAGCGATAAATATAAAGCCCCCGCTTTACAGCACTTTGATGCAGTGATATAACATAGCCAGCTACTTTAAAGGAGGCCCTAATGGCCGGCGGAATTCCGGGACCGATTTTGTACGGATTTTTTGTCGCGCTTTATGTACTCGCTGATATAACGTGCATCAGGTTCATTGAAGACGGTTTGTGGCGCCACTTGGCGGAAAACGCTTTCATTAAGTTTCTGCTTTACGCCTTTGCTCCAATATTTTTTGTTTTCTATCTTCTAACGGTTGCAGTTCGACTCTTACGCGCAAATGTCTTCGGAGACAAGTAATGAGCTTGGTATTCTTCGCTAAACTGGCAATTACAGCAATTATCTGGCTAGTTTTTGGAGCGGCCCTAACCAAAGGAGTTTGCGCCGCCCTTAAAACCGAGCATGTTTTTAAAAATTGGCCATGGTGGAAGAAATTTGCAACGATATCGGCAGCACCACTGGCGGCCGCGCTCTACTTATTTATTACGCTGCTATTTGGTGTTTTCCCAAATCTTCCCGAAAAACTTGGACGTCTGTTGTACCGCTTCAAACACCCCGATTGATTGTCGGGGATTTTTTATACCATAAAAAAACAGCTCACCTCACATGAACTGTCCTTTTATAAATTTTGATTCGGTCTTATTTTTCTACTTCAATTCCCATGGAGCGGGCGGTTCCTTCAATGATTTTCATTGCCGCATTGATATCCCGCGCATTCAGATCTTTCATCTTCTTTTCGGCTATTTCTTTAACCTGAGCTTTGGTTACTTTTCCAACCTTAGTCCTCAGAGGATCTCCGGCGCCCTTGGCGGCTCCGGCGGCTTTTTTGAGCAAATCCGATGCCGGCGGGGTTTTTAAGATAAACTCAAATGACCTGTCTTCATAAATAGTAATAACTGCGGGGACAACGCTTCCGGCCATATCCTTGGTTGCATCATTAAATTGCTGGCAGAACTGGCCCAAGTTTATTCCATGAGGTCCCAAAGCTGTACCAACCGGAGGTGCCGGAGTAGCTTTACCGGCTTCTAATTGCAGTTTAATTGTTGTTTTTATTGCTTTTGCCATTGTTAGTGAATAGTAATTGGTAAATAGTAATTAGTCAAAAAGGATTATATTTTTTGAACCTGAAGAGAATCTATTTCAACCGTTGTCTCTCTTCCGAAAACAGGAACAGTCACTTTTATGCGGCCGTGTTCTTCATCAACTTCCGTTATTTTTCCCTCATATTCCTTGAACGGACCGTCAATAATCTTTACCAAATCCCCAACCGAGTAGTCAACAGTAAATTTCGCTTCTTTCTCCTTTTCCATTCTGGACATCAGATATTCTATTTCGTCTCTTGAGAGCGGGGTGGGTTTTGTAGAATCCGGACCGACAAATCCCATTACACGCGGAGTATTTCTGACAACATACCACGAGTCTTCGGTCATAATCATATCAACCAAAACATATCCGGGATAAATTTTTTCTTCGATGGTCTTTCGTTTTCCGTTTTTTATTTTTATTTTCTGATCTTTGGGAACAACGACGTCAAATATCTTATCGGTCATACCAAGAGATTCAACGCGCTGTTTTAAATAGCGCGCTACCGCATCTTCGTAGCCAGAATAAGTGTGGACTGCATACCAACGACGAGTATCCTTGTCCGCATCTGAAATTTGCAGACCTGATTTTTTTTCTTCTTTTTTTTGCTGATTGCTTTCCGACATAATGATTTATAACAATAATTGACTGAGCAGGTATGAAAACAACATATCTAAAAATCCAAGAAATATGGCGATTGCCAAAGAAAAACCGACTACAACAAGTGTCAAATTTATAGTCTCGTTTTTGGTCGGCCAATTAACCTTCCTTAATTCGTTATATGACTCTTTAAAATAATTTTTGATTCTGGCTATCATGGATTATGTGGATTTAAAAAAGGCCCACGCGCCTATGCACATATCGTACCTACGCCAATACTAAATGTCAATCCCGAACCTTTGGTAAATTGCGCGAAGTGCCAGAACTGCCCCATACATAAAATAATTTCTGAATTCAATAACTTAAACATAATGGCTTTAAATATATACTATTTATAATATTTACCGAAGGTGCGGGATCAAGTTATATATCCAGATTCTTCACAGTTGCCGCACGGCTTTGAATGAAGTGTTTTCTGGGCTCAACTCTTTCCCCCATAAGAATGTCAAAAAGGCGGTCAGCTGCCTGGGCATCCTCTATTTTCACCTGTTTCATAATTCTTGTGGTCGGATCCATTGTCGTTTCCCACAATTGCTGGGGGTTCATTTCTCCAAGACCCTTATAGCGCTGTATTAAAACGCCTTTGACTTTTTCCTCCCCTCCTTCTTCGGTAGAAGTTTCAACGTTCTTCTCCTCTTTTTCTTCTTTGTCTTCTTTAGCTTTCTTTTTTGCAGCTTTTGCCGCCTGCATTGAAGCTGAAATTTTATCCTTCTCCTGGTCGGAAAAAGCATACGCGAACTCTTTTCCGGATTGCACCCTGAAAAGCGGCGGCTGGGCAATATACAAATATCCCCTTTCTATAATTTCTCTAAAATAACGGTAAAAAAGAGTCAAAAGAAGAGTGCGAATGTGAGCGCCGTCAACATCGGCATCGGTCATAATTACTATCTTGTGATAGCGGATTTTTTCCACATTAAAATCGTTGCCAATGGCAGTCCCAAGAGCAATCACGAGCGATTTGATCTCGTTATTAATAAGCATTTTATCCAATCGGGATTTTTCGACATTGAGAATTTTCCCTCTGAGCGGCAATATAGCCTGAAATCTCCGATCTCTGCCCTGTTTTCCCGAACCTCCGGCCGAGTCTCCCTCGACAATAAATAATTCAGATTCTGAAGGTTCTTTCGATGTACAGTCGGCAAGTTTACCGGGAAGCGCCAGTCCTTCCAACGGACCCTTGCGCAATACGGTTTCTTTGGCTGCTTTAGCCGCCTTTCTGGCCTTTGCGGCCAAAAGACACTTACCCACAATGACCCTGGCTTCAGACGAATACTTTTGTAAGAACTCTTTTAGAGCTTCGGCAACAACAGCCTCAACGGCGGTTCTGGCGGGAGGATTTCCTAGGCGGGCCTTGGTCTGTCCCTCAAACTGAGGCTCTCTGATTTTTACCGACACAATGGCTACTATGCCCTCTCTCACGTCATCACCGGTAAGATTTTCTTCCTTATCCTTAATATAGCCGTTCTCACGGGAATAGTCGTTTAAAACACGGGTAAGCGCGCTGCGAAATCCGGTCAGGTGCATTCCCCCGTCGGGCGTATAAATATTGTTTGCAAAACTCAACTCCTGAGTCTCGGGATCATTGTCATAGACAAATGTGGCCTCTACCTGTATATCCTCGTATTCCTTGTTTACATAAAATGGAGTTTCCTGCGCCGTTTCACCAAACTCATTCAAATACGAAAGAAATGAAAGCAATCCTCCTTCAAAACAGAACGAGTAATATAAGGGAACTTCTTCCCGCTCGTCTATAATTTCAATTGTTATCCCTTTGACCAAGAAAGCCTGTTGCCTTAAATGGTCTATGATTTTCTTCCGGTCGAATTCTATCTTGGAGAATATTTCCTCATCCGGTTGAAATGTTATTTTTGTACCCGTTGTTTTGGAATTGCCTATTTTTTTGACTTTATACTGCGGGATTCCTTTTTTATATTCCTGAATATACGAACCTCCGTCTTTGTTTACTTCCGCCTTCATCCATTTGGAAAGGGCGTTAACAACCGCCGCTCCGACACCGTGCAAACCTCCCGAAACTTTATATGAATCTCCTCCAAATTTTCCTCCGGCATGAAGCGTGCAGAGAGCCGTTTCAAGAGCGGATTTTTTTGTCTGAGGATGCACATCAACCGGAATTCCTCGGCCGTCATCCGTAACGGCTACTATATTGTTCTTCAGCAGTTCTACTTTTATATGTTTTGCAAAACCGGCCATCGCTTCGTCGATAGAGTTATCAACGATTTCCCACACCAAATGATGCAAGCCATCGACTCCGGTGGAGCCGATGTACATTCCTGGGCGCTTTCTGACAGGCTCAAGACCCTCAAGAACATAAATGTCCTTAGCGCTATAAGAAGCTCCGTTATTTTGTTCCTTTTTTTCCTCTTTTTTTGCCATTAAAATCTATAAAAAGCCACTAAAAATGGGATCAATTTAACCCCTTTTGTTGATCTAAGATTAGCATATTTTGAGCTAAAAAACAAGCCGGAATTGTGTTAAAACAGGGTAAAAATAGACACGGAAATTTGGGTGGCCTACGGGATTTGCCTCTCGCTCTGCTGAGTCTCGAGACCTTCGCAGCCTCTTCGGCAGCTGCGGCCCGCGGTTCAAATTCTATGAAGATTTCCCAGAAAATAATAAGTTCTCCGAAGGGAGAACTTATTATTTCTTGGGTGGCCTACGGGATTTGAACCCGTGATAACAGTGCCACAAACTGTTGTGTTACCACTACACTAAGGCCACCATACAACTTACAAAGACACTATAAATTATCTCAAGATATATTTCAATACCATTTTTCTTGATTTTATCAATAGTTATCAATAGAATGGATGTATTGCCCCCATAGTTCAATGGATAGAACGACTCCCTTCTAAGGAGTAGATCTAGGTCCGATTCCTGGTGGGGGTACATAATCACAAAAACGACTTTATGATGTTTTTTGCGCTTAACCTCTAAAAGACGCTCTGATGAAGATATAAGGATAAAGTTATAAATCAAGTTTTCTACCCTTATAATTTAAAGCTTCTTTAATAAATTTTTTTTCGTCCCTACTGCTATGCTCTATCAAATGACAGTTAGCGCATAATAAAATACATTTCTTAATTTCGTTTTTTATAGAATTCCAACTTTTATTTCCAACATTTCCAAGATTAAATTCTTTATTTTTTGGGTTTGTGTGGTGAAATTGGAAAGCTGATTGATTACCAGACCAACCACATTTTTTACATTTTCCTCCAAGATATTTTATTGCAGCTAATTTTGTTCTATATCTCCTAATTTTTGTATTACAAGAACCACATCTGCTTCTGCACTTATTTTGATAATCTTTAAAATTATTTTTACAAAGCTTACATATTCGCATATTCTCAGTATAACACGTGTCGCTCTACCAAAAAACAGAACATTGCAAAAACGAATCCTTGTGATAATATTTGTTGGTACATTTAAATATGCCGCGGTAGCTCAGTGGTAGAGCGCATCCCTAAACTCTTTGGGGCTTTTCCGAGTAATCGGGATTGAAAAATCGGGTGAAATCGGTGGAAATCTCTAAATAAATTTTATTTTTAGACAATACCGAGCCAATCCTTCGCTAAAGCTTCGGATTGCAAGCAAGCTGTATCTAAATTTTGCATAGAATAGAAAGTTTGCCTGCCGTAGCCTTCAGCGTAGGCAGGTGTAGAGACTATCCTTTATGGAGTACTCCGGCGGTTCCGCCAGAGGAAGCGCCCGATCCCCGCCTTTTGGTGGGGAATGATATAGTCCAAAACTCTTAGTCATGGAAGAGGATGGCGTCGGGGGTTCAATTCCCTCCCGCGGCACAATAAAAAACATTCACATTTTAAGTGGATGTTTTTATTTGCTGCGGGGAGCGAGCAAACTGATTTGCTTGCGTTAGGGAATTGAACGCCGGAGCATGTTTCGGCCAGCAGGCAGAAACGCGAGGCGGCGGCTAGACCAATTCGAGCGACGGCGAGAATTGAGTCGGAGCCAATATTATCCCGCGGCACAATGAACAAAAAAGCCCTAAAAGGCTTTTTTGTTCATCATGACCGATTCCACTAAATCCCCCACGAAAGGTAATTTATACCTTTCGCCTTTATACGCCTTAAACATAGTAATCACCCACACCGCAAATCCAAGCAGTGAAAGCAGGCCACCGACAAACCAACCAAAAAATGGAATTATTCCTACGATAAAAGACAGGACATTGAGCGACAAAAACACGAAGATTGACTGAAGTGCGTGGAACCGAATAAAATCGTTTTTATTTTCTATAACCAGAAAAACAATCCCTCCAACCCAAGCAAACAGATAACACAAGACCGCCTCTATATTTTCCGGCAATCCCAATGCCGTCTTCTTGTGATCGGCCTGGGATTCCTTAATTTTATCCCCGTGAACGTGGTTACTCTCTTTTTTTGTTTCGTCCATAATATTTTGTTTAACTTATTGAATTATAACCTACCTTGGCTATACTGTATAGGTAAATTACGGGCCGTAGTGTAACGGTAGCACGAGTGCTTTGGGAGTATTTAGTCCGGGTTCGAATCCCGGCGGCCCGACTTGAACAAAATACTCTGCCTTGTGCAGAGTATTTTTTTGAGATTCAACCAAGATAAATCCGACATCTTAAACTCTGACCTTCTGCCTGGCTAATGCCGATTTTACTATTCCGTCAACCAATTCATCATAAGATATTCCGGATGCTTGAGCGGCCATAGACATAATATCTTCCCGGGCCAAATATGGATTAAGGTTGGCCTCAAGAACGTAAAGCTTGCCGTCATTGTCCATTCTCATATCAATACGGGCATAATCGCGGACATCCAAGGCTCTGGCGACTTTTACCGCTAAATCGCCCATTTTCTTTTGAATCTCTTCCGGGAGCGTTTTTTTAAGGTCTTGTCCGTAATTAAAATCTATTTTTTTGAACTCTTCCGACTTTTCGTCGATTTTGGCCTTGTTGGAATAAATTTTAGGTTTTCCTGCCGGCCATTTGGAAAAATCCAGCTCAACAATAGACAGCGGCTTGGCATTACCGTCATCGCCTATAACCGAAACATAAAATTCCCTGCCATCAATAAATTCCTCCACCATAACGTCTCCCCCCAATGTTTCATGAAGTTCTTTTACCTTCTTAACCAGAGATTCATAATTATTAGCGACAGAGTTATCGTCAATGCCTATAGAAGCATCTTCTCTAACCGGTTTTACAAACAGTGGATATGTAAATCCTTTAGGTACTGCAACGTCCTGGCCGACGCGCACCACGAAAAAATCGGCATACGATATTCGATGGAAATCAAAAATCTTTTTACTTACGTGTTTGTCTCCACTCAGAAAAAGCCCTCCCGATGTAGCTCCGGTAAATGGTATCCTGAACATTTCTATTAAGGCGGTAACATTGGAATCGAACCGGTCGTTGTTTCGGAAAGTTTCAACAAGATTAAAAATTAAATCCGGCTTTGCCTCTCTTATGCCGTTAGTTATCTTGTCGATGCTTTGATTAATCGGCAGAAGAGCCACCTGATATCCTCGGGATATAAGAACTTCTTCAACATTATCGACAACTTCGTCGTGAGTAGGAATCTGATTGGGATATTCCTGATAGAAAAGAATCAGGATTTTTGTTACCGGTTTAGACAACAAATTTTTTTTGACGTCACCATCCCCGGACGAATTTAAAACCGGCGATGAAGGCGTCTGGACATCCATCTTCCTTGAAGAAATCTTTTGTAATTCCGGTCTGGAATTTAATTGCGTATCGGACATTGTTGTCTTTTTATTAACAATATCATAACGGATATTCAAATACAAAAAATTTATGCAAAAAATCCCCCCGGAATCGTCCGGAGGGGTTTTATTTAAAAGGTTTATTTCATTCCCAAGGTATCTCTGACTTTAGTGACAACGTCTTCGATTTTCCAATCGGATTTTATCAGATAGTATGCCGGCTCATCTTTGGCCACGGCCCAGGTAATTTTATCATCCGCCGTCAAGTTGGTAAGAATTATTATAGGAACTTTGCGGCCGTATACGTTTTCTTCCCTTAAACGCCTCATCATCTCCACCCCATCCATCTTTGGCATTGCCAAATCCAATAGGATAAGATCGGGGCGTTTTTCCAATGCGGTTCTCAGGCCTTCCGCTCCGTTTTTTGCCTCATGAACGGTAAATCCTTCCCGGATAAATTTTTCTGACAAGGCATTCAAGACCGATGGCTCGTCTTCCACAATCAGCAGTGATTTTGCTTGCTGTTCCATGTCTAATTTATATTAATATTGACCTTTGGGTTTATAAAAAAATAATAGCACAAAAAACTCCCAAGCACTATATCAGCTTTTTAGTGCCTGATTTTTGAATCATCCCCTTAACAGGCAGAGAAACATAAAATTTCGTCCCTTTATTTTCTTTGGATTCAAACCAAATTGAACCGCCGGATTTTTCGACTATTTCTTTGACTATATAAAGACCCAATCCGGTTCCATCGGTTTCAACCTCCCTTATATTATCTGCTCTGAAAAATTTCTCGAAAATCCTTGACTGCTGTCGTTCTGGAATCCCATAACCGCTATCGGAGACGGATATTATGATGTCATTCCCTATCTTATGAACCTCAACCTTGATCGACCCTTTGTTGGGCGTATATTTGACCGAATTTGAAATCAGATTCTGAAGCACCACGCGCATTAAACTTTGGTCAATACTAAGCAATCCTATTGTTTTATCATATTGTTCTGTTAATTTTTGATGGCGCTTTTTTATTTCGTGTGAAAGCTCTTTTATTACGGATTTCAATATTTCGATGATATCGGTAGGTTTGGGTTCTATAGCAAAGGTTCCAAGCTCAATTCTAGAAACGTTAAGCAGAGACCCGACCAAATCGGCCATGCGCTTGCTCGAATGATAGATTTCCCCGAGATAATCTTTCTGTTTTTTATTAAGTTTACCGACGTCTTCATCCAATAACATTTCCGTATACCAATTTATTGCCGAGAGGGGCGTGCGTAATTGATGGGATGCCAGTGATACAAATTCTGACTTAGATTTATCAATCGCCCTTTCTTTTGTTACGTCGCGCTCAATTCCGACAAAGAATATAATATTTCCCTTTTCATCAAGAATCGGAGCAATACTCATGACAGCCTGGTAAGACTCTCCCGATTTGCGCCTGTTTGTAACTTCTCCGGTAAATGATTTCTTTTCTTCCTTAATTGTCTTCCACATTGTTTTATAGAAATCCGCCGGCATCTGACCGCCCCACAATCTTGGGTTGGCTCCTATCATCTCGTTTATCGGATAACCCGTGATTCTGGATGCCGCATTGTTGGCATAAAGAATTTTAGCGTCCGCATCGGTAATAATAATATGATCGGAAGCATTCTGAACCGCCAGCTTAAACTTCTCCATATCAGCATTTACCTGTTTTAAATGCTCTTCACTGCGCTTAATTTCGGAAATATCATGAACGATTACCTGTATCGCTTTAACACCCTCAAAAACAACCGGAGCGGCAATAACTTCAACATCAATGGGCGTGCCGTCGATTTTAAGGAACTTTTCGGCATTGAGAGAAACTGATTTGCCTGTTTCTATCATTTCCGAAATCCTTTGCTCGACAACCTTTTGGCTATCAGGATGAACAAAGCTCATTGTTGGCCTACCTATCAAGTTCTCTGCCGATTTTGCCCCAAATAATCTCACAGCTGCCATATTAACGAATAAAACGCTTTTTCCGGAATGAACAGCAATGGCATCGGGAGATAAATCCACTAACAAGCGGTAATTTTCTTCGCTCTTCTTCAGATTTTCTCTGGAGATGACTTCGTTTGTGACATCGGCATATATAGCCACAATATTTCCGTCGGGAGTTTTGTATATAAAATTTCTTCTCCAGGAATCCTTGCCGTTGTTGCTGTATTTTTTTTCGGGGAAATACTGGGAATTGCCGGTTTTATACACGTGCTTGAACACATCCACAATCCCCATTTGAACTGCTCCGGGGAATGCGCGGGTAACATCTTTGCCTATAACATCCTGTTTTTTAACGCCTTCTATTTTTTCGGCAACAGAGCTGAAATCTTTTAATATAAAACTTTTACCGTCATCCTCGGTTTTATAAACAACGACGGCTAATCCCAAATTATTTGTCATTTGGGTATATATCTCCTCACTTTCTATCAAACTTATTTGAGTTCGAATACTGCCTATCCCAAAGCCTATATCGTTGGCCAACTCGGTCAAAAGTTTTATTTCACTTTCACTAAACGCGTCCGGTTCCGAGGAATAAATATTTAATGCTCCAAAAATACCGGAAGCCAAAGGTATTGGAAAAGCCGCAGAAGATGCATACCCCCGCTTTGATGCCGCCTCTCTCCACAACACATATGATGGGTCGTTTAATATATCTTTCATAACAGAAACCTTTCCGTATCTTATCGCAATTCCGGTTGGGCCCTGACCATATTCGTTGTCTCCCCAGGATATTTTAACGGAGCTAAGATACCCGTCTTCGTATCCGACCTGAGCTATCGGTTTGACGGTTTTTTGAACATCATTTATTGCCGTTCCTATCCATGCCAGACGATAGCCACCGACATTAACCACAATGTCACAGACTTTTTTTACAAATTCATCTTCGTTTTTTATACGGACCATCGCCTGGTTGCTTTCGCTAAGAACCCTAAGGGCGCGGCTGGTTCTGGCCATGGTTATCTCCGTCAATTTTCTATCTGTCATATCTTCAGAAAATATGGCCAACTGATAAACTTTGCCGGAAGAATCGTGTATGGGATAAATGCTATTGCGGAAATATCTTCCGGAACGAAAATCTTCGTACTTAGTGGGCTCGCCGCTATCAATAACCGCGGAAGCTCTGTCTCTGCGCACTTTGGCTAATTCCGGAGGAAAATACTCATATATTATTTTTCCGGACAATTCGCCGGGCTTCATATTAAAACGAGCTGCTCCGGATTCATTGGCAGTAATTATCCGTCCGTCCAAATCGATAAGATAGACGGCTTCTACGGTAGCGTTGAGAATCGCACTGTTGACTTCATTGCTTTGTTTTAGCGCAGCTTCAATCTGGCGATGATGAGTAACGTCTCTAATTATGACCAAATTAAGTCCCGGCAAATAATGCGCCGTTGCCGTAACTTCCATATACCTGTTTTGACCGCTTATGGGACCCTTAAACATAAAATCGAATCTCATTTTCCCCTCCACCAAAAATCTATCCCATACTTTTCTATCGACATTTTTTTCGTCCGGAGAAATAAAATCAAAAACGGTATGGTGTAAAATCAGTTCTTTTTTTGAAAGACCGTGCATTGCAATTCCGGCAGAATTAGCATCAACAAAACGCCCGTCATCATCAATGACAAACATGGCGTCGGGAGCCTGTTCAAAGATAGATTTGAGCTTTGCTTCGCTGTCCTGAAGTTCTTTTGTTACTTTGTCGGCCAATCTCAACGCCCGCGAGCGCGATGTTAAAAATATAAAAATGATAAGAGATACCAGAAAGCTTGTTAAAATAGCGGCTATGGGGTATACGATAAGAAAAATTACATCCGAAGTTTTTACCCCAAATTGCGGAAGCGCTTTAAACTTTATGAGCCATTGACGCCCCTGAAAATAAAAAGATTTTTGATATACAAACTGGGGAATAATCTGATTATTCGGATTGCTGTCAAAAAACGGATTGGCCGATGGATTATCGGTTATGTCATAAACTTCGTAATCAATATATTGTCCAAAAGAACTCAAAATAATTCCGGCCTCGCATTTATCAATGTCTGAAATAGCAAGGACAAATCCTCTCAATTGTCCTTGGCTGGTGGGAATAGTCGACGATTTATAATATATGGGCATAATCGTATCGACTCTTGAGTGATCACTATTCCACATCTTTTGAATAGGCGTTGCTACCGCGCGGCCACTACTGCCCGCTTTTTGTAAATCCTGTAGAAGTTGGGGTTGCGAAGAATAATCATATCCTTCCAAAACCGATGAGCTTTCGGTAAGCGGCGTAATATATTTGATTATGTAGTATTCGTCTTTATTTACATCGGGATGCAAGACAACGTCGGTCTGTTTTTTAAAAACGGTCGATGAATAATCACCGGCAGTTTTTAATTCTGTTTTAATCTGGTCTTTGTTTATTTTTTTTATGTATCCCAATTCATCTATGCAGGATGTCACTAAAGACGCGGTTTGTCCTTGGGTGTATGCTGACCACTCTTCGGGGCTTATGGTATGAGGCATCGATTCATAGTATCCTTTGACACCGATAAGGATGGAGTTGCTAACATTTACTCGATTAGTTATTTCGCCCACAACCCGATTAACCTCAGTATCAAACGCGGCCCTCCTCTCATACATAACCTGATCGAGTATTTTAGTCCAAAAAATATAAGTAATAATCAAGAGAACAATAAAAACAGCGGTCGGTAAAATCGTTTTTTTTAAACTAAACACGCGAATTTTTTTATAAAGTTCGAGCCAGCTGTCACTCATACGAGCGGCGCAAAGCTTCTGATCTTTGCAAATTTATTTTTACTGGAAAATTGCTATTTTGACTTTATGGAGACTGTCTTAACCTTGGAAACGATCTCGTTAATCGGGTGCTGCGCTTTGACAAAATAATCAACAGCCCCCAAAGAAAGAGCGCGTTTTATATCCTCATCTTCTCCTAAATTGGAAACTACAACAACGGGGATGGTTTTGAGTGAATCTTCGGATTTCAATTCCGAGAGCACTTCAAAGCCGTTTTTTTTCGGCAAAACCAGATCAAGAACAATAACGTCGGGGTCAAAACTTTTGGCCAAATTAAGAGCCACCTCTCCGTCCGAAGCTATCTTTACGTCATAGTGGGCTTTTGAGAACTTTTCCTCAAAAACTTTTGCCAGTATTTGTTCGTCTTCAACAACTAAAATTTTCATAAAACTTTCAATAAATAATTAATTCAACCTTCTTTGTCAGTATACAACTAACCTTCTATTTCCTCAATGTTACTCGCTACATAATCTTTTATTTTATCCGCAGCCGCTTTAAGACGCTTTAAGGCAAATTTCATTTCTTCGGCTTCTCTTTCGTCTATTTTATCATCGGCATATTTTCCCAAAAGATTGTCTATCTCTTTTGTAATAATATTAAAGGATGTTATAACGTCTCTTTGAGCAATAACTATTCTCATCTGGCGTTTCTTTTTTTCAAGCCTTCCGACATACCAACCACTGGCAACTCCTAACATAATCAACACTATAATTGCCACAAAGAAAAAAGTTTTTGACACGCCTAGTCCACCGATCATAAAAAACGGCTTTTCTTGAATGTAAAGATTTATCCGAGAAGCGGTGATGTTTCCGGCTTCATCAACGGCCTCAACAACAACAACGTGACTACCCGAACTTTGCGGAGGCAACACAAACGAGGTCAAAGGTGTCGAGGTTATTGTCTTACTGTCAATAACTATCCGGTAAAAAGCGATCCCGGAGGGCTGGTCCGTCGTTTCAAACGTCAGAGTCGGATTTATAACATCAGTATTATTACCCTCTTTAACCAGGGCATCAAATGGTTGGGGAGGGGCGGTATCAATGGATATTTTATAGTGAAGAGTCGGGCCCCATCCGATATCATTTTTAAATCTTACGTGCAAATACCACGCCCCATCATCCAAAGCTCCAAAAGTCTTGTTGTCAAAAAGACCTTCCGATTTAGTCGGGCTAAAAGCCGGGTCTTTATTTAAATCGGTCGCAATACCGGTAACATCCGGGGGTAAATCTATGTGGGTTATAAAATTAGAACTGACATTATACCAACTTGATGAATCGGGATAGAGAGGAACTTGAATTGATGGCTTTTGAGGAAGTTTCCCTGTCGGAACCGCCGGTCTTGATACGGGCGTTATTTGCTGAGGAGTCGATGTCGGAGCGGTAATTATCTGAGTCCCCTGTGTAGTTGCAATGGTTATTTGTAAACCATTCATAGCCGTTAAAACATTTGACCCGCTTCCATCGCTTGCAGTTATAGCTCCATCTGTAAGAGATATATTCGCCTGACCCGCTCCCTTGACCACAAAAAATATTCTAAAGGCTTCCAATGATTTTCCGGTAAATCCCACAGTCGCTCCGGCCACAAATGTAACGGTTCCGGCATTATTATTTACGGTTGGATCCTGCAGCCAAAAATTAAATACCGAATTTGTTTTATCGGTGCTGGTAACACTTAAGATATCGGCCGGAAACTTTATTGTTGCCTGAACGGCATTGACACCGGCATTTTCGCTGTCGATTTTTACATCGACACTAAATTTATCCCCGATATTAAAAATATTTTGACTTGTAACAAGATTAATCGTTGCCGCCTTTGCCGATGGTGGCAACAGAGCAATAAAACAAATCGCAAATACGGCGGATATTACAATTACTTTTTTATTTATCATCAGATTTTGATTTGGTTTTACTTACGATGATTATAACACGTTATTTTTGCTGAAGAGTCCTCACAAAGATGCTGAAGTCTTGAACGTCCACTTTTCCGTCACCATTAAGATCATCCAGAGCTCTCGTTTTCGGATCAGTTGAGCTCCAGCGAGAAATAAATATGCTCCAATCTTTTATATCTATTACTCCATCGTTATTGAAGTCCATATTCGGAGTAAATATATTGGTTATAGAAAACACTTGTTGGGGAGAAAAGTCGCTCTTGATGTAATCCGGCGATACTTGCCGAGTTGCGACCGTATGGCTTCCAAAATCAAGATTAGCGGTATTGACCAATACTTTATAGTTTCCTCTGGAATCTGCGGTAACGGTGTTGGATATAAGTTGTCCGTCTATTTCTGTTTCGATGTTATATCCGGGAGCGGCCAGTCCGATAATGCCCAGAAAATCTCCTTTGGTTATGGATGAACGTATAAGGCCCAGAGTCGGCGAGAGTAAAATATTTTGAACCTTCAACAGCTGACTCGGATCTGTAAGATTGGCACCGAAGATCTTGGCTTGAGTCGTACGATTGGAGCTGTCGGTCGCGACTATTGAATAAGAACTCGCTCCCGGAGGAAGCCCTCCGACAGATATAGAGAAGTTACCGTTTGGGGAAGCGGTAGACTGCTGCTGTATTGGAGTTTGTCCCCCGCCTTTAATTGCGATGATATTTATTTTTGCATTAGTAAAGGCCTTACCGGACAGCTGGACTCCGGAGATTGCCGGAGGAACAAAGCCTCCCGATATTTGTGCGCTTTGTGTTGTAGCAGGTCCGTAGGTAATGACAAAAGTAACCGTTTGTTGAGAAGAAACATCTAGGCCGGTACTGGCAATATCCTGAAGAGAAAGAGTAATCGTTTCCAGTTTCGGATCCGATATATATATCGTTCCGACTCCATTGGTGATAGTTATTGGACCGGCTCCGGTAGCTGAACCCGTCGTCACAAGTCTTACGTTTGAATGGTACAGAGTGTCGGTATTCCCGCTATCATCCTGAACTTTAACCGTAACAAGCATTGACGCTCCTACTGGGTATTGAGAGCTTAATGGCATTATATTTATTCGAGTCGCAACAATCGGAACGGTAGAAACAACAACCGTATCGGCAGCGTCCTGAATTCCGGAAGTTCCGTTGGCAATCGGCGTACCGTCGGAAGCTGTTATAACCCAAGTCCCGGGAGTTTCGTCAAAATACCAAAACTGAGCAGAAGATTGATTGTTGTTAAAAACAATAAATGTTTCGGTGCCTCCACCGGAAGAGGCGTCATAAAATGCTGTAGTTGTTCCCGAAGACGATGAGTAAAGATATGCGGTAACGACTCCGGATGTCACGAGGTTATTATATTGATCTTTCCTGGTAATTGTATAACCCAAACGGGTTCCGGCAGTCATATTGCCCGGATCATCGAGAACAAATTTATAAATTGCTCCGGGCGTCACGGAAAATGTACTGGCAGAATCGGCAATACCGGATGATCCATCCGGAGCGGTAGCGTTGTCTGATGCGGTTACAGTTGTCGTAGCTGATTTCTCGTCATAATACCAGAAACTAACCGAAGAAGTTCCGCTGACAAAATCTATGGAAGTAATGGAACTGCCTCCACTGGCAGCATCATAAAAGTGGTACGTCCCGGAAGACATTGAATACAAATATGAAACTGTTGATCCGAGAGTAACGGCATTTCCGTACTGGTCTTTGCGAGTGAGCTCAAATCCAAGACGAGTTCCGGCAGCCATATTGCCCGGATTGTTTAATGCAAATTGAGCCACAGCTCCTGGATTAAACGTAGCAGTGCCGACTGAAGAAACGTTAAGGCCGGTATGCTGGGTATCTGAAAGCGATAAATTAACTGTTTCAGCAGTATGGTCGGAGATATCTATCGTGCCGACTCCGTTAACCATTGTCACCAATCCCCCTCCGGTTGCCGAACCGCTGGTAACAAGAGTGACGCTGCTGGTTGCGGTAGTATCCAAATTACCGCTGTTGTCCTGAGCTTGTATGGTTACCGTTATGGGGCCGTCAACGGTCCCGGCAGTTGTGGAAAGTATGACAAATTTTGTCGCAACGATAGGTGCCGCATTAACAGTCACTGAGTCCGTTCCGTCGGCAATTCCGGTTGCGCCATCAGGAGCTGTCGCATTGTCAGAAGCGGTAATCGTATAAGTTCCGGCAACGTTATCCGTGTACCAGAAATTTGCGGATGAATTCGTATCGGTAATCGGAATTGAAGTTATCAGATTTCCTCCGCTGGCAGAATCATAAAATGCAGTGCTGGTACCGGTTGCGCTGCTATAAAGATAAACAGTTGAAGCTCCCGACGTTACCAGATTGTTAAATTGGTCTTTTCTGGTAACCGTATATCCCAAACGGGTTCCGGCAGTCATACTTCCGGGGTCATTGAGAAAGAATGCGTAGACGGAACCGGGATTGACCACGATTGAATCCATCGCGTCCTGAATGCCGGTAGCGCCATCGGGGCTGGAAGCATTATCAGAAACCGTAATCGTCCATGTTCCCAATGTTTCATCGTAGTACCAGAAATTTGCCGAGGACTGGCCGTTTTGAATCTGGACGGAAGTAATAATATTTCCAGAAGTCGCAGCATCATAAAACTTCTTATTGGCTCCGGATGAAGAGCTGTAAAGATAGGCAGTGGTGGTGCCTGAAGTTACCAGATTCCCATATTGGTCTTTTCTGATAATCGTATAAGCAGCCCTTTGTCCGGCAGAAATACTGACAACGTCGTTAAGGGAAAATTTAGCGACTGCTCCTACACCAAAGACAACATCGGCAGTGGAAGAAATATTTAATCCGGTTGACTGTGTATCGGAAAGTGAAAGGTGAACTGTCTCCGGAACCGTGTCTGAGATTTGTTTTGTCCCCACTCCGTTGATTATATCCACCAATCCCCCGCCTGTGGCTGAACCACTGGTCACAAGAGTGACGTCGTTTTGATAATTGGTATCTATTGAATTATCCGGTTTTTGCGCCTGAACCGTGACCGTAATCGGAGAATCAACCGTGGTTGAAGTAGCCGAAATTATGACAAATTTTGTTGCAACCGGCATTACGGTAACCGTATCGGTTGCATCGGTAATTCCGGTTGCGCCATCAGGAGCGGTCGCATTGTCAGAAGCGGTAATCGTATAAGTTCCGGGGGTTGTCTCGTAGTACCAAAACTGGGCAGTGGAAGAACTGTCCGGGATAACAATTGAAGTTATCAGATTGCCGGCTAAAGAATCATTATAAAATCCGTGACTGGTGCTTGTTGAAGAAGTGTAAATGTAAGCCGTTGTCGCCCCCGATGTTGCCAGATTTCCGTACTGATCCTTGCGCGAGACCAGATATCCGAGGCGCGTATTGGCATACATATCGCCCGGATTATTGAGAGTAAATTGAGTCACTGCTCCGGGGCTGAAAATAATTTGCTGAGTTGAGGTTACCGTAAGCCCCGTTGACTGGGAATCCGTCAACGACAGAGTCACCGTCTGAGCCACGTGGTCGGAAATTGAAGCCGTTCCGACTCCGTTGACTATATTAATTAATCCCCCTCCCGTCGCTGAACCGCTGGTAACAAGAGTGACGTCGTTTTGATAATTAGTATCCACAGAACCGTCGCTCTTTTGCGCCTGAACGGTTACCGAAACCGGAGCATCAACTGTTCCGTTTCCCGGAGGCAAGATAACAAATTGAGTTGCAACGGCCGCAACCGTGAAAGTCGTTCCGTTTGAAGTTCCTCCTCCCGGAGTCGAGTTAAACACGGTCACCGTTGAAGTACCGGCAGTGGCAATATCGGAAGAAAGGATTGAGGCCGTGAGCTGGGTAGATGACGCAAAAGTTGTAGTTCTTGAGCTCCCATTCCACTGGACCACCGAAGCCGATACAAAATTCGTTCCGTTGACCGTCAGTGTGAATGCCGGATCACCCGCATTTTTTACAGTCGGTGAGATTGAAGTAATCGTCGGAACAGGATTATTTATAGTAAATGTCTGAGCGTTAGAAGTTCCCCCGCCCGGAGTTGGGTTGAATACGGTAACGGAAGCTGTCCCTCCGGACACAATATCGGACGACAGAATGGCCGCCGTTAATTGATTAGCAGATACATAAGTAGTAGTCCTTGATGAGCCATTCCACCGAATAACCGAGGTTGATATGAAATTCGTTCCGTTGACGGTGAGAGTAAAGCCGGAACCACCAGCGGTCGTTGAGGTGGGCGAAATAGATGTTGTTGTCGGAACAGGATTATTTATAGTAAATGTCTGAGCGTTAGAAGTTCCCCCGCCCGGAGTTGGGTTAACAACCGTAATAGTGGATGTTCCGGCAGTAGTTAAATCGGATGTTAAAATTTGAACCGACAGTTGATTTGAAGAAACAAAAGTCGTTGTTCGGTTAGAGCCATTGATTTGGACCGTCGATGAAGCGACAAAATTAGTTCCGTTAACAGTCATGGAAAATCCCGTATCGCCGACAGTCGCCGATGACGGATTAATAGATGTCGTTGTCGGGACAGGGTTATTTATGGTAAATGTCTGAGAATTTGAGGTTCCTCCCCCAGGACCGGCCGTCGTTACCGTAACCGAAGCGGTTCCGACCGAAGCAATATCAGAAGAAAGGATAGCCGCCGTCAATTGATTTGAAGACACATAAGTTGTGGTTCTGGAAGAACCGTTCCAATTGACGGTTGAACCGTTAATGAAGTTTGTTCCGTTGATTGTGAGAGTAAATCCTGAACCTCCGACAGTCGTAGATGTGGGGGAAAGAGATGTTGTTGTTGGAACCGGATTATTTATGGTAAATGTCTGAGTGTTGGAAGTTCCTCCGCCAGGAGTTGGGTTAACCACAGTCACAGTTGCGGTTCCAGCCGATGTAATATCGGATGAAAGGATTGATGCCGTCAGCTGATTAGCTGAAACATACGTGGTTGTTCTCGCCGAACCGTTCCAATTGACGGTTGATGATGCGTTAAAATTGGTTCCGTTTACCGTGAGAGTGAATCCGACTCCGCCCGCAAGCGTTGACGTTGGAGATATTGAAGTGGTTGTCGGAACCGGATTATTAACGGTAATAACCGGAGAAGTCGCGATATTGGCCAGTGTTCCGGAATCGGAAACTCTTGTTTGGGTCGTAAAGGTTGATAATCTTCCGGTTGGAGGCGCTGTTGCTCCGCTTGTTCCGCCTCCCGAGCCATATGTAGTTGTGATTGTTTGTCCGCTTGTTAGAGTTAAAATTCTTTCACTCATGGTTCCGCCGGAAAATGTCGGGCTCCCAGGACCAAGAAGAATGTCATCAATGTTAATAACCGTATTATCCAAATTATTATTGTTGTTGATGTTAAAACCATAACTCAAAATTGAGGCCCTTCCTCCAGAAAGAGAGAGAGTAACATACGTCCAAGTATTTGCCGTTATTGCCGGGAGGTTTATGCGAGCAATGGGACTTGCTAAATTATTATTATTGTCATATGCAAATCTCAAATTGCCGGAGCTTATATTTCTGCCGACCATTATCCAAAAACCGACATGTGTGTATCCCGACCAGTTTTGAGAGGATATGTTTTTATACCAAACATTTCCTGACGATTGATTATTTGTATTGCAATTAATCGAACCCGTACCTTCGTGAAAAACGGATGTATCCAGAGTAAGCCCGCCACTACAGGCATTTCCCGCAGACCAACCCGTTATCGTATCTGCATTGTCCTCGACGTCGGCCGTAACACCCGTGGACGCAACAGTCGTGTATCCGGCGACTCCCGAAGTTCCCTGCATCGCGCTCCATCCGGACGGAGTAGATATCGAGATTTCTCCGCTGTTCATAGTTTCGGCTGCAGTAAATGTAAACGTATGAGTGTTTCCGGTTGATCCGGCGATTGCGGTATTGGGAGAAACGGTATTAGTCCCCGATCCATCGGCAGCAAATACCGGCAGGGATGACGAAAGCGAAAAAATAATTATAAATATCGACAAAAGAAACTTGGGGAATATTCCCGTTAAGGAAAATTCTCGCTTTTTCAGCGGTATGTTATTTGTTTTTTTCATTTTTATGGTGGTGTTAGTGATAATTAATTTCTAACGCGCACATTGGTTCTATAGTTTCGTAGGTCATATCTATAAATAAGTATATCACGTAAACAATAATTTTTGTGGAAAAATACGTATTTTATCCACAAATATCAAGAAAAACTGCCTATTTAGAGCAGTTTTTTTATGTCTTTAAGCGCTTTTTTTGCCGATTCCTCTCCTATCTTTATCAATTGTCTTGCTTTGTCGAAATCCGCCCAAGTCCTGTATTTTCCGACAAGCGGTGTAATCACCAAATCCGCCTTTTGGGTATTGTATTCGCCGAGTTTTTTAACCAGAACCTTAATTGAAGCGCGAAAGACTCTATAGGTATTTCCGATAGCCGCGGCCTGATTGAATACTTTTTTATGAAATACGTAGTCGCCTTCCAAATCAACCGCAACGACGATATCGGCACCCATCTGTTTAACCTTGTCGACCGGAACTTGGCAGGACAGTCCGCCATCGACGTATAATTTATTTTTTATTTTCAATGGGGCAAACACCGGCGGGTAAGAAATACTCGCTCTAATCGCCCGGGCTACGTCGCCTTCCTTTTCGAAATAATAAACGTCGCCGCAATTCAGTTCCGTTGCAGCGGCCGCAAAAGGAATTTTCAGTTCGCTAAAATCCATTCCGTCCAAGCTTTTTTCAAGATATGCCAAAATTTTATCTCCCCGCACAAGACCTCCGTCGCGCGTAAGTTCAAACATTAAAGAAGCGAATTGCTTCATGTCGGAATTTAGAGCCACCTCTTCGACAAAACGGGCACTTTTGCTCGCGGCATAATATCCGCCAACCATTGCCCCGATGCTGGTGCCGGCAATATAATCAATCGGAATATTATTCTGTTCAAAAACTTTCAAGATTCCGATATGAGCCAACCCCTTGGCTCCACCGCCTCCAAGCGCCAATCCTATTTTTTTTCTTGCGTGTTGCATCTTATTTTTTATTATACCCCATAATTTTTCTGTTTGCGTACATAAACGGAATATCAATCAGGCCCACTATCCATTTTATGACAATTTGACCGACAATGAGAACACCGATTGGGGCGGTTCCCCAAAACGCTATGGTGATAAAAATTACACTATCCAACGCAAGAGACGGTAAAGAGCTTAAAGAATTTCTCATCCATAAATACTTGCCGTCGGTAATTTTCTTAAACCACGCGTAAACCACCGCATCAAAGTTTTCGGATATCAAAAATGCCGCCCAGCTGGCAAAAGTGATTCTTGGAACTAAATTGAAAATCTGTGCCCAGGAATCCTGTAATCCCCAGAACGGAGCTGCGTTCATTTTTACGCCTATCCAAAAAAACAAAGCCATCGCCACTTGTGATGCAAATGCCAAAAAAATCATCCTGTGCGTTTCGTGCCGGCCAAATTTTTCATTAACAACATCGGTCAGCAAATATGTTATGGAAAAAACAATAACACCCGATGGAACATAGAATGTATAAAACCCCAGATTAAATTCGGATATTTTTACCGCCAGAACCTGGGCAACAATCACAAAAGTCACGTACAAAGCTATAAGTAAGTCGGGTTTTTGGTATTTTCTGACATACCAACTACCCCCGAGAGTGATGGCAGATATCGCAACTGCCCAAATTATTAATAATCCTAAAGTCATATCTTGAAATTAAGCAGTTTTAAGCTTTCTGGAAAAAGAGAGAAGTAAGATCGTCGCAATTCCCGCCATAACGGCTCCAAAATAAAACGGCGCATGAGGCCCTATTCTATCCCATAAAAGTCCGGCAAAGAGGCTTGCCGGAAAAGTGGCAAGGCCAATTACCGTGCCATATATACCAAAAGCCCTTCCCCGATGCTCAATTCCGACCATGTCGGCCAAAAGCGCCTTTACCACTCCAAAGTTGGCCGCATAATAAATCCCATATAAAGCATAAAGAAACCAAATTGCCGTCGGATGGATTGCTAAGCCGAATCCAACATAAACAAGAGCATAAGTTGTCCAACCAATAAGCACCGTGGGAACTCTTCCAATTTTATCCGATAAAGAACCCATCGGCACCGCCGCCAAAGCATAAATAAAATTAAATAGGGCAATAACCGCCGGAATTTCTATGAGAGTCAGCCCTATCCCTTTAGCTCTTAGAATCAAAAAAGCGTCGGATGAATTTCCAATAGCAAAGATAACTGCGATAAAAAGGAATATGAAAAAAGATCTGGGAAGTTTTCCGCTCCCTTCCATCTCTACTATTATGTTTTCCGTTTTTGTAGGATAAACTTCCCTGATTTTTGTAACCAGAACAAAAAGCGTGATTAGAAGCGGAATCGCCGAAAACAACAATATATAGTGATAAAGCATCGCGCTTCCCTGAAGAAAATAAAGCAGTGCAACAAGAATCAATGGGCCCGCCACCGAACCTAAAGTATCCAACATTCTGGCAATTCCAAAACTCTTTCCCCTTACTTCTTTTTCGGCAGAGCCGGCAACCAGAACGTCTTTGGGCGGATCCTTAATCCCTTTTCCGATTCCGTCAGTCAGACGCAAACCCAAAACCGCCGCGCCGGAAGTAAAAAGAGCCAGAAGCGGCCGGCTTATCATCGAAAGCAGGTATCCCGCAAAGACAATCGGTTTTTGTTTTTTGAATTTATCCGAAAAATATCCGGCGACTACCGCAAAAAGCGTGGCGCTGGCGGCAACAATCCCCTCTGCGGTTCCAACAAATGTTTTTGTAAATCCCAATATGGTCGTCAGATAAATAGGCAAAATCGGGGAAAAGATATCCTGGCTGATTCCTCCAAAAAAACTTAAAAGCCCGACATAAAACACATTGTGGTTTTTTTGTTTATTTTCCTGATTTTCCATATAAAACAATTATATAGAAGAGATTTTGATAAAACAAAAACCGCCCCGATAATATCGGGACGGTTTTTTAAATTACATCTGTTTATTTTCTGATGATTTATCGGCAATCAACCTGTTGTAAATCCAGCCAACGATAAGGATTCCTATAAACCAGTCGGCAAATGCGTAAATACCACCGATAATTCCGCCAAGGAACGTCGGCGCATAACCGATGTAAAGCGAGGAAACAACATCAACAATTTTTGTCCCCCACCCGAAAGAAGCAAACCACCCAAGAACCATCAGATAAAGACCAAATGAAATTCCCCAGGCGAGTGCAAATTTCACTACATGAATTTTTTGCATAAATAAAATTAATTAATTATAACGGCCTTTATAAATTCTATTTCCGGTAATTAAAATATTTTATGGTTTTCCGGTAAAAATATAAAGTGTAGTATCGCACGGACATTGCACCGGCTCATTAACCCCGCCGGCATGAAATACTGTTAAAAAACTGACTACTATATATCTATCTCCCTTGGTATAAACAATAATATCACTTCCCGGACCGCTTGCCAGGAGATTATTATCTATAACCCAACCGGCCGCTTTAAGTTTATTTCTGTAATATTTTTCAAACGGCATTGTAACAGCGGCAATATTGGTAATATTTTTTACCGTCTGAGATGTAATGCTGTATCCGGTAAATACCGTTTGAATCCCATTAATTGGCATTGTGTCGGTTGCTAACATTTCCGGACCCCATGAAATTCCAGAATACAGCGGATAAATTTCGGCGGGAAAATTTTTCTCTTTAATTATATGAAACTGAGCACTCTGGCCTGAGACCGATTCAACCACGGGAACGGAGGGATAACTGTTTACTCCCAAAACATATGTACCGGCCGGATACTGGTCGGCAATCGTCCACTCCACACTGCCGGTATTTTCCAAATTAACAAATAGAATCGGATCAAATTCCTGGCCCTCGGCTTGAAGCGGCGGCGGCGGAATTCTGGTTATAGTAATGGAAATTTTATTTCCGGAAGGAATATTTTTTGTGTTCCAGATAATAGAGTGAGTTGATCCGACAGTCCATACATCACCAGCCGCCGGAGAAGCCACGGAAACTTCGGGTAACAAATAAGATTGGCGGTATTTTACAAAGCCGTATATCCCACTGGTAATAATTATGACAACGGCTACAGGAATTAACAGCGTTCGGACTGAATTCACTTCGGAATAAAACATTATGTTTATTATAAACCCTTATATATTTTATAGACAAAGAGATTCATCCACCATTTTCATATAAAAACTCTCCTATATAAAATGGAAGTGTTGGTCCGAATTTATTCTTTTATTTCAAAAAATCTAATATTTTCTGAAGTGTTACTGATGCCGATTCAAGAATATTTGCCAAGTTATCATTATTCAATCCATTATTTTCATAAGTCACCGGGTAAATGCAGTGGTGATAAGCAGTATTAGTTTGAGTTCCATCGGGCCATTTAATATATATGTTAACAGCTGGGTCATCGTTTCTGTTAATACACGACCAAGGTCCTTTGCTGGCATTACCATTCGAATCGGTGGTCAACCAATTAGAAGTAATAACCCAGGAACCGGTACCAATTTGCTTATACAGAGTCCCGGAAGTATTTGCCGGAGCATTGGTAACGCTCAGCGAATACATTCCGCCACTTACCGTATTCGATTCGCTATAAGACAGGCTACCTATATTTGATGTAACTTTTACCACAACCGAAACATCCGCCGTTCTTCCGGTCTTATTGGCAAATTCATAACACCTTATGGAAAAAGTTGTTGTGCCTGCAAGCGGCGATGGAGGGGTAACTCCTTGCGAAGCATAAGCTCCCGACGTATCACCCGCCGT
>JAKAHY010000006.1 GCA_021814695.1 bacterium
AGAGACGACCAAATTTTATCCACTTTTAAAAAAGTATATTGAGCGGCCGCAAAGATACGGTATTTATATTGACCTCAATACAAAACTCCCCTTATCAGCCAATTATAAGGGGAGTTTTCTCATGAAAAATGCCCTCAGCGCCATTTTTCATCAGCTTGCGATATTTCCGCCACATACCCAATCTTTGCGTCCGGCAGCCCAAAAAATCGACCCCTCACAAGCCATAAAATGGGTACTCGGTTTTTGGGCTTATGCTTTTAGCAACTCAATATACATCAAAAGGATAAAATTTATTTGTGACTACTTGTGCGCAATCCTATATTGGATCGCTCACATCACTCAAATTCCACCTTGACAGACGACGATAGAAATAATTATACGTCCTCTATCAAGGTAGATTTGATATCGTACTAATAGAAATCTATACGTACGATATATGTTAGTAGGCATAACGTCTCTTCTCTCCACATTGTACGGGCTGGGGCGTACACGCCCCAGCCCTTGATAAAACAAGCACGCCTGTGCTTGTTCAACAAAAATTCAAGAGAAAATTCTGTTTGATGATAATCGTAGCAAATAGAGTCTGAGTGGTAATGAATGCCGGAAATATAGGTTCCAGTTCTCTTTCTTTAGGGGAAGGAGCCTCGTCGCAGCGCCTTCGGCGCCGCTCCTCGTACAAGATGGAATATGGGGGTACGGAGACGAATTATTTGTTTTTACTCCCATAATTTTTTGTTATATACTGTCTGTGTCGTCCCACAATTCAATCTCTTCAAAGGGTTTATTTTTACCGCAGTCCAATCGCGAGCAGTAAGGGGCAACTCGAAACCGCTCACGATTGGAACCCTTTGAGCTAACAATTGTGGGACGACCGGGAGTAGGGTTGTCCCTTTTTGTTACTATGATTTCTCCAAATAATCTTATAAAAGGTAGGATCGCTGAAAATATTGTGAGCGAAATGCTTCAAGAGGCGGGGTATTTTGTGTATCGTTTCGGATATGAAGGAGTTCTTCAGAGTCTTACACAGAAGGGGCTACCCAAAATGAAGCTAAATACTATTCCAGCTCAAAAAATAAGAACAATGCCAGATTTTATTGTTATGGATAAAGAAGGGAACGTTTTCTTTGTTGAGGTCAAATTCAGAAGCAACGGAGAAAAAGACCCAATTTTCAAAGAGTGGCTAAAAAGGGCCGTGCGATATTGGCCAGAAGCTAAACTTCTGCTAGTTCATTTACATGAGCCGTATTTTCAAATCTCCACAATCTTGGATTATATGAAGTGTAATAAACTTTATCCTTTGGATCGTGACCGTTTTCTGTCAGTTGACAAGCAGTTTTTAGTGAAATATTCCAAGCTTATCGGCAAATATATGTCTTAAACATCCTGCAAAGTTATTCACTCTGTCCAGTTGACATATTATACGAAAGGTATAACATGTAAGAGTCAGCACATTGACACCGGTTAAAATCAAGTGGTTATTTATCCGTTTATTTAAGACGCTAAAACGTCTGAACTCCCCTTTATGTGTGGAAGGGAACAGTTCATGCACCGGGCATGTATCTTCTTGTCCCATAGACTTTCTGTAGACGATCTAGGTCATATAAGCCGACTGGCTATGAGACTTAGTTTGCAGATAGCTGGTCCATAGAGATTGTGCACGATACAAGTGGTTATTTAACACCATTCTCGTGGTCGTTAAATTCCTGCGTAATGCTATTTTCGGAATCAATGACCACGGAGAAATGGCGGGTAACCACAATTTATTATTAAAGTCGTAAGTTTCCCTTACAACATATATGACAAATTCAATTACCACGTTTCGTTTCGGTTTTAGCTGGAGCATTACGCTTGTGGGGGCGATGAAAAATGTTAATTCGAATTTTACGAATAATCTACAAGATTCTTCGTATATTGTTCGACATCATCGAGTAGTCGCCCACTAACCTCACATGCATACATTCACAGAATTATTAAAAAATATTAGGGAAGAAGGAGAGCTAACACAAGAAGAATTGGCGCGTGCAATAGGCGTTTCCACAATCTTAATATCCATGGTTGAGAGTGGCCAAAAAGATGTGTCGAAAAATCTTGTAGTAAGGCTTGCGAAAGGACTCGACGTTCATCCCAGCTCAATCGCTCCCTTTGCATTCATCGATAAGAGCTCCGAATTGAAAAAGACCACTGGCATAGAAAAAACGCTGGTGTCTTTGGGTGAAAGATTACAAGATCATTTAATCATGATCAAGTCAAAGAGATTAAAAAAATATGTTTCGCGCCCAGAGATATCCGCGAATTAATATAAGGAGCAAGAATGAATTAGGGAAGCGCATTTCACCGAACAAACTACAATTTCCTAAAACTCTCCAACTCATCAATGATGCATTGTCTAATTTTGATAAACAGTGGTACGACAGTGAACGCTCTGAGCCAGAGAAGGGAAAGTTTGTGCGAAGCGCTGTGGGAACTTCTCTTGGAAAATTACTTAAGCTTATAGACAGAAAGATTCTTGCTCCATACGATAGCTTAATACCGGATTTTATCTTTGGTGGTTTGTCTGGAAAAAGTCATATTCAGGCTGGCAGTTATTTATTGGGAAATAGACGCGAGAGAACATTGCTACGCCTAGATGTCTTTAGATTCTTTGAACAGATCCGGGAGCAAAGAGTTTTCAATTTCTTTTATGCGAAGTGCGGATGTAGTCAAAAAGCTGCTCGATTGATTTCTGGCCTTTGTTGCGTACCTTTGGGCCAAAAAGGATCTGGGTGTACTCAAAAAAGTTTGGCTCGTGGTTTTGCTACGTCGCCACGTCTCTCTATATGGTGCAACTTGGATATATTTTTAAGGTTGAGTTGGATGGTAAAGAAACAACTTCGTAACCATGATCCCAAAATTGCTGTTTATATTGATGATATCGGCATTACAGCTAGCCGGGTAAAAAAAGAACAAATTGAAAAAGTGGCGCTACTCGCAGTGAAGATACTCACTGATTTTGATAGCAACCAATCACTCCCGATCAATCCTGAGAAAAAGGAAATTCTATCTGGTGCTGGCAAGATGAAACATCTCGGACTGAAATTGGGTAGAAATAAACTATCTATTGGAAATAAGGCGTTTTCTAAACTATTAGAAGTTAGACGTAAGTTAAAAAGCTCAGTATCGAAACGAGAGAGGTCGCGGCTAGTAAAGAAATACAAATCATACAAGAAATATAAACACCAGGTTATGAGGGCCAAATAGCCAATACTTCATCACTACATATTATAATATTAATAAAAATAATTAGGATTATTGCTTATGGCAAATAGTCATGATGCGAAATGGAAAAAGTTTGAGAAGGTTGTATATGATATACAAAAAGAATTAGCTCCTGATTCTGAAGTTAAGCTAGATGACGCTATCACAGGAGAAGACTCTAAGGTATCTCGCCAAATTGATATCAGCATCCGCCGCAATATAGGACAATACTCAATTCTGATTGTTATCGATTGTAAGGACTATGGTGTGCCGATCGACGTAAAAGATCTTGGTGAATTTGCTACTCTAGTCAAAGACGTAAGAGCTCACAAGGGCGCAATGATTTCTAGCAAGGGTTTTACGCCAGCCGCAGTAAGCTTGGCAAAAGCTCGTGGCATTGACACATTCACATTGATAGATACTGAAAGCGTTGATTGGAAGGCATATGCCACAATTCCTGTATTATTGAGGAGTACTAATCTAAAAAGTTTTAGAGTAATATACAAAAACTTCCAAATTCTTCCTAGGGAGATTGTAGTCGCCGACCACAAGAAGCTGAAATTATATTCTCAGCAGCAAAAATTTATAGGCACCATTGGACGCTTAGTGCTTGATAAATGGAATAATAAAGAAATAGAACATGCGTCTGGAGAGCACGAGGTTTTATTATCGGAAAATATTATGTTGGAAATAAATAGTCAGAAGTTTGGGCCGTTAGATGTAGCTGCTGTTGTATTGGTAGAGGAACACACTTATTTTAGCGATCTCCCGGTACACCTGAAAGGTTTTCATGATGCGCAAAAAGGTGGTGTAATTACTAAATCGTTCGAAACGGACAAAATTTGGCCGGCAAAGATAGAGCAGGGATTAGTAGAGGGTTGGAGAGAGCTTAAGAATCCTACCGAACTATCGATACAACCACTTTTAGAATTCTATGTGTATGATTCCTATCCTAAAGAGGAGGTGGAGTAAAAAATGTAGATTATACTTTATAAATATGCTACGAAGGCATTAATTTTCTTACCAACCCAACCATTTTTTGTAACAATTTTATATGAAATCAAACAATGATTTGGTAAAAGATATCAGAGATAAAATAGTATTCGTAACTGCAATTGCAATTTTCTTTTTACCCTTCATGTATTCTGCATTCAGAGCTGTAGAAATGAATGATGCTAAATCGAATAGTGAGGTGCTTCCTTGGGGAGTCGGAATTGCTTTTTATATACTCATTTACTTTTTTGTAGGTATGGTAAATGAAAAAACAAACACCCGCTGGCTCGATTGGATTAGGGGATTCATTGTTGCTGGCACAATTGCCTTTGTTATACCCATATTTTGCGAAGCTCTCTACTATAACAAGCCACTTCCGGCATACATATATTGGCCCTTTTTGATTTCGATTGGAGCAATGGCATTATTGCCGCTCTTAACATTTATCTTGGTGCTAGGCTGTCTCTATTTGGAAATAATCCGCAATATTGTCTTAATAATGATTAAGAAAATTAAACACAAGAAAACAATCAGATTGCAGTAGGTTGTTATAGGATTGAGACTTTGCATCTACCTGCGTGTTGCGTCCTTTTCATCAAAATAGGTTCTAATCTGTTCCAATCCCTTCCGCAGTAAGAACTTTTTATCGGGAGACCCGAGTGATATCGACAAAGATGTGGTCTGTTCGCCTAAGCATTTCAAAAATATCTAAACACTTAGAAAATGGAATTCAATCAAAACAACAACATTGTTAGACTTTGTCTTCGGGGGATAGGCATGGAACAGAAAGATAAACCAGAAGAAGCAAGCAGATTGTTTCTTCAGGCCTGGGATGAAGCGACAAACGATTTTGAAAAATTTATTTCAGCTAATTATATAGCCCGACATCAGAAAAATGCTTCCGACAAATTACAATGGCTCGAAACGGATTTACGGCTTGCATTAAAAATCAACGACGACACAGTAAAGAGTGCTTTTCCTCCTCTCTATTTAAATATCGCCAAATGCTATGAGGAGTTGGGCAATTTTGATAGAGCGAAAGAGAATTATGCATTGGCAACTTCGTTTAAGGACGAGCCCACAGATAAAGGCCCTTTTTATCACGGGACGAAAGCGGACTTGAAAGTTGGAGATTTGCTGGCGGCAGGAGGCGATTCTAATTACAAATCCGAAATCAAAATGAACCATATTTATTTTACCGCTCTTGTTCATGGGGCGGGACTAGCCGCTTCGTTGGCAAAAGGCGATGGACGAGAACGTGTTTATATCGTTGAGCCAACAGGAGGTTTTGAAAATGATCCTAACGTTACAAACAACTACTTTCCCGGCAATCCGACGCGCTCGTATCGCTCTCAAGCGCCATTGAAAATCGTCGGCGAAGTAACCAATTGGATGAAAATTACACCCGAGGAACTCCAAAAATGGCGGGAAAAGTTAGCTAACAATAAAGGAGAAATTATAAATTAATTTTTGAAATGCCATTGACCGAATCAGGATTCTAACCGAGATTTGAAACAAAAATCCGCAAATAGCGGAATTTTTGTTTACCAGATAAAAGGAATCAGCGCTTTGGTCCTTTTTTTATATTCCGGATAAGCGTCGGGGAATTGTTCGGTCATTATTTTTTCTTCAGCGGGTATTCTTATTAAAAAAATACAGTAGCAATCAAAAATAATATAAACCAGGGAACTCCAATAACCAGAGCTGTTCCAAAAGCCCCCAAAATCATTCCGGTATAAATCGGATGCCGGACGTATCGGTATGGACCGGAAGTTACCAGTTCGTGATCAATCTTGTGTGTCGGATAATTGCTCCAGTTTCTGCCCAAATGAATTCTGGACCAAACCGAAAATCCGAGTCCGGCAATAACTAAAATTACTCCGAATATTTCTATATATGTTATTTCACGCGAGGTGAATGATTTTACCGCTTGTCCAAAAGACAACTTAGCTTTATCGTTAAATTCCAAAAGAGCAATTACTAAAATCGCGATAATTACTCGTATCCACCACCAATTTTTCCAGCTTGATTTATCGGCATTCTTTTTAACGTTAAAAGCGGATACCAACCAGAAGATAAGCCAAGCCAGCCACAGGATTCCGACTATCGGACCTAATATTTTCATAAATGTAATATATTTTTAAGCCACGCGGACAACAATAATCAGCGTTCCTATAACCACAAGCCCGAGCCACACTTTTGCGGCATATTTATCGAGGGTGTCTCCGCCTATCCACTGGAAAAGAGTTTTGTCGTCTCCATAGCGCTGATGGACCGCATTCAATGGGCATTCTCCCTTACTGAACAGAAGAATAATTCCTTCAACTCCGTGAGCGGTGATCGCCAGCCATGTCCAGAAGGTGGCTATTCCAAACAGCGCGGAATACCAGATGTAAGAAACGGCGGTAGTATAAAAAACTCCGATTACGGCATGGAGGGCCCTGAGTTTGTAAAACATCGGATGATTATTTTTGTCTTCATTCATATTCACAATTATAACTCTATTTTAAAAAAAGTTATATTTGTCCCGATATTAATTATGGTGTGGTAATATAAATCAAAACCTATCAGTTTATGTCCGACAACCAAGAATATTTCAATCAAATAAAGCAGGAGTGCATCAACGAATGTAAAACACATTCTCTTAAGGAAGTAGCCGAAGGAATGTTTGCCACAGAAGAAGTGGCCGATTTATTTTTGAAACAGGAAAAAGAAGATGAGGCGTATTCTTTTATTATTGATTTGATCGGCAAATATTTTACCAGAGAGGCAGGGGGTAAGATATATATTCCCGGAAGCGGAACGGGAGGATTAGCGAGAAGAATTATGGATGATTATCCCAAGATGACGGTTATCCAGATTGATAGTAGCCCAAAGATGAGTGAGGCCAATAAAAAAGCATCTAAAAATTATAAGAACACCGATATTTTGCAGGGCGACATCCTTAATTTAAAGCAAAGTCCCAAATCCGTAAGTGCCATAATTTCCTACGGAGTAATGCGATATATTCCGGAAGATAAAAGAAATAATTTAGTGTCTTCGTGGGCCTTAGCTCTGGTAAAAAATGGGATAGTTATAGTAGGCGAGGGAATAGCAAAAGACGTTATCGATGGGATAAGCTCTCAGGGATATGCTTCCGAGAAACTCTTTGAAAGAGACGCCAAACTTTTCAGAAATTCTTTATTTTATACGTTATTAAAACGTTATCATTCGGACAATAAATTCAGAGGCATCGTGAATGGTGAAGCGTCTGATAATAACCTGAGTTTTGCGGATGTTTTAAATAAAATAGCCGGATATGCTCATGGAAAAATTTATGTGAAGGTTTTACAAAAGTGACCGTCGTCTTTAGTCGGAATTTTGAAACGGTAAAATTCGCCCGAAAAAAAGGGACGCCGGATGGCGCCCTGAGTGGGAGAGTGTTCGAGTGCTGATTCGACTTGTTTCGCCTCGGCCGTCGCCTTGCTCTAGAGGATGATCACCTTCTTCATTTCTTGCCTCCTTTCCAGGCCCGAACAAGTGCTCGCGTCCGCCGTACGCGGTCGCCTATTCATATTAATACAATCGATATTTATTTTCAATAAAAAAAGAGAGACGGCCACGTGGGACGTCTCGGTGTACTGGGATGGGGCAAAGCCCCGAAAAACGAAACAAGGTGCTGTATATTCGAGAAAGCTCTCGATTGCAGCGCATGGACTAGCCTAAGCGCTTCATAAATCTAGTATAGCACATATTTTGATTTTGCTGTGGATAACTCGGAGAGGTTGCCAGACCTCGGATTTTCTGATATTCTAAGAACCAATTATGTCTTCTAATAAAGCCCAAAACGCGGGGCAGGCTCCGCTTAATAACCCGACTCAAAAACCGCTATCTGTCGGAGGCAATACCGGCGCCCTTAAGGCGCGCCCGCCGATTGTGGTGGTAATGGGCCACGTTGACCATGGCAAAACCACTCTCTTGGATTACATTCGAAAAACGAAAGTAGCCGAACGTGAGGCGGGCGGAATCACCCAATCTATCGGTGCTTATGAAATAGAAAAAAATGGGCAGAAGATGACATTTATAGATACGCCCGGACACGAAGCGTTTACAAAAATGCGTCAGAGAGGAGCCCATGTTGCCGATATCGGGATTTTAGTTATCGGCGCCGATGATGGAGTTAAGCCGCAAACCGAAGAAGCGATAGCAATTTTGCAGAATTCGAACACTCCTTTTGCGGTCGCAATAAATAAAATAGACAAAAACAACGCCGATATTGAGAGAACAAAAAATGACCTGCTTAAACACGGCGTTCTTTTGGAGGGATTTGGAGGAAACATTTCATGGTGCGCGATATCGGCAAAGCAGGGAGAAGGCGTGGATGAGCTTTTGGATTTGGTTTTGTTAATGTGGCAGGTTGAAAATCTTACTTACAATCCATCCGTCCCGGCCAAGGGATTTATTATAGAAGCCAAAGTAGACAGCAGGAGAGGGGCCGCCGTTTCGGTAGTCGTTACCGACGGCATTATTCGTGAAGGTAATGATATTGCGACGCCGACAGCCTGCGGAAAAATAAAAATGCTTGAAAATTTTTTGGGAAAAAGAGTTACGGAACTTGCTCCTTCCAGCCCGGCTCTTATTTTAGGATTTGAAAGCCTACCTTCCGTGGGGCAATCTTTCACTGCCGGAGATCTTGAACTTGAAATTGCTCCTAATTTGGCCCCGGGATTGAAACCGAAAATGAATCTTAGCGAAACCGAAAAAGAAACCATGATGCCGGTTATGATTAAAGCAGACGTTTCCGGTTCTTTGGAAGCATTGGCGCATGTTATCGGAGCTTTAGAGATTGACGGGAAAAAATTCAAAATTGTTTCCGAGGAGGTCGGAGAAATTACCGATGGCGACATAAAAGATGCCAGCGCTACGGGGTCTATTGTTGTAGGATTCAATACAAAAATCATCAAATCGGCTGATAACTTAGCCAGAGGCCAGAATGTCAGAGTTGTAACTTCAAATATCATTTATAGAATTGTAGAGGCTCTCGAGGAGTCTATTAGAGCCATTGAGGGGGGTGAAAAGGGACCGACAATGGAAGTGCTTGCGATATTCAGCCAGAAAGGAAAAAAACAACTCGTCGGAGGGAAAATATTATCCGGAATATTTACGCTAAACCAAAAGGTTAATATATTAAGACAGGACAAAGCCGTCGGTGCCGGAAGAATAACCAGTTTGCAGCAGGGAAAGGCGGTTGTTAAAAAAGTTTCCGAAGGAGAATTCGGGCTTATGGTTGAATCTTCGGTCGTTGTCCAGGTGGGAGATGTGCTTGAAATAGAATATACCAAATAATCAAACAGATATAAGTTGATATGGGTAGATATTAATGGAGATAATTGAGTAATAGTTTATATCAATTTGTATTGCGAAGCATATATCAACTTTTATCAATTTTTACTATGTCTCTTTACAGAAAACCGCGATTAGAAAGCCTTATTGCTCAGCTGCTTTCGGAACAAATTATCAGAACGATAGAATCCGACAAGTCTCTGATTACCATTACTTCGGTTGAAGTTGACGAGGATCACGACAAAACTATCGTGATTGTTTCTGTCTACCCCGACGAGCAAAAGAAAAACGTCTTAATAAAATTGAATGCGGAAGCTCCTTCTTTGGCGTGGCACTTGCTCAAAAAAATAAGGATTAAAAAAATACCGACGCTTGTGTTCAAGTAATTTTTTTGGAAAAATAACAATATTGGCCTGGTAGCCAAGTGGTAAGGCGAGGGTCTGCAAAACCCTTATACGCGGGTTCAATTCCCGCCCAGGCCTCAATACTAGCTGTTAGTAACTAGTAATCGGTAAATAGTAAATAGCTTTTGATTTAGGCCCTAACGAAAAAAATAAGCCCGGGTGCTGAAACTGGTAGACAGTCAGGACTTAAAATCCTGTGAGGGCAACCTCGTGTGGGTTCGATTCCCACCCCGGGCACAAACAAAAATACCCCAAGTGGGTATTTTATTTTTTGCATTCGGGTAAAATAAAATTCTTTATAAAAAAGGGCAGAAATGCCGATTTTTTGTTGCCACCGCCACTCTTGACATATATATGTATATATGCTAATATGTAGTTTGAAATATTGCCAACATCCAGCACATTCCAAACGGACAGCAGAAAGGAGCAAGCGATGAATAACAAGGTGGAGTCTGTGGACTATCAGGAGTCCCTTTCGATCAAAGTCGGGAAGTTTCTTCTCTTGAAGGGATTCGATCTTGCCTCATGCACCGGCCTCGCGTTGGATTCGCTGGTCGAGACCTGCTCGCTCGGTATCCTGCGTGAGGATCCCGAAGCGAGACCGAGAACGTACTTCTTTGGGCTCATCAGGCGAGACCCGCGCCGGGTCTTTCTCGGCACGGTCTGGTTCAGCAACAGTATGCGCGGTGCGACCGAGCAGAACTGGGTATTCGATGCGTACGGACGCAAGCATGTCAATTTGGTCAGGCAACTGGCCGAAGAGATGGCTTCGGCCTTCAACGTCAAGATCGCCCTTCGTCTCGTGCATGAGCAGCCCGACGTCGAGACTTACCTCTCCGACTACTAGTCGCATGGAGAAGCTTCTCAACATGAGCCCCTCGTGGAATCTAACTCCGCTTGGGGCTCTATCTTTTTCTAAAATTGAAATTTTCATAAAAATAATATTATTCTTTAGATATCCACTCTGATAATTTTTGGGTTGAATATCGCCAAAGAAAAACTCAAAATTGTCAGCGGTGCGGCTCCGCCACCTTTCCGAATTTTCGCGGAGGGAGTTTTCACCGCCACAGGCGGTGAAACAGGTTCGCACTAATTCAAGAATAGAGCACAAACAAAAATACCCACTTGGGGTATTTTTGTTTGTAATTGGTTAGCGGTGAGATAGCGAAGCGTCCCACCCCGGGCACAAGAATTGACTCTAGATGGTCGCAAGCCTACTATACTAGCAGAACCCAATGAGGCGAGCGTGAGAAGGTTGGCAGACCTACTATTCTCTCTGAATGTCAGAACGGTATCGATAAGAGCTGTAGAATCGGAATATTTTCATTCAGCCAGTATTTTTAGTGATGCGGTAGATAGTATTATCTTTGGTGGAAAGTGCATCGGATTCAGGAGGTTATATTTGAAATGGAGGCGATGGGAAAAGGAATGGGTGCGAAGGGGAGGCAGGCCGATGCCGTTGGAGTGGTTTTCGGAAAGAACCGTCCTCAATCTGGAAACTATCAGATTGAAATATGTGGACAATCGGCTAAAGCCGGGAGAAGCGCCAACCTATTTTGCTGACGATTACTTTGAGCTCGCTTTTGAAGATGAATAATTTCCGGCATTTGCCGGTCTTTTTATTTTTATGACTTTATGGTAACTTCCGATTAGTTTTTTGACAGGAGGCGGCCAAAATGAGCCGACGGTTCCCGTTTGCTATCAGCGTGGATTGTACTAAATTGCACGATTTAGTGTCCGATTTCGACAGGCGTCATTCTGTTGAAATAACGGAATTTCAAAATCTGGAATTAGTCGTCGGGGAACTTCAAAAAAAAGACCCCAGACAGTTCGGGGAATTCGCGTTTTCAACTGAAGGAAATTGGAATAAGACAGTAGTCGATGTTCTTGCCGCCGTGAAAAGAGCCGGGAAAGAAAAGGATATGGAATCAATGCGCAGAAAAATTCACAAACAGCTGGTTCTTTCTTTAGCTCATGAATCCGGCCACTGGTATATGTTCCATACCGATAAAAGGACTCTATTAAATTCCGGTAGGATTCTGGAAAAAGTGTTGAGGATATTTTTTGGATCACTTGCCGGTGTAATGGTTGTTATTGCCGGTGTGGTGATTTTTGAGAATTTTTCCGTGATGCATTTTTCTTCGCTGGTCGGAGCCGATGTTTTGGAAGGAGTATTCGGTATTCTTTTGGCCTCAAGTTTTTATTCGGGGTTGCAATTGGCCCAAACAATGGCCAAAGATCTTACCTACATTCTTTCAAAATCCGAACGTTTTGCCAGAAAATTCGAAAAGTGGGCCAAGAAAGATACTCGCTGGAATGAGGTAGTATCTGTTAAATGGAATGAACGGCCGCTGTAGAGCGGCTTTTTTGCGAAATTTTTTTTAATTTGCTAATATTGGTTCAGTTCGTTGAGAGGCTAAAATGCACGAGGTAGAACCGAAGGTTTTTCTTGTCGGAGAAACGCGAATTATGACGGATGAGTTTATGGAATATTTGGAGCATATTGAAGTTCCTGGATGGAACTCCGATGCACCATCCGACCCGGAGAAGCTTATCGAGTTTATGGGACGTCTTTGTTACAAGAGTTTTGTTCCGGGACTGAATCCCAATGTGACAAAAATCCGTGAAGGAAATGACGAATATCTGGCCAATCTTTCCAATGTGAAGCACGGCTCAGTTTTGGAGCACGTTGTGTTTAACTTCGTATTTTCCGACGTATCGAGAGTATTCACTCATGAGCTTGTTCGCCACCGCGCCGGAGTTGCGATTTCTCAGGAAAGCCTGAGGTATGTTCGTCTCACCGAGATTGGATTCATGATGCCAAGCGTTTTTGCCAATGACCCCGAGGTTGTGGAGAAGTGTTCCAAGTATGTGGAAGAGGGAGAAAATCTTCAACTCTGGTTGGCGGAACATTTTGGTCTGGATAATCCGGGCGTTGGATTTCCTTTTAAGAAAAAGGTCACTTCCGCAATGAGGAGAGTTGCTGTTCTCGGTCTGGCTACGACTATCGGTTGGTCGGCCAATGCCCGCGCGCTGCGTTGGGTTCTGGAAATGCGTACTCATCCTAGCGCCGAAGAGGAAATTCGTATGGTATTCGGGAAAGTTGGCGAAATGATGTGTGCTAAATACCCCAATCTTTTCGGAGATTTTGAAGTGGTAATGGAAGACGGACTGCCACACTACAAGCCTCGTAACAGTAAAGTATAAAAACAAGGGCACTCTCGCCCTTTTTTGTTGCCAGTTTTTGTGACATCGTGTATTCTTTCTGACAGGACACAAAAGGAGGTTTAATGAAACAGCTCGGTTGTGCGATTTTTGGAAACGAAAATATCGGAAAAAATATCAGGGAAGAATGCGCCAGGCTTTTGCTGAAAGCATATGAGGCCGAAAATGGATATGTGAGTCCGGAGACGTCCGTTAAGGCTCGCCTTATCGAGGTTGGAGCCGTTGATTTTATCGGTAAAATTTCCGTTCAGATTCTGGTATATCTGGGCTATCTGGAGCGTTCCAAGCATTTGAGTGATTCTTACAAGATTACCAAAAAGGGAAGCAATCTGGTTAAACCGTATGTCGATGCCAAAAAGGCACAAGGCCATCTGTTCGAAAAGTAACAGTACTCACCGTCACGATGTTTCATCGGGCGGATTTTTTTGTCCATGTTATTTCACGATCGTGAAATAACATGGACTGGGGTTTTGATTGTCTATTCTATTTATCTAAGTGTTGTTGATTATTTTTGCAATTTCAGTTTAAATATAGGTGATTGCATGGCCCTATCGTCTCCTCCTTCGCTTTCATTGTATTCAAGCTTCGGACGGACAAGTCATAATATTCAATGTTCTGTCTTGCCCCTCGAAGCTCTGATATAATTCAGAGCGTAGTAGGGGCCCTATCGTCTAGTCTGGTCTAGGACACAGGATTTTCATTCCTGGAACTCGGGTTCAAATCCCGATGGGGTCACAAAATAAAATTACGCCATAAAGGCGTAATTTTATTTTGTGTATCACAGCGGATTTGAATCAGAAGGGGTCGGGGAACCAGTGGTCCCCCGTATAGGAAAAAGTCCGCCCAGGGCGGACGTCAAGAAACCGAGGGTTTCTTAATCGGGGGTCGGGGGTGAGCGTGAAAATCCCTGGGGTCACACAAGTTATATTTCTTTATATTTTTCACCACAATCCCTAGACGGAGGTTAATTTGACGCACTATTGATTTTGTGTTAATACGTTATCAGTTCGTTGAATCAAGGGGGATTCTATGAGCCAGCAAAGCTGGTGCACCAATGGACACGGCGCTTTTACCGGATTCACATGCCCTATCTGCGCCTTGATTGAAGAGTCTCGTGCTCGTGAAGAGCGGGAACGCAAAGAGCGCGAGGAGGAAGATAAGAAGCGTAAGGCCGAAGAAGAACGACGTAGGTTGGAAGAAGAGGAAGAAGATGAATATGAGGAATCAAAGGAACAAATATTTACCGATATTGGAGAAATGCTCGCTTGTGCATTTTCAGATCAAAAAGAATTTAAAGAAAAATGCGCAAAAGCGGTTGGGATGATTCTTTCGGGCCAATTTCGTGATGCCGAGTCAGTGCTCCTCACTCTTATTGGTTGGGCTGAGAGATTTTCATCTGAGGGCCACGCACCAGAATCCTTTTTCTTTCCTCACTTTCTGCTATTTGAAGTTCGTTCCTTTAACGACATCGATGGGACGCAAGAGCTCGTTGATGGACTGATGAAAGTCAAGAGTGTGTTTGTGATAGGGAGAGGGAATGACTACGACAGCAGTAATTATCTCGGAGACTCTTTTGCAGATCTTAAAAAGGTACTTGGGCGTGGAGGGTGTCCGCGCAACCTTGAAATTGCGCTGATAGAATTTATCAAAACATATGCGGCGCATAACGCAGACAAAATGACTGATGCGGAAGCCGAAAGAATTCGGCATTATAACTGGTTTCCTTGGTGGCCAAAGAAAAAGCGTTTACTTTTCCGGCAAGCTGTATATGAAAAGGAATTTCTGCGGCTCAAAAATATTCTGGATGCCGCAATAGCGCAAGTCGATTGATTTTTCGCCAAAGCCGATGCTGAGGCGATTTTTTATTACAAACAAAGCGTTTTAATTGCTTTAAAATATGAGGAAGTTTTGGATTTTAAATTTCTGAATTTACAATGATTGACTCAGGCGTAGATTTGGCGCAAGATTATACACAGGGTCTTTGACCCGTTTTTTGTATGAAACCCCCTACATTTTATCGCCTCATGGATATGGTTCCCGGATCACTTACCTGGGCCACTATTATCCTAATGATATTGATTTCGATACTGATACCAGAAGCTGTGGCTGTTTTCATTATCTTATTTGATATTTATTGGCTGCTTAAAACTATTTATTTATCTCTGCATCTCAGGAGCAGCTTTAAAAAGCTTAAATCTAATATGACCACTGATTGGATTAAGGCATTAAATAGCGATCCAAAAACCAAACAGATCTGGCAGGAAATTTATCATCTTGTCATTCTGCCTATGGTTAACGAACCTTACGGTGTGGTTTCCGAAACTTTTAGCCAGCTTGAAAAATCAAATTATCCTTCCGATAAATTAATTGTTGTTTTGGCTATAGAAGAAAGAGCCGGACAGCAAGCTCAGGATGTCGCTCAGAAAATAAAGCAAAACTTCGGAGATAAGTTTTATAAATTTATTGTTACCACGCATCCTAAAGATTTACCTAACGAAATGCCAGGTAAGGGATCCAATGAATCATGGGCGGCTCAACAAGTTCAGAAGGAGATTATAGACGCTCTTAAAATCCCCTACGAAAATATCTTGGTTTCTGTTTTTGATGTTGATACCCAGGTTTACTCGGAATATTTCGGAATTTTAACGTACACATTTCTAACCAGCGATGATGGCCAGCATTCAAGTTTTCAACCCGTTCCTTTATTTTTGAATAATGTATACAAGGCTCCTGCGCTTGCCCGCATAATAGGATTTTCGTCAACTTTCTGGCATCTGATGCAGCAGTCTCGGGCAGAAAAGCTCACGACGTTTTCATCGCATTCGCTGCCTTTTAAAGCACTTTCCGAAATAGGCTTTTGGCAAAAAGATATCGTTTCGGAAGATTCCAGAATATTTTGGCAACTCTACGTTCATTTCGACGGTAACTGGAAAGCAATTCCGTTATTTTATCCGGTTTCAATGGACGCCAATGCCGCCCCGACTTTCTGGCAGACAATGGTTAATCTGTATAAACAGCAGAGGCGTTGGGCCTGGGGAAGCGAAAACGTCGCTTACATTTTCAGCGGTTTCAAGAAAAATAAGAAAATCCGGACATCCAAAAAATGGTACTGGGGATTTCATCTTCTTGAGGGCTATCATTCATGGGCTACCAGCTCCATAATACTTTTTGCTCTCGGATGGCTTCCTATAATTTTGGGTGGGCAGATGTTCCGTCTCACGCTTTTGGCATACAACTTGCCTCAAATTACGAGGCTGATTATGACCCTGGCTTCTCTGGGAATTGTGAGCTCGGCGGTCCTTTCGATGGCGCTTCTTCCTCCAAAACCGGCAGGGTTTAAAAAAATCAATTCGATTTGGTATTTTGTTTCCTGGCTGTTAATGCCTCTCACTCTGATAATATTCGGTTCATTGCCGGCGATTGAAGCTCAGACTCGTTTGGCATTATCCGGGAAATTCAGGTTGGATTTTTGGGTCACGCCTAAACATCGATAATTTTTTATGAGAATACTTTCAATTGAGACAAGTTGTGACGAAACGGCGATGGCGATACTGGATATTTCCGGTTCTTTATCAAATCCTAAAATAAAAATTATTAAAGACATTGTTGCGTCTCAGATAAAACTGCACGCCAAATTCGGAGGTGTAGTTCCTAATCTGGCAAAAAGAGAACATCTCAAAAATCTTCCCATATTACTTTCAAAAGTTGTCACTTCTGAGAAATATATCAAATCTATCGATGTTATTGCCGTCACTGTCGGTCCGGGGCTTGAGCCGGCTCTCTGGACCGGAATCCAGTTTGCAAAAGATCTGTCCAAAAAATGGAAAAAGCCGATTATCGGGGTAAATCATTTAAGTGGGCATCTCTACAGTTTTTTACTCTCGCCGAAATCAAAAAAAAGAAAAATATTCCCGGCAATATCCCTGATAGTCAGCGGAGGGCACACGATATTGGCGTATATGAAAAATTCCGGCGGTTATGAAAAGCTTGGCGAGACTTTAGATGACGCTGTCGGCGAATCATTCGATAAGGTCGCCCGGCTGTTAAACCTTCCGTATCCCGGTGGTCCGGCTCTGGAGAAATTAGCTCAAAAAGGCAATGAGAAAGCCATTCCTTTTCCTTCTCCGATGATCAACCAAAATAATTACGATTTTAGTTATTCGGGGCTTAAAACTTCGGTTTTGTACTATCTTAAAAATTTAGGCTCTACGGCCAAAGATTTTTCGCTGTCCTTATCCGACAAAAAATCCCTTAAAAAAATAGAAAGCCAAAAAAATCTCAAAGCCGATATTGCCGCATCGTTTCAGAGAGCGGCATTTGCCGCGCCGGTTAAAAAAACTTTGGCCGCGGCAAAGAAATTAAAAGCGCGTTCGATTTTGATAGGCGGAGGAGTGGCCGCAAATCGGATGTTGCCAAAAATGATGAGGGCGGAAATAAAATCCAAAGATTTGGATATTGAGGTTATTGTCCCTCCGTTAAAATATTGCATGGACAATGCAGTAATGATTGCCCTTGCTTCCCGCCTACAACCCAAAAACAGAAAAAAATATCCGCTACGCGCCGATGGAAATCTTAGTTTATAGAAGGATATTGATACAAACGATTACCGCTGGTAATCTATAACCGATGAACTCTCTATTCAGAAAAATAGATTGGCAGCTTGCGGCAGCGGTTTTGGTCTTGGCATCTGCCGGACTACTGAGCCTTTTGAGTTCCAGCCCCGATTTATTTTATAAACAACTTTTATGGATCGGAGTCGGTATTCTGGCCGCCTGTTTTTTTACCTTAGTTGATTTGAGGTCTTTTTTCAGCCATAAGTCGGTTATCAAATGGCTATTTATAATGATGGTTCTGGTTCTGATATTTGCATTTATGTTTGCTCCCAAGATTAAAGGCAACCGCTCTTGGATAGTGTTGGGCTCGTTTCAATTTCAACCTTCGGAATTTGCAAAAATTATTCTCATAATCGCACTCTCATACTTTTTTTCAAAAGCTCATATAGGAATCGCGCGTTGGAAAACAATAATCTCGTCATTTTTTTATTTTGCGGTTTTGGGATTTCTCGTAGCAGCACTGCCGGATATGGGGTCGGCCTTCGTTCTGCTCGCTTTGTGGTTCGGGTATGTTCTGGTTTCCGGTATGCCACTCAAAAAAATACTCATTTCCATCCTGATTTTTGCGATTGCTTTTGCGCTTATGTGGGCAATGGTTTTAAAGGCTTATCAAAAAGAGAGAGTGCTGGGGATGCTTTTTCCGGAAAGAGACCCGATGGGAATAAATTATCACGTCATTCAGTCCAAAATTGCCATCGGTTCGGGTGGAATTTTCGGACAAGGTTTCCGTCAGGGCACTCAGGTTCAACTTGGGTTTTTGCCTGAATCCCAAACTGATTTTATTTTTGCCGCTATTGCCGAAGAAGGGGGATTTTTGGCTGTAAGCGTACTTCTGGTTGCATTTGTCTGGATGCTTTTCCGTATACTCAAAATAGGCTCTTTAATAGACGGGAATTTCAACAAATTTTTGTGTCTTGGTACGGCAATTCTTTTTTTGACCCAGTTCGCTTTCAATGTGGGTTCTAACCTGGGTCTATTTCCTGTAGTTGGGGTGACGTTTCCTTTTGTCAGTTATGGAGGCACGAGCATGCTTGCCAACATGATTTTGGTGGGTATGATACAGTCTGCCTGGATAAAAAGGAGCTAAATAAATCATATGAAGCGTTTGATTATAAGTTATGCGGTTTTAATTTCCGTATTAATATTAGTTTTCTGGCTTGTCGGAGCCTTTTATGCTTCGCAAGGATCGGCGGCGTCGGTTCAATTCACTATATCTCCCGGGGATGGAGTTTTCTCCATTTCCCAAAATCTTGCCAGACAGGGCGTACTACAGTCGCCGCTTCTTTTTTTGATATACTCAGTTTTTTCCGGGCATTACGATAAATTTCAGCCGGGGACCTATCTTTTAAAACAACCCTTGGGGATTAGCAATATAGTAAAGGCGATAACGTCGGGCCCGACCGAAATTTCCGTTATCATAGTTCCCGGCATGACCTTAAAAGAAATTGATTCTACTCTTGCAAAAAAAGGAGTCATAAAATCCGACTCGCTTATTTCACTGAACCCCGCTCAATTTGGTGACAAATATCCATTTTTGAAAGGAGTCGGTTCGCTTGAGGGGTTTTTACTTCCCGACACCTATAGATTTTGGCTTTCTATGAAACCAGAAGATGCGGCCAAAATTATGCTTGATAACTTCTACAAAAAAGCCTGGTCACAGCTATCTTCTTCGGCTAACCCATATAAAACTCTCATTGTGGCTTCGTATCTGGAAAAAGAAGTAGTTTCAATGCATGACAAGCAAATGGTTGCCGGGATAATCAATAACCGCTTGAAAATCGGAATGCCTCTTCAGATAGATGCAACAGTCGTTTATGCCGCTTGCGGGGGAGGATTCCTTAATTGCGGTCAGATTTCTTCTTCGGATTTTTCGATTCAATCTCCATATAATACATATAAAATAGTGGGGCTGACTCCGACTCCGATAGGAAGCCCGACACCGGATTCAATTAAGGCCGCTCAAACGCCGATCGCCTCTTCTTATCTTTTTTATTTGTCCGATTCAAAAACTCAAAAAACTATTTTCAGCAAAACTCTTCAGGATCATGCCGTTAATCGCCAGAAATACCTCGGTTTATAGTTGTTCAGCATGAAAAAAATATTGCCTCCGAAATTTTTTCAAAAACCCGCATCTGCGGTTGCCCGCGGTCTTTTGGGGAAAATTATTGTAAGAAAATCGGGACGCAAGATTTATAAAATAATGATTATCGAAACCGAAGCTTATCTTGGCGAAAAAGACCTGGCTTCGCATGCTAGGTTTGGAAGAACAAAACGAAACGCGGTTATGTTCGGCGAGGGCGGGTGCTGGTATGTTTATTTTGTTTATGGCATGCACTGGCTGCTTAACGCGGTTACCGAAAACAAAAACTATCCGTCGGCGGTTCTCGTCCGGAGCGGAGTTCTTCTCGGAAAGAATCGGCGGATAATCAACGGTCCGGCAAGGATTACAAAAATTTTAAAAATTAACGGCCGGATTACGGGAAAGCCCATATCGAAAAAATCCGGGCTTTGGATTGAGGACTGGGGAGTTAAAATTAGCAGAATAAAAAAGAGTCCCCGAATAGGAGTGGAATATGCCGGAGTCTGGTCCAAAAAATTGTTGCGTTTTACCTTGCAAGAACGCGTGATATAATCAAACCATATGGAAAGAAGAATTGAGGGAGGTTTTGGGAAAAAAATAGAGAGGAAGGATATAGTGGATAAGGCTTTTTCCCTGGCTAAAGAAATTTTAAGAAGAACTCAGATAAACGAGAGTGATTTCGGCGATGTTTATAGTTCGGAAGAAATAAACAAAGACAAGGAATATGTAGAAAAAAGGAATTCGGAATTTAAAGAGTCCCGGGATAAAGAAGGAGGAGATAATCAAGAAAATTTTAAGCTGGCCACGATTTTTGAGGCCATAGTTGTTATAACCAGAGAATGGTTTGGAAAAAATTGTCAGACATTTAAGACCGCGAATTTTGACGATATAGCCAACGGCGTTGATGTGGTTGCGCAATTATCAAAAGGAGAGGGGGATAATTCTTCCAAATCTATCGGATTTGCCATTGATGTAACTTTTCATAATGAATTTGAGAACAAAATTGACCGGATACGCAATGAAATAGAAAAGGGCAAGCTGCCGACTGTTAAATATTTCAGACCCGGAAGCAAGAACGCTCAAGGTCAGCCGCCGGAAATTGTTCGTGCGGTCATCAGCGCTTCAAAAGATACGGTTATTGAATTGGCCGAAACGTTAATAATGGCAACCAAAAATCCAAAAATTTTATTTGAAAACCAATTTCAGTTTCAGGCACTTGATGAGATTATTTACCAGCTTAAAACATACGAAGCATATGCCAGAACAATCGGCAAAGATTCTATTGCAGAAAAATACGGACAAGCGCTTTCTCAGATTCGTGGAGCAAAAAAAGAGCGTTCTGAATCTTTAACGGACGAACATCAGAGGGATATGCTTTTTGAAGGGTTGGTTTCTTATCTGAGCTCGTCTTTTAAGCCCAAATCCGAACAGCCTCCGAGGGCTTGATTTTCTTTTTGACATATGGCATCATAGAAGCGATTACAAGACTGCTGAAATTTAGGGACTTTTTAATGGCCGAGTCAAAATATTTGACAAAGCTACGCCTCGTAGTGTTTAATATTAATTAATTTTAACAGAGCACTAGACATAATCCTCTAAAAAGAAGGGAGGAGTGCTTTTTTTGCATAAGACGACAACCCCTATGCCAAAACAATATCCTGAGGTCAAGACCTTCTCTACCCATCCGGGCGATTTCACCGAAAAGCCTTTTATGGGCGAAATCCAATTCCACTCGTGGGAGTGGTTTGTTAAGAAAGGAGTTAAGGAGTTATTTAAAGAAATTTCTCCGATTAGGGATTATACCGGAAAAGAATACGAACTCTATTTTGAGGACTACTCTTTCGATGAGCCCAAATTCAGCGAAGAAGAGTCATGGCAGCGCGGTTCCACATTTGAAGCCTCTTTGCGGGCGAAGATAAAATTAGTGAATCTTAAAACCAAGAAGGCCATGGTTCAGGAGGTATATCTGGGAGATTATCCGATGATGACCGACAGAGGAACCTTTATTATAAACGGAGTTGAGAGAGTAGTTGTCTCTCAGTTTATCCGTTCGGCCGGAGTTTACTTTACAGCCAGAGCAGTCAAAGGAAAAAAATATTTTGGAGCCAAAATTATTCCTGATCGCGGTAGCTGGATGGAATTTGAGACCGATGCCGATGGCTCAATCGGAGTCAAAATAGACAAGCACAGAAAAGTTGCCATAACGGATTTATTTAGGGTTTTCGGCCTTGAAACCAACGAAGATATTTTAAAGGCTTTTGCCGATATTGATGGCCAGAACAAGCATATTCAGGCCAGCCTTAAGAAAGATAACGCCTCGGACGTTTCTTCTTCATATATAGAAATTTATAAACGCTTAAGGCCCGGAGACCTTGCCAGCGCCGAAAATGCCAAAGGTTTGATTGATGGCATGTTTAAACGCTCCGATAGGTTCTCACTTTCCGAAGTCGGCCGCTACAAGATGAATCAGAGGCTTGAAATCAAGGAAAAAGTTGATACTCAACTTGTAAGAATAGAGGACTTGATTTTAATAGCTCGAGAAATTATTCGGCTCAATGATGATGAACAAGCCGAACCGGACGATATCGACAGCCTCTCAAACCGCCGCGTTCGCTCGGTTGGTGAACTTTTGCAGTCACGCATGAGGGTTGGATTTGCCCGCATGAGGAGAATTATCCAAGACCGCATGTCTACGCTCGAAGCAGAGCAGCTAACTCCGTTGGTATTAGTTAACCCGAAACCGCTTTCTTCAGTTGCGCGGGAATTTTTGGTTTCTTCGCAGCTTTCACAATTTATGGATCAGGTTAATCCGCTGGCGGAACTTTCCCACAAGCGCCGCCTCTCGGCGATGGGCCCCGGAGGACTGACACGTGAACGCGCCGGATTTGAAGTCCGCGATGTTCATGAATCCCACTATGGGCGTATCTGTCCTATTGAAACTCCCGAAGGACAAAACATAGGACTCATCAACCACCTTGCGACGTTTGCCAAAGTTAATGAGTACGGATTTTTGGAAACTCCTTATGCCAAAGTCAAAAACGGAAAAGCATCCAATGAAATTATTTGGATGGATGCCAATGCCGAAAAGAAATATAAGATTGCAGAAGGGGGTGTTGCTTTGGATAAAAGCGGTAAAATTTTAAGTGAGATCGTAGAAGCAAGAATTAACGGAGAGCCGGGAGTTTGCGCCAAAGAAGAAGTTGATTTTATAGACGTTTCACCGACTCAGGTTGTCAGCGGCGCCACCGCATTGATTCCATTTTTGGAACACGACGATGCCAACAGAGCGCTCATGGGCGCAAACATGCAAAGACAGGCGGTACCTTCTATAAGGGCGGACGCTCCTTTGGTCGGAACCGGGGCTGAAGACCAAATAGCCAAAGATTCCGGCAGGGTTATTATGGCTCCCGAGGACGGAGAAATAGTTGAAGCTGATGCCGCTCATATAGTTTTTAAAAGCAAAAAAGGCGTCAAAAAGGAATACCAACTTTCCAAATTCAGGCGCTCCAACCAATACACGGGTATTAGTCACAAAACAGTGGTTACTTCCGGCCAAAAAGTTAAGCGTGGAGATGTGCTGGCCGACGGCCCTTCAACCGAAAACGGTATTTTGGCATTAGGACAAAATCTTCTGGTTTCATTCATCCCGTTTTTTGGAGGTAATTACGACGACTCGATCGCAATTTCCGAAAGAGTTGCCCAACAGGACAGATTCACATCCGTTTATATAGAAGACTTTTATTGTGATGTTCGGGATACCAAACTTGGACCGGAGGTAACGACTTCCGACATCCCCAACGTTTCGGAAGAAAAATTGAGAAATTTGGATGAGGAAGGAATAATCCGAATCGGTGCCGAAGTTCGTGCCGGCGATATTCTCGTTGGTAAAATTTCACCCAAAGGCGAGACCGAACTTACCGCCGAGGAAAAACTTTTACGTTCTATTTTTGGAGAGAAAGCCAGAGACGTTAAAGATTCATCACTCTATCTTCCGCACGGAAAATCCGGAAGAATTATCGGAATCAAAATATTTTCTCGTGAAAGAGGAGATAAATTAGAGCCCGGCATAATAAAGAAAATTCAGGTTGAAGTGGCTCAGTTGAGAAAAATAAGAGCCGGAGACAAACTTGCCGGACGCCATGGAAACAAAGGTGTTATTTCCCGCGTTTTCCCGGTTGAGGACATGCCTTATTTGGCGGATGGAACTCCGGTAGATATCGTTTTAAATCCATTAGGTGTCGCTTCGCGTATGAACCTGGGACAGATTTTGGAAACTCATTTGGGATTGGCTGCCAAGAAATTAGGCTACCGCGCTGTCAGTGAAGTGTTCGTTGGCGCAACCGAAGAGGAAATCAGCGGCGAGCTCAAGAAGGCAGGATATCCGGAAAACGGTAAAATGGTTGTCTATGATGGACGTACCGGAAAAAGATTCGACCAGGATGTTATGGTTGGCTACATTTATATGCTCAAACTTAACCACCTTGTTGAAGATAAAATCCATATGCGCTCAATCGGCCCCTATTCACTTGTTACTCAGCAGCCTCTGGGAGGAAAGGCTCAGTTCGGAGGACAGAGGTTCGGAGAGATGGAAGTCTGGGCTTTGGAAGGATACGGATCGGCACACACCCTTCAGGAAATGCTTACTATAAAATCTGACGACGTCTTAGGGCGTGCCGCGGCGTTCGAGTCGATTGTTAAAGGAGAGGATTTGAAAATGTCAGCCAGCCCTTCGGCGTTTAATGTTTTAACCAACGAAATCAATGCTTTGGGACTTAAGGTCGAACCCGTCAAGAAAGAGGATTTACCCGAGGAAAATATATAAAAATCAAAAATAAAAATATGGACAATACAGACTTTGATTATTTAAGACTTAAAATTCCCTCTCCCGACGAGGTTCTCGCCAATTCTTACGGTGAGGTGACAAAGCCGGAAACCATTAATTACCGAACGCAGCGCCCGGAAAAAGACGGTCTCTTTTCGGAAAGAATTTTTGGACCTACCAAAGACTACAAATGTTACTGCGGAAAATTTAAAGGCATCCGTTATAAAGGAACCATCTGTGACAAATGTGGAGTTGAGGTTACCCGCGCCGTCGTAAGACGTGAGAGAATGGGCCATATAAAACTTGCGGCCCCCGTTGCTCATATTTGGTTTCTTAAAACCGGCAATTCTAAATTGGGAATATTTTTCGACGCTCCGGCACATAAGTTGGAAAAAGTCGTATATTATGCCGCTTATATCGTTACCAATGTCGATGAGGCTAAACGCAAAGAATCTCTTGAGAGCCTTCAATCCGAATTCAAATCCAGAAAACACGACCTTAAAAACGACGCCAAACTTCTCAAGTCGGTCGAAGAATCATTTTCCAAATCCAAAGATTTTCTCTCGTCTCTTAAAGTTGGTTCGGTTTTGGGTGAGGGAGAATATTTTGAACTGGCAAGGAAATTTGGAGATGTTTTTGAGGCCGGAACCGGTGCTCAGGCATTAAGAAAAATTCTTGAAAAGATAAATATCAAGAAGGAAATTACTGAAACCGAAAAACAAATCAGTGCTTTAGTTAAGCGCAAAGACACGACTTTCGAGAAAAAACTTTTGCATAAACTTAGAGTCCTTCATGCTTTTTCTAAAAACAATATCAGGCCGGAATGGATGGTAATCATGGTTCTTCCGGTTCTTCCGCCGGACTTGAGGCCTATGGTCGCATTGGACGGAGGGCGTTATGCCAGCTCCGATCTGAACGACTTATATCGCCGCGTTATCAACAGGAACAATCGTCTCCAGAAACTTATGGAATTGCGGGCGCCGGAAATTATCGTCACCAACGAAAAGCGCATGCTCCAGGAAGCGGTTGATGCTTTAATCGACAACACTGCTCGATTGGGTAGACAACAGGTATCCAGCCAGAATCGCCCCCTTAAATCTCTTGCCGATATTCTTAAAGGAAAGCAGGGAAGATTCAGACAGAATCTTTTGGGTAAGCGCGTTGATTATTCGGCCCGGTCCGTTATCGTTGTCGGCCCCGATCTTAAACTCAACGAGTGCGGAATCCCGAAAAAAATGGCACTCGAACTTTTCAAACCTTTTGTGATAAAGGAAATTTTGGAAAGGGGAATGGCCCATAACATCAAGAATGCAAACAGACTTATAGAGCAGGGAATCCCGGAAGTCTGGGAAATCTTGGAAGAGGTTATAGCCAACAAATCGGTTCTGTTAAACCGCGCTCCGACTTTGCATCGTTTGAGCATCCAGGCTTTCAAGCCGGTTCTCATTGAGGATTTAGCTATCCGCGTTCCTCCTATGGCTTGCGCCGCTTTCAACGCCGACTTCGACGGAGACCAGATGGCTGTTCATTTGCCTCTTTCAAAAGAAGCTCAGGATGAGGCGTGGAACAGAATGCTTTCTTCAAAAAACATAATTAAGCCGTCTAACGGTGATCCGAGCGCTACTCCGGCTCAGGACGTAGCTTTGGGATCATACTATCTGACAAAAATAGTCGGTGATACCAGTGACGATTCAAAAATAAAAGTTTTTAGCGACAAAAATGAAGCTCTCAAAGCGCTTGAATTCGGATATATAAAAATCAACCAGCCTATAAGAGTCGGCTCTCAGAAATCCGACATTACCTGTGTCGGTCGGCATATATTTAATGAAATTTTGCCCAAAGAATTCGGATTTGTTAATGCGGTCATGAATAAAAAAGCTCTGTCCAACCTTGTGGCCAGGCACATAGATACATTCGGATCCGAAAACACGTGGGAATTTTTGGACAACGTCAAAAAACTCGGACTGCAATACGCTGCTCTTTCGGGAATAACTTGGAGTATGTATGACCTCAAAATTCCTGGCGCCAAAAAAGAAATAGTTCGCAATGCCCGCAAAGAAGTTGAAAATATAACTCATCAATATGAAAGCGGATTTTTGGATTCTTCCGAAAGGAGAGCGAGAATCATAAGAATTTGGGAGAAAGTCAAAGACGAGATTGCAAAAACCGTTCCCGGAGCTCTGTCGGACACTAACCCGATATTCTACATAATTGATTCGGGAGCAAAAGGCTCTTGGGAACAGGCGGTTCAAACTACGGGAATGAAGGGATTGGTCGCCAATCCTCAGGGAGAAACCATAGAATTGCCGGTTGTCTCTTCATATAAAGAAGGCCTCTCGGTGCTTGAATTCTTCATTAACTCCCATGGATGCCGCAAAGGTCTTACCGATACGGCTCTAAAGACTGCTCAGGCCGGATATCTTACCCGCAGAATGGTTGATGTTGCTCAGGATATAATAATTGACTCTTCCGATTGTAAAACTCAGGAAGGAAGAATAATTGACCGCGCAAGCGGAGAAGCCTACGGATATTCGTTTGCCCAAAGAATTTTCGGAAGAATCTTGGCTCAAGACGTAAAAGAAGGAAATAAAATTGTCGCCCATGCGGGAGATGCTATCGATAGGGATCTGGCCAGCCATATATCAAAATCCGGAGTTACTCAAATTATTGTTCGTTCTCCGATAACCTGTAAATCTCTTCACGGAGTTTGTGGTAAATGTTACGGACTTGATTTGGGACGTTTGGAAAATCCAAAAGAAGGAGAAGCTGTCGGAATTATTGCCGCTCAATCCATCGGAGAGCCGGGCACTCAGCTTACTTTGAGAACTTTCCACATCGGAGGTGTTGCCGGTCAGGATATTACGTTAGGATTGCCCCGTATTGAAGAGGTTTTTGAGGCCAGGCCGCCGAAGGGTCGCGCCGCATTAGCCGCAGAGGACGGAATTGTTCAGGAAATAGAAGACAGCGGATCACTGCGTATTATCAAAGTCAAAAATTCAAAGAAAACAGGGGTTAAGCCCAAAATAAAAATTGAAGAATATTCCGCCCCAAGAAACGTTACGCTTTATGTTGAAGTCGGCCAGAAAGTTAAAAAAGGAGACCAGTTGTTTGAAGGAAGTGTAGACCTAAAAGAACTCTTCTTGCTTAAGGGAACGGATGTAACTCAGAAATATATAATTGACGAAGTTCAGAAAATTTACGTTTCTAACGGTAACGTTATCAACGACAAACATATAGAAATAATAGTGCGCCAGATGTTTTCTCGCGTCATGGTTAAGGATTCGGGAGACGGAGAATACGTACCCGGACAAGTGCTTGAAAAAGGCCAGTTTCTTAAGGCAAATCGCCGCCTGAAGATTAAGGGCAAAATACCGGCCAAAGCCAAGCAGCTTCTCATGGGTATTACCAGAGCCGCACTTTCCACCGAGAGCTTCCTTTCAGCCGCATCTTTCCAGGAAACTGCACGTGTTTTGGTTAATGCTGCTACCGAAGGGAAAATTGACAGGCTGCGCGGACTTAAAGAGAACGTTATCATCGGGCGTCTGATTCCGGCAGGAACCGGATATAAAAAGAAGCTTTCAAAAAAAGAGCCTCAAACAGAGGAGGCCGGAGAATAATCGGCTTGAGTTTGTGTTCATAGTGTGATACCTTAGAAAAACTTTATGGAAGAAGAAAAAGACAAAAAAGAATACGAATTGGGTTTTTGGGTCAAGGATGATTCGGGACTCGAAAAGGTTAAGGCTTTAATGGCTGATTTTGGGTTGGAGCCTACCTATACGGGAGAGTTAAAAAGAATGCAATTTGCCTATCCTATTAAAAAGGAGACGTCGGGAATTTTTGCCTCTTACCACTTTAAGACCGATATAGACAATCTCAGGGCTTTTGAAAAAGAACTAAAAGTCAGTGGCGATTGTCTTAGGTTTTTGGTTTCCAATAATCCGATGAAGAAAACGGAAGAGAGGGAATATCGAAGGCCGTCAATGGAAAAGAAGCCGGAAAAAGTTGAACAAAAACCGACCGAAACGGTTACCAACGAAGAACTTGAAAAGAAACTGGAAGAAATTCTAAAATAAACTTGTATGAATCTAAATAAAGTTTTTATCATAGGCAGAATAACTTCCGATATTGTTCTCAAGGCGACTCCGAGTAACCAGCCGGTAACAACCATGTCGGTTGCGACCAATCGTGTCTGGACAGACAAGTCCGGCCAAAAACAGGAAGAAGCCGAATTTCACAATGTCGTTGTCTGGGGAAGACAAGCTGAATTGGCCAGCCAATTCCTTTCCAAGGGCAGTCTGGTGCTCATAGAAGGGAGATTGCGTACCCGAAGCTGGAAAGATAATAATAATCAGAATCGAAAAGTGACCGAAATTGTCTGTGAAAGAATGCAGTTTGGTCCCAGACCTCAAGGTTCGGCTCAACGCCCATTTGTAGCTAAAGCCAAACCAACAGACGAACACGAAAGTCTAGAGGAGGAATCATTGCCGCAAATTTCTGTAGATGAGTCGCTTGAAGACGAAATTAAACCCGAAGACCTTCCGTTTTAATCAGTTTTTATCAAACAATAAATATGAAACAGTGCTATTTTTGCTCCCAAAACTTAAAAGACGTTGATTATAAAGAGCCTGGACTTTTAAAGCGCTTTGTTTCGGCACAGGGTAAGATTATCGACCCTCAGCATACCAGTACCTGCGCCAAACATCAGCGACGTCTGGCCCGCGCCATCAAGAGATCTCGTGCCATGGGACTCATGTCGGCAGTTAGAAAATAGTATCGATACCAATATACAAATTTATACGAATGATGCTAATTTTCTGATATTCGTATAATTGGTACGCATTGGTATATTAGTATCGCGTATATGTATTCATTAGATTCAACAATTTTTTATTTTCTGTTTAATATCGGCCACAAGCTTGGCGCTGATTGGCTTTTTGTTTTTTTTGCCAGCTATCTTCCGTACTTGATAGTGATAGCTTTTTTGTACCTGCTCTATAAAAAAGAGGGTGTTCGTGAAAAGATTTATTTGTCCGGATTTACTCTGATTTCTTTGGTTTTGAGTAGGGGCATAATTACAGAAACCATAAGATACTTTTTTCCCAGAATCAGGCCTTTTATAGCTCTCGGGTTAACGCCGATGTTGGTGGACAAAGCGGCCTCATTCCCTTCCGGGCATGCGACGTTTTTTTTCGCGTTGGCTTTTTGTACGTTTCTTATAAATAAAAAATGGGGATGGATTATGACCGGAGCCGCCACAATAACAACTGTCGCGCGGGTTGTTGCCGGAGTTCACTGGCCCTCGGATATAGTCGGGGGAGCGATAATTGCCGGATTGGTTTTTGCGGCGATGTATTACTGGATTTTGCCTCCCAAAAAAATCCAGCCGCCCCAGGACAAACAGGAAACTTTATTGCCGAATGCATAAAACACCCGAAAGGGTGTTTTTGATGATAAATTATTTCAGTTTTGAAACGATTCTGTTGAATATCTCTCCCCGATGATATTCGTTTTTAAACATCCCAAACGAAGCGAATCCCGGGCTAAAAAGGATAACGTCTCCTTGCTCGGCTGTTTTGCGCGCAAAATTCACCGCATCTTTTAGATTTCCGAATTCGTCGGATATTTTTTTTAGTTGCGGGTTTTCCGAGATTAATTTATCTGTTCCCGTTCCGGACAAAAGAATAATTTTTTTTGCGTATTTTTTGATAACTCGGACGAGGTCTTTTGTTGAAAGGTTCTTATCGGCTCCACCGGCAATTAAAATGATGTTTTTTCCGATTCCCACAGCCTTGAGCGCCGCTATTGTCGCATCGGGCGTTGTTGAGTTGGTGTCGTTGTATATTTTTATTCCTTTTATCATTTTTATTAATTCCAGGCGCCCCTCAATAGGTTTGAAAGTTGAAAGGGATTTTTTTATCACATTGTCCGGCATCCCCAGAGTACGGGCGGTTTCGATTGCGATTGAGGCGTTATATTGGTTGTGTTTTCCCTCCAGATTCATCTTCCAATCGTGGGGCAGATTGCCGCTTGAAACAATCATCCGGCCGTTAATTTTTCCTCCCCATTTTTTTATGAACGGGAGCGCCTGCTTGCCCGTTATTAATGTATCGTTCTTTTTCTGATATTTGAAAATATTAGCTTTGTCCGAAAAATATTTTTTCATATCATTGCCGTAGTAGTTCATATGGTCCGGTAAAAATGTCGTAAAAACAGCCAGTTGTGGGGAAATCTTATCTTCTCCAAATCCCTGCAGTTGCCAGGAGTCCAGTTCAAGAACGGCAAAATCGTATTTATCGGCTTTGGGCAGAAACGATAAAGTTGAAACGCCTTTTATGTTTCCTCCCATAAGAACTTTTTTACCGGCTGCTTTTAGTATGTGGGCAATCAAGTGTGTTGCGGTAGATTTGCCGCGGGTTCCGGTAATCCCAATAATCGGCAGTCCGGAAAAACGCGCGAAAAGAGCCGAGCTCATTTCAACCGGTATCTTATGTTTTTTAGCTTCTTTTATGAAAGGGGAATTTAAGGGAACTCCGGCGGCTTTTAAAATCATGTCCCGATTTCTGAAATCTTCGGATCGGTGCTTGCCGAGAACAAATCTTACGTTTTTATATTTGGAAAGTTTTTTTAAAGAAGAAGACAGCTGTTTTTTTGTTTTCAAATCCGTGACTATTAACCTGGCTCCAAGAGATGCTAAAAACGCGGCATCGCCGATGCCGCGCCCAAGCAATCCAAGCCCCATTAAGGTGATTTTTTTATTTTTAAAAAATGACTTGTAGGAAACCATTGTGCCGAGGGCGGGGGTCGAACCCGCATGACCTTGCGGCCACAGGATTTTGAGTCCTGCGCGTCTGCCAGTTCCGCCACCTCGGCAAATATAATCTCGTCGGACCTCGATCAAAAAAGAGTTTGAGGTGTCGGTCCGGGGAGCTTTTGCTCCCGTTGAAAAGCTCGTCCGCTTTCCAACCCACCTCGGCAATTCCTGTATCGGAATAAAATTGATAATATCAGCATTTTCCGCTAAAATCAATTTCAAATGGCTCGTGTTATCGCAATTTGCAATCAAAAAGGCGGAGTCGGAAAAACGACGACCGCAATCAATCTTGGTGCTTACTTGGCCGCGCTTGGAAAAAAAGTTCTTGTTGTGGATTTTGATCCTCAAGGAAATGCATCATCGGGTTTGGGATTTTCTCCAAGATTTTTAAAGGAAAGCGTGTATCACGCTCTTTTCGGATATTTGCAGCACGATGCCGTTATAAAACAGGCTCCGCTCATGAATCTTCATGTAATGCCGGCCAGCCCTGATCTTGCCGGAGCATTAATTGAATTAATGGAAGTTCCCGATAGGGAATTTGTTTTAAGGCGTCTTTTGAATAAATTACGCCATCAATACCATTACATATTAATTGACCTTCCTCCGAGCTTGAGCCTGCTTACGGTCAACGGCCTTGTGGCAGCCGACGAAGTTTTGATTCCTATACAGGCCGAGTATTACAGTTTAGAGGGATTAGGCCAGCTTCTCGAGACGGTTGAGCTGATAAATAAGAATCTTTTGACCAATATAAAAATAACCGGAGCGGTTATCACGATGTATAACAAGCACGAGACATTAAGCCGTGACGTTGCCAGGGAAGTCAGGCGGCACTTCCCACATTACGTCTTTGAAATAGAAATTCCACGTTCCATTTCTCTTGCCGAAAGCCCAAGTTTTTCAAAGCCTGTAATTTTATACGACCCGGGATCTTCGGGTGCTAAGGCCTACGAACTGCTTGCCCGCGAATTAATCAGGCAAGAACAGGAAGCTTCGGGCGTATTGAACCAAGGCTTTGGAAGCGTTACACTTTAGCCATATTTATATGTTAGGAAAAGGTTTAGAATCATTGATTCCAAAAAAACAGCCCCCTAAAGACGACACAAATTCGCCTGTTTCTGATTTTTCCGGAAGCCAAAATAATAACCGGCCCGCCGACGGTTTTGAGTCGGGCGTAAATGCCGGCGATCCGCCGAAAATATCGGGTCCGATTTTCCATATTGAGGCCGAAAAAATAATTCTCAATCCTTACCAGCCCAGAAAGGAATTTGACCAGGAAGCGCTAAAAGAATTAGCCATATCGATAAGGGAATTCGGAATATTACAGCCTCTGGTTGTATCCAAAATAGAAGAAGTGACGGAAAACGGAACCAGAGTTACCTATCAGCTTATTGCCGGGCAACGCCGCTTAATGGCTTCAAAAATTGCCGGGCTTAAAACTGTTCCGGTAATAATCCGCAATGCTCTCAAAAAAACCGAAGCGCTTGAGATGGCTATAGTGGAAAATATCCAGCGCGCGGATCTTAATACTTTAGAAACGGCACGGGCCTACTCGCGTCTTTCGGATGAATTCGGACTGACCCAAAGAGAAATCGCCGCCCGTCTTGGAAAAAGCAGAGAGGTGATTGCCAATGCTTTGCGGCTTTTATCGCTTCCGACAGAAATTCAAGAGGCTATCTCCAAAGGAAAAATAAACGAAAGCCATGCGCGCCTCCTTCTGCAGATTGAGGAGCCGGATAAGCAAATGGAAATTTTTAACCGTATCATAAACGAAAATTTAAGTGTCCGCGATATCAGGCACCAGGTAAAACAACGGACTCCGGATACTACCCTCGAGTCAAAACCGCTTACTGCCGATGATTTGGAACTCAAACAAGTTGAGCGCGACCTGTCAGAATTTTTGGGCGCTCCGGTTAATGTTGAATTTTCCCGCTCCGGAGGGAAAATTGTGATTCATTTCTACTCACCCGAAGAAGCCAAAGGCATCGCTCATCGCATAAAACCCGAAGATTTGATGTAAAAAACCGCCCTAATTTCGGGCGGTTTTTACTCGACTATTTTGTATCCTATCTCTTTAACCCCATTGATTTTTTTCATCTTAAGCATGAGCATTTCGGCTTTTTCTTTGTTTTCAGTGTCGATTACGATTTTGATAAACGGATATTTTTCGTTCAAGAAGGTTTCCAATTTTATTACAGGAATGTGATTTCTGGAAATTATGGCGCTCAAATCTTTGATCAGGCCGATGCGGGCCTCACATGTAATTTTGTATTCGGTCTTTTTGGGAATTGGGCTGGCTTTTTTTAAGGAGGCTTTGATTTTCTTTTTTGCGTAATGCGTTTTTACCAAAGCCAGCCATCCCTCGGAAGGCTTTTTATTTTTTTGGGTTAAAACTTCAACGATATCTCCTGACTGCAAGGGGGCGTCGAGTGATACGATTTTATTGTTAACTTTGGCGCCGACGCACGAATCTCCCACAGAACTGTGAATGTGGTAGGCAAAATCAATCGGAGTTGCTCCAACGGGCATGTCTATAACCCTGCCCTTGGGAGTCAGCACAAATATCCTGTCGGAAAAGAAATCCACTTTTAAGGCTTCAATAAATTCCTTTGAGCCCGGAAATTGGCTTTGCCAGTTTTTAAGTTGGCGAATCCAAATCGATTCTTTGGAATCAAGCGCTGCTATTTTTCCCTCGTTATATTCACTAGTGCCTTTTTTGGACTCGTAAAACCAGTGAGCCGCGGCTCCGTGTTCGGCCTGTTCGTGCATGTCTACTGTTCTTATCTGAAATTCGGTTGGCCTGTCGTCTACACAAAAAACGGTCGTATGCAAACTTTGATAGCCATTGGGTTTGGGAAGGGCGATATAATCCTTGATTCTTCCGGGAAGCGGGGGCCAAAGCTGATGGATGACTCCAAGCGTTAGATAGCATTCCTCAACCGTATTGACTATCAGCCTTAGGGCGACCAAGTCGTAAATATTTTCCAGATTCATATCATAGCGCAGCAATTTTTTGTAAAGGCTGTAAAATCTTTTTGCTCTGTAGTCCAAAGAGAGAGGTTTTATTCCGGATTTTTCAAGCTGATTTTTTACTACCGGCTCTACATTTTTTAAGTAGCGCATTCTTTCTTCAAAGGTTTCTTTAACGTTTTCGGTGACCCATTTGTGCTTATCCGGATATATGTAGGGGAATGCCAGGTCTTCAAGTTCTCCGGCGACGTTCTGCATTCCCAGCCTGTAGGCCAAAGGGGCATAAATTTCGGCTGTTTCAACGGCTATTCTTTTTTGTTTTTGCTGAGGAACATACCGTAGGGTTTTCATATTGTGCAATCTGTCGGCGAGCTTTATAAAAACAACCCGCAAGTCTTTGCTTATCGCAAGTATCATTTTTCTCAACGACTCCAACCCCTGGTCGTCTTCATGGTATTTAAGCGCGCCTAGTTTTGTAACTCCTTCAACAAGAAATGTTATTTCCTCCCCAAACTCTTTTTTGAGGGATTCGGCCGATATTTTACAGTCTTCAATTGTGTCGTGCAAAAGGCCGGCCGCTATGGATTGGTAGTCCAGGCGCCACATAGCCAGTTTATAAGCCGTCTCGAAAATATGAGAAAAGTAATTTTCTCCACTGGCCCGCTTCTGATTTTTGTGGGCGTTTTTAGCGAAAGCAAAAGCCCGGGCGATGACCTGCGCGCCGTTTTCGTCGCTTGGAAAATGTTTTTTGAATTCTTTGATAAGCTTATCCAGCGTCATATTTGATATAATGCTAACAATATGATAGAAATTAGTCAGTTCGTCAACAATTGAAGGGGGTGGAAGGTGGGAGAGTTTCTGCCGGTGGAAACCGAAGGAGAAAACAAAATAGGATCCAGGTATCCCGGATACAGATGGATTCATTCCAGTTTCGATGATATTGGTTTTGAAAAGGAAGACGGATCGGGGTTTGAGATTATTGAGGTTTTAGGAAAGCCGAAACCGGAAGTAAAAGATGGCCAAAGGATTCTAAAGCAGCGGATCATCTGTGTTCTTAAAGACGAAGAGGCGTCTTTGTATGAAATGCTTCAGTGGGATGATCCCTGGCGACATCATCTTGCCGTGGGAATGGCCTATTTGTTCAGATCGGCAATAGCGTTTTTTATTCTGATTGCGCTGCAATTTGTGGCCATGAGCTTTATGGTATCGGCAGCCGGAAATTCTTTGTTTTCCGGATTTATAGCAGTGGTCTCGGCTTTGATTGTGTGTGCGGTATTATCCGCGCTCGAAATTGCTTTGTTTTGGATAACAAAACCATGGCATTTTCCCAAGATAATCAAAACCATTTTATTTATCCGCTCCCTATCCAGACGCTCCGGGCGCAATATCGGCTATTACGCGGATATGTTGAAAGTCATCTCGCGTGAAGCGAATTGTTCCGACCGGGCTTCTGCCGCCGGAAAATTGCTTAAATTTTTTTAAAAAAAGGACCGCATCACGGCCCTATTTTTATGATTTTGAGATTATTTTCTTTTAGCCGGACGTTTTTTCCCGTCCGGTTTTTCTTTCGGTTTGTTTTTCCATTGGATATAAAGTTCTCCCAGTTCTTTTTCCGTTTCCGGTTTTTTGTTGATTATAAAATTACAATCCGGCCAGCGGGTGCAGGCATAAAACGGTTTGCCCCTGCCACGGCCTCTTTTTTCCACTATATCTCCGGGATTGTCCTTCCGTTCGGGAGTATCCAGACACAAGGGGCAAACAAATCCCGTTTTATTCCATATTTTTTTAATTCCTTTGCAGGTCGGGTAATCAACGCATCCCAAAAAGTATCCGAATCGGCCTCTTCTGACTTTCATCAATTTTCCGCATAGAGGGCACTTTTCCCCCTTGGTTTTTTCCTCGAGTTCTTTGATTTTTGCCGCTTCCTCCGGCATAGGAAGAGTAACTTTGGCGCCTTCGGGACAGGCTAGGAATTTACCCATACGGCCGAATTTTATCAGCATCGGTTTGCCGCAATGGGGGCAGGGGGTTTCTGAAATTTGGATATTTTTTTCAACCTCAGCCTCTTTTTCGGTTAAGTGTTTCTTGAATGGACCATAAAATTCGGCGCAGACATTTGTCCATGGGATTTTGCCTTGGGCGATTTCGTCCAATTCCTCTTCTATATGAGAGGTAAAGTTGATATCTACAATTTCGGGAAAATGTTCAACCAACATATCGTTGACCATAAAACCGATTTCTGTCGGATGATATTTTTTTTCTATTTTTTCGACATAACCGCGCTCCTGAATTGTGGATAGGGTGGGAGCATAAGTTGACGGTCGGCCGACACCGTAAGATTCCAGAGCTTTCACCAGGGTGGCATCGGTATAGCGAGCGGGCGGTTCGGTAAAGTGTTGCAGGGGATTTATCTCTTTAGCTATTATCTTCTCGTTTTTTGTAAGAGCCGGCAGGACGCCCTCCATCTCTTGGGCGGGTTCGTCTTGGCCTTCGGTATAAACCCGGATAAATCCATCAAATAATACTACCTGTCCGGTGGCCCTGAAGGTAAATTTGTCATCGCCGGTATTTATATCGGCCGAAGTCTGTTCCATTTTTGCCGATTGCATTTGAGAAGCGATGGTTCTTTTCCAAATCAAAGAGTACAGTCTCAACTGACTCCTTTCTTTTAATCCTATTGAATCCGGCGTTTTTGAAAGATCGGTCGGGCGGATAGCTTCGTGAGCCTCTTGGGCGCCTTTGCTTTTATTAGCAAAATATCTGGGAGAAGAAATCTGGTATTTACTTCCGAATTGAGAGCCGATTACGTTCTGCGCCTGCGCCAGCGCCGATTGAGCCAAATTGAGGCTGTCGGTGCGCATATAGGTAATAAAACCCTTTTCATAAAGCTGTTGAGCCACAACCATTGTTTGTTTTGCCGAAAAACCCAACTTTCTGGCGGATTCCTGTTGAAGAGTAGAGGTTGTAAATGGAGGAGACGGATTTCTCTGGACTTCTTTTTTTGAAATGTCGGCTATGTGGAATTTAGAACCCTTAAGTTTGCCCATTATCTCTTCGGCCCGTTCACGACCGGAGATTGCCATTTTTGAAATTGATTTTCCGTCTATAGCCTGAAGGTATGCATGAAACGTATTGACGCTTTTATCTTTAGAAAATTCTCCCTCAATTGACCAGTATTCTTCCTTATTGAAATTTTGAATTTCTCTTTCTTTTTCGACAACCAATCTCAAAGCGACGCTTTGGACTCTTCCGGCCGAAAGTCCGTAACGGATTTTGTGCCATAAAAAAGGAGAAAGCTCGTATCCAACGAGCCTATCCAGCACTCTGCGGGCCTGCTGGGCGTCTACAAGATTCATATCTATGTCCCGCGGATTTTTGAGCGCTTCTTGAATGGCATTTTTTGTAATTTCATGGAAAACGATGCGCTTGGTTGGAGGGAGTTTTTTGGTTTCTGATTTTTTACTCCGTTTCTTTTCATCGGGTGCCAATGCCTTGGTAAGGTGCCAGGCGATAGCCTCTCCTTCGCGGTCTTCATCGCTTGCCAGAATTATTTCGCTGGCCTTCTGGGCCGCTTCCTTTAATTCGGCAACGTGTTCCTTGGCTTTAATAGGTATTACATAAGTAGGAGCGAAATCGTTATCTATATCTATTCCTGTTTTGCTTTTGGGTAAATCTCGCACATGTCCATAAGAAGAAAGCACTTTAAATCCGCTTCCTAGGAATCCGGAAATAGTTTTTGCTTTTGTTGGTGATTCTACAATAATAAGTTTCATAAAATTTTCGAGCTTTTATATTTTCCTCCTTCATCAATTATTATTCCATTAAACATCATCTGCATCAGGGAGGAGGTGATGTCTCGGGGGTTCAGTTTAGTTATTTCGCAAATCTTGTCAACCGAAACGGGGTCGCCACTGGATTGTATGATATCAAATATGCGCTTCTGAGTCTCGTTTTCAAAACGGAAGGCGTCGGAAGTTTTTTCGCCGAGCTCACTACTCCATTTTAAATCATCCAAAACTTCAGATGGCTTTGTCACCAGTCTGGCCCCATTTCGTATGAGTTGGTGGGATCCGGAATAAAGACTTGAGGATATATTACCCGGAACCACAAAGACTGGTTTGTTTTGTTTTATGGCAAATTGAGCGGTAGCCAATGCTCCCGATTCCTTGGGGGCCTCCACTATAATTATCGCCTCCGAAAGGCCGCTTATAATTCTGTTACGCACTATAAATTGGCTGGCATAAGGAGGGGTCAGAGCGGGATATTCCGAAACCAGACAACCTCCGGTGTCGATAATTTTTCTGGCAATGCCGGAGTTTGATGATGGGTATATGGAATCCAGGCCATGGGCAAGGACCGCCCAGCTTATTCCATTTTCATCCAACGCGCCCTGGTGAGCTGCCGCATCTATCCCAAGAGCAAGACCGCTGACGATAGCACATCCATTTCTGGATAGATAACGGGAAAATTCATAAGCGATTGACTTGCCCGATTCGGATGCTTTTCTGGTTCCGACAATGGCAACCGCTTTTGAATGATTTGGTGCCGTCCCTCTTAAAAATATAGCCTTGGGAGGGGATGGAATTTTGGACAGTAATTGCGGATAGCCGGCTTCGTTGATGTTTATTTTTATTATGCTCAAATTGTCTTTCACTGTGAATCATTATACAATAATGATTAATAAGGGTGTGAGTAATTATTTTTTATGCTTGGAGACGTTTCGGATTATAAGAAGAGTCTTTTTATCAACATAGGCGTTACAATAGGCGCGTTTGCCGTTTTTGTGGCCTTTTTTGTCCTGCTTCGCATGAATATTTCCCATCAAGTTGATGTTGTAACCGATATCAGGTCTAAACGGGCATATGTTGCCCAATCGGCTGACGACCTGGCGTCTTTGGTGAAGGATGCGCCTATTGCCAGAAACTACACGAGCGAGTTAACGTCTCTGGTTCCCACTCATGACTATCTGATATCTTCTTTTTCTAAAGACATAAAAGCAATTGCCCAAAAAGACAACGCATCTCTTGCGTTCACGTTCGGGAACGAGAGCCCGGCAAGTGCCGGGAAGCTTGGCTCAATTGCGTTCTCCGCTACAATATCCGGGCCCATGAATTCAATTTTGGGATTTATCGGAGAAATAGAAAGCCGTTACTACGCCATCAAAATCACAACAATGGACATTAATAGCGCTTCAAGTAATTCGTCCAATATGAGCGCTAACGGGCAAATATTTTTTGAATCGAATTAATCCATGGCAACCAAAATTTCTTTTGATTTTATAAAAAAGAACAAGCGGGACATATCCTTCTTTGTTGTGGGTATTATTTTATCGGTATGTTTGATCTATCTTTTCATCGACGGAACCTCTTTTTTGGTTTCTAATGTCGAAACGTCCCTTAATGTCGGAACATCTCCCTATTCTCCGATGAAATTTAATATCAACGGATTAAAATCTCTGGGTATTTATCAGGGACAGCCGACGAACTCAGAAGTTCCGGCAAACACTTCTACGCCTTTAGAGCCAAGCGGAAGCTCTTCGGGTATAACATCATCGCCGGTTGACTCGGGCGTCATAACTCCCGTCATTCCGCCCGTCACCCCATAACTTGCGATTTTTTCGTCTCTTATATAGAATATTAAATCGTAATTGCGTCATGGGCGTATAGTTCAGTGGTAGAACGCTGTCCTGATAAGACAGAGGTCCCAGGTCCGATCCCTGGTGCGCCCACAGATCTTTGCGGTCTTTAAAAATTTATAGGCGCGATTGATTCGAGCGCCGTATCGGTTCGGTTACTTAAGCTTATGGGCGTTTAGCTCAGTTGGTTAGAGCGTCACATTGACATTGTGAAGGTCAGAGGTTCAACTCCTCTAACGCCCACAAAATATATTTATCCAAAAAAATGGAGTCAGAAAATTTTTTTGAAAAAAATAATCAGCAAGAAGGGCTCGATAAAAAGAGATCAGACTTGTTAGAAAAAGCTTCAATATTGGCTGGTCGTTTGGCCGGTCTTAAAGACCCGGTTTTTATTGAAAAATTTATAAAACTCAGGAGTGATTTAGTTGATAAATACGGCAAGGATGTTTTCTATCGGTGCGAGCTTTATCATAAGTTAAATAACAGCGGGATCAAAGATGGCGAGCAATCTTTTTTCGATTTGCCCGAGAACGAATTTGAGGCTTTTATTAACGAAAATATTGATATTAAAGAAAAATAAACCAAATGACATTTGAGGAATATCAGAAAGAATCGAGAAAGACAGCAATATATCCTAATATAGGAGATAATTTTGTATATCCGACATTAGGATTGTCCGGTGAATCGGGAGAGGTGTCTGAAAAAATAAAAAAAATTATCCGGGATAAGGGCGGAATTGTCGATGACGTTACAAAAAAAGAAATTGCCAAAGAATTAGGAGATGTTTTGTGGTACCTGTCTCAAATAGCGTCGGAACTCGGGATTTCTCTGGAGGATGTTGCCAATGGAAATTTAGAGAAGCTTAAATCAAGATTTGAACGCGATAAAATATCAGGTAGCGGCGATAACAGATAATTATGGCAGAAATAGGAGAAATTAATTTTGATCGCCAAAGACGTGAAAGCACCGCGGATCTTGGCGAAATTTGGCATAAAATCTTTGAGCGTAATCCGCTGGCTTTTTATAACAGAGTCCGAGTTTTTGAGCGGAATTTAAAGCTCAAATTTCCCGATTACGTGGACTATGAAATGTATCATGTGTTAAACGGAACTTCGGTTAGTCCGTCATTTTCTCTCAGAAAGGAGGACTTTCCCGGAGAATTTTCTGTACGTCGATTTTTGCACGAGGCAGAAAAAGAATTTGGCAAATAAATCTGGCAATAAAAATGAACAATCCGGAAATAATACATTCCGACCAGTCATTGGCGGTTATTAACAAACCTGCGGGACTGCTGGTCCATTCCAGTTCTTATCAAAAAACAAAAGAGCCGACTCTTGTCGACTGGCTTTTAAAAAAATTTCCTGAGATAAAAAAAGTCGGAGATGAAACCGAGTATCGCCCCGGGATCGTTCATCGGCTTGATAAGGAAACGTCGGGAGTCATGCTGGTACCTCTTACGCAGGAAAAATTTTTTTATCTTAAGAAACTGTTTCAGGAAAAAGGAGTCAAAAAAACATATCTGGCGATAGTTCGCGGATGGCTTAAGGAGCCCAAAGGAATAATAGAAAAAAGTATCGGAATAAAATCGGGAACAACCAAGAGGACGGTTTATTCGTCCAAGATGGTTAAAGAAGCGGTAACCGAATATGAGCTGGTCAGAAATTTTGAAAATAACGGTGAAAAATTGGCGCTTGTAAAAGTCTATCCGAAAACCGGAAGAACCCATCAAATTCGAGTTCATATGGCTTATATTGGCCATCCGGTGATAGGCGATACGCTTTATGGAGGAAAGGAAAATTCTAAACTTGCCCCAAGACAGATGCTTCATTGTTTTTCGCTGGAGTTTTCCAAGGAATCCGGGCAGAAGGTGAGATACGAAGCGGAACCGCCGGAAGATTTTAAAGCTATTGTTGGCGTAATTTTATAAGATTTTACTTTTAAAATTCTTGTGATAAAATAGGCACAAATTATTAAATAATATTTTATGGGGAAAGAAAGACCGGTTGCATCCGATCAGTTGGCGGAATTGGATAAAGTAATAAAAAAGGTTAAAAGGGAAACTAAGGCTTCCGAAAAAGCGAAAGCCGAAAGAGGTGGCAAACTCAAGACCGAGTCTGTTGCCGAAAAGAAATCGGAAAAAGGTGCCGATAATAAATTGGGGAGCGAACAAGCAAATAAGGAATTCAAAAATAAACCCAAAGATAAAGAAATCTCAAGCGAGGAAATAAAAAAATCAGAAAATGTCAGCCCGGAGATGGAAAAAGACATGAATGATTTGGTCATCGGTGAACAGGAATTGGCTCAACTTAAAAAGGAGTTGGAAGATATAGTCTCCATAAATCCTGAAGAGATGATGTTTAAAGGGCTTTCGACCGAGAGGGACCGCAGGAATTTGCATGAAAGTATGTCCAAAAAAGCAAGAAAGAGTTTTGATAAAAAAGCAAAGGAGGTTGAAAAACTTAAAGAGAGAATCAACGCCAGAAAAGAACTTGATGAAAAAAAGGGAAAACTTGAAGAGTATAAAACCGGACTTGAGAGTGCCAGCATGAGCGCTAAGCCAATGGAGTCCGCTTACTACGAAGACCTTATAGAAAGTACCGGAAGAGACATAAAAAATCTTAATAAAAAAGTAAAAGGGGGTTTTTGGAAAAAGTTTTATAGCTTTATCAGCGGTAAATAGAGATTTAATCGAAAATCGGCCGGAGTCTTTGACCCCGCACCTTTTCACTGCTTAGGCTGCGCCTGGTTATTATTTTCAGTTTAGAATAAACACGGCCATAAGATTTTAGATTTCTTTCCCTATCAATAACATCACCTTGTGAGACATAACCTTCTAGATAAATAATTAACCATTTATCGCTTATTTTGGCATACATAGGCTTACCGCTGACATATCCTAATATTCCTCTCGAAACATCGTTTGTATAACCAATATGCAACTTGTCATAGATTTCATTTTTGAGAACATAAACATAATACATACATAAATAACAAAGCAGTGGAAAGGTGCGGGATTGACACAACCACCACTTTTCTAGTAGTATCTTTCCATTATGATAGTTAAAGAAATTGCCGAAAAAATAAAACCGGGGGCTTCAATAATAGTGGTTGAGCGCATTAAGGAAAAAGAAAAGGAGCGCCAGAGCCAATTTAAGGGAGTCGTGCTTTCGGTTAAGCATGGTAGACAGGGCGGGGCCACTTTTACGGTCAGGGCCATTTTGGGAGGAGTTGGGGTGGAAAAAATATACCCATTTAATTCACCTAGTATTACTTCGGTTAAGGTTCTCTCAAGCCCCACAAAAGTAAAAAAATCAAAACTATATTTCTTGCGCAATGTGTCCAAGAAAAAATCTCGCCAGAAAATCGGAGTAACGGCGTAAGACGCGGATTTATACGCCTGCCTGCCGGCAGGCAGGGATTAAACGGATTTATGCGAATAAAAAAAGAGGGCACTGCCCTCTTTTTCATTTTGTGCGCGGGAGAGGACTCGAACCTCCACGGGACGTAATGCCCGCTACCACCTCAAGGTAGTGCGTCTACCAGTTTCGCCACCCGCGCATTATTAACCAAATCTTGAGATATTTTGCCTTAATGGCGGCAAATAATCAATAGGAAAGTGATAAAAACGTCAGATTTTAGTAGCTTGACAGAATTATTATAGTATGCTAATATATGACCATAATCGGAGTGGAGGAGGAATTGTCCAAGTCCACAATCCGATCAGCACATTGACCGAGAGATCGTCAGCCGGCGAAAGTTGGCAAGCGATTTCTCACTATCACGTCCCGATTGGAGTCGGGACAGCCCTCCTACGTGCGGGAGCACTACGGAGGACAAGGGAGACAACATGGCCAAGAAAGCGACCAAGCAGAACCCCGCAGTCAACCTGAAGGTGTACGTGAAGCTCGACCCCGAGGCGCAGGTGATGTTCAACCACCAGCGTCGCGACCAGGCCGTCAGCTTCCCCGCCGTGGTGGCGACCGTCGCGACCATGATCAAGGGCGGCAGCGACATCACCGGCGCGCAGGAGGACGACAAGTACGTCGTCACCCTGGACGCCGGACAGCTCGCCGAGGTGTTCGCCGAGGCGCGCGAGTACCAGGCGACGCTCCCGGCCACCGTGGAGATCGCCAAGCAGGCGATCTCGACCGCCGATCAGGCGATCGAGTTCGCTCGCAAGAACAACAGCGGGCTCGACCTGTCGCAGGCCGAGGCCAAGCTGAGCACGGCGCAGGCCATGCTCAAGAGGCTGGTGTTCGGCAAGAAGAGCGACGACTTCCGCGAGGTGGTGGAGACGGCGCACGATGCCGCCAACACCGCCAAGCAGGCCGTCGTCGACCTGCTCAAGGTCAAGGCCGCCGGCCTCGCCAAGGAGACCGACACGCTCGACGAGTTGTCGCTCGTCCTCTCCGACCTCCCCAGCGACCTCGACCAGGCCCGCAAGGCCTTGGTCGAGTTCGTCAAGACGGCTCGTACGCTCCGCGTCCCGGCCCGCCCGGCCAACACCAACAAGCCGAACGATGGCCACCTGCGCGAGCGCGTCGGAACCGGCGTGTTCGGCCGCACCGGCGGCTACACCGGCCGCAAGTAGGCCCTCTCACCCCTGACGAATCTTTCGTCAGGAACTCCAACAACCCGAACCTCAGGCAATCCCGCCTGAGGTTCTTACTTTTTTCCTGGGAGCATAGCTCCAATCGCTGAAAGGTGCGGGATTTTTATTAAATACGGATTTATACGGATACGAGAGTATTTGACACAACAATGATTTTGGTATATTATATAGACAGTATATTCAAATAGTAGGAATGAGCTGACTAACCATATGAATCCGTGTTGCAATGTGAATAGTCAGCTCGTTCCTACAAAGAGCAGAAAGAAAGGAGAATGCGATGTACGACGATAGGAGAGAGGTTAAAGACCCGATGTTCCAGTTTTTTCTGGAACAGCAGCGCCACCAGGGTGCCGGATTTGGAATTATGTCCGAGATTTGCACCCTTTCCCGGGAACATCACCAGGCGGTTCTCAAACAGGACTGGCCGGGAGCTGATGAGCTCGAGGACAAGATGCGGGCCAAGTGGATGGCTTTGACCCAGAAGAACATCATGGGCCGGACCCACATCAAGATTGCCGAAATGTCGGCAACCGAGATGCTGGAAGCGTTTTTTGTCCGGGAGGTGTTCTGGGAGATTGCTACAAATCGGACATCGAGTTTCAATCCTTCAGATTTCAAGAAGTACGCGGAGACATGGTCGGAAGCGTTCCAACTTCCGAAAGATTCTCCCATCGATTACCAGTGGATTATCGCCGGCTGGTTGGACGCCGCCAGTGAGATCTACAAGATGTTGGTGATTCTGATCAACAGCAGGTATTACTCGGATGGAGATAAATTGTCCATCTGGGAGAGCTACTGCGCGCTCCTCTCTGCTGTTCATGAGGCTTTTGCTCTCTACGAGCTGATCGCCTCCAGCGTCATCGACAACGGGCAGGGACGTGTGCCCTGGCCAATGACGTTTCGCGGCAAGATGCAAAAGCTCCAAAACCACATTACCGAAACTCACGAAAGGATTCAGTATTATCGTGAGCGGACCGCGGACAGGGTGGATCGCGAGGTCCTCATGTCCAAGATCGAAGCCGTGATTGGTCTCCTTTCCCGCAAGTAAGCGGGGCCGGGTTGCGAAAGCAACCCATTTTTTTATCCCGCACCTTTAATTTTCAATTAAAACAGGACGAGTAAAACTCGAGCAAACTAAAGGTGCGGGATAATCCTCCGAAGCTTTATGCAAAGGAGGATTCATAGACCGTTTGCCTTTAGGTGATATTTTTCATAGAATAAAACTTACCTACACCAGCTTTATGAAAAGAGAACACATTGTCGCCAAAGATCCGGACAGCGAAAAACTCCTTTCCGAACTCAAACAAAGGGAAGACACTAACGGGCTAAGAATGCGTCGGTTGATTGAACTTCCGGATTTATCCAGAAAAGAAAATTCTCCCATAAAATTTATAGTAGACAGGATTTTGGGGATCAAAGATTTTGAAAATTTTGATATATTGGAATTTCCCGAAATTGTCAGTGTGCGGGACAATTTTGACTTGCTTAACGCTCCGGCCGACCACCCCAGCCGAAAAGAAACCGATACTTATTATGTGGACAAAGACCATGTTTTAAGAACTCAAACGACCGTAATGTGGCCGTATTATCTCCAGCGGCCGGACACTTTGGATAAACTGAATAACGAAGGAGAGGTCGGCTTATTGAGCTATGGCAAGGTCTATAGAAAGGACGAAATAGACAGGAATCATTTTCCGATATTTCATCAGGTGGACGGACTTTATATTTGTAAAAAAGAGAAAAAGATTTTGGGAATTCCCGAATTGCAGGAAGTGCTTTCGGCTATTACTAAAGCTATCTACGGAGAATCGGTTGAATATAGATTTTTGGAAGACACATTTCCTTTCACGGATCCAAGCACTCAGATTGAAATTAAGGTGGGCGATGCATGGCTTGAAGTTGTCGGTGCCGGAGTTGTTCATACTCAAGTTTTAAAAAATTTGAATATTGACCCGGAAATTTACAACGGGTGGGCATTCGGTTTCGGGTTGGAACGCCTGGCAATGGTGAAAAACGGAATTTCCGATATCAGAGTTTTCTGGTCCGATGACCCAAGAATTACGAGCCAGTTTAAGGATATAAACAGTCAATATAAAGAAGTCAGCAAATTTCCGATGACTTACCGTGATATTTCATTTGTTGTCAATAAAAATATAAGCCTCAACAATTATTACGAGATTGTCAGGGACTGTGCGGGCAACCTGGTTGAGGAAGTAAAGCTTTCGGACCAGTATGAAGACGTCATAAAATTCGGCGCGGATAAAATCAGTTATACATTCAGGATTGTTTATCGCTCTCCCGAAAGGACATTAACCAATGAAGAAGTTAATCAGATTCAGGACAGGATTATTCAAAAAACAGCCCAGGAGTTGAATGCGACAATAAGGTAAAATACCCGCACCTTTTTAATAGTGGGTCAATCATCAAAATTGAAACAATAAGACATCCCACAAGTGCGGGATTTTTGTCCCGCACCTTTCAGCCACTGAAGGCTACGCCAGATCCTTCTTTTTAGATTTGAATAGGTTTTTCCATACGCCTTAAGTTGCTGCTCTCTATAGGAAGCATCGTATCGTGAGGTGTAGCCTTCAAAATAAACTAGAGACCATACATTGCTTCTTTTGGTGTATATCGATTTACCGCTATTATGTTCCGAAATTCTTTTAACTAAGTTATTTGTGTATCCTATATATACTTTGTTATCCAACTTATTTTTTAGAATATAAACATAATACATATTATTATAATAACACGTAGCCGAAAGGTGCGGGATTTTTGTTTATTAGCCAATTTGCTATTATGGGTAGTAAGTAATTAATATAAAATTATATGAAAGTAGCCATAAATGGTTTTGGTAGAATAGGCCGGTTGTTTTTTAGGCAGGCTTGGGGCAATCCGGATTTGGAGATTGTCGCCATTAACGATTTGGGAAATGTTGATGACCTTGCTTATTTGTTGAAACGAGACACCGTCTACAGGACTTGGGATGTTGATGTTAAAGGCGACGCCTCAAAAGGCGCTCTGATTGTCGGAGGCAAGGAGATAAAATTTTTACAGCAAAAAGATGCCACCCAACTTCCTTGGGGCACTCTTGGTATCGATGTTGTTATAGAGTCAACTGGAGTTTTCGAATCATACGAAAAAGCCAAAGTGCATCTGGATGCGGGCGCAAAAAGAGTTGTAATAACAGCACCGGCTAAAGATGCGGATGGTGAGCTAGGCCAGACAATTTTGGTTGGAGTTAACGAAGAAAAACTGGGCGTCTGCAAAATTTCATCAAACGGTTCCTGCACAACCAATTCGGCATCGCCGGTTATTGCCGTGCTGTCGGAAAATCCCGGAATTGAAAAAGCGATTTTAACCACGGTTCACTCTTATACAGCGACACAATCCTTGGTTGATGGTCCGGTAAAAGGAGAAGATTTCAGAAGGGGCAGGGCCGCGGCTCAAAACATAGTGCCTTCGACTACCGGTGCGGCCATAGCCGTTTCAAGAGCTTTGCCTGAGCTTGTAGATAAATTTGACGGCATAGCGGTAAGAGTTCCTTCGGTAACCGGTTCGACTTCGGATATAACATTTATATCAAAGCGTCCGACAACTGTAGAAGAAATAAATTCAATTTTGAAAGCAGCTGCCGCTTTACCCCGTTGGCAAGGGATACTTACGGTCAGTGAAGAGCCATTGGTTTCATCCGATATTATCGGCATGCCTTACGGGGCTATTGTTGATATGAAGTTTACCAAAGTTGTCGGCGGCAATCTGGTTAAAGTCCTTTCCTGGTACGACAATGAATGGGGATATGTCTCAACTCTCATAAAACATCTTAAAAAAGTTAAAGACGTAATAAAATAATCCATTTTTATCTTTATGAGGGATGTGCTCAAGAATAATTTGGGAGTGGTGTTTGTTGCCGCCGCTTGTTTTTTTCCGGCCGTATTTTGGATTTTTCAGGAACCGGTTAATTATCGTTTCGGAAATCTGGTGGAAACTTTTACCAGCTTCGGCCAGCTTCTTGGCCTTATCGGGATGAGCATGTTTGCCGTGGTTCTTTTTTTGAGTTCCAGACTTAAAATTTTTGATAAATATTTTGACGGCTTGGGAAGGGCTTATAATCTCCATCATATGCTTGGGGGATTGGCGTTTATCCTGCTTTTATTTCACCCCCTTACACTTGCCGTCCGCTATATTCCAAGCTCCATTCAAATTGCATCCGGATTTATATTTTCGTTTGACAATACGGCCATTAATTACGGGAAAATCGCACTTCTGGGGATGATTGCTCTTCTTTTAATTACTTTTTACGTTAAAAAAGTAATCAAGTATCAGACATGGAAACTATCGCATAAGCTTCTGGGTGCCTTCTTTTTTATCGGCGGGCTTCACATGCTTTTAATACCCAGCGATGTTTCGGTTAATTTTTCTCTTCGTTGGTACATGATTTTAATTTCTGCCGTCGGAATTGGCGCTTATTTTTACAGAACGCTTCTCTATCCGCTGAGTATCCGCCGGTTTACCTACAAGGTTGATGATATACGGATGGCCGGAGACGACGTAACCGAGATAACCTTAAGGCCCCTTAATAAGAAAATGAAATATAATCCGGGGCAGTTTGTTTTTATCAGCTTTAAAAATAACTTCATCGGATCGGAATCGCATCCGTTTTCTCTCATTTCCAATTTTGAAGAAGACTCGATCCAAGTTGCGGTAAAAATGGCGGGCGATTTTACGGACAAGCTTCCTAATTTGAAAATCGGCGATGAGGCAAAAATAGAAGGGCCTTTTGGAAAATTCAATTATGAAAATGCAAAAAGCAGGCGACAGATATGGATTGCCGGAGGGATCGGCATTACTCCTTTTTTAAGTATGGCGCGAAGCATAAACTGGTCCGAATATAAAATTGACCTGTATTATTCTTTCAGAAATCCAACCGACGGAGTTTATTCGGAGGAACTTAAAGATATTTCTTCCAGAAACCCAAACTTTTCGTTTCTGCCTTGGATTTCCGGAAAAGTCGGCCAGCTTAGTGTTTCGAATATAAGCGCGTTAAGCGGCGGACTACAAGGTAAAAGTATTTTTATATGTGGTCCATTGGTTATGATGCAAGCGATAGAAAAGGGGCTTAAAGACGAAAAAATTCACTCAGAATACATTCATACCGAAGAATTCAGTATGTAATTAGAGGTGAAACTAATTGCCTTTAGATACGTATATAATACTAAGACAATACCTTTAATCTCATGCTAAAAACCAAGATATTTGTAACAATTGCCCTGGTAATTTTTTGGACCGGTTTGGTGGTTCTTATTACGGCCGGCTTAACTTCCAGGCAATTGCCCACATCTTCGGTTTCGGGGGTGTCTGTTTCCGGTGGCAATCTTCAAAGCCAAGGATCGGTTGGCGGCGTTCAAAGCGGCCAACAACAATTAAGTTCCGCAAAAGGAGTCAATCTTACGGCGGCTGAAATATCCAAACACAATAACGCCGGAGATTGCTGGCTGCTTATCGGAGGAAAAGTATACAACGTCACTGAATTTATTCCAATGCATCCGGGTGGCGAATCTACGATCATTCCTTATTGCGGTCAGGATGCCACGGTTGCGTTTGATACCAAAGGAGGTAGGGGGGCTCATTCACAAAATGCCCAAAATCTTTTGGCAAGCTATTATATAGGAAATCTAAATTCCAGCGTTAATCAATCGACCGTCCAAAAAACTTCTCAAACATCTCCACCTCAAAATATTCCGTTGGGAGACGACTAATAAAATCAGCTCTATATACGGGGCTGATTTTTTATTTATAGAAAATTGTTTGTTGTAAGTTGCAAGCCGTAAGTTATAATTAAAGGATGTTAATATACATCGGAGCAGACCACAGGGGATTTGCCCTCAAGGAAGTTATAAAAAGTTTTATCGGAAGTGTCGGTTACGAGGTTGTGGATATGGGTAATGAAAAACTCGATCCGAACGACGATTATCCCGATTTTGCGATCGATGTCGCCAAAGAAGTGAGTAAAGATCCGTCACTGGGAAACGGTATTTTATTGTGCGGTTCGGGGGTGGGAATGGATGTGGTAGCCAACAAATTCAGAAATGTTAGGAGTTCACTATGTTTTTCGGTCGATCAGGCGATGGCTGCCCGTAACGATGATAATGCCAATGTTCTGGTTCTGCCGGCTGATTTTTTGGACGAAGATAAAGCCAAAAAAATCGTATCGGTATGGATTCAGACAAAATTTGAAGATATTCCTAAACGCAACCGCCGTCTTAAAAAAATCGAAGAATTGGAATTAAAAACTACGAATTATTTTGAATAAATAATGAGAGTTAACGTCGGAATAAACACAAAGAATAGGATCGAGCTTAAAACAAAGCTCGATTTGGCTAAAAAATTTTTCCCCAAAAATACTTCGCTCCACGTTGATATTTCCAAAAAAGGATTCTCTTCCGTGAATTCATTTGTGGATTTTGCCATTCTTAAAAAATATTCCCGGTATTTCAAACTGGAAGGGCATCTTATGGTGACAAAAAAAGACGTTCTCTTGCACAAATGGTATTTGTCTCCTTTAAAAACCCTGTTTATCCATTCGGCAATTAGCCCCGATTGGGAAAAAGTTTTCAGATTGGCAAAAAAATACCACAAGGAAATAGGAGTTGTCGTGGATTTTGACCAAAGTTTGGACGGCATATTTGTCCCGGTTGGGACAAAAAGGATTCTGGTCCTTGCCGTTGTTCCCGGAAAATCCGGTCAAAAATTTCACACAAAGGCCTTAAGCGTGATTTCTTTTTTGAGGAAAAAATACCCGCATGCTAAAATATCTGTAGATGGCGGAATAACGTTGCAAATCGCTAGGAAAGTAAAATTAGCGGGAGCAAATGGAGTGACTTCTGAGTCATTTATTTGGAAAAACAAAAATCCAGAGTTGGCTTATAAAAAATTGAGGGATATATAAACAAATTTATTAAATGTCAAAAATAATATCTTTCTTAAATTTAAATTCCATTTTATTTAAAATTATTATTGCCTTATTTCTTACTGTTTTGTCGGCAATATTTTTTTCCTGGATTCTTAATATATGGTGGGGGGGTGAGCATCAGCTATCTGTGCTTGGGACCTATGTTTCAACTATACACTCCGAATCGTCACACTCCGGATCGTCAAATGCAGAGAATTTTATTTTCAATATTTTGAAAAATACAGCAATAAAAGAAACAATAGTGAATTGTACTGGCTACAAATATCCCAATATTGATAAAAGCTCCATCAATAACTATAGCAATGATGAAATTAACATATGTAAAAGTTCAAAGCCGCTTAGTTTATTTGGATTATTTGATTCAGGTGATCCACATGGATTTCCTCTCGGATTTATTATTTATGGAGATTGCCAATTATCTATGGCGGGGCCGACTTACTATTGTTGGCCAACTGTTGTAGGATATATTAATCTTATTATTGATTTTGTGTTTTGGTTTGTGTTCGTGTATTTAATAGTTTTCATTAAGAATCTTATTTTGAAAAAGAATAAATTGAAAACTTAATAATTTTTAAATCTTACATTTCAATTTTACATTTTGATTTTTGAATTTTGATTTATCTATATTATGTATCTTTCCCATCATCGCATAAAAGATCTATATGAAGTTGCCAACCGTCTTCGTGAAGATGTGATTGAAATGCTGGTTGAGGCCGGTTCGGGTCATTCCGCCGGTCCTTTGGGGATGGCTGATATTTTTGCGGCAATGTATTTTTACGTTCTTAACCACAAACCGAAAAATCCGAATTGGCCCTTGCGCGACCGGCTGATACTTTCCAACGGCCATATCTGCCCGATTCAATATGCGGCGCTGGCTCGTTCCGGATATTTTCCGCTCAAGGAGCTTTCAACTTTGCGTAAGATAAACTCCCGGCTCCAAGGCCACCCTCACAGAGGGAGCCTGCCCGGAGTGGAAACTACCTCTGGCCCTTTGGGATCCGGACTTGCGCAGGCGATTGGCATGGCGCTTGCCGCAAAACTTAACAATGAACGGCACAGAATTTATTGCATGATGTCCGATGGGGAGCATGATGAAGGCAATACTTGGGAAGCAGTAATGTTTGCCGGGAAAAATAAACTTAACAATCTGACCGCGGTTATGGACAGAAATAATATTCAGATAGACGGATTTACCGAAAACGTTATGCCATTGGAACCGCTTCGTGATAAATATGAAGCGTTCGGCTGGGAAGTAATCGATGTCGACGGGCATAATATCGAGGAATTTATTTCGGCCATTTGGGAGGCAAAGGCAATTTACGAAAAGCCGACTATGATTATTGCCCATACGATTCCGGGGAAAGGAGTGGATTTTATGGAACGAAAATACGAATGGCACGGAATTCCTCCAAACAAAGAACAGGCAAGGGAAGCACTCAGCCAACTTCGTAAACTGGGCGGAAAAATTAAAAGCGAGCACGAATAAAATAACATATAAAAATATAAACATTTAAATATCAAAATTATGAGCGCAATTGAGTGGGTTAAAAAAATATATATTTATCTTTTTTCGGCAATAGGATTGATTGTTGTTATTATCGGATCCGTCCAGCTGATTAATTTGGGATTAAAGGCGTGGATATTTACTAAAGCCGATAATTACTACAATTATCCGATGCCGGTGTCATCTCCGGATAAAGGACAGGTTGTGCAGCAGCCGGACCAGAAAGCAATCGACGAATATCAGCAGAATAATCTTACGAGCCAGAGGCAGCGCGAAGCGGCTAATGCCATCGCGATGATAATAGTCGGAGCTCCATTGTTTTTATACCACTGGCGTCTTGCCAGAAAACAGGCCTAAGCTAATCAATTATTTGTTATGTTGAATCCCGACGCAAAACTTAATCACGATATTTTTTCAAAGCACGTAGAAGAAGCGCCGACACGTGATGGCTATGGGCACGGTCTTTTGGAAGCGGGCAAAGAAAAAAATGTTGTTGTTCTTTCTGCCGACTTGGAAGAATCCACCCGCTGCCATTGGTTTGCCAAAGTTTATCCGGAAAGATTTTTTGAATGCGGAGTGGCCGAGCAGGGAATGACGACAATTGCCGCCGGTCTTGCGGTTGCCGGAAAAATACCTTTCATCAGCTCTTATGCCAACTTTTGTCCGGGGAGAACCTGGGAGCAGGTAAGGACTACTATCTGTTATAACAATGCCAACGTAAAAATTGCCGGAAATCATGCCGGAATATCCGTCGGCCCCGACGGGGCAACTCATCAGGCGACCGAAGATATCGCTATTATGCGTTCTTTGCCGAATATGAAAGTCGTTGTACCCTGCGATTCGATTGAGGCCCAAAAAGCAACGATGGCCGTATCGCAAATTTATGGACCGATGTATCTTCGGCTTCAGCGTGAAAAAACCCCGGTAATGACGACCAAAGAAACCCCGTTTGTCTTTGGGAAAGCTTATCCGCTCTGGGTCTCCAAAGGAAAGGAAATCGATGTTTTAATAATCGGAGCCGGTCCTTTATTGCACAACGCATTGCTGGCTGCAAAAGAATTAGAGAAAGAAAGAATCAGGAGCGTTGTATTAAACAGCCATACGATAAAACCGCTTGATGAAAAAGAAATCTTGAATTGGGCCAAAAAAGCCGGCGCCGTGGTAACCGTTGAAGAGCATAATATTATAGGGGGATTAGGAGGGGCCGTAGCTGAGCTTTTAACCGGGAAACTTCCTTTGCCGCTTGAGCGCGTAGGCATCCGGGATGTTTATGGCGAATCGGGAAAACCGGAAGAACTGATAAGAAAATATCATTTGGACGTTAAGGATGTCGTTGTGGCGGTTAAAAAAGTCATAAAAAGGAAGTAAAAATATATAAAAATTTAAATATATAAATAAGGAGTTAGCCGCTCCTTTTTTAATACCGGATCTTTATACTTTATACTTTATGTTTTATACTTATCCTATGTACGACGTTTTAACTATCGGAACGGTAACCGTAGATACCTTTATTAAGGCGGATTTTCTAAAAACCGTGACTGATAAAAAACATCTTGAAAAAATAGGTTTTGTGACCGGCCAGGCGCAATGTTTTTCGTTGGGGTCCAAAATCGAGATTTCAGAGCCGATAATAGAAATCGGCGGTGGCGCCCATAATGCCGCGGTGACTTTTTCCAAGGCTGATCTTGATACTATTTCCATATTTAACGTTGGAGGAGATAGAAATGGCGATATGATAGTGGAAGAATTTATCCACAAAGGGATAAAGCCGATCGGAATTACGGACAAAAACAAAAAAACCGGAGTCTCATATATTCTTTTGAGTAACAGTGGAGAGAGAACTATTCTGGTAAACCGCGGATGTTCGGGAGAAATCAAAAATTCCGAAATTCCTTTCAAAAAACTTGCAGCCAAATGGGCTTATATAGCTCCGGGGAGTATTCCTTATCCGGTTTTAAAAAAGATATTTTCTTATTTGCATAAAAACGGGACAAAAATAGCAATCAATCCTTCTAAGGACATGCTGCAATTGGGGATTTCCAAATTAAAGCCATTTTTAAACACGGCTTCGGTTGTAATTCTAAACAGAGAGGAGGCCGCGTATCTTACCCGCATTCCTTATGACCAAAGCGATAAGATATTTTCGAAGTTGGATGATTATGTTCCGGGAATTGTCGTTATGACGGATGGTAAAAAAGGAGCCGAGCTTTCCGATGGTAAAACATTCTACAAGTCGGGTGTTTTTTCGGAGAAAAAAATAGTCGATAGAACCGGTGCGGGGGATGCTTTTGGAAGCGGATTTATTGCCGGAGTGATTGAGGCTGATGAGCAGTGCATTAAGGGCGTCTGCAGTCCGCATAAAATAGCCTACGCAATTAGACGCGCTGCAGCCAATTCAACTTCGGTTATAGAGTCCGTGGGAGCAACTCCGGGAGTTATTTCCAGGCATGAATTTTTAAAGAGCCGTAGGTGGAAAACATTACCGATCGAAATTAGAAAAATCTAACATGACTTCCGAAGAAAAAATAGCCAAAATTTTGAGAGCCGATAAGGACACTATTATGGATTTGGAGAGCAGGCTTGGAAAAATCACCGGAAAAACCGGAGTCATCGATGAAATTCGAGCCCAAAATGATTCCGCCGTGGAAAACCGCCTGGAACAAATGAAACTGACAAGGAAGTCTTCGGCAAAAAAAGTATTTGAAGCTCTTATAAAAAAAATAAGAAAAGACGACAGAAGCCTTTCAATGCTTATGGGCAGCCCCGACTTTACCTGCAAGAGCGGTTGTGATGTTGTGGCTAAGTTTGTCACTTCGGTAGCGGGAGATATGACCGGTTTTTTCCTGAAAAAGGAAAAATTTATTGAATTTTTGCACAAGACTCCTCCAAAAAAAGTACTAATGATGCTTGGGTATTCTTCGGTGGATGAGCTTATTGAAAAAGAAGACTGGCGTGAGGTTGCCGCTTCTCTCAGGTTTGTCGAGGGTGGGGAATGGATAAATGACGTTCTTCTCCCTTCTTACGAGTCCCTCAGTCCGGCCGACTTTGAGCGTAGAAAATTTGAAATTATCTCACTAAATCCTAAATGGGAAAATCTGGCAAAAAATTTTGTTGAAAAAAAATATCACAATATCAGCCACCTTAAGGAATTGGGAATAATTTTTATAATACCTACCTCGCTTAACTTACTCGGAGAGCTGATGAGAACGGTTGGACTTTTATTACATTACGTTAACGAAATAAAATTTTACTCCAACATTTTTCTTCACATAGGCGGGAGGCCGGTAGACTTTTCCAGAAACCTTATGTCCCTGCTCAGGGGGGACGTGGTTGATGATAAGAAACTATCCAATCAGGGAGAGTGGCTCATAGTCCAGAGATATCTGGCAAAAGACGACGAAAACGACTGGAGGCTTTTTGTTCCTCACGTAAATCCGGAAGCGATGCATTGGGAAAAGGCGGAGAGTATGTTGGTTGAACTCGGTAAGAAATATGACGACTTGGGGCACGAATTTTCTTTTTGGAAGGAGATGAACTGGGTGGGTGATTATTTTGGAACCAATACCGGAGTGGATGTTCTTGTCAGTTTTAACCTTATTGATACCTCAATGGCATTGGTCCAGGAAAAAGAAATGATCAAATATCTATATCATCACCAGGAGGCTCTTTGGAACAAAATATTCTCGTCATATTTTGGAGAGGAAAAGATGGAGGAAATGATGCGCGAGGACATAGAGTTCGGATACATAAAACTTTCCGATAAATTAACCCAATACTAATAATATGATTTCACTCAGGAATCTTATTGCTGATGCCCGCGGTCGAAACGTTGCCATAGGCCATTTCAATATTTCTGACTTGGCGATGCTTCATGCCATTTTTAACGCGGCTTTTGAGATCAAGGTGCCGGTAATTATCGGAGTTTCCGAAGGGGAGCGGGAATTTATCGGAGTAAAGCAGGCGGCTGATCTGGTCCATAGTTTCAGAGACGAATACAACTACCCGATTTTTATCAATGCCGATCACACACATTCGTTTGAAAAAATAAAAGAAGCCGTTGACGCCGGATTTGATGAGGTATTGTTTGATGGTGGCCAAAGACCCATAGAAGAAAACATTGCCATTACCAAGCAGGTTGTTGATTACGTGCGCTCACACAATGAATCCTACGCTACCGATATTATGGTTGAGGGGGAGCTGGGTTATATAGGTTCTGGTTCGGTTATTTTAGACAGAATCCCCGAAGGTGTTTCCATAAAAAAAGAAGATCTGACAAAACCGGAAGATGCTCAAAAGTTTGTTAAAGAAACGGGAGTCGATTTGCTGGCGCCGGCCGTAGGTAATATTCACGGGATGTTTGCCGATGTTCCAGACCCCAATCTGGACATCCAGAGAATTGTTGAAGTTTATAATGCCGCGAATATCCCCCTCGTTCTTCATGGTGCGTCGGGAAATTCGGATGACGATATTCGCCAGGCGATTGGTGCCGGAGCAAGAATAGTTCATGTCAGCACGGAGCTCAGAGCGGCCTGGAAGCGGGGGCTGGATTTGGCCCTTTTGTCCCACCCGAAAGAAATTGCTCCTTACAAGCTTTTTCCAGAAGTCGTTCATGAAGTTCAAAAAGTGGCGTCGGAAAAACTGAAAATATTCAATAATCTCTAGCGTATACTGTATGCCGTATATCGTATACCGGAGGTAAAAATAGAGTAGATAATTTTATTGATTTAGATAATCATAAGAAGCATTAGAATTTTAGATGACTATAGATATTCTGACTAAAATAAAATACGGTCTACGGCGTACGGTTTATAGTATACGACGTGCGGTCTACGGTATACGATATACGGTATACGAATCAAACTCTTTCACTCTCGTGGAGCTTTTGGTAGTGGTTGGAATTATAGCGATATTATCGGCAGCGGTAATTGTGCTTCTTAATCCCACCGAATTACTAAAACGAGGAAGGGACTCTCAAAGAATTTCGGATTTAAAAAGCATCCAGACCGTAATTGAGCGCTATCAATACAGCGGAAACCGCATCGGATCGATGGGATTGGCCAATACCATGTACGTTTCGCTAGTAGATGTGGGATCGTCATCCTGTGCCGATTTAGGACTTCCTAAGCTTTCGAATGGGTGGTCATATAGCTGTGTTACATCGACAAGTACTCTGCAGGATGTGGACGGAACCGGCTGGGTCCCGGTAAATATCTCTAGTACAGGACTGCTTTCTGATCTTCCTATAGATCCAGTTAATAGCACTTCAACTTCAAATTATTATTTTTATGCCTACAATCCTTCCGGTGGTTTCGTGCTGGGCGCTGCTAGTTTTGAAAGCAGTAAGTACGGCATTGCGGGTAGCAATGACGCTGTCTCTACCGACGGGGGGGCTAGCGATTATGCATACGAAGTCGGAACGAATACTACGTTTTATCAGACGCCCAATATTGCCGTAAACGGAAATTTCAATTCCTTAACTTCTCCCTATACGCCCGGATGGGATACGTCGCTGAACGGAACATACAGGCCGACAACAGGATTCAGTTCCGGTTACAATGCCGGTGTTACCGCGCCGACTGTAGGATACCATGCCCATGCAACTCCGTCGTGCGGATTGAATAATTCCGGGTGTATGGAATACATCGACCAGAATTGCCAGTTCGGATATTGCCACCGGTGGCTGGGAGATTCCCAAAGTTGGAGCAACCCCGCATCACTTTTTGGCTGGGGTCCCGGAACGGTAATCACCGTCAAAATGATGATCAAAGTGGATAACACAGGAAAGATTCCTCAGTTTGGAATCTATCATTATTCGGTCAGCGGGGGGGCGTACGCTTTTGGGACTGCTATTACTCTTGTTACTTTATCCGCGGCAAATAAATGGCAGCTGATTACGCAACAATATACAATTGACAGTGATTGGGAGCTTAGTTCTCATACGGCATCTCTTTATATTTACGGGCACAATGGTACCGAAAACAAAATGTGGATAGATAGTGTTGAGGTCACTTATAAATAATTCCAGAATACTTGATTTAAACCACTTTTTGGTATATCTTATACACACTATAAATTATGCTTAAACTTGAAGTTAAAAAACGCGAAACTTTCGGAAAAAAGGTGAGGGCTCTGTTCGGACAGGGTTATATTCCGGCTGAAATCTACGGCCACGGATTTGAAAATATCCATGTCAGTTTGCCGGTAAAGGAGTTTGGTAAGGTGTTTAAAGAAGCGGGCGAAAGCTCTCTTATTACCATAACCATAGACGGGAAAATGTTTCCGGTCCTTGTCCACGAAGTGAAGAAGGATGTTCTTGGAGACAAAATAATCCACGTTGATTTGTATCGGGTAAGGATGGACGAGAAAATAAAAACTCAGGTGCCTTTGCATTTTGTCGGCGAGTCGCAGGCGGTTAAAGAGAAAGGCGGAGTGCTTGTTAAATCGGTTGAAGAGGTGGAGGTTGAAGCTCTCCCAGCGGATCTTCCGCACGAACTTGAAGTGGACCTTTCCAAAATCGTCGAACTTCATCAGAGCTTACACGGAAGCGACATTGTTGTTCCCAAGGGAGTCAAAATATTTATCGAGCCCGAGATGGGAATTGCTACCGTTATTGAACCGCAGAAAGAAGAGGTGGTTGAAGCGCCTGTAGCTGAGGTTCCTGCCGAAGGAGCCGAAGGCGCAGCAGCTGCAACTTCTGCCGAGGAAGGGGAGGCGAAAAAAGAATAACAGTCGGAAAAAAACAACCATTATAGTCCCTCTGCTCTTTATCGGGCGGGGGGATTTTTGCTATAATATAATCACATATAGACCATGTATTCGGTGCGGTTTTCCGTACGATTTTTTCATGAAAAGGACTTTAGTATCGGACATAACTCAAAAAACCCTTTTAAGACGCTCTGGCAAAAGTGACCAGAGGGTCAATTTGCACAACCAAAAAGTAATAACCGTCCCCGTCAAAAAGGTTCTGGTTTCGTTGATATTGTCGTTGGCTATCTTTTCTTTCCTTCTTGGCGCAGCCAATGCCCCAATAAGTACCGGTTATCTTTTGGCGGCTTCGAATGTCGATACTCAAAGAGCGGCTTATGAGGCGCAATTGCAGGATTTGGAAAATCAGATTGCTCAGGATGAGCAGACAATTGCCCAATACAGTAAACAAGGCAAGTCGCTTCAGTCGGAAATAAATAAGCTGAATGCCAAAATTGTCCAACTTAATCTTCAGATTAAAGCTATTACCTTGACCCTTAACAGTTTAAGCCAGGAGATTGATGATACCAAAACAAAAATCTCTCAGACAGAAGGCGATATTACCAAACAAAAGGATTATCTTTCCGCTACTCTTCAGAGCGTTTATGCCAGCGATAACACAAGTCCGATGGAAATGATGCTGGCCAACCCCAAACTTTCGGATTTTTTTCTTGATGTAAATAACCTGTTGGCCCTGCAAGATGAAGTTAGAACTACTCTGGAAAACATAGTCCAATTGAAAAGCCAGTTGATTGACCAGAAAGAAACTCTGGCCTCACAGTACGGCGATGCCCAGCAGTTGAAAGCGTATCAATTAGCCCAGCAGCAGTCCGCAAAACAAACAGAGACCGATAAAAAAAGCCTGCTTCAGGTTACCAAGGGGCAGCAGTCAAAGTATGAACAATTGGTTGCCAGCAAACAAAAAACTGCAGCTCAAATCAGAAGCCAATTATTTGAACTTCTGGGTGGAGGAGAGCTTCAATTTGGTGAGGCCTATCGTTTGGCAAAAATCGCCCAAGATGCAACGGGAGTTAGAGCTGCTTTAATTCTTGCTGTACTGGATAGGGAGTCGGCTCTCGGGAGAAACGTCGGTAAATGTAAATATAACATCAACCCTTACTATCCGACAAAAGCCAGCAATCCGACCACGATGAATCCTAAGCGTGACATTCCTGTTTTTCTCCAGATTGTCCAGTCGCTGAATATCAATCCCGACACGGTTACTGTCTCCTGCCCTATTCCACAGGACGGAGCTTACGGCGGAGGCATGGGCCCGGCGCAATTCATTCCTTCGACGTGGAATCTATATGCCGATAAAATCGCTTCTTTGAGCGGACACAATCCGCCATCGCCCTGGAATAATCTGGATGCGTTTGTAGCAACCGCTCTTTATCTGAAAGATGCGGGCGCGACCGGTTCTCTTTACAATGAAAAAGTTGCGGCCGCCAAATACTATGCCGGAGGAAACTGGAAATATTATATAAATACTTACGGAGCGGCGGTTATCGCCAAAGCCAGCGATTTTCAGGATGATATAAATGTGCTAATCGGGTAAAATAAAAATATGTTTGCTGGAAATAATCCGTTTACTCTCATAAAATTATTAGTTGCCACACCAATCGGAAAGATGCGGCGCATCTTCAAATGGGGCAAGTCGGCATCTTCCTTTACTCTCGTCGAACTCTTAGTTGTAATCGGTATCCTGGCCATCCTTACCGCCGCAGTAGTAGTCGTTCTCAATCCCGCCCAGCTTATCGCCCAATCCCGTGATACCACCAGGTTTTCTGACATAGAAACTCTCAACAAAGCCCTCTCTTTATATCAAACCGATGGAGGCTCTTCTTTTGGCACATCCACTACCGTCTATGTCTCTATTCCCGACACTTCTACCTCCTGTGCCAACTTAGGTCTAGCTACTCTTCCTTCCGGATGGACTTATGCCTGTGTCACATCTGCCAATCTTCAAAAAACAGACGGTACCGGTTGGATTCCGGTCAATTTCAGTTCCGTTTCCACCGGCTCTCCCTTGAGTTCTTTACCCACCGATCCCATCAATGCCACCTCCACCAACAATTTCTATACCTACATTACTTCCGGTTCCAACTGGACTGTTTCAGCTCAAACCCTTGAATCCACCAAATATGCTTATCGTGCCCAAACCGATGGAGGCACTTCTGCCACCGCTTATGAAGTCGGAAGCAGCTTAACCCTCTCTCCTTACATCTATCCTTCCAACTGGGTCAAGGTTCCCGGTAACTCTACCTTTGGCACCTCTGACTTCTGGGTTATGAAATATGATGCCAAATGTATCCAGGCCTCAAACAGCACTCCTCTGACTGCTCCAGATACCGGATACCATACTTATTCCAATTCTTCTCAACCCTGTGTCGGACCCAATTACTACATCGCTTCTGCTCCAGGAGGATATCCGATAGCTAATATCTCTCATACCGATGCTCTGACTTATTGTGCTTCCATCGGAGCTCATCTTTTGACCAATGATGAATATATGACTATCGCCACCAACGCCATAAATCAAAACTCCAACTGGTCATCTGGAACTGTTGGAACCGGATATATCTATTCGGGGCATAACGACAATACTCCACCCAATGCTCTAACTGCCGACTCCAACGATTCCAACGGTTATTCAGGAGAGACCAATACCGGAGGCAACCAAAGAAGAACTCTTACTCTCTCCAACGGCTCTGTTGTCTGGGATATGGCTGGAAATGTCTGGGAGCATGTTCAGCGAAGCGTAAATAACATTGGTGATCTTTCCACTACAATGACCGTTCCCGCCTGTACCGGAGGGACGGCAACCTGGCAATGGTGCGAGTTTCCCAATGTCTCCGCCTGGACATCCGATGTTGTTCAATCCAAAGTCGCCCCTCCTAATTCTTCCTGGAACTCATCTCAAGGAGTTGGACAAGTGTTGACTTATGGTACCGGAGGAAATCAAGGGACAACCGCTTTCATTCGCGGCGCGGGTTGGGGCAACGGCTCTAGTGCCGGGGCGTTCGCGCTCCACTTGAGGTGGGTCACGGGCAGCGCAGACTCCTCTGTCGGGTTTCGTTGCTCTCGGTAGTATTACCGTAGTTCACTGACCCACTAAAACCACAACATAGAACGGGCATAATTTAATATAACTATGGACTATCAAAAACTTGTCACTTTCCAAAAATCATACGATTTTACAATCTGGCTGGTCCCGCTTCTTAACAAATTTCCCAAAAACCAGAGATTTACTCTTGCCCAGCAGATTGAAAACGCTTTAATAAATCTTCTTAAATTTCTGCAAAACGGGGTTTTATTGCAAGGACAAAAAAGATTAACCAACTGGCAGGAGGCCAGTCGTGAACTTGATGAAATTAGGTTACTTGTGAGAATTGCCAAGGATTTGCGTTTATTGAGCATCAAGCAATATGGTCTGTGCGCCGAAAAAATAAATGAAATAGGCAAATATCTAAACGGTCTTGTAAAAAGCGCGTCATAAAAAATTTGTTTTATTTGGGCGTTTTAGCAACAGCGAGTTTAGTTTTTGATTGAGCCGAAATGAATCGGCATGTTTGGCATAGCCATGCCAGGCGGAGGAATATGGAGTGGAGGCGGTTAATTTCATCCGCCGGAATGCTCGGGAAACGGTGCTTTTGCGCAGGCGAGTGTGGTGTCTAAAAAGAGTCAGGCCGAGAAAATCAATCCTGTCTATCGGCTGGACCCCGCTTCTTTTTTGATGAAGAGTAAGCTTTAGTTCTTGCTCTAAAAATATTTTTATATCCGATTGCCACGCGAGCAATGTCTTGGGTTTTGCATGAAATAAAATAAAATCGTCCATATATCGGATATAATATTTAGCGCGCAGTTTTTCCTTGATAAAATGGTCCAGTTTATTGAGATAGATATTGGCAAAAAGTTGGCTGGTCAGATTACCTATTGGCAGACCTTTTTCCCCGCGCTTGCTTTCTATAATTTTTTTGATGACAGCCAATAACAGTTCGTCTTTTATCTTATCTTGAATCAAACTTATTAAAATTTTGTGATCAACGGAGTCAAAATATTTTTTGATATCAAATTGCAGAAAATACGCCCGACTTTTGAAATTAAGAGAAACTCCTTGTCTGAA
>JAKAHY010000016.1 GCA_021814695.1 bacterium
TTTGGCGTTATCCAAAAAATCCTGAATGGTAAATGACGAAGTTATCTTTTTATCGTCTATTGCCAAAATAATATCTTTGTTTTTTACTCCCGCCTTGTGAGCCGGGCTGTTTTTTATTATAGAGTCGCTTGCTCTGTCTTGATTTATAGCCAAGGCGCCATAGTCAACCGGCAAGTTCAGAATCTTTCCTATTTTTTGATCTAAGGTTATGTATTTTATTCCTAAAAATGGTCTGATTATTTTTCCGTATTTTTTTATTTGTTCCAAATCTTTTTTGATGACATTTATTGGTATTGCAAAACCTATGTTTTCGGCTCGTGTTACGCTGGCGGCATTAATTCCGATTGCTTCTCCGGCCATATTGATTAACGGTCCGCCGGAATTTCCGGGATTAATAGCGGCATCCGTTTGAATCAGACCGTGCAAATTTTCCGATATCGATTCGTTATTGGCTTTGATGTTCCTTAAAAGACCGGAAATGATTCCCGAAGAAACCGTGTTGCTGAAGATTCCCAAAGCGTTTCCTATTGCCAATACCGATTGACCTAATTTTATTTTCGAAGAGTCGCCAAGAGGAATACTTAAAAATGAAGATTCCGATTTTATTTTTAAGAATGAAACATCGTGAATGATGTCGGTGGAAATCAAAGATGCCAAAAACTTTTTACCGGAGGAATCGGTTATCTCATAATCCAAATAATCCCTTACTATCACATGAGCATTGGTGGCAACGATGCCTGACTGGTCAATAATAAATCCAGAGCCTCCGCCAAAGTGAATATGCTCTCCACTTACTTTTTTCTTTAATTCATCCGTTTTAAAAATATCTTTTTCAAAAAACGGGAAAATCCATTGAGGTTTTTTCTTTTCTATTTCTTTTAAATTTTTATAGGATTCTATGGAAACGACCGCCGGTAATGTTTTCTCTATAATTTTTATTATTTTTTGTTCTTGATTTAGCATATTATAATTATAAATCAAAAACATAAAAATAAAAAATATTCATCTCAAGATGGATATTTTTGGTGGACCTACGGGGACGCTTCGTTATCTCACCGCTCACCCCCGACCCCCACTTAAGAAACCTTTGGGTTGCTTACGTCGCTTCGCTCCTATTTTCCCTGCCTACCGGCAGGCAGGCAACACGGGGGTTCGCAGTTCAATTCGCCGGGGTCCATAAATTTTATATACCAATGGTATATAAAATTCATATGTGGACCTACGGGGAATCGAACCCCGCCTTCCTCCATGCCATGGAGGCGTAATACCGATTTACTATAGGCCCTTGAATAAATGTCTTGTTATTATATATTAAATATGGCTTTTTGCAACTTGCCCTCGTAGTTCAATGGATAGAACAAATCCGTCCTAAGGATAAAATAGAGGTTCGATTCCTCTCGAGGGCACCATAGTAGAATTTTTGGTCGCAATCAACTGTTTTAGCTCGTAAACATCGGCTGTTTTGGTGGTTCCAAATGCTGAATAGTCGTAAGAAACGCCGTTCGGGAAAACCATCTCTTGAAACTTGATCTTATCGCTTAGTTTTATCTCGTACCAAAGCTTGGCCACGTTGACCATGAAGTACAGGCAGTAGTTGACGCAGGCCTCTACATCGAATTCTTCGATCTGCAATTCGTTCCGGCTCAATTTAAGCACGGTTATTTTTTCTTTGATCCGGTTCAGTTCCTCCTTGGCGGTATCAGCATCGAAGATTCCTTGTTTGGTGAGATCGACGACTTTTACTTTTTCCTCCTCAACTTTCTGGATGTTCCGATCAATCGTGGCGATATCGGTATTGAGTTCATTGTGTTTGTTTTGCCAGTAATCAATGACGGTGGCCCGGAACATGGCCATTTCTTCTTTCTTGGGAGCTAATCTTTGGAGTAGTTCCATGAACTGTTCTTCAAAAATCTCTTTTTTGACGCTTCTTTTATGGCACTTGGCACAGTGGTAGTAAGCATAACGTCCCCCGTGACCTCTTGACCAGCTACCGGTAAACTTGCCACCGCAGACGCATCGGGCAGTGACTCTCAGTGGAAAGTCCGGGTTAAGCATCCGTTTTGGATGATTGGTAATTCGGCCAGTTTTGTTGCGGATGTAAAATTGGACCCGTTCGAATAATTCCGTTGTGATGATCGGCTCAAAGGCACCTTGCATCTCTTGGCCCCTGCACAAAAAGACTCCGGTATAAATCCGGCTCCGAAGCATTTTGTGGATCACTTGCTGTCTGATCTTGTTTCCTTTGGGCGTGGTGAACCCGATATTATTTGCCATCCTTGTGATCTCGGATTCTTTATAAATTCCTTTGGCGTATTCCTCGAAAAGTTTCTTTACGATAGGTGCTCGTTCCGTATCAGGCACAATAGTTTTGTATCCGCCCGGCTTCATCACATTGCAGTAACCAATCGGCGCGACCCACGAAATCTCTCCCTTACTGACTCGTTTCCTTATTCCGTCCTTGGTGCGCTCGGCTTTGGCATCGTTATCAAATTGAGCAAACGATGCCATGACATTTTCCAAAAGCTTGCTCGTAGAGTTGTCGCCTCCGATCGGTTCGGTGACCGAATAAATCCGTACGCCGTACTGGCTTAAAAGCGATCGGATAGCCACATGGTCGGCCATGTTTCTGGCAATGCGGTCTATTTTATAAATCAGAACTGCGTCTACTTTCTCTTTGTGCGTCCGGCAGTATTCCAAAAGTCTGGCCAGTGCTTTGCGGTTCATGGTCTTGGCCGATTCGCCGGCATCGATGAATGGCTCGCAGGCCAGCTCGAATTTGTGGTCAACGATCCATTTTCTGGCGAGTTCGACTTGCGACTCCAGACTGAAGTTGTGCTTGGCCTGTTCTTCAGTTGAGACGCGAGCATAGATAACAGCTCGCATTTTTGTGTTTTGAATTTGGTCTGTCATAGTCATTTTCGTTTAGAAATAGCTTACAAGGACAACATACGCTAACCCTCGGCACAAGCCAAGCTGGGGCTAAGTGGATATGTAAAAATCGCTGTCCGGTAGGTGATTTGCATGGAAACCACGACCAAGACCGGCCGATTCTTGGCATCATGCCAGACATCAAACATAAAAGCGGCCATCTGGTAGTACTGATTGCGCAAAAGCTCGACCTCTTGATCGCTTCGGCTTTCGTATGATTTGGGCAATAATTTTCTACACGCTTTTATCGTCAGCATAATTTTTATTTTCCGGTGTTGCCCCATTCCTCGACTCTTTTTATCACCTCGGGCGGATATTGATCTCTGGCCAGAAGCAGTCTCAACTCGTAAGGGATGATATTCCAGCGATCCTCGGGAGTAAGCTCGGCCAGTTCCTCTTGGTTGACGTGGATGATTTCTTTCGGCTTGCCCTCGACACGATCCAAAATTTCCCGGA
>JAKAHY010000007.1 GCA_021814695.1 bacterium
ACGGCGGGTGATACGTCGGGAGCTTATGCTTCGCAAGGAGTTACCCCTCCATCGCCGCTTGCAGGCACAACAACTTTTTCCATAAGGTGTTATGAATTTGCCAATAAGACCGGAAGAACGGCGGATGCATCCGCAACAGTTACCGTTTCCTCTTATGTCTTAAATATAGATGCCGCTCTTTATCCGAATACAAACTGCACCGGAACCGCCGGACCGATGGGTTCTGCGGCCAATTCCGTCAGTTATAATCTATCGACGCCAAGCGGGGCGACTACTCATGGAGTAGGAAGCCTTAATGCTTCGGCGGGAACTTATCAAATTACCGGAGCGGCGGTAACTCCTGCCGGATACAAATATTGTTCCGCCAGTAATGCGGTGACGTTTAATTCGGCACAAAGCCAAACGCTGACAGTTACCGGATATTTTGCCCCGCTTCCGGCTCCTACATTGACCATATCTCCAACCTCAACTTCTGCGTGCGTAGGCGATACAGCCAATTACATTTCATGGTATGACCCGGATGGTCCGTCCGGTCCTGCGGGTAATCAAAACGTAACCAACAATGCTGACTGGTCTTCTGATAATCCTTCCGTGGCTTCCGTCTCTTTTGGGGTTGCTACAGGAAAGAGAATCGGAACAGCTACTATTATTTCCGTTTATAGCGGCATTAGAGCTACGGCTGTGTTTACGGTAAACGCTTGTGTTGCCGGAACTCCCGACTATTCAATCCAAATCAATCCCGGATCACAAAATGTACAAAAGCCGGGATCAACTTCTTATGACGTTACGGTGTCATCTATTAACAATTACGCGGGTACGGTTTCGCTATCACCATCCAACTTTATTTCCGGCGTATCCGGTTCATTTGCCGGAGGACCTTCGGCCGTAGTGCCATCGGGAGGATCGGTAGTAAAGACGCTAAATGTTTTTGTTGCTTCTTCCGCGGGCATAGGAATTTCCACCTTCCGGGTGACCGGTGATGACGGAAGTATTACCCATTTTACCGATGCTAATATAAATGTGACCGATGTAGGAGGGGGTTTCTCGTGTACCATTACTCCAAGTCCTTCAACGGGTCCGTCTCCTCTGAGCGTTAATCTAAGCAATACCATAACCGGTGGAAGCGGAAATTATGGCTGCCGAGTTTACTATGAATCAGGATCTATCGACGCCAACTATGCGGATTGTTCAACACGTAACTACACATACCGTTCTCCAGGAACAAAAAGCCCCGTTCTTTATGTTTTGGACCGATCGGGAGGTGGAACTACGCAGTGTGGAGCTAACGTTAATGTAACCGGCGGCGGAGGCGGCGGCGGAGCAATTTCCTGTACTCTTAATGTCATTCCCGTGTCTCTGAGGGGACAGGCCGGCGTTACAAACTTCGGTTTTCAGGCAGTTGATGTAACGGGAGGTGATGGTAATTACTCCTACGATTTTAATTACGGAGATGGGCATTTTAGCGGATCACAACATTCTAATTCTTCCTACTATATCTATCCCAGTCAGGGAACATACACAGCAAGCCTTGATGTTGCCGACGGAAGCGGAAATTCAGGAAGTTGTAACATTGCACCCAGTGTAATTTCTATCAGCGCACCTCCTCCGTCCGGATGTATCTTTACCGCGTCACCTTCGGCAATATTGTACGGGCAGTCTTCAACGCTTTCCTGGTCCTGCTCTCCAACTAATACTCCGAGAAACTGCACGATAAAGGATGATGCCAATAATACTGTCGGGACGGGTTTACAAGCGGGAACAAAATCGGTAAAACCCGCCATTACTACAACCTATACTCTTTCCTGTACCGGAAGCCCGGCCGTAGCTAATTCCACTGCCAGCGTCAGTGTCGGATTCCTTCCTGTGATAAAGGAGATTATCCCGAGATAGTTATATTAAAAGGCGCCTGAGGGCGCCTTTGTAGTAAAATAAGCTCTCCATAAAAAATACAATGGAGAAAACACAATTTAAAAGAGTTTCCATAGGCAATACCGTTAAAGTGCGGTTTTCCGGTGGCGAGATTAAAGAATTTAAAATTGTTACGACATCCGAAACCGACCCGACAAACGGGAAAATTTCAAATTTATCGCCATTAGGCAAGGCAATTATAGGCGCAACAAAAGAAGGAAAAATAAAATATATCGTTAACGGAAAAGAATTTGAAATTGAAATTCTTGCGGGCTAATTATATTTGAATTCAAATAAAAACCCCTTTATTTGGAGGGGGGTATTTGTTCATACTGGTTGCAGAGGTTTACCACCTGATCTTTGAGATATTTTCCGCGCCAGCGGGAATTTTTAGGCAATCTGGAAATCAGGAGGTCACAAAGCGGAATGAATTCTCTTTTTGTTTCCGCTATCTGTGATTTTATTTTTTCGGGAGTGCAAGCGCCAAGCGTTCTCAGATTATTAAGCCGGTCGCATATCTTAACCAGAATTTCTCTCCAAGTGCCGTAAGTTTTGAGACGTTCCAGATACCCTTCTTTGGGATCTTTGGTGAGAAGTTTCAAACTCAAAGCCACTTCCTTGCCGAAATTCACCTGAGTTCTGTGCCAAGAGAGGATATAAGAATCTTCTTTGATATCGTGCAAAAGAGCGAGAACTATCAACTTCCAGTTGCACAGCTTCAGTTCGCGGATAATTATCCAGGCTACCGCTCTCGGGTGTTCAAAATATCTCCTTCCATCATCCCGGAATTGGTCGCGATGACCGTATTTGGAAAAGACATAAGCTGTTTCAACCATTTCTATTTCCAATGGCGTCAAAAGAGGCTCTATTTCTGAAAAAAATACGAATCTGTTGATGGTGGGATACGGGGAAGCTTCCACTCTACCTCCTTTAAATCAAGGGTCTGACTTTACATTATGTAATAAGGGTTTCGGTGTCAACGGAAAGGGTTGGTCAGAGTTTTATGATGATTTCGTCAAAGGCTTGGTGTAAGCAATCCCCATCTTTCTTTGAGATTTTTTTAAGCACGAACTTTTCCGCTTTTTGGCGGACCGCTTCCTGGGCCGGACGAATTCCTATTTTGAGGCGCCAGAACTTTTGGGTTTTAAGATGATTGATGGTTGACTGGATGCCGTGATGTCCCGCCGAGCTCTGGTCATAAACAATTTTGTACTTACCCAGAGTCATATCCGAATCATCGTGGACAACTATAATTTCTTCCGGTTTGAGCTTAAAATATGATGCCGCTTGTTTTACGGCAATACCCGATTCGTTCATAAATGTCAGGGGTAAAATCAGCAACTTGTCTTCAAGCTGGCAATATTGAAAATTTTTGTTTGAGGGCTGTAGGAACTTGGTAACCGCTTTTTTTGATAAGGCAAAATATTCCACAAATTTTCTGCCCACGTTATGATACGTGTTTTGATATTGCTTTGAGGGATTACCCAGGCCTACCAGGGCCTTAATTTTTGGGGTTGCTTTATCCATTAATTATCAATATAATAGCACAAATATAGCTATAATTCATGAAAAAAATACTCTATACCATCTGGGAAATTGCCGAAGTCTTTTTGGTGGCGCTGATTGCCGTAGCGGCAATCAAATATTTTCTGATACAGCCATTTATAGTTAATGGGGCCAGTATGGAGCCGAGCTTCTTTGATGGTGATTATCTTTTGGTAGACGAGCTCAGTTATCATTTTGAAAAACCGGAAAGAGGAGACGTTGTTGTTTTCAAATCTCCCCAAGACCCGTCAATTTACTTTATTAAAAGAATTATCGGACTTCCCGGAGAAAGTGTTGAAGTTGATAATAACGTGGTAAGGATAAACGGACAGATTCTGGATGAAAAATATCTGACAAATGGAATAAGCAATGAATGGTCGGGGCATGTTTCGTTCAAGCTTACCGACAGCCAATATTTTACTATGGGGGATAACCGCATCAACAGTTTCGATTCGCGCTATTGGGGGCCTTTGGATAAGCAGGCCATAATTGGCTTGGTCAGGCTCAGGCTTTGGCCACCGTCGGAAATAAAATTTTTTGAGAATGTAAATTATCAACTCTCAACGTCAACTGCCGGGAATTAAAATATAAAAAAATAATGCCAATAAAAATACCTCGCGCTCACAAAAAATCAGCGCCTAAATCAAAACCCAAGGGAAGGAAGTTCGCGTTCCAAACGCCCAAGGGCATGCACGATATGTTGCCTGCCGATTTTTTGTTTTTTGACAAGATAGAAAAAGCGCTCAAAAAGATAGTTTGCTACTACGGATTTGAGAGAATAGAAACTCCTATTATGGAAGATGCGCGTATTTTTGAAAGGGGGACTGGAATGACCAGCGAAATTGTCCAAAAACAAATGTTCACGGTAAAAACCCGGGGAGGAGAAGTTATGGCGCTCAGGCCGGAAATGACTCCCGGAGTTTTGCGGGCCTATGTGGAAAGCGGATTATCGCACGTTATGTCTCCGGCAAAGTTTTATTATTTAAGCCCTTTATTCCGTTACGAGCAGCCTCAACACGGCAGATTCAGGCAGTTCTATCAGCTTGGATTTGAGATTCTCGGATCCGATGAGGCGGTTTATGATGCTCAGACTATTTCGGCTGTTTACAGAACCATAGGCGAACTTAAGCTGAAAAATATTATGGTGAGGGTAAACAGCATCGGCTGTAAAACCTGCCGCGCGACGTATGTTAAAAAATTAAAAGAATATTACAAGAACAAACTGAGCAAGATGTGCAAGGATTGCAATAAGCGCTACAGCGAAAACCCTCTGAGATTATTGGATTGTAAAGAAGAAAAATGCCAGCCATTTAAAGCTCAGGCTCCCCAGACTTTGGATTATTTGTGCACCGCCTGTAAGCATCACTTTAAGTTGGTTTTGGAATATTTGGACGAAATGAAAATCCCTTATCTTATAGATTCTACCCTTGTTCGCGGTCTCGATTATTATTCGCGGACAGTGTTTGAGGTATTTATCGAAGGGCTTGATTTTGCTTTGGGTGGAGGAGGCAGATACGATTATCTTTCCGAAACTTTGGGCGGCCCAAGAATGGCAGCGGTTGGTGCAGCTTGTGGAGTAGAGCGGATAGTAGAGGCAATGAAATTACAGCAGATTCCTTCTCTTGTTAAAAATAAAAATCGGGTATTTTTGGTTTACATGGGAGATCAGGCGAAGAAAAAATCTCTCAGTATTCTCGAAAATCTTTATGATGCCGGTATTTGCGTTAAGGAAGCTTTTTCAAAAGATTCGCTCAAGTCTCAACTGAGAATGGCCGACAGAGAGAAGGCCGAATTGGCACTAATCTTAGGACAGCAGGAAGTTTTTGAAGATGTAATTATAGTCCGGGATATGCAAAGCGGGACTCAAGAGTCGGTTCCTCTGAGGAAAATTGTCGAGGAAGTAAAAAGGAGATTGCGTTAAAACATGGAGTGCCTTTTTTGTGATTTGGTTTCAAAGAAAAAACCGTCTCATATTGTATATGAAGACGATTCGGCTGTGGCGATGCTGGATATATTCCCGCGCTCGCAAGGGCACACTATCGTTGTCCCTAAAGTTCATGCCGAAACTATTTTGGATTTACCCGATGACCAGGTCGGGCCGCTTTTCTTGGCGGTGAAAAAGATGACTCAAATACTAAAAAACAAACTCAATCCGGACGGCTTTACAATAGGCATTAACCATGGTAAGGTGAGTGGGCAGGCGATTGATCACCTGCATATTCATATAATTCCTCGCTTCAAAGGGGACAACGGAGGGTCTATCCATACAATAGTGGATAATCCGTCCGGAATGTCGCTTGAAGAAGTTGAAGAAAAAATAATTTCGTAAATAATTGTTATAATGATAGAAATAAAAAGAAAAGAAGGAGAATCGGTGAATGCATTTTTATACCGGTTTACCAAAAAAATTCAACATTCGGGAGTTATCAAGGAGGCCAAAAAGAAACGCTTCCACGACAGATTCCAAAACAAACGGGCCCGCAAAGATTCCGCTCTCTACCGCATCGATAAGAAATTGGAGACCGAGAAACTCAAAAGACTTGGTAAAATATAAATTATGATACTGGATACCCTCAATGCTTCCTTAAAAGAGGCGATGGTTGAAAGAGATAAATTCAAAACGTCTGTTTTGCGCATGCTGATTGCCGCCGTTCATAACAAAGAAATCGAAAAGAAAGGCAAGGGTCAGCAACTTACGGATGATGACGTTCTGGATGTTTTGCGCAAAGAAGTGAAAAAGCGTAAAGAAGCTTCAATTATGTATCAAGCCGCCGAAAGGCAGGAGTCTGCGGATGCGGAAGAAACGGAGCTGCAATTTATTGAGACTTTTTTGCCGGCACAAATGCCTTCCGATGAAATCGAAAAGATAGTTGTGGAAGCTCTTAAAGAATTCTCTTCGCCTACGCAAAAAGATTTCGGGGCGATAATGAAAAAAGTAATGGCAAAAGTTGCCGGCCAAGCCGATGGATCGGTCGTCAGCGAAGTTATTAAAAAGCATCTTTCTTAGAGTGAATAAAATTTCGGTTTTTGCAGTAGAAAAAAAATATATTCGGGAAACCAAAAAAATCTCCGCTTTATCCCGGAAGATTTTTTTATTACTCAATAAAAACGGTTATAGTGCCGATATTTATCTGGTTAGCGATGCGACAATGAAAAAGATAAATCGGACATACAGAAAAAAAGACAAAACAACCAACGTTTTAAGCTTTTGCGAACCTAAAAATTTTATTTCTGTTCCGAGCAGATATAAACATCTGGGGGAGATATATCTGAGCCTGGATTTCATAAAAGCGCATAAACAGGATTTGAGGCTAATGATCGTCCATGGCGTTCTTCATTTACTGGGATATGACCATATTTCGGATAAGGATAGGATGAAAATGGAGAATAAAGAGCGGCAAATATTGGATAGAATATAGAGATGCTATTTATCAACAGAAAAGGCTCGATTTGGGAGCCTTTTTTTTGTTAAAATTACCTCTGCGCGTTATTTCTTGGCGGACCATCACAAGGCCTGTCCGGGAGCATTTTTCAAAAGAGTCCCTCATTGATAAAAGGTTCGCGGTTGATTACAATTGTTATATATAATTTCCAATTATGTTTGTTACTGCAATCGATTTAGGATCATCTCAAATAAAAGGCATTGTTGCCGACGTGAAAAAAGACGGCTCTATAGTCGCCGTTAAAACAGTAAAGAAAAAATCCAACGGCATAAAAAAAGGAGAGGTGGTTGATATAGACGAAACCGTAAAAACACTCTTTGAAGTTTTAAGCGAAATAAAGCATTTTGATAAGCGCTCCATAAAAAATGTAATTTTTTCATTGTCCGGAGCCAAAAGCAAATTTCTTGTCTCGCGGGCGGGGATTTCAATTCCCAGGCCGGATTTGGAAATCATTCAGGAGGATGTCGACCGGGTAATAAAGGAATCGATGGCGGTTAATCTTCCTCCGGGCTGGCAGATTATTCATTCGATACCGAGAGAGTTTGTAATTGATGATATAGAAGTTGACGACTCAAATGTCGTCGGGCTTTCGGGAAGAAAACTTGAGGCTAATGTAATTTTATTACCGGTATTTTCCGGTCTTTATAAAAATTTTATAAAAGTTGCCGGATTGGTATTGGGAAAGAAAAGCGGTTTTGACGGCAGTCTTATTTTTGCGCCGCTGGCATCCGACAGATCGGTTCTTTCCAAAAATCAAAGAGAGCTTGGAGTAATTTTAATCGATATCGGTTTTGGAACCACTTCATTTATTGTTTATCAGGACGGAAAAATGCTGATGGCAAAAGTTTTACCCGTAGGTTCGGGCAATATAACCAACGACATCGCTATCGGTCTTAAATGTTCAATTAATACCGCAGAGGCAATAAAGCTGACTTTCGGATGCGCATTTGCCAGAGATGTTTCCACTAAAGATAAGGTGGATTTGGCTCAGTTTGAAGAAGGTCAAAGCACCGAGGTTTCGCGAAGATATATTGCCGAAATTATAGAGGTGAGAGTCAGGGAGATATTTTCTATGGTAAATGACGAACTTAAGGCCTTAAGTAAGGCGGGCAAACTTCCGGCAGGGGTGGTTATCTGCGGAGGCGGAGCCAAAGCTCCCGGTATTTTGGATTTAGCCAGGGAAGAGATGAAAATGCCCGCTCAGATAGGGTTTCCTAATATTTCCGAATTTGAAATTTCTCATGCCCAGATAACAAACGAATTGGACGACCCCGAAATGGCGGTTGCTGCCGGACTGATTCTCCATAAAATGGACTTACTGAAAAAAGGAGGAGCCTACAGTTACGGTTCAGGTGTTTCCTACACGCTCAACGAACCGTGGTATAAGAAGTTCATAAGGAATCTGATTCCGTCCGACTAATTTTTGTAAATTATAAAAATGAAAAAAAATAAGTCTCACACAAAAAAGGTTCGTATCGGAAAGCCGTCAAAAAAAACAAAGGCCATTCGTATTCCGATTTCAAAACCGAAAAAATCGGTTCATATTAAAGCTGCTCCGATAGTTTCAAAAAAAGAGAAGGGGACACATCTGCCCAAGATAAAAGTAGTCGGCATCGGTGGCGGGGGAGGAAATGCAATTTCACGCATGTATGAATATTTTCCCAAAGGCGTAGATCTGATTGCAATCAACACGGATGCCCAGGATTTGGAATATTGCCATGCCAAAAAACGTCTCGTTATAGGAAAACAGATTACTAAAGGGCTTGGCGCGGGGATGAATCCCGACTTGGGAAGACAAGCGGCCGAAGAAAGCCGGGATGAAATTTCCGGAATTCTTTCCGGAGCCGATATGATTTTCCTGACATCCGGATTTGGAGGAGGGACCGGCAGCGGAGCGACTCCTGTAGTTGCCGAAATTGCCCAAGAGCTCGGAATTCTTACGGTTGCCATCGTCACAAAACCATTTTCTTTCGAGGGTCTGCAGAGATCTCAAATCGCCCAAGATGCGATTATGAGAATGAAAGATAAAGTGGATTCTTTTATTACCGTGTCCAATGACAGAATATTTTCCGTTATAGATAAAGACACATCAATGCATAAGGCATTCGAATCCATAGACGAAGTTCTTAAAAACGCGGTTTTGGGAGTAGCCGAACTTATTATTTCACCGGGTATTATTAATGTAGACTTTGCCGATGTTAAAGCAATAATGCAAAATTCCGGCGCCGCCATCATCGGGGTGGGAACCGGGTCGGGAAAGGAGAGGGCGAGCACAGCAACAAATGCCGCGCTCAACTCGCCGTTGTTGGAAACGGTTATTGACGGTGCAAAAGGGGTGCTTTTCAGCGTATCCGGGCATAGAGATATGAAAATGAGCGAAATTAACGAGATAGCCAGGATGGTTTCGGAGAACGTTGACCCTTCGGCGCGTGTAATTTTCGGCACTTATCACGACAGAAAGCTTTCCAAGGGCCAACTCAAGGTGACTTTGATAGCTACCGGGTTCGGATCCACCTACGGAAGGAATTATTCACTTTTCTCGGACTTTGAATCGTATACTAAAAGTGGTAGCATGTTTCAGATAGGCGTTGAAGCAAGTCAGTCAGGCCAGACAGGGGAAAAAAATAAAAAAAATGAACGGCCGTCAGAACATCAGAACGCAGAAAATCAGGCAGAGCAGGAAGCGCTGGACATCCCCGCATTTTTAAGAAAGAAAGGCAAGAAAAAATAGTTACGCGATACAAATATACGAATACTTACCAATTATACTAATAATTGATACTCGTTTTGATTAGTATCATTCGTATAAATTTGTATATTAGTATCGATATTAATGTTCCGATTGATTTTTTAGAAACCATCGGCTTGTCGAGAAGCCGAAAGTATTAAGATTACTCACTCAACATGTTCAAATTCATCCTTAAGCGCAACGGCGCGAAGGTCCCTTTCGATATTCAAAAGATAACCAGCGCAGTTTACAAAGCATCACTTGCGGTAGGTCAGGCGGATTGGAAGAGATCTGAAGAATTAGGAAAAGAAATTTTAAAGAGACTGGAGAGTAAAGAAAAAAAAGGCGCAACTCCGACAGTTGAAGAAGTCCAAGACTTGGTGGAGCGCGTACTCATAGACAGCGGATTGGCGAAAGTCGCAAAAGCTTACATTCTCTACCGCCAGCATCGGTCCGAAATCAGACAGGAGAAAGCTCAGGTGCTAAACAAAGACGAAATCGATGACGTCGACAAAAAATTCGACGTTAATGCGCTGAGAGTTTTGGCGGCGCGGTATCTTAAAAAGAACGATGAAGGGAAAATCATCGAATCTCCAAAGGAGCTTTTTAAAAGAGTGGCGGTTCACGGAACTTTGCCGTCTCTTTTTTACGACGCCAAAGTTTTCAGAAAAAAAGGAGCCGTCCCCAAGGACATCAAAGCAATTCCACTTGAAGGTCAAAAACTCGAAGGAAAACTTTCTGTCGGTAAATATGAGCTGAACAGATTTCATTGTGACGCCCTGGCCAGGCTTTATAACAGATTTGCTTCCCAAGGGCAGATGAAAATATCATGGGACAGTTTTCTGAGATTGTTCAAGAAACATTACTTTGATAAGTATGAGCAGGAAATTTCCCAGTACTACAACCTGATGATTTCCAGGAAGTTTATGCCCAACACTCCCGCAATAGCCAATTTCGGAAATTATCTGGGAATGGGCAGCGCTTGCTTTGTTTTGGGAATTGAAGATTCCATTGACGATATAATGGACAAGCTTAAAGCTGCTTCCATTATCTTCAAATCAGGCGGAGGCGTCGGGTACAATTTTTCCAAACTCCGCCCCGAAGGGGATTATGTAAAGACGACCGGTGGAGTGGCCTCGGGACCGATCAGTTTTATGACGATGTTTGATAATATGACAGACGTCATAAAGCAGGGCGGTATAAGGCGGGGAGCCAATATGGGAATTTTGAATTCCAACCATCCCGATATATCCAAATTTATTAAAGCCAAGGAGGGAAATAAGGCCCTGACCAACTTCAATATTTCCACATTGCTTATGGGAGATTTCTGGAAGTATCTTGAGAAAAAAGAGCCTTATCCGCTGCTTAATCCGCGTACCGGAAAAATAGTTTCGTATGCCGATCCCAAACAGCTTTTTGAAATGATTGCCTATCAGGCTTGGGAATCCGCCGAACCGGGAGTGATATTCGAAGACAGGGTAAATCAGTATAATCCGTTCTATAAATATCTTGGGCCGATTGTCACCACCAATCCCTGCGGAGAAGTTCTTCTGTATCCTTTTGAGTCGTGCAACCTCGGATCTATAAACGTCTGGGCATTTATAGAAAAGAAAAACGGAGGCAAGGCGAAATTAAACTGGGCCGAAATGGAAAAGGCGGTCAAGATCGCCACTAGATTTTTGGACAACGTTGTTGATGTTAATTTGTACCCGCTCAAAGAGATAGAAGATATGACTCTTTCCACAAGGAAGCTTGGGCTTGGAGTTATGGGAGTGGCCGATGCGCTTTATGAATTGGAATTGGCCTACGACGGTAATCCGGGGCTTGAATTTATGGGGCAGCTGATGGAATTCATAAATTATTATTCTAAAGTTGTTTCCATTGATTTATCCAAAGAGCGCGGACCGATGCCGTATTTTTCCAAGTCGTTCTATAAAGAGGGGAAGCTTCCGGTTTCCGGATTTTATACCAAAGCCGGACAGCATTTCGATTGGGGAAAGATCAGCAAAGACATCAAAAAGTTCGGAGTCAGAAACGGATACACTACGGTCATTGCTCCAACCGGTTCCATTTCTATGATTGCGGGATGTTCTTCGGGAATAGAGCCCGTTTACAGCCTAGTTTTCGAAAAGCATGTCACTGTAGGCAACTTCTACTATGTAGACCCGGTGTTTGAAGAGAGAATGCAAAAAGAGGGGCTTATGGATGACGCTCTTATTCGTGATGTTGCCGACCACAAAGGAACGGTTTCCCGCTTGTCTTATATTCCGGAAAAGATGAAAAAGACATTCGTTACCGCTCATGACATCTCTCCCAAGGACCACATTAAAGCGATGGCGGCTTTTCAGCGATGGACGGATTCGTCTATTTCCAAAACAAATAATTTTCCGGTTGATGCCACAGTGGATGACGTTAAGGAAGCATATCTTCTGGCATACAAACTTGGCTGTAAAGGAGTGACGGTTTACAGAGACCAATCCATACAAAGTCAGGTTCTGGTATCCGGCAAAGAACCGAAAAAATCCAAAGGTGAAAAAGCAGCAAAAGAAGGAAGCGATCTGGTTCCGGTAAAAGACGAAAAAGCAAAAGGACTGGCGGTCTATAAAGAAGCGTCGGCAAGCCTGACCGGAAATTCTTTGGGACTGTCTCCTGCGCCCAATCCTTCGGATAATGACGAAAAAGACCAGGACGATGGGGATATAGTCGACTTCACTACCCCTACCGGATGTAAAACGTGCAGCGTGGGATAAATGATCCAAAATCATAGCTTACTCTACTGTGCCCTCACCCCCGCCTTCTTCGGAAGGATGGGGGTTGTTTTTTATGTGAATTATCTAATCATCCAAGTTAATGTATAATAAGTTATTATGGCAACGAGGAAAAGATTTATTCTGATAGCTTTAATACTTTTGGCCGTTATCGGACTGATTGATTCAGTTGTGATTCATGAAAAAGTTGCGGGTGTTATTTATGCCTCCTGCATCATCGGCCAAGGTTGTGATTCGGTTTTATATTCCGTATACTCCAATTTTTTGGGGATCTCTCTTTCATGGTGGGGGATAGTTTTTTATTCGTTATTAGCGCTGGCTTTGGCCCTGAGAATCGTTCGGGATAAAAAAATATTTGAAAACATTTCGCTTACAATGATTGTCGGAGGTTTCTTGTTTTCTTTGTATCTTTTTTATATTCAAATATTTAAATTGGGGGTTTTGTGCACTTATTGCATGATTTCCTTTTCCGATATGATACTGGCACTGATGTTTGTCTTGTATTTCAGAAAAATAAAGGGCGCGTCCTTGCAGGGCTGATTTTTTTGTGGTAGGATTTTTTTCAATGAATAAACGATCGGCAGTATTTTTTGTTTTTGCGATTGTTGTTGTGAGCATCATCGGGGCTCTTTTTGTCTACCCGAATAACAAGGTTTTCTCCTCACTGGAGCGTATCAGTCCATGGAGGTTGGGATTGGATCTTGTTGGAGGGACTCATCTGGTTTACAAAATAGACTTTTCCAAAGTTCCCGATACCAACCGAGCCGACACAGCGGCCGGACTTAGGGACGTTATTGAGCGTCGGGTTAATCTTTTCGGAGTGAGCGAGCCTCAGGTTTCAATCAGCCAGTCTTCGGGGGATTATTTTCTTAACGTAGATTTGGCGGGGGTTTCCGATGTTAATCAGGCAATCAACCAGATAGGCCAAACCCCATTTCTTGAATTCAGGCTTGAACAGCAAAACGGAACCAGTACCGATTTTGTCCAGACCGGACTTACGGGCCAATACCTTACTTCGGCAAAATTGGATTTTAACCAACAGACGGGTTCTCCCGAAGTTGCCATAAGTTTTAATGACCAGGGCGCGAAAATTTTTGAGGATTTGACCGGCGCGAACATAGGCAAGAGGATAGCTATTTTTGTGGATGGCAGCATGTTAAGCGACCCGGTTGTCCAGGATAAAATATCCGGAGGGCAGGCGGTTATTACGAGCCCAACGTTTACCATCGCTACGGCAAAACAGTTATCCAGCAATCTGAGCGCCGGAGCTCTTCCGGCTCCGATAAACCTTATAGACCAACAGACGGTTGGCGCCAGCTTGGGTAAGGATTCATTGGATAAATCAATTGTCGCCGGGCTTATCGGAACGCTTCTGGTTATGCTCTTTATGATTGTATACTACCGATTCTACGGGTTGCTGGCATCTATTGCTCTGGTTATCTACTCAATTTTGTCCATGACGATATTTAAGCTGTTTGTAACTATGTCTTTGGCCGGAATTGCAGGATTTTTGCTTTCCATAGGAATGGCCGTTGACGCGAACGTTCTTATTTTTGAAAGGACAAAAGAAGAATTGAAAAAAGGACTCTCTAAAGCCGCCGCCATTAAAGAAGGATTCAGGCGCGCGTGGCCTTCTATTCGGGATTCAAATGTTTCAACAATAATTACTTCCCTGATTTTGTTTTATTTCACTTCCAGTTTTGTAAAAGGGTTGGCGCTGACGCTTCTTATCGGTGTTTTGGTCAGCATGTTTACTGCCATAACCGTAACCAGAAATCTTATGACGGTATTTGTTAAGGATAAGGAATTAAAATAATCATGAATATAATCGGACACAAAGGAATATTTCTGACTATCTCCAGCGTACTCGTTGTGGCAAGCTTCGTGGTGATAGCGATTTTCGGATTCAGGCCGGGGATAGATTTTACGGGAGGAACCCTTTGGCAGATAAAGACCGATAATCAGTCGGTCAATGAAACAACTTTAAAAAACTTTTTTGTATCCGAGCTGAACTTTAAGGATATTGTCGTTTATAAAGAATTGGTTTCCCAGTCATACATCATGAAACTTCCGGCAATCAACGAGGCCGACCACCAGAAATATCTCTCGGCTCTTAATAATAAATTCGGAAATGTCGACGAGCAGAAATTTCAGTCCATCGGGCCGACGGTTGGAGAAGGCTTAAAAACGGATGCCATCAGGGCGATAATTTTTGTGCTTATCGGAATATCCTTGTATATCGCTTTTGCTTTCCGCAAAGCGTCATATCCGGTCCAGTCGTGGAAGTACGGTATCGCAACGCTTATTGCGCTTATGCATGACGTTGTCATACCCTCCGGAGTAATAGCGGTATTGGGTCATTTTGCGGGAGTGGAAATGGACACCAATTTTGTGGTGGCGTTGTTGGTAATTATGGGATTTTCGGTGCACGATACGATCGTTGTTTTTGACCGCGTCAGGGAAAATCTTCTGACCCGGAAGGGGAGCAAGTCATTTAGTGAAATCGTCAATGACAGCGTTGTCCAAACACTGGCCAGGTCAATTAATACCTCCCTGACTCTGGTATTGGTTCTAACGGCAATGCTTATTTTCGGGGCTCCAACACTGAAGCTTTTTGTTCTTATAATGTTGGTGGGAGTTATCTTTGGAACCTACTCCTCAATCTTTATTGCCAGTCCGCTATTGACAATCTGGTATAAGTTTGGTAAAAATAAATAGATATGGTTTTAAAAGATGTTTTAAATAATTTGGTCGAGGTCCTTCCGAAGCGCCAAAAAGACATTATTGTCCAGCGGTTCGGTCTCGATAAAGGCAAAGGAAAGACTTTGGCTGCGCTTGGTGAAAAATACGGCGTAACCAGGGAAAGAATCCGCCAGATTGAAGCGGCTGCTTTGCGTACTTTAGCCAAGAATTCTTCACAGCAAAAAGATCTCAAAAATATATATGAGAAAGCTATTTCACACGTTGAAAATCTCGGCGGCGTCAGACGCGCAGACGTGCTTGTTTCGGACCTTCGCTTCGTATTGAAAGACGAAAGCATCGACTCTTCAACCGTTGAGCTTCTTTTCTCTATTTTCAAAAAACCGTTGTTCTTCGTGGAGAATAAAGAATATTATCCGTTTTGGTATATTTCGGCCGACAGTTTAAAACAGAACAAAGAATTTATAGCTAAGGTTGCCAAAGTGCTTAAAGGGAAGAAAGAGGAAATTCTTTCCAAAAAGAAATTTGACGAACTTTTTTATCAGGTTGTCAAAAGCCACTCCATTTCCGATGCGATTGCGGCCAACTTTATTTTGAATTCAAAGAAATTTGCAGTAAATCCTTATGGAGATTTCGGATTGGTTGAATGGCCCGAAATTGTTCCCAAGACCGTAAGAGACAAATCCTATCTCGTTCTCAAAAAGAAATTGGCGCCGCTTCATTTTCGTGATATTGCGCAGGAGATCAATCAGGCAAAATTTGATGCCAAGAAAGCTCATCCTCAGACGGTGCACAACGAACTGATCAGAGATTCCAGATTTGTGCTCGTCGGAAGAGGTTTGTATGCCTTAAAAGAAAACGGATATGAGCCCGGAACCGCCAGAGAAGTGTTGTCAAAAATTCTGAAAAAGAACGGTCCGTCTTCATTCGATAAAATTGTGAAGCTGGTTTCCGAACAGAGAACGCTTAAGCACAATACGATTCTGTTAAATCTTCAGAATAAGAAATACTTCAAAAAAATAGATGGCGGATTATATCATATAGCTTAACCGAGTCATCTTTGTGATTCTAAAATGTCAGTCGTTATTATTGCCTTTAAATCCGAGTCAAAAACTGGTATTATAAAGGTAATAGCGGCTGATTTTTTATATGTTCGAATTAATTAATGCGGCTTTAGGAAGTTTTTATAATACCCTCATAACTGTGGCTTGGATTATTCTGCCTATATTTTTGGCGGCAATTTTTTGGACACTCCACCTTTATCAAAAGCGCATAGAGTTTATTTCAAAGATCGAGTGGGTAATGCTCGAAATAAATCCGCCCAAAGAGCTGATTAAAACCCCAAAAGCTATGGAGCAGGTTTTCGCGGCTTTGTACGGCATTTATTCTTTCGGAATAAAGGCTCACGATAAATATTTGGACGGAAAGGTTGATTTGTGGCTCTCGCTTGAGATGATGGGCCGAGGCGGAGGAATTCATTTTTATATCAGATGCGCCAAACAACACAGAAATCTTGTAGAGTCGGCCATTTATGCACAATATCCCGATACCGAAATAACGGAAGCTTTCGATTACGTTGACGAAATGCCTTCGGTCTTGCCCAACGAAACATGGGATTTGTGGGGAACGGGATTCACTTTCGGCGCCGATAGCGCTTATCCGATACGAACCTATCCTTATTTTGAAGAAGTAAAAGAGGAAAAAAGAATCGACCCCATATCGACGATATCGGAAGCTATGTCCAAACTGAAAGACGACGAGATGATCTGGATTCAAATGCTTATCAGCCCCATAGGGCCCCAGACGGGACAGGATTTTAAAAAAGAGGGAGATGAAACTATTAAAAAAATAGTCGATTCCACAAGAGAACCCAAAGGGTCCGAAGAAACCATTTCTCTTGGAATGTGGAAACTGACCCCTTCTCAGCAGGATGTTATAAAAGCCATAGGCGCCAAGGTTTCAAAACTGGCCTTCCATACCTGTATCCGCTTTGTTTACATAGACAAAAAAGACGAATTTACAATGTCTAATGTGTCTTCGGTTATGTCTTCTTTCCAGCTTTATAATACGCGCGATATGAACGCCTTTAGACCAGATAAATTGGTGACCGTATATTCGGAATGGTGGGGGAGGCTGTTTCCGTGGTATAAAAAATTTGTTGTTGCATCGAAAAAGAGAAAACTTTTCGATTATTACAGAAAGCGAAGATTCGGCTATTCAGGAAAACTCGTGGAAGAAAAACTGCCCACTCTTAACATTGAAGAGCTGGCAACCGTTTTTCATTTTCCGGCCGGAGTGGTTAAAGCTCCAAAATTACAAACTATTTATTCGCGTAAAGGTGAGCCGCCGGTAAATTTACCTCTCGGAAAATAATTATTTCAGTTTAATCAAAATGAGTGACGAAGTTCTAAACATAGGAAAAACCAATTATCGGAATCAAGAGTCTGTTTTTGGCATCAAAGAAGACGACCGCCGCAGACACGTATATATAATCGGAAAATCCGGTACTGGGAAGAGCACTCTTCTGGCCAATATGGTCAGTTCCGATATCGCCGCCGGACACGGTATTTGTCTGGTGGATCCTCACGGTGAGACGGCCGAAGATGTTTTGAAAATGATTCCCGAAGACAGAGCGGGGGATGTTATTTATTTCAATCCGTCCGATATCGACTATCCGATAGCATTTAACCCATTGGAGCGCGTCAGTAACGATATGCGCCATTTGGTTGCCTCGGGTCTTATGTCGGTATTCAAGAAAATATGGCCCGATGTCTGGTCGGCGCGTATGGAATATATTTTAAACAATACCCTCTTAGCGCTTCTTGAATATCCCAACTCGACTTTGCTGGGAATTATGAAGATGTTTGCCGATAAAGAATACCGTAAATCGATAGTGGAAAATCTTCAGGACCCAGTTGTTAAATCCTTTTGGGTGGATGAATTCGCCAAATATACCCAAAAATTGGAAACCGAAGCGGTAGCCGCCATTCAAAACAAAGTCGGCCAATTTGTCGCAAACCCGCTTATAAGAAATATTATCGGACAGGCTCACTCGTCATTTGATTTCAGAAAGGTTATGGACGAAGGAAAGATCTTTATAGCCAACCTCTCCAAGGGGAAAATAGGTGAAGATAATTCGGCTCTTTTGGGAGCTATGGTAGTTACTAAAATTCAGCTGGCGGCAATGTCGCGGGCAGGAATCCCTAACAAGCAACTTCGTGACTTTTATCTGTACGTAGACGAATTTCAAAATTTTGCCACCGAGTCTTTTGCGACGATTCTTTCCGAAGCCAGAAAATATAAGCTTGATTTGACGGTTGCTCATCAATATATAGAGCAACTTTCCGAAGAAGTCAGAGCGGCGGTTTTCGGAAACGTGGGAACTATGATTGTATTCCGTGTGGGAGCTACCGACGCCGAATTTTTGGAAAAAGAATTTTTCCCCGATTTTCTTGCCAATGATTTTGTGAATTTGCCGAATTATCAGGTATACGTGAAGCTTATGATAGACGGGATGACGTCAAAGCCGTTTTCCGCCAAGACGTTACCGCCTCTGCCCTTGCCCCCGGTTTCGATGTTTGATACTATCATTCAGGTTTCAAGGCAAAAATATGCGCTTCCCAGAGCCGATGTCGATAAAAAGATAGCCAGCGAATATTATTCCGAAGAAAAACTCGCCGAAGATATCGTAAAACGCAAAGGGGAAACTCCTCTGGGGGATGTATTAAGAAGGCCTTCGGAAAGATCGGATAGAGAATTTCCCAAAAAAAGGGAATATAGAAATCCTGACGAGAAAATCGATGTTGGGGGGCTTAAGGATATTATCCGAAAAGCGCTGGATCAGAAGAAACAGGACGGTAATCAGTAAGCGGTTATAAATAATTAATAAAAGGAAAAAATGATTTCATATAACGAATTAAAACCGGGAATGTTTTTTACCTACGACGGGGCCCTTTATGAAGTATTGGAGGCTAATTTTTTGCGCATGCAGCAGAGAAAGCCGGTCATGAAGACTAAACTTCGCGATATGGTTACGGGCAAAGTCAAAGAACAGTCCTTTCAGATGAGCGACAATCTGGAGGAGGCAGAATTGGACAGGATAAAATACAGATTTTTATACGAAAACCGCGGTCAATATTGGTTTGACGAGCCCGGCAATCCTAAAAACAGAATCTCGTTTACCGCAGAACAGCTTTCGGGCAAGGGCCAGTTTTTGAAATCAAATATGGAAGTTACGGCAATGAAGTGGGGGGAAAAGATAATCAGCATAGTCCCGCCCATTAAAGTTGATTTGAAAATTGTTGAGGCTCCGCCGAATTTCAAAGGAGATACGGCAACCGGAGGAACCAAGATTGTCATTTTGGAAACCGGAGCCAAAGTTAACGTACCGATGTTCGTTAACGAGGGGGACACCGTAAGAGTAAATACCGAGCTTGGACAGTATGTGGAAAGAGTAGATAAAGCATAAACTTTAAACCCGCTTAACAGCGGGTTTTTGTTTTGCCACCCTTTTAATCGCAAAAGGGTGGCTCCTAAAACTCGCAGGCTATATAAACTCTTGTGATAAATAGGGCTCATTCTCATTTATGACTCAAACTCGCCCTGCTGGCGCAGAAGCTCAAACAGTGAGTCATATCCGCCCAAGGCGGACAGTTCGAATTCACTCCAATTTATCAATACAAGAGTTTATGGCCTGCATTTGTATAAAACACCAGATATCAGACACTATATATTAACCCAAAGGGGCGCTTTTGTTGACGGCCGTATGATTTTTGTTTATTATCCGGTCAGATATTTGAGGAGTTGCGAGTGAGAGACAAACAGGTCTTGTGTAAGGATATTTTCGCCGTTTTGCTGATTGTTTCTTTGTCCGTACTTCCGTCTCTGGTGCATTGGGGTCTTGGTTATTGGCCAACGCACAGGTTTATGTTTGATCTTTATCTGGGAACGGATTTGTTCTTTATTGTGTCTTCTTTTGCCGGGTTGTTGCGGTGGCACGATATCGGAATCAAAATTAGCCGGACGGGGCTTATGCTGGTAGCGGCGGTAGTTCTGGTTAACCCCTTCATTGTGATGGCATTGGGATTTTCTCCCTGGCTTAACTTTGAGATCTCTTGGGGGTATGTGGTATTTGCCGTACTTTACCCGTTCATTTTAGGGAAAAAAAGATAATTTTAAAACAGACTGGGCCATTAGGGGCCCTTTTATCATGGGTGATATAATGTTTAATAGGATGGAATCTTATAATAAAAACAAAAAAATATTGGTAGCTATGTCGGGAGGGGTTGATTCTTCGGTTGCGGCTTTGTTACTGAAAAATAAAGGATGCAATGTGGCCGGAGGATTTATCCGGGGTTACAACGTTGATGGGTGCCAGGATAGAGACGCCGAAGATGCCCGCCTTGTCTGCGAAAAAATCGGAATCCCGTTTTATGTATTTAATTTCGAAGACGAATACAAGAACAAAGTGGTTGATTATCTTCTGGACGGATACCAAAATGGAATAACCCCCAACCCGGATGTTGTTTGTAATCGGGAAATAAAATTCGGTCTTTTATACGATAAGGCGATGAGTCTGGGTTTTGAACGTATCGCTTCAGGCCACTACGCCAAAGTTAAATCCGGAATTTTTAGAAAGGAATTCAAAATTTTTTCCGCCAAAGACAAAAGCAAGGACCAGTCTTATTTTTTGTGGGATATTCCTCAAGAAAAACTGAAACGCCTGATTTTCCCCTTGGGTAATCTTAAAAAACCCGAAGTCAGAAAGATTGCTAAAAAATCCGGACTTCCCGTTGCCGAGAAAAAAGACTCCCAGGGAATTTGTTTTCTTGGGAAATTCGATTTCGGTGATTTTTTAAGGGAAAACATCAAAACGAAAGCGGGGGATATTGTGGACACAAACGGAAATAAGGTGGGAAAACATGATGGGGTCTGGCTTTATACTATCGGGCAAAAGCACGGGTTTAAGAATTTTTCCGGAGAATCTTTTTACATTATTGGAAAAAATCTTGAAAAAAACGAGCTAATTGTCGCATATGAAGGCGATAAAAAATTGCTTTGTAAAGAATTTCAAATAACCGATTTGAATTTTTTGGATGATAAGACAAAATCAGATTTTGAAAATGGAAAAGAAATCAAAGTTAAAATTAGAAACAGATATCGCCAGCCTTTGTTTGGGGCAACTCTGACTCTTCTGGATAATCCGCATAAATCCGTTTCTTTATCGGCATTAATCCGCGTTGATGTTCCACGTCAGCTATTTCCCGCCTCGGGACAATCAACTGTTTTTTACAAAAAAAATGGCCAAATGCTGGGCGGAGGAGTAATAGTTTAGTATACTTATTCTATGATAGTAGTGTTTACCGGAAACGGAAAAGGAAAAACAACCGCGACAATCGGCCAGATGTTGCGCGCCGTAGGCCAGAAAAAGAGAGGAGTAATGTTTCAGTTTATAAAAGGGCCGTGGATCTCGGGTGAACATAAATTTTTGGATAAATATAAGGCCTTAAAAGGGAAACTTGAAATCCATCGCGGAGGAAAAGGTTTTGTCGGAATATTGGGAGACAAACTGCCTTTTGCCGTGCATAAAAAAGCAGCTCAAAATACTCTTAAGGCGGCAGCAACTGCCATAAAATCCAAAAAATGGGACATCGTTGCGCTTGACGAGGTTAATGTCGCGGTATCGCTGGGCCTGATTAAGTCAGCAGATGTTTTGAAGGTCATAAAAAATGAACCGCAAAAAATGATTGTTGTTTTAAGCGGAAGAGGCGCTCCAAAGAGTTTTATAAAAAGAGCCGATTTAGTTACGGAAATGAAAGAGATAAAGCATCCATATAACAAAGGCAAAAAAGCCGAAGTAGGATTTGAATTTTAGTTCCTTAAGGGTACGCGGTGCTAATATACAAATTTGTACGAATAATACCAATTTAGGATGAGTATAGGTCAAAAGAGTTTTCTATTTTTTGCATTCTTTATTTGTGGAGTTTTGGCATCGGGTTTGGGAGTTTCTCTCTTGATAATATTGATAACCGATTCAATCGTCTGTTTACTCTTTATTTGCGCGTACTTTTTAAAGTCCGACAGCCGGCTGGTAACAGTCGGTTTTTTGACTCTTGCTGTATTTTTAGGCGCTTTTTATGCCAGAGCCTATGAATATGTAAAATTCGAAAAGAGCGCGATAACTTACGGGAAAAGCGGAGAAATTTCCGGAAAAATAATCTCATCGCCTGCAAGTTATCAAAAATTTCAATCGTTTGAACTGAAAACCGAAAAAGGGCCGGTGTTGTCCGTGCGGACGGACTCATACAAACAGTTAAGTTACGGAGACGAGGTTCTGATTGAGGGTGCCGTTAAAGGATTGACCACAACCACCTCATACATGAAAAAAGACGGAATTTCCGGAACTGTTGATTTCCCCGAAATTATTTCGATAAAAGAAAGCAGCGGTTTATCTATAAAAGGCGGATTATTTTATGTTAGAGATCTTATGGCTCAGGTTTATAGAAAAACTCTTAATCAGAATGAATCGGCGCTTATGGCCGGTATTCTTCTGGGGCAGGAAAGCGCGGATTTTCCCGCCGATTTCAAACAGGCGATGAAAAACAGCGGAACAACCCATATAACCGCTCTTTCCGGATACAACATCACGATTTTAATTTCGGCTCTATTTTTTATTTTGAGTTTTGTATTTTCAAGAAAGTCCACGTTTTTAATTTCCATATTGGCGATTATTTTATTTGTCGTGATGACCGGAGCTCAAAGCTCGGTTATTCGGGCCGCGCTTATGGGATCGCTTGTAATTATCGCTCAGCGATTATCGCGGATTTACAGTTTCAAGCAGGCGATGGCTATATCGGCTTTCATAATGCTCGTTGCCAACCCGATGATGATTGAGTTTGATGTCGGATTTGTGCTTTCATTTTTATCCCTTGCGGGCATAACTTATCTGGCTCCCATCGTTGCAACGTTTTTTATGTTTAAAAACGAGATTGCCGATAAAATAAAAAAACTTTTTTGTGAAACTTTTGCGGCTCAGCTTGCGGTTTTGCCGGTTCTGTCGGTATATTTCGGCGGATTTTCATTGGCCGGACTCATTTCCAATGTTTTGGTGTTGCCGCTAATTCCCTTGACGATGTTTGCGGGATTTATAGTCGGTGTGGCGGGAATAATTTGGGCACCGCTGGCCTCGTTGTGTTCGATTGTTCTTTCACTGCCATTGGCGCTTGAAGTTGGGATAATAAAATTATTCGGTTCAATACATCAGATTCAGGCCCAATTCGGAATATTGACGGTTGCCGTATATTATCTGATTTTGATTTCGGTCGTGCTGAAATATAAACGGAGATTGGAGGCACATGAATATATCATATAAAAAAATTTTGATTTTTGCGGGAGTTTTAGCCGCTTTAAACCTGGCATTTTGGGTATCAATCGTTTTGCGGCCGATTAATGCGAAAGCGGAAACTTATTTTTTGAATGTTGGCCAAGGCGACAGCGAGCTTGTCCGTTTGGGCCGGGCTAATTTTTTGATAGATTCGGGTAAGGACGCAAGTGTGGTTGATAATCTGGATAAAATTATTCCCAATTACAGAAAAAGAATAGATGTCGCTTTTGTATCCCACGGTCAGACGGACCATGCCGGAGGGATGTTTTATCTTCTTAAAAATTATGATGTCGGATATGTTATTTACAACGGAGACAATACTTCACTTTGGCAGAATTTGAAGAAACTTCTTGAAGAAAAAAATATTCCCTACCTGATACTCAAAGCAGGGGACCGAATAGTTTATGGAGCAGACAGATTTGATATTTTATGGCCGACAGCTCTGGCGCAGGAAATCGGATCAAACGATAATTCCATGGTCATAAAATACAGCGGAAGAGATTACTCGTCGTTATTTACGGCCGATATTTCGTCCAAGGTAGAATCGGAAATAGTTGCCGACAGAATCAATGCCGATATTATCAAAGTTCCACATCATGGCTCAAAATACTCTTCATCGCAGTATTTTCTTAATGCGGTCAGTCCGGAAATCGCCGTTATTGAGGTAGGAAAAAATTCATACGGTCATCCGACAAGTGAAGTTTTAAAACGGCTTGAATCCGTAGGTTCCAAGATATTCAGAACGGACAAGAATGGGCTGGTTAAAATCGGATTAATGGGCCAAAAATTGCAGATATCGGGTCTTCGTTGAAAATAGTCCGATTTTTATATATCCTTAAACTTATGCTACGAACTTGGATAGGAGATATTGTCGATCAATCCGGGAAGGAGGCTGACTTGTTCGGCTGGGTGGATAACCGAAGAGATCATGGGAAAATAATTTTTATCGACCTCAGGGACAAGAGCGGAATCTGTCAGGTGGTTTTTGGGCCCTGGAGCGGAAAGGAGCTTTACGAACAAGCGCAGAAATTGAGAAATGAATGGGTGATAAAAGTTTCTGGGCTTATTAAAGAGCGTCCGGAAAATATGGTCAATAAAAACATCCCCACCGGAACGGTTGAGGTAGAAGCAAAATCTCTTGAAATCTTAAATTCCTCACTTACTCCGCCATTTGAAGTTACAACCGATGGGCATGATGTGGGGGAAGAGATAAGAATGAAATATCGTTATCTGGACCTTCGCCGGCCAAGAATGCAACTAAATCTTAATTTAAGGCACAGAGTCGTTAAATTTATCCGAGATTTTCTTAACGAATATAAATTTATTGAAGTTGAAACTCCCGCTTTAACCAAGTCTACCCCCGAAGGGGCGCGTGATTATGTGGTTCCGTCCCGTCTGTATCCGGGAAAGTTTTTTGCTTTGCCCCAGTCGCCCCAGCAGTACAAGCAACTTTTGATGGTTGCCGGAGTGGAAAGATATTTCCAGATTGCCAGGTGTTTCAGGGACGAAGATACCAGAGGCGACAGGCAGCCGGAATTTACCCAGCTTGATTTGGAAATGTCATTTGTGGAAAGGGAGGACGTGATGGAACTTAACGAGAGGCTCCTTATTGATTTGGTAAAAAACTGTACTCCCGAAAAAAAGATTCAACAGATTCCATTTCCGCGTATGACATATAAGGAATCAATGGATAAATACGGGACCGACAGGCCGGACTTGAGGGAAGACAAGAACGACCCGAATCTGCTGGCGTTCTGTTGGATTATTGATTTTCCGTTTTTCGAAAAGACCGACGAAGGGGGCTGGACTTTCACTCACAATCCTTTCTCGGCTCCAAGGCCGGAATTTATGGATATGCTCTTGAAAAAAGAAAATATTGCCGATATTCTGACCACTCAATATGATGTGGCGCTCAACGGATTTGAGATCGGAGGCGGAAGCATCAGAAGTCATACGCCCGAAGCATTAAAGAAGGTTTTTGAAATAATGGGTTTTTCTGAAGATAGAATTGTTAAAAATTTCGGCCACATGCTTGAAGCGCTTGGGTATGGAGCTCCGCCTCATGGAGGAATTGCCTGGGGGCTGGACCGGCTGGTAACACTCCTTTCCAACGAGCCCAACATCAGAGAGGTAATAGCCTTTCCCAAAACGGGAGACGCCAGGGACTTGATGATGGATGCTCCGAGTGAATTGGAAAAGAAACAGCTGGAGGAGCTTAATATAGAAATTAAAAAACCAAAAAAATAAAATATGATTACAAAAGAAAGAACATTGGTATTACTAAAACCCGATGCGGTTCAGAGAAGCTTGGTGGGAGAAATTCTGGGACGTTTTGAAAGGGCCGGTTTAAAAATTGCCGCTCTTAAATTTTTAATTCCAAGCAAGGAACAAGCTTATAAGCATTACGTCAAAAATGAAGCCGAAATAGAAGCGCTCGGTAACCGTTCAATAGAGGGAAAGAAGAAATCCGGAATTGTCGTTAACGAAAACCCGAAAGAATTGGGACAAAAAATAATAGATCGTCTGGTTAAGTTTTTAACTGCCGGACCGGTCGTGGCTTTTGTGCTTGAGGGGAACAAGGCGGTTGCTATAACCAGAAAGATAGTGGGATCAACCGAGCCCCTACAGTCGGATGTAGGCACTATCCGAGGAGATTACACGATAGACTCATATGAATTGGCTGATGACGGAGACAGGGCGGTCAGAAATCTTGTCCATGCTTCGGCAAACGTTCCCGAATCCGATTACGAAATAAAAGTCTGGTTTAATGAACAGGAAATAGTGGATTATAAGAATGCTTTGGAAAAGGTTTTATACGACGTAAATTTGGATGCAATTCCCGAGTAATAACGGCGATAAAAGCAGGGCGCAAGCCTTGCTTTTTTGATATGTTCTGCTATTATCCCAGTGAGCCCTACCATCGTTAAGATTCTCGGTCAAACAATTTTTTTTGGGAGGGTAACAGTATCTTGGCCTTTTGGCTAAGATTGAGCCCACCCACCTGGCAGTTAGCCGGGATGGATCTTAACGGAGGGCTCATTAAAATCCATAAATAATAATTAAACAGGATAATTAAAATGAGAGTTTGCCAAATTTGCGGAAAAGGGTCACAAATGGGAGGAACCAGGAAAAAGCTTCGCGGTAATTATAATCCGGTAAATTGGTCGCGTAAGCACCCGAATCTCCAAAAAACAAGAACGCTTGGTGGAAAGCGGGTTTTGGCTTGTACCGACTGCATCAAGAAAATGCCGAAAACGGTGAATAGCAAATAAGAATCAGGAAAACATAAGATTGCCGAAAGGCGATTTTTTGTTGAAAAAATACATAGTTAGGTATAATCTGAATGCGTATCGGGCCGTAGTGCAACGGCTAGCACGAGTCCATGGGGTTCGATCAAATGGCTTTGCTCGAACGGGAATTTTAGAAAATTGAAAATTTTCGTCATCAGTGTCGGGCTGTAGTGCAACGGCTAGCACGAGTCCATGGGGTGGATTTAGTCCGGGTTCGAATCCCGGCAGCCCGACACTGCTGATGAAAAATTCCCTGAAGGATTGATGGGGATAGTAATCTGGTTTGGAATGCAATTAAAGCTGCCGGCTATAGACGTGAAGCAGCCAAGCTTGAAGATGTGTGCAGTTATATAGACCGTGAGATAAAAAGGCGTCAAAAAAAGGTGGCCCTGGAACTTGAGAAGACGATGCTCTATCAGCAGATGATGTCTCCGGAAAATCAGGCCAAAGCAAAAAGACATCTTTTTATGTTGCGTGGCGATATAGAGAGGCTTTTCAGGATTCTTTTGGAATCAGCTAATGAAACCGATATTAATGACAAAATCTTGCTTTTGGGGAGATCGCAGTGACTGCTATCAGAAACGAAGGCCAGAGAATATTGTTCTGGAAATTGGTAAAGCTTGCCGGCGGCGACCGGGATCTGGTATGGAGGGCTATTAGGGCCAATGCGGACAGCGACGGAGTGGCAACGTTAGAAGATGTGGTGGAATACATCAAGAAAGAGCTGCTGAATAAGATTCAAACTCTCAGCTCCATAAAATAAAATACCGCGATTAGCGGTTTTTTTGTGATATAATTGAATTATGGAAAAAAGAGAAGGCGTTATTGGAGAAGGGGGTCAGAAAATTGAAGGAAGAATAGAAAATATCGAAAGCTTTCGAGAGGGAGGCTGGGAACAAGTTTTACCGAAAGGAATAGAACTCTCGGACGTGGATGTTTTTGTTAAAAAGGAAGGCGATAAAACGTCGTGGTATTGGCATCTGGTACCTGATTTGATTGAGGATGAAAAATTGCGCGAAGCCTGGAAAAGAGAACATGAAATTTGGCCCTAATTTCAATTAAAATGGAAAATCATCAGTTAATCGATCTGATAAATAAAGAAATTGAGCAAGGCTCAAGCCGCGAACAGGTTGTCAGCAATCTTATTTTTGCCGGATTTTCCTATCAGGATATTCAGGGCGCACTCAACCAAATGGCCAGGAATGGGGAGTTGCCCAAGGATTTTTTGGATTCTTCCAGACAAACTCGGCAGACCGGAGCTCAAATCCAAAAAATTAAAAAGCTTGAGGAGTCGACGGCTCAAATCAGTGAGGAACCGAGCATTAAGGAAATGGTGGGGCGATATAAAAAAATATTTATTTACGTTTCAATCGGGTTGATTGTTTTAATAGGCGGTTTGTTTACCATATTCTATTTATATAATACTTCAACGTCGGTTATTCTGAAAAAATCATTAATAAATCTTTCCTCCGTTACTTCAGGGTCCTTTTATATGGCAGCTAATGTAGATGTAAACAAAGACGTTTCTCCAAACGACCTGCTCATAAAAGATATGTTTCCCGAAAAAATAACACTGGAATCAAAGGGGATATTTGACATATCGTATTTAGTGGCGAAATATTCTCTGGAGATAAGCGCCAATGACGGATATAATGCCGATTCTTCCTCCCAGCCATTTTGGGACGTCGGAGCGGTAAGTCCGGACGGTTCCGCTTTTTATTTTAAGTTGAACGATATTGCAACCTCATCAATCCAGAATCAGACATTTGTTTCACAACTTTTGCCGACGTGGGTTTTTGTGGATATAACCAGCAGCGAGCCTCTTTTTACCGTAGCGCCGCAAAAAGTTTTGAGCCGCCTCGAGTCGTATCGGGGCGCGGCTTCTTCCGATTTCAAGTCGGCGCTAAGCCTGCTGTCTGATCCTCTGATTATTTCAAGCGTAGCGGATCTGGGGAGCCAAAATATCGGAGATTCTTCTTATTATCATTATAAAATAACCCTGGAACCTCAGAGGGCAAACGAAATCATATCTGCATTTTATTCCGCCGCCGGAATAAGTGACGGAGGGTGGCTTAAAGATCTTATAAACAATCCGTGGGAAATCTGGATAAACAAGAGCTCTCTTTTGCCGTATCGGGTTTTGATAACGAACAAAACCGAAGATTCTTCTCAGATGTTTGATCCCAGAGACGTGTTATTAATAATAAGCGGATTTAATGCCAAATATTCCATAGATGCACCGGCTCAGTTTTCACCCCTTTCACACATTCTTCAAATAATTCAAAATAATAATCAATCCCAATAATATGAATGAAATCGTTATTATAATTTTTCAACTGGCAATTTTGATACTTTCCGTAATGGTGCATGAGGTGATGCATGGGTACACGGCTTATTTTTTAGGGGACATGACCGCTAAAAATGCCAAGAGACTTAATTTTAATCCAATTAATCATCTTGATCCGTTCGGTTCAATAATTTTGCCCCTTCTTTTGTATATGGCAACCGCCGGAACTTTCGTCATCGGCTGGGCAAAGCCCGTTCCTTATAATCCGCTCAATCTTAAAAATCCGAAATCCGGAGCGGGAATTATTGCCATAGCCGGACCCTTGAGTAATTTCGCGATTGCCATATTTGCGGCCTTATTGCTCAAAATTAACCTGGTTTTGGGAGGTTTAGTACAGCCGATATTTCTTCAGATAGTCATTGTGTTGAATCTTGCTTTGATGGTTTTTAATCTTGTCCCTATTCCACCGCTTGATGGCTCCAAAGTTCTGTTTTCTTTATTGCCGTCAAGATATTTCAAAATTCAATATGCCTTGGAGAGGTATGGGCTCTGGATACTCCTGGTTTTTATCTTCTTTGGATTTTCGCTGATTATCCCGGTAATCAACTTCCTATATAATCTTCTTGCATAACATTATTATTTGACAAAATCCTTCTGTTTCTGCTATATTTTTCTAGTCCACTTGGGACGTTTTTGTTATGCCGACAGTCACACAACTGGTAAAAAAAGGAAGAAAGAATCCCGGAAAGAAATCGAAAGCACCGGCTTTGGGGCTTTATTTTAATACCGTAAGAAATCGACCGAAACTTTCGGCATCTCCGTTTAAGCGCGGCGTTTGTCTGAAAGTTTTTACAACTACTCCTAAGAAACCTAACTCTGCTTTGCGTAAGGTGGCGCGTGTACGCTTAACCAATGGAATGGAAGTTACCGCTTATATTCCCGGAGAAGGGCATAATTTGCAGGAACACTCCGTGGTTATGATAAGAGGCGGAAGAGTCAAAGATCTTCCGGGTGTCCGTTATCACGTCGTCCGCGGGCGTCTTGATGCTTCAGGCGTTGAAAACCGAAAGCAGGAAAGAAGCAAATACGGAGTTAAAAAAGGGAAATAAATAATCTTTAAATAGTAATCGGAAATTAATGCGTAAGAAAAAGAATTACAAGCGATCAATAGAGCCGGATATAAAACATGAAAATGTCCAGATTGCGCGTTTTATAAATTATCTGATGAAGGACGGGAAAAAGTCCGTGGCACAGAAAGTTATGTATGACGCCCTGGATTTGATTGCCGAAAAAACAAAACAAAGCGCTATTGATGTTTTCGAAAAAGCTCTCGAAAACGCTTCTCCTATATATGAAGTTGTTTCCAAGCGTGTTGGTGGAGCAAACTACCAGGTTCCTCGTGAAGTCAGGGCAGAGCGCAAATTCTTCTTGGCCTGTCACTGGATTATTGAAGGAGCGCAGGGGGTAAAGGGAAAGCCTATGGCTCAGCGCTTGGCCGACGAAATTATCAGTGTCTTTAATAACGAGGGTAATGCAATCCGTAAGAAGCAGAATGTGCATAAAATGGCAGAAGCCAACCGTGCATTTGCTCACTTTGCCCGATAATTTTTTACTTTCTTTATGGCTGCTAAACGATATCCTTTGGAAAAATATCGCAATATTGGAATCATTGCTCACATTGATGCGGGCAAAACTACCGTTTCGGAGCGTGTTTTGTTTTACACCGGAATTTCTCACAAAATAGGAGAAGTCCACGAGGGAGCCGCAATCATGGACTGGATGGAACAGGAAAGAGAGCGGGGAATAACCATAACTGCCGCCGCGACCACTTGTTTTTGGACTCCTGCCCGTGACTTAAAAAATGCCTCCAGTGAAGAAGAAAAAATCAAAATCCGCGAACAACACGAACATCGGTTGAATATTATCGATACTCCAGGACACGTGGACTTTACCGTGGAAGTTGAGAGATCTTTGCGCGTTCTTGACGGGGGAGTCACTGTTTTTGACGGAGTCGCCGGAGTGGAGCCGCAATCGGAAACCGTTTGGCATCAGGCTGATAAATATAAGGTGCCCCGTATTTGTTTTATAAATAAACTTGACCGAATGGGGGCCAGTTTTGAAAATTCGTTTAATTCCATTTTGGAAAGACTTACTCCCGATGCCGTGGCCGTTCAGTTGCCCATAGGCCTTGAAGAGCGTTTTGAAGGAGTTGTCGATGTCTTGGAAAAGAAAGCTTTCATGTTTGAAGGCGATCACGGAGAAAACATAAAGGAAGTTGAAATTCCTTCGGATATGGTTGCCGATGTGGAAAAAAAGCGTTCAACTTTGATAGAAAAAATCGTCGAAAAGGACGAGTCTTTGATGGAAAAGTATCTTAACGGAGAAGAAATTCCGGTTGAGCAATTAAGGCAAGTTCTTAGAAAAGCGACAATCAACAATGAATTGGTTCCGGTTTTCTGCGGCAGTGCTCTCAAAAACAAAGGCGTTCAGCTGATGTTGGATGGAGTTGTGGATTATTTGCCGTCTCCTTTGGATATAACTCATTTGAAGCCGATTAAAGGAAATGATCCTAAAACCGGAGAGGAAATTATTAGACAACCGAATGACGATGAGCCTTTAACGGCGCTGGCTTTTAAAATCGCTACCGACCCGTTTGTCGGAAATTTGACATACTTTAGAATTTACGGAGGAACGATGAAGAAGGGAAGTTATATTCTGAATTCATCCAAGGGTAATCAGGAGCGTGTCGGAAGAATCGTCCGTATGCACGCCAACCACCGCGAAGATGTTGAGGAAATGTATTCCGGAGATTTGGGAGCAATCGTAGGTCTTAAAAATACATCAACCGGGGATACTCTTTGTGACCCGGAAAAACCGATAATGCTTGAAAAAATTACGTTTCCCGAACCGGTTATCAATCTTAAGATTGAGCCCAAAACCAAAGCGGACCAGGAAAAATTGGGCATTGCTTTACACCGTCTTTCCGATGAAGACCCGACTTTTAGAGTCACCGGAGACCAGGATACGGGAGAAACTATTATTTGGGGAATGGGAGAGTTACACTTGGAAATTCTCGTAGACCGCATGAAGCGCGAGTTTAATGTCGAAGCCAATGTTGGTCGTCCACGGGTTTCCTATAAAGAGACAATTAGGGGCAATGCTGAAGCGGAAGGTAAATATATCAGACAATCCGGAGGCCGGGGGCAATATGGTCATGCTAAAATTAAAGTCAAACCTCTCGAAAGAGGAAAGGGTTTTGTGTTTGTTAACCAAATTAAAGGAGGTGTCATTCCGCAGGAATTTATTGCTCCTATAGAAAAAGGTATCAAGGAGGCAATGGATAGGGGTATTGTTGCCGGCTATCCGATGACCGATTTGGAGGTTACTCTGTTTGACGGTTCTTATCACGACGTTGACTCGTCCGAAGCGGCTTTCAAAATCGCAGGATCAATGGCATTTCAGGAGGCGGCAAAGAATGCCAGCCCGGTAATTTTGGAACCGATAATGAAAGTGCAGACAATCGCACCGGCGGATTACTTGGGTGATGTTACCGGAGACTTGAATTCCAAGCGCGGTAGAATTGAATCGCTCTCTGACCGGGCTATGACAAAAGTTATCGACGCTATGGTGCCCTTGTCGGAAATGTTCGGGTATGCTACAAAATTAAGGTCAATGACTCAGGGGAGAGGATCGTTTACGATGGAATTCAGCCATTATGAGGAAGTTCCCAAGAGTGTTGAACAACAAATCGTAGAAGGTAAAAAATAATTATGGAATACACAATTGACTGCAAAGGAAAAGTTCTTGGAAGAGTGGCGACAGAAATCGCTTTGATTTTGCAGGGCAAAAAGAATGCCGGATATAACCCGCGCCTGGAAGGAGGCGATAAGGTAATCGTCAAGAACGTGGAGTCTCTTAATTTGACCGGCAGAAAAACCGAACAGAAAATATATTACTCACACACTACCCAGATAGGACATCTTAAAGAAAGAAAGATTAAAGATGTTTTGGAAAAGCACGGCATGCAGTGGGTTTTGCGCAAGGCCGTAATGAGGATGTTGCCCAAAAATAAATTACAGGCACGAAGGATTAAAAGAATGATTATAGAAAAATAACAAACATGCCAAAAATAGCAGAAAAAGTTAATACGGAAAAAACAAAGATACCTAATCTTAAAAAAGGCCGTTTTGTGGAAGGCGTTGGCCGCCGCAAAACATCCGTTGCTCGCGTCAGATTGTTTAAAGCGGAAGGAAATGACGGAGGAAAGATAGAAATAAACGGAAAACCATTTGAGAAATATTTTACACTTGGAAACCATCAAAAAACCGTAAAGAGCCCTTTTTCCAAGCTCGATTTGGAAAATGCTTTTAAAACAACCGTGAAAGTCGTCGGCGGAGGAGTTTCTTCTCAAGCCGGAGCCGTAAGACACGGAGTTGCAAGAGCTTTGGTTGAATTTGACGAAGAATTCAGAAAAAAGCTGAGGTTATTCGGATTTTTGACCCGCGACCCGAGAATGGTTGAGAGAAAGAAATTCGGTCTCAAAAAAGCCAGACGTGCTCCGCAGTGGTCAAAGCGTTAATCCTTATGGATGTTTCCAGAAGAACCGTTGTTGTTTTTATCGTGCTCCTTCTGATGGCGCATATATTTGCGGTTTTTTTCGGATGGTATTCCAGTTCGCTGGTAGATTTTCTGCTGCATTTTTTGGGAGGAATATGGTCGGCTCTATTTTTTGGACTGCTTTATAAGCATTTTATTTCCACTCATCTGCACGATCATTTTTCGGAAAAAATAAAAATGCTGCTGATAATAATTTCGTTTGCTTCTTTGCTTGGGATAGGATGGGAGTTTCACGAATTTATTTTAAGCGAATACTTTCCCGCATACCTTCAAGAGGATATGTGGCAGGTGATGAACAGCCTTTTGGTCACAATTATTGGCGGAGGATTCGGTGGGTGGCTGATAATTTACAGAAAAGCCGACTCGAAAGACAATATCGTTTGATTGAAAAAGACGCCTTGTAAGGCGTCTTTTTGTTGTGGTTGATTAGAGGGCTCCTATGTTATACAAGGTTAGGATTCCGTCGGATAAAACATACAATTTTTTTGAATCTTTGTCGTAGTAGAGATTTCCCTGATAGGGAGTTATCAAGAAATGATTATTAGGCTCTTTTAAAGTTACTTCGGCCAGAACAATCTTGTCGGGGTACTGCAGAATTAAATGGAAAGAGTCTGGAAACCACCATATATTTTTAACGTTTTGGGGATCGATAATGCCCAAGCGGACGGTTTGTCCATTCCTGGAATCGAGAGAAGCCAGCTCATCATCCATAAGATACACGAACGTTTTTCCGTCTTCGTCTTGAAACATTAACTTAGTATTATCATCCGAAAACGCCATCAGTTTTGCGGAGTGTGCGATTTGAACCATGGGATTGCCTGAATAATCGTATAACCATAGGGCTCCGTTGTTTTGCAATACGGCGATGAGATTATTTCCTATATCAAAATCTTTTATTGATTCGGACGCTACCGGAAGGGTAATTTCAGAGATTTTATTGTTTAAAACCAGGTCAATCGTGTCCATAAGAGTTGATGTGCTGGCAATTTTTTTGGAAATCGGAGGAGACGGCACTAACAGATATAGATTATTTCTTTCCGAGCGTATCATTGATAAACTGCCTCCTTCGATAAGGGATAGGGATTTAGCGCTAATATCGGCTCTGTACACCCCCTTTGAAGTCAGGGCTATAAATGAGGTGTCCATTTGAGGGTAAAAAAGCAATCGGTTGATTTTTTGTTTGGTCAGCAACAATATTTTTTGTGTTATGTTGGTTTGAACAGGAGTGCTCTGGCTTAAATCGGTGGAATAGTAAGTGCTTGTTTTTGAGTCCAGCGTGAGCACCTTTCCGCTGTCGGAAATATCGATGATTGTCGATCCTTTGATTGCGTTCGCGCTAAGCAATGCCGTAACGCTTTTGGGAATCAAATGAATATTCAATAAGCGAACCACCTGAGAGGGGAAGACCTCAATATTTTTTTCGTAATCGTAGTATCCGTCTTTTTTGATGACGACTCTGTAACGTTTGGGTATAACATTGGAAACCAGAGTTCCCCCCTGGAAAATACCCGACTTATCCTGATACAATTGGTCGCCTATGTAGATTTGCACTCCTTTGGGAAAGGCTTCAACATAGACAGCCCCCGTTTTATGGATGCTTAATGTAGAAAAATCAAAACGATAGCCTTGGGAATAGTAGATTGCTCCAACGCCTATTAATATAAATAGCAGTATAAAAATTCCAAACAGCGTTCTTCTAAATGAGAGTGACATTTTGCTGGGTATTCCAAAAGGTCTATAATTAGGTTAATCTTACACCAAAAAAGACCCCGATTAAAGGGCGGGGAGTATACCAAAAATATGAAATTCAAAGTCCGTGGAGGAAACAAATTATCGGGAGAGATTGCAATAAAAGGCGCCAAAAACGCCGCGCTTAAAATAATTCCGGCGGCAATTTTGGCCTCTTCCCAATGTGTTATAAAGAACGTTCCCAAAATAAGCGATGTTGATAAGCTGATAGAAATACTTTCAAGCATTGGATCAAAAATCGATTTTAACAACGGAGAAGTCAAAATTGATGCTTCGACAATTAGCTCGTCTCATCCCGATGAAAAGGCGGTTAAAAAATTGAGAGGCTCAATAGTTCTCGTCGGACCACTTCTGGCTCGATTTGGAGAAGCAGAGTTCAGCCAACCCGGGGGTTGTCTTATAGGATCCCGTCCAATAGATGACCATTTGGATGTTTTCAGACAAATGGGGGTGAATATAGAATATTCCGACGAAAAGTTCCATCTTTTCGGAAAACCTAAACCCGGACATGTTATCCTTAAAAAAATGAGCGTAACCGCGACTGAAAATGCGATTATGGCAGCGGTATTTTCGGACGGAAAAACATTCATTCATGCGGCAGCGGCAGAGCCCGAAATAAAAGATCTGGCCGGATTCTTAAATAAAATGGGGGCAAAAATTACCGGCGCCGGAACTCACGATATAGAAATTGAGGGAGTAAGGGAGCTTAGCGGAGTAGAGTACGAGATTTTACCCGACAGAATAGAAGCGGGTACTTATATTATTGCCGGCCTTCTGACAAATTCCGAAATAATTGTCGGTCCGATAATAGAGCGCCACTCCGATATTTTTTTCAAAAAACTTCAGGACGCCGGAGCGAATTTAGAAATTATCAATCGTGACGGAAAAGAATATGTAAAAACTATCAAACGGTCCGGAAATTTAATCGCTCAGGACATTGACCCGCGGCCTTATCCCGGATTTCCTACGGATCTTCAGCCTCAATATGCGGTCTTAATGACTCAAGCGGACGGAAGAACGGAAATATTCGATACTCTCTTTGACGGCAGATTCAGATATCTTGAAGAACTGAAATTGATGAAAGCGGGTGTAGAGGTTCTTAACCCGAATCGGATAGTTATTAACGGACCGGCAGCTCTTAAGGGCGCCGAAGTATCAAGTTTGGACATCAGAGGAGGGGCGGCAGTGGTTTTAGCCAGCCTGGCCGCCGAAGGCGAAACAATAATCAACAATGTTGAATTTATAGACAGGGGATATGAGGATATGGACGGTAAATTGAGAGGCCTTGGTGCACAAATAGAAAGAGTTGAGTAGCTCATCCATTTTCCGGGAATATATACTACACCCGGGTTTTTGAGGGAGTCTTGTTTTAAATAAAACCAACGCTGTTGCAACTTTTTTTAAAACGAATTATTATACCATCATGATTTTTACGACTAAAATCGGAATCGATTTGGGAACGGCCAATACCGTTGTTTTTGTGCCTAAAAAGGGATTTGTTATCAATGAACCGACGATTGTCGCTTTGAGCGTTCCGGAAAACAAAGTGCTGGCCGTAGGTAGGGAAGCTAAGGAAATGATAGGAAAAACCCCATCCGATATAATCGCTTACAAACCGCTTAAGGATGGCGTTATTGCCGACTATTACATAACAAAAGCCTTGCTCAAATACTTTATCTCCAAAGCCGTCGGTTCTCTGGGAGCGATTATAAAACCGGACGTGGTTATCTCGGTTCCTGCCGGAATCACCCAGACCGAAAAGAGGGCGGTTATTAATGCAGCTATGGAAGCGGGAGCCAAAGAGGCTCATATAGTAAAAGAACCTATCTTGGCGGCAATCGGAGCCGGGATTCCCATTAACTCACATTCGGGAAATATGATAATAAACATCGGCGGCGGCACTTCCGAGGTTGCTGTAGTTTCATTGGGTGGAATAGTTTCCTGGGCCAGCTTGCGCGTTGCGGGAAATAAATTCGATCAAGCTATCTCGGATTATATAAAAAAGAAATACTCTCTTTTTATAGGAGAGCAGTCCGCCGAGAATGTAAAAATTGCAATAAGTTCGGCTACTTCTTCCAGAAATAAGCGGGAGTATCAGATTAGGGGCAGGGACAGTTCGACCGGACTTCCGAAAGACATCCTTATTAATTCCAATGAAATTGCCGAGGCTCTTCATCCTCAACTTGTAGAAATCGCTTCCGCGGTTCAGAGAGTCTTTAACGAAACTCCACCGGAGCTTGTTGCCGATATTATGGAAAAAGGGATTGTGCTTTCCGGAGGCGGAGCTCATATAGAAAACCTTCCGATATTTTTCAAGAAGTCTTTGGGGGTGAATGCATTTGTTGCCGAAGAGCCTCTTTTCTGTGTCGCCAAAGGCACCGGAATAATTCTCAACCACTTGGACGTATACAAGCGAACGCTTCTTAATAAGAAGTGATCATGCTTTACGGATACGACAATCTTGTCGGAGATTTTAAAAAACTTGTTGATGCGCAGGAATTATCCCATGCGTATCTTTTTTTTGGAGAGCCACAAACCGGAAAATTTCTTTTTGCCAAATATTTAGCAAATTATATAGAGACCGGAAAGTTTGAGGAATCTACGTCGCCACTTTCGGAAACATTTATAGTCGATTTTGGTTCGGAAAAGGATGAAGCAAGCAGGGACGGCAAGGAAAGTGTCGGGATCGACAAAGTTCGTGAGATAGAGAGATTTCTTTATCAAACACCGATGAGTTCCCGATACAGAGTGGCTATAATAAGGGACGCTGAGTGGCTGACCGATACCGCCCAAAACGCCCTTTTAAAGATTCTTGAGGAACCACCAAAAAGCGGTGTTATTATAGCCACAGCCAGGGATTCTTCGGTGTTTTTGCCTACGGTAGCCTCACGAATGCAGGGTATATACTTTAAAACTCTCCCGACCGACAAGATACTTGACTTTTTGGCTAAATATGGTAAAATTGGCAAGTTAGAATCAGAAAAGATTGGCAGAGAATCTTTTGGCAGGATAGGGCGGGCCGTGGCAATAATCGAAAGCCAGGGCAGCCAAAACAAGTTATTCAATATAGTTAAGAAGTCATTATCAAAATCATATTCCGGAAAGGCGGAATTGGAAGGGGCTGTGGACGAATTGCTTAAGCTGATAGACAAATCCCCGCTGAATCTGGAACGTTTTTTTGAAGAAATATTGAATAAAATCAGGCCAAAATTTCTGAATCATCCGCGTGAGTGTCGGGAAATAATGCAAGAAATTGCGTGGATGGAATCTCTCACTGTAAGTAAAAGAATCCACTTAAAAAATATTCTATGGAAGACACGTTATATTTTATCGGACTCGTCGTAATCGGAGGAATTCTGATTGTTTTTGGTTTCTCTTTTTTGGGGGGTAATATCTCGGGAGATTTTATAGGGCAGGGGTCCACGAGCTTGTTTGCTTCCGCTTTTGCGGCGGTAGAAACCGACTGGTCATCCAGCGTTGGCCAATTTCTCATAACTTTTGATGATTTCAAAAATTCCCATCAGGAAATTTTGGACCAATCTACCCAGCTTAAAGTCTTTGATGTCAGCGGTCAGCTTGAAAAGAACGTAATGTGGGTTGCTACCGACCACGGTTTATTTTTGAGCCGTGACGGAGGATTGACCTGGAACCGTTTTACGAGCTCCAATAACGAAATTAACTCCACATCGCTGGTATTCAAAATACTGCCCGCTTCCGGAAACGGAGAAGATTATTTCATTTCCGTATTTTCAAACGGGAAGGGTTCTGTTTACAGGACTTGGGATTATTTTTTCAATCTGGATAAATTGATGGATTTCGACGGCGAAGGAGCCTATGACATATATCGTTCGGGAAATAACCTTTACTTTGCGATGTCTACCGGTCAGATTATTCGGTACAATATTGTTACCAAAGAATCCCGGGTGGTCAATGTTTTCAAATCACCGGTACTCAAGATATATCATCCCGGAGACGGATACTTTTATGTGTTGCTTAAAAACGGAAATTTGGCCAAGGCCGATACGCTTAGCGCTCAGTTCCAGAAAGTTTCGATTCCCGGCGATTGGTTGTTTAACTCGACTCCGATGGAAAATGTTACTTTCGATTCCGGAAATCTGTATGTTCTGACATCCAAGGGGGCCTACGTCAGCTACGACAGTGGAGAAACATTCTCTATCCTCAAGAGCATTCCGATCATAAAAAATCAGGTTGATGCTCTTGGCGTTCATAATGGCGTTTTATATGTCGTGTCTGATCATAATCTTTATGTCAGCCATGACGGAGGAGAAAACTGGGCAATAACCGCCTTAAATAACGAGTTTAAAGCCTTCCACTTTTATTTTGTCGGACAAAGGACGATATTAAGCATGTAAAGAACGCCGCTCCTTCAGAGCGAGTCAGGGTGTTCTTTCCGGATAGGTACGGACTCCGCCAGATTCAAGAATTAAGCGGTCATTTTGACCGCATCCGGTAAAGTACGGAAGAGGAAAGACAATTCAAATTTACAAAAAAACGGGCATGTGTGGCCCGTTTTTGATTTTACCGGTTTTATGTCTTACAATTGGCGATATGGACATAAAAAAAGAACTTCAAGTAAAACTTGCGGAAATATCAAAATTTTTTAAAGACGAGATAGGACCCATCAGGGGATCGAGGCCGACGCCGGCGTTGGTAGAAGATATACAAGTTGAATATTACGGCCAGCGATTGCCGATAAAACAACTGGGTTCAATAATGGTTGTGCCTCCGCGCGAGGTTCAAATAAACGTTTGGGATGCCAATGCCGTTGGCGCCATTGTCAAAGAAGTGTCATCCAGATTGAGCATTAGTGCCGCCAATGACGGCAATACCATTCACGTTAATTTGCCGTCTCTGACCCAAGAGCGAAAAAACGAATTGGAAAAAGTTATCCGTTCCAAAGCCGAGGACACTCGGATAAAATCCAGAACCGTTCGTGATGAAATAAAAAAGAGCCTGAACGAAATGGAAAAATCGGGAGAAATCACCGAAGACGAAAAATTCGAACTCGTAGAAGAAATGCAAAAACTGATGGATGGATTTAACAAAGACGTTGACGCTATGGTTGATAAGAAGATGGCGGAAATAAACGAATAACTATGATTTTAGACATAATAATTTTTATCGCGGTTCTCGCGCTACTTGTTCTGGTTCATGAATTCGGGCATTTTGTAGCGGCAAAAAAATTCAAAATGTATGTTGAGGAGTTCGGGTTCGGATTTCCTCCAAAAATAAAAGGATGGAAAAAAGGAGAAACGACCTGGAGCATCAACGCCATTCCTTTGGGGGGGTTCGTTAAAATTGCCGGAGAGGACGGCGAGATCGGAGAAAACGATTTTGTTTCCGAGGAAAAAATAGTTTCCCAAGAGGAAGCGGTAGAAATAATCGATTCGCCAACGAAAGAAATTATAATTGAAGAAAAAATTACCGAAATTGATAAAGCGGCAGAAGTTCCCAGAGAGAGATTTTTTTCTTCAAAGCCGATATGGCAGAGGACTGTCGTTCTGATTTCGGGAGTATTAATGAACTTTATTTTGGGGTGGATTATTTTGGTTGTGGTTTTTTTGGTAGGCACAAAGCCCGTAGTAATCGTTTCTCAGGTTATGAGCGGCTCTCCGGCCCAAAACGTCGGCATAAAAGAGGGTGATAAAATATCGGGTTTTTCCTCAGTGGACTCTCTCATATCTTACGTAGATGAGCATAAAGGCAAAGAAATATCACTAACCCTTTTGCACAACGGCCAAGAGGAGACTGTGAACGTGACACCAAGAGAAAATGTTCCTCAAGGTGAGGGCCCTCTTGGAGTGGGTTTGATGGCCGGTGGCGCGGAAAAGGAACCTTTCTTTAGGGCCATAGCGGATGCCACAAAGATGGCATTTGGATTGTTTGTAATGATTTATGTTCTTTTGTTCAAGCTTATCGCCAGTATTTTCGGAGGCGCCAATGTTTTCAAATATATATCGGGGCCGGTTGGAATTTTTGAAGCGACTTCTCAGGCGACGGGATTGGGGGCCGCGTATTTAGCCAATCTGATAGCTCTCATATCTTTGAATCTGGCGGCCCTTAATATTTTTCCTTTTCCGGCGTTGGATGGCGGAAGAGTGTTGTTTCTGATAATAGAAAAAATCAAAGGTTCTCCCATAAGTATAAAAATTCAGCAGATAGTTAATGGCGTCGGATTCGCATTACTCCTGGCGCTTTTATTGGCCGCCAGTGTTCAGGATGTAATTCGATTATTTCACTAATGCCACAGGACAAGAACAAACGAATTCATCTGATAGCGATAGGTGGGAATGCCATGCATAATCTTGCCATCGCTCTTTTTAAACAGGGCAATATTGTGACGGGTTCGGATACGGAAATTTTTCAACCGGCAAAAAGTCGTCTGGAAAAATACGGACTGCTTCCGAATGTCCCCGGTTGGGACGAATCGAGAATAACCTCCGACATCGACGAAATCATTCTGGGGATGTACGCCAAGGCGGATAATCCGGAATTGATTAAGGCTCAAGAACTGGGAATTAAAATATATTCTTACCCTGAATACCTGTACGAACACACCAAGGACAAAACCCGGGTTGTTATAGGCGGCAGTCATGGAAAAACGACAATGACGTCCATGGTTTTACATGTCTGTGAAAGAAATAAAATTAAATGCGATTATTTGGTCGGCTCTCTTTTGGACGGATTTGAGGTTATGGCGAAACTCTCAGACGATGCAAAATTCGCGGTATTTGAAGGGGATGAGTATTTGGCTTCGGCGCTGGATAAAAGGCCAAAATTTCATTTATATAAGCCTCATATAGCTCTAATAAGCGGGATTACCTGGGATCATGTCAATGTTTTTCCGACGTTTGAAAATTACATACAGCAGTTTGAAGAATTTGCCGACTCCATCCAAGACGGAGGAACTCTTGTTTATTGCCGGGACGATTCCTGGGTGGTATCGGTAGCCGAGAATGCCAAAAATACCATAAAAAAAATTCCTTATTCTGTGCATCCTCACACCATAAGAAACGGAGAAACTTATTTAATCTATGAAGAAAAAGAAATACCGGTCAGAATATTTGGGAGGCACAATATGGTTAATATCAGCGGTGCCAAAGAGGTGTGTAATTCTATGGGTATAAGCGACGAGGCTTTTTACGGGGCCATTTCGACCTTCCCCGGGGCTTCTAAGAGGCTGGAGAGGGTATTTGACGACGGTTCAACGAGAGTCTTTAGGGACTTTGCCCACGCGCCGTCAAAACTTAAGGCCAGCATTGATGCCGTTAAAGAACAGTTTCCGGATTCAAAACTGGTGACATTTTTTGAGCTTTATACCTGGAGTAGTTTTGATAAAAATTTTTTGAAAAATTATTCCGGAACTTTGAAAGATTCCGATATTCCGATAATTTTTTATGACCCGGCAGTTGTTGAAAGTAAGGGGGTGGTTGTCCCAAGCGAAGAAGAAATTCGCGAACTTTTCGGAGACGAAAGGATTCGCGTTTTTAACGACTCAAAAAAAGTTGTTGAATTTTTAAAAGGGCTCAAATGGACCAACGCCAGCCTTTTGATGATGAGCCCGGGAAAATATGGAGGAATTGATATTGCTACGCTGGGAAAAGAGCTGACGAGTTAAATTTTTGTTTTCTGGAAAATGCCGCCTTTTGGTGGTATTATTTTGCATATGTTACAATCCAAACTCTCAAACTTCATCCGCAAGGAATTTCCCAAAGATGAAGAGGCGACGAATGCAAAAGTCCTGATTAGAGCCGGTTTTGTGGACAAGACAATGGCGGGTGTTTACTCATATCTGCCTTTGGGGCTCAAAGTCATCAAAAATATTGAAGCTATTATCAGGGAGGAGATGGACGCAATCGGAGCGCAGGAAATTTTGATGCCGGCATTAACCCCTAAAGAAAACTGGGAAAAAACCGGAAGGTGGGGAACGTTTGATGCGTTGTTTAAAGTTATTGCCCGCGACAAGAAAGAATATGCTTTGGGAGCAACTCACGAGGAAGTTGTCGTTCCTTTGGCGCAAAAAACAATTTTTTCATACAAAGATTTGCCGTTTGGACTTTACCAAATTCAGACAAAATTCAGGGATGAGCCAAGGGCAAAATCCGGATTGCTTCGGGGCAGAGAATTTATTATGAAAGACCTTTATTCTTTCCATGCCGATGGCGATGATCTGGATAAGTATTATGCCGAAGCGATTAAGGCATATCAGAAAATATTCAAAAGACTGGAGCTTGACGCAATTTTAGTAGAGGCTTCAGGGGGAACTTTTTCCAAATACTCCCACGAATTTCAGGTTCTGGCCGATAGCGGCGAGGATGAAATAGTCCATTGTAATAAGTGCCATTTTGCCCAAAATCGTGAGATAAATACAGCTAAAGCAGGTGATTTGTGCCCTGAATGTAAGGCGCCGCTTTCGGTATCGAATTCTGTGGAAGCGGGCAATATCTTTAAACTGAATACCAAATATTCAGACCCTTTTTCCCTTAAATATCGTGATAAAGACGGAAGTGAAAAAACGGTCATAATGGGTTGCTACGGAATGGGGATATCGCGTCTTTTTGGAATTATTGCAGAACTCTTTCACGATGCCAGAGGATTGATGTGGCCAAAATCGGTATCGCCGTTTAACGTTCATCTGATAGCTTTGTCCGGCGCCGACGAAAATGAGACAAAAAAAGTTTTTCTCAGAGCCGAAGGGGTTTATAAAAAATTGTCGGAGCTTGGGATAGACGTTTTGTTCGACGACAGGAGTGAAAAGACGGCCGGAGAAAAATTTGCCGAAAGCGACCTGATCGGAATACCCGTGCGTCTGGTTGTCAGCCCGAAGACCGGGACGAAAATAGAGTTTAAAAAGCGCTCGGAGCCTTCCGCTAAAGTTGTTGATTTTTCTTTTATAAAGAAGTACCTTATGTCTAACTAATATCTATTGTAAGCAATGAAGCTATTTAGAGGGTTAAAAACAGATATCGGCATAGATCTTGGAACCGCCAACTCGCTGGTTTATTTAAAGGGGGAGGGTGTTGTTTTCAACGAGCCTACTCTGATCGCGGTGAATAATAAAAGTGGCCAGGTTGTCGCGATCGGCAATGATGCCAAACAAATGAGAGGGAGAACTCCGATGCATATCGACGTCATCAGGCCTTTGATTAACGGAGTTATCTCGGATTTTATGATGACTCAGGAAGTCTTGAAACATTTTGTCAGAAAAATAAAAAAAGACAGTCTTTTTAATTATGTTCGCGCTGTTGTGGCAATTCCCACCAATCTCACCGAGGTTGAACGGAAATCCGTTGAAGATGCGGTTATATCTTCGGGAGCCTCGGTGGCTTACCTGATAGAAGAGCCCATAGCGGCGCTTTTGGGTGCGGATCTTCCGATAAGTGAGCCTACGGCTCATATGATTATAGATATTGGAGGTGGAACCTCCGAAATAGCGGTTGTTTCCATGGGCGGAGTGGTTGTTTCACGGAGTTTAAAGATAGCGGGAGATAAAATGAATGATGAGATTACGCGTTACGTCCATGATGATTTTAAAATGGCTATCGGAGAGCCCACGGCCGAAAGAATAAAAATAGAAATCGGTTCGGCTACGGGCAGTGGAAAGCCTATGGAGATTTCGATTGCCGGACGAGACTTATCCTCGGGACTTCCCAAGGAGGCGACAATCAAAGATTCTCAGGTTAGGATTGCGCTGATGCCTTCGGTCCGCCAAATAGTGGAAGCTATCCGCGACACGATAGAAAAAACTCCGCCGGAACTTTCCGGAGACATATTAAAAAGAGGAATCTATCTTTCGGGAGGGGGCAGCCTGCTCAAGGGGCTTAATGAACTAATAGAAAAAGAAATTGGAGTTAAGACCATTATTGTGGACGATCCTTTAACGTGCGTTGTGCGGGGTACCGGCCGTGCGGCTGAAAATATAGAAACCCACAAGCACGCGTTTGCTCTTTCGGTCAGGCCCATTAATATAGAGTAATTGTCATAAACCGTTGTCGGTTTTTAGGGAATCATGAAAAAGATTCTTATTATATTCGCATTTATATCGGTAATATTTTTGATTCTATTAACCCCATTTTTTATTTCTAAACCGGGGCGGATTATCGACACATTTTCTAGAATATTTTCTTTACCTTCAATTGTGGACCAATCAATCCAACTGAAGAAAGAGAACGATGACCTCAAAAACCAGTTGTTTGCGCTTAAATCACAATATTCGTTTCCCATAGACCAGCGTTACGAATCCGCCAGAGTTTTTTCGCTGTATCCGTTCAATACAAAAAATAGAATTTACATAACTGCCGGGACTTCTCAGGGGATTAGTATCGGAGAGCCGGTAATGTTTTCAAAAACCGTTCTTATCGGCCAGGTAGTCAGCGTCGCATCCGATTCAAGTGAGGTGATTACCATATATGATCCAAGGTTTTCGTTACCGGTGAAAATCGGAAAGACCGGAATCGACGGATTGCTTACCGGTGGAGTGAGCCCCAGCGTTGGATTAATAGATAAAACCAAACAGGTAAACCCGGGTGATAATATTTATTCAGCATCGAAAGACGTACCCTACGGCTTGGTTATAGGTTTGGTTAAGTCGGTTAAAGAAGATTCGACCGGGACTTTCTTTAATGCTCAAATTGATTTGCCCTATGTGTTAAGCGATGTAGCCGACGTTTATATAATCAAAAATGCAGACAATACGCCACGTTAAAAGCGAAATTATAACAGCCGTTGCTTTGTTGCTGGTCATGGCGGTTATTTCGCTGGTTAACTTTTCTTCAATTTCAATAAAGCCCAATATTTTTTTGGCGGTTATTGTGGTGGCGAGTCTTATTATAGAAACTTGGTATGTTTATTTCGGATTGGTATTGGTTGAGTTATTGTGGCTGAAATTTACTCCGTTTTTTTTGCCCGAGTACGGGATTTTATTTATTATTGCCGCAGTGGCTTTTGCAATTTCCCATCTTTTTATTTTCGGAAAAACGCGACCTGTCAGAATTGCCCTGATATTTCTTTTTCAACTGGTATTTTGGCTTTTTTTCCAAGCCGGATTTATGATTATCTCCCTCGTTTTTTTACTGGAATTGATATATAACATTATTGCGGTTGAATTATTATTCGCATTGTCTTCATGGCTAAAAAAGATATCTTTTTAGAAGAATCGGTTTTGGACGATTTGTCCGAGGGGCTCGATATAATCGAGCAACCTCTTTCATCGTCTATATTCAAATTGATAAGCTGGGTGATGGGAATTTTTATGATAGTAGTAGTCGGCCGACTGGCATATATTCAAATCATAAAAGAAAAATCATACCAAGTCAGAGCGCTTGCAAACGCCGGCCAGCAGACGGTTTTAAAGGCTCCTCGAGGAATTATCTATGACAGATATGGCCAGGTGCTTGTGACAAATAAGCCCAGTTTCGGATTATCTTTAAATCTTTCCGAGCTTTTAAAAAACCGCCAGTCGCTTGATTCCGATCTGCAAAAGATTAATTCCATCGTGCCTTTTGATGTGGAATCGGCAAAGAGTGAAATTCTTTCAGTGGATTTGGAGCGGCAGGCTTATTTTCAGCTCATTCCGGACGTAACCCTTGCCCAGGTTATAGAATTGAAAAAGCTTGATCTCAAGTCGATAGTCATAAACAACAGCTATAGCAGACAATATGTGGATGGTCCGGTATTTTCCCACATACTCGGTTATACCGGTTTGGTTACACAAAAGGATTTAAACAACAATTCGGATCTGTCCCTAAACGATGAGATAGGCAAGGCGGGGCTCGAGTCTGAATATGACGCCCAACTTCGCGGCCAAAATGGCATAGCTATATCGTATCAGGACGTTAAGGGAAATTCTCTGGAAACAAAAACTATTAGCGATCCTGTCGGCGGGGATTCCATAAATACATCGATTGACGCCGACCTTCAGAAATATTTTTACCAGGCCATGAAAGACCAGCTCTCGTCCCTTGGGCGGACTTCGGGGGCGGGGCTGGTTATGGTGCCATCAACTGGAGAAATTCTTTCTATGGTTAGTTTGCCCAGTTTTGATAATAACTCTCTGACAGGGTCTCTTTTCACGGATAAAAACCGCCCGACTTTTAACAGGGCAATTGCGGGAGTTTACAGTCCGGGTTCGACAATCAAACCCCTGGTGGCTTTCGGGGCTTTGGAAGAGAAAATAATCGACCCGTTGAAAAAAATTCTTTCAATCGGTTATATAGAAATTCCGAATCCTTTTTTTCCGGATAAACCATCCAGATTTGTGGACTGGAGACCACAAGGATGGGTTGATATGAGGGCTGCACTGGCTCGCTCAAGCAACGTTTATTTCTATGAAGTGGGCGGAGGATTTTCGGATAAGAGCGCTAACTCTATGTTCGGTGGAGGGAGTCAAATAGGTCTTGGTATTGAGCGTCTGCAGGAATATTGGAAAAAGTTTTTTCTTGATCAAAAAACGGGGATAGATCTGCCGGGAGAAACTAATGGCGTGTTGCCCGACATCGTAGCAAAAGAACAGCGCACGGGAGAGCCTTGGCGCATTGGCGATACTTATAACGTCGCCATCGGCCAAGGGGATTTACGGATAACCCCAATAGAGCTATTGCGGTATATTTCTACGATTCCTGACAGGGGAAAAATTCCGACGCCTTTTGTCGTTCAAAATATCACGGATTCGCAAAATAACGTCGTATATAAGACTCAGCCCCGGTTTAATTTAATAGCGGCCAATGCCGATGATTATTTCAATACGATAGAGCAGGGAATGCTTGATGGAGTCAGGAAAGACTACGGGACTTCAAATACTCTTGTCGGTATTCCAATGACGATTGCCGCAAAGACCGGTAGTGCTCAAATACAAAATAACCAAAAAACCAATGCTTTTTTTGTCGGCTATAATATACCCGATAAAAATAAAATTGTTTCCAATCCGAATGTGCCCCAGCAAATTGCCGTTTTGGTTCTTATTGAAGATGCAAAGGAGGGGAGTTTGAACGCCGTTCCTGTCGCAAAAAAAGTATTCGAATGGTATTATGAAAACAGAATCAATAATTCAACTTCTCAAACGGATTCAAAAACAAATTCTAATAATTAATTTATGGACTCAGAGCTTCGATATCATTCTACGACCGGGGAATGGGTGCTGATATCTCCCAAAAGGGGAAAGCGGCCCAATGATTTTGGCGCCCCGACAATTAAAAGAGTAATTTCTCCCAAAAGAACCTGTCCTTTTGAAGAGCCACAAAAGCATGGCAATGCCATCCCTCATTTCTGGTTTCCCGAGGACAAGCCTCTTGAAAAATGGCAATTACAGGTGCTTCCCAATAAATATCCCGCGATAAGCCACAGGCATATGCAGTGCGCTTCATCTCATCGGGATGGAATGTATACGGTAACTACCGGCGTCGGCCATCACGATATATTACTTACCAGAGACCATTATAAAAACTATCGGCACCTTTCCGAAGCTCAGGCGCTGGATGTATTATTGGCTTTTTCAAAGCGTTATAAAGAGCTTATTGCCGACGGTTGTATGCAATATGTTTCAATGTTCCAGAATTTCGGTCCCAACGCCGGCGCTTCCATTTTTCATCCTCATTATCAGATTTTGGCATTGCCGGTAGTTCCAAATACCGTCGGCCGCTCTCTCTATCATTCCCACGAGCATTGGAAAAAGCATAAACGATGCATACATTGCGATATAATCAAACAAGAACTTAAAGAAAAGAAAAGAATTGTTTATGAAGAAGACGGAATCATTGCGTTTGTCCCGTTCGCTTCAAAGGAGCCTTATCAGATAAACATTTTTCCCAAAGAACACTTGCCTTATTTTGAGGATTCTTCAGTTTATATTTTGAAGCACATTTCCAAGGCGTTGAGGCGCGTACTGGCCTCGGTCGCCAAGAAACTGGATGATCCGGATTACAATTTTTATATTCATACGGCGCCTATCGTCAACAAAAAACAATACAAACATTATCATTGGCATATTGAAGTTATCCCCAAATCCAACGTATCGGCGGGATTTGAGCTTGGCACCGGAGTGGAAATTAATCCCGTGTTTCCCGAGGAAGCCACAAAGCTTCTTAAAATAAGATAAAAAATCCTATTTTCAGTTATGCACTTGTAATTTAGCGGATTTTTTCTAATATTGTTCTGTTAAACAACAATTGCCCGCTGGCCAGCGGGCGAAAAAATTATAAAATTAATTTTAACTACTGCGATGGATAATAATCCCTCAGTTCCTCAGGCGGGTTCGGTTTCGGGAATGCTTGTTCCTAAAAGAATGTTTTTTACCAAAGGAGTCGGTTTTCATAAAGAATACCTTCAGTCTTTTGAGATGGCACTAAGAGATGCGGGTATTGCCGAATATAATCTGGTTACGGTCAGTTCTATATTTCCGCCAAATTGTAAGAGAGTGTCCAAAGAAGAGGGTAAAAAGCTGTTAAATCCCGGACAGGTTGTCTTTTGTGTTATGGCCAGAAATGCAACCAGTGAGCCCAATCGTCTGATTGCCGCTTCCATAGGTTTGGCCCAGCCGGCAAATACCAACAATTACGGATATCTTTCCGAGCACCATCCTTTTGGGGAAACGGAACAAAAATGTGGAGAGTATGCGGAAGATTTGGCGGCCACAATGCTGGCGTCAACTCTGGGGTTGGAATTTGACCCTAACGCCGCTTGGGATGAGCGCGAACAACTTTACAAGGGATCGGGGCAGATATATAAAACAACCAATATCACCCAATCGGCTCAAGGCCACAAAGACGGCCTTTGGACGACGGTGGTAGCAGCGGCGGTTCTGGTTTTTGATTAATTTTCAATTCCAACTTGACCGGGTTGGTCACAAATATTCCGACATTCTGTCTGCGCTACGCTGAAGATACGGCGAGGTGAGCAGAATGCCGGAATATTTATTTAAACTGGTTTAGTGCCTTAAAATCTTCAAGGAGGGTTTCTTTCAGATGCTGGTTGTAGATTGCCGCAGCCGGATGGTAAAGAGGAATAATAGTTATAGATTGTCCCAAAAGAGGATTTGATTTAAAGACTTTGCCGTGGATCTGACTAATGGGTTTTAACTCGGAAGTCAGGCCGAATTTTTTCATAATATATTCCATCGAAAAACGCCCCAGAGTTGCAATGACCTTCGGTTGAATTATATGAATCTGCCTGTCTAAAAAAGGGGCATATATTTCTATTTCTTCGGGAAGCGGGTCGCGGTTTTGAGGAGGCCTGTCTTTAACTATATTTGTTATATAGACCTCTTCACGTTTAATCCCTACCGATTCCAAGAGCTGGTCTAAAAGTTTTCCGGCGGCTCCACAGAATGGACGGCCTGTTTTTGCTTCATTCCTTCCGGGGGCTTCGCCAATGAACATAATATGGGCATAATGGCTACCCTGTCCGGAGACGGGGAAATATCCGTTTTCTTTGCGGTATGCGTAAAGAGGAGAATTTGTCAGATTCAGAAGTTCGTCGCGGATTTGTTTAAGCTGCTCAGTTATTTTGTCGGTTTCCATTTTATTAATCATATTGTAATAGAAAGTTTTTTCAATCGAGTTCTTTACAATAATAAGTTTCTATGATATAAAAATTATAGCTCAAAGGAAGTGCTAAGATGAGAGACGAACAGGGGAATCACATTCCTTTTCCTACATATCACGCCTTTTCCGCCTTATTGATTGTTGCTATGTTGGTAATGGCGACGGCGCAATCTTGTGCGAGTAGAAAGGAACAATCTTATGCCGGAATTACTTTAGCGGGAGATCATCAGCTGAGAAAGATGGTCAATATCAAATCGACCGACGCAAGCGGAAGCTTTTTCCTTTTTGTCGGATCATTTGCCCAGCATGAAACGCTTAAAGTGTCATTTGCATGGAAGTTGAACGACGGAACTTATGCCATCAGCACTCTCCCTATGGATAAAATCCGGGTCAGAATTGATAATAACATCACTGTTCCTACTATTAAATTTCGTTGGAGGAGTGGCTATTTCAGGGAAATTCAGGATATGATGGATTATAAGGTTATTTATGCGGTTATCACTTGCAAGGATTCAGATTGGCCTCAACAGATTAACCTTCCGCTCCAGTAAATACTGGGGCATTTTTTGTATTGACTTTTTGGCTCATATATGCTATTCTTTGCCCAAGCTTCAGTTCCATGTGCCAAAAGTACAGAGGAATACATGGGGCTTTGGCATCGGTTCTTCGTTCGAAATTTTTTATATTTGAATGGAGAGGGTCCTTACGGTGACAGTGTTTAACGTATAAGTAGATTTACAAATGGCAAAGAAATTGTTTGTTGGTAATCTTCCTTACACCATGACGCAGGATGAACTTCAGAATACTTTTGCTGAAGTCGGAAATGTCATCAGCGCCGCGGTTATTGTCGATAAAATGTCCGGCCGCTCACGCGGATTCGGTTTTATCGAAATGGAAGATGCCGACGCTGAAAGAGCCATTGCTGAACTCAACGGAAAAGAAATTGGCGGCCGCAAATTGGTTGTCAATGAAGCCCGTGCGAAAGAGGAAAGACCTCAGCGCAGATTCGGCAATGACCGCTACTAATTTGGTAGAAATCAAAGTCCCCGTCATGAAAATGATGGGGATTTTTGATTTAAACTTATGTGACTTTAATAAAAATATTAAATATCGGAGCGTGAACAACGCTCTATTTTTTTATAATATACGGATCTATACAGAAATTGCGCAGATTAATACGGATAGTTTATTGAAAAAAATTTAATTGCTGATAGAATAGACACATTATGTCTCAATATTATTCTCCCAAAAGGACAAGGGGATTATTCGATCCCGAATCGGAAGAGCCGTTTAAAATCAGCCGCAGTAAAATAGATTTATTTTTGGAATGTCCGCGATGTTTTTATTTGGACAGGCGTCTGGGGATAGGCAGGCCCCCCGGATTTCCATTCAGCTTAAACAGCGCCGTAGACGCTTTGCTCAAAAAAGAATTTGACCTTCACAGAGCCAAACATACGCCGCATCCTTTTATGAAGGCTTATGGAATAGACGCCATACCTTTTGAACACGAAAAAATAGACGAATGGAGAGATTCTCTTAGGGCGGGAGTCCAGCATCTGCACAAAGTGACCAATTTGATGGTAACCGGAGGCGTGGATGATGTTTGGGTAAATCCGAAAGGGGAATTGATTATTGCCGATTATAAAGCGACCAGCAAGAACGGAGAAGTGAATCTTGATGCCGAGTGGCAGGACGGATATAAGCGGCAGATGGAGGTTTATCAATGGCTTTTTAGGCAAAATGGATTTAAGGTATCGGATACGGGATATTTCGTTTATTGCAATGGAAAAGCGGACAGGGAGGCCTTTGACGGAAAACTTGAATTTGACGTCAAGCTCATTCCATATAAAGGCGACGATTCATGGATAGAGGAAACTCTTAAAAATATAAAAAAGTGTCTCGTGTCCGATTTGATTCCGGATTCTTCTCAGGACTGCGATTATTGCAGATATTGCCAGGCGGTAAAAAGCGCCAAAGTAAAATGATATGAAACTTCAGCGGTTTTTCGGTGATTTTAATTTAAACGAGAAAATCCTGACGGTAAATGACGCCGGATTTTATAATCAAATAAAAAATGTTTTGAGGCTTTCGGCGGGAGACAGATTGATTTTATGTGATGGCAAAAATAATGAAGCCGAAGCCGAAGTAGATTCAATTTCAAAAGACGGCATAAAACTCAAAATCGGGAAGGTCGCAACTAATGAGAATGAGACCAAGATTAAAACTGTTCTTTATTGCGCAATTTTAAAAAGGGAAAATTTTGAGCTTGTCATTCAGAAAGCAACCGAAATTGGAGTCAAAAGAATAGTACCTGTTATAACGGCAAGAACCGTCAAGTTAGCGATAAATACGGCGCGTTTGAAGGCAATAGCCAAGGAAGCAGCCGAACAGTCGGGCAGGGGAATTGTGCCCGAAATCTCAAAACCGATGAGTTTTGAAGATGCGCGCAAGGATGCGAAAACCAATTCCGTTAATTATTTTTTTGATATTTCCGGGAAGTCATTGATGTCATTTAAAAATCATTTTGATACCGCCGGAATTTTTATAGGGCCTGAAGGAGGATGGGAAGGTGATGAAATTAAAATTGCTCGGGATCAGGGATATAATTTTGTGAGTTTGGGAAGCCTGACTCTTAGAGCAGAAACGGCAGCTATTGTTGCGTCGTATTCTTTAATTAATTCAAATAAATAATGCCCGTAAAAATTTACGGGTCATTTTTAGGTTCAAATAATATTTCGTAGAGTGCAAGTTTTTGGACCAATGTCAGCGCAAACCAAACGCTTCTTGTTTTGCTGTAAATTGTGGAATGCTTCCATTGGGGGAGCATTCCGTGCAAGGCCTCATGGATCAAGGATGCCGCCGGTGAGTCGGGAATTCCGTCCTCGGTGGGCTCGGATGAAGACCATGGTGAAATCCTTAAAAGTATCGGCCTGTCGCAAGAATTACAATATGCCAATTGGTCTTTATTTACATTAACCAAACGAATATCTACATCTGCCGTATACAAAAAATCAAATAATCTCTCAATCAAGCGCTCGGTCGAAAGGGCCACCGTTTTCCCTTTTGGGCTGTTGGCATTATATCATTTATGTAAATAACAAAACATGGATTTTATCGGCAGTGGTGCTAAAATAACCGTAAATTATGAAAAAGGTAAAAATAGGGGTTTTTGATATTGACGGCACTATTTTCCGGTCCAGCCTTCTGATTGAGCTGGTCAGGGGATTGGTGCGATCCGGGATTTTTCCCAAAAGGGCCAATCAGGAGATGGAAGCCGACTATTTGGCGTGGTTAAACAGGGTCGGAGATTACGATGATTATCTCGGAAGGGTTATAAGAATTTACGATAAATATATTTTTGGAAAGAAATTCAATAAAGTTGAGGCAGTTGCTTCGGATGTGATGGATATTGAAAAGGATAAAACTTACCGATTTACCAGAGGCTTGATAACCGATCTAAAAAATAAAGGCTATCACTTAGTGGCCATCTCCGGATCGCCGTCTTATATGGTGGATAAATTTGCTTTTCATATGGGATTTGATGTTTCCTTTGGGGCGGTAACCGAGATCAGAAAAGGGGCATTTACCAGATATTATATAGAAAAAGATTTTAAAACCGGACAGGATATTTCCATACCGATAAGACAAAGGGGAAAGGTGTTGAATTTTTCCAGAAAAGACATCTTGTTGAAAAAATATCTGGCCAGTAGGAACATAAAGGCGGATTGGAAAAATTCAATAGCCGTTGGCGACAGCGGAAACGATATTCCTATGCTGAAGTTGATGGGTCGTCCGATTGCCTTTAATCCGGATGATATACTGGTTAAAGAGGCGCAAAGGAAAAAATGGAGAGTCGTCGTCGAGAGAAAAAATGTCGTTTATGATCTGGATAAATTCAAATTTATTCCCTATAAAAATTAAAGGTTTATTTTAACCTCATCTCCGATTTTGACGGCTGCGGATTTTATAAATCCGGCATTAACTTCCAGAACCTTATCAACCGGATAGTCCGGCCTTATGACGGCCGGAGGTTCTCCCGTTGACGGAGCGGGAATGTTTTCATTGATCTGAACGATTTTATTTCCGTTTAGCCAGATAAAATCCAAAGGAAACTTCATTTCCTTCATCCAGAAGACATATTCCCCGGGGGTATCAAAAACAAAGAGCATCCCGCTGTTTTGAAGCAAATTATCCCTGTTTGAAAGCCCCTCGTTTCTTTTTTGTTCCGTATCGGCGATTTCCAAATTAACAATGTGTCCATTGACCGATAATGACGGGGTCGATGGCTCTTGCGGGGCAATAACGGTTATGTTTTCGCCGGTAAAAAATAAAATAGCCGACAAGATTAAAACAACGGCAATAACCGCAAAAAATATGATTAAAGAATACCGTTTCATTATCGGATTGTACCAGAAAAAAGATATGCGATACAATTTTTCCAAGGCAGTGTGTTATACTGAATTGAAATATAATCATTAAAAATCATTATCATATGGAGATATTAAAAGTAGCGGCTTTTTCGGGAAGCTTTCAGAGAGAATCATTAAACAAAAAGGCGTTAAAAGTTGCCTTAAAAATAGCCCAAAAATACGGCGCCGAAGTAAAAGAGATTGATTTGGCCGAACTTAATTTGCCTATTTATAATCAGGACGTGGAAAATCCATTTCCGGATTCGGTTAAGAAGCTGAGGGACATTGCGGCCTGGGCCGATGTTTTTTTGATTTCTTCTCCGGAACACAATCATTCCATAAGCGCCGGCCTGAAAAATACGATTGACTGGCTTTCCAGAAAATATGAAGAAACTATAAGGGGGAAAGCGGCTATTATTTTGGGGGTTTCTGTCGGCAATTCCGGCACGTTAAGAGGCCAAGCGCATTTACGCCAAATTCTTGAGGCATTGGATATGTTTATTGTTTTTCAACCGGAGGTGATTATCGCAAACGGGACTCAAAAATTTGATGCCGACGGAAATATGACGGATGAAAAATCACTTGCCGCGCTTGATGCATTGATCAAAAAAACGTTCGACCAATATATAAAAATAAAAACAACAAACGATGTCATTTAAAGATTTTATCTTTAGAAAAACAATAGAGCGCAATATTTCGGGAATGAGCGATGATCAAAAAGAGGCGATTATAAAATTGTTCGAGCAGCACCCGGAATTTATTAAAGCCATAACAAAAGAGATTGAGAATGAAACCAAATCCGGGAGAAGTTCTGCGGATGCAATAAAATATGTTATGGAAAAAAATCAGAATCAGCTGGTAAAAATATTTAAGGAGGGGGGATTTATAAAATAACGAATTTTTAAATCCGACGGTTAATTTCCAATTAAACTTATATGTTAAAAATCGGCGGTCATGTCTCAACAAGCGGCGGCCTATCAAACGCAATCAAAGAGGCCAAAAGAATCGGCGCTAACACCATTCAGATTTTTGGAGCCAGTCCGGTGCGTTGGAGCGCTCTTTTGCCGGACCCCGAAGCGTCTTTACAATTTATCGATGAATGCAAAAAAAACGATATTAATCCGGTTTTTTTACACGCGCCTTATCTGATTAATTTAGCCAGTCCCAAAGGAAATATGCCCAGGATTTCGGAAGCTCTTTTAGAAAGGCACCTTGAGATTGCCAATGCCGTTGGGGCATTTGGGGTGATTTTTCATATCGGTTCCCGCGGAGACAGGCCGCAAAAAGAAGCCGAAGAAATTGTAGTTAAAGAACTCTCCGATATTCTAGGGAGAGTAAAAACCGGGCGCTTGATTATTGAAAACAGCGCCGGAGCCGGAAATCTTGTCGGCGATTCATTGGATGAAATTGGGCGGATAATCAAGGCGGTTGATAACGAAAGGCTTGGATTTTGTCTTGATACGGCCCATTCTTTTGAGGCCGGAATTTTCCCTGATTTTTCAAAAAAAGGAGTGGATGATTTTAAAAATCAGATAGACAATCACATAGGCATAAAAAAGCTTTGGGCGATACATCTTAATGACAGCAAAACTCCCGCTGGGTCCAACAAGGATAGGCACGAAAATATAGGAATGGGCCTTATCGGTAAAAATGGATTTTCTAACTTCTTAAATCACCCGATATTCAAAAAGATTCCACTTATATTAGAAGTGCCCGGATATGAAAATGACGGTCCTGACAAAAAAAATATTGAGACGGTTAGGAAATTAATTGGAAAATAAGAAAAATAATCGGCATTGTGGTAATATAAATTACTCATGAATATTATTGAAGTAAAAGATTTAACCAAAAAATTTGACCAGCTGACTGCCGTTAAGGGAGTCTCTTTTGATGTTAAAAAAGGGGAAATATTCGGTTTC